>JAGWBX010000014.1:0-16753 GCA_021295655.1 Candidatus Latescibacterota bacterium
CAGAAGATACAACCTTGATCTACCTTCCAGCCGTCCGGACTGCCGGTGGCCGCCCAGCCGTTGAGGGTTTCTCCGTCGAACAGGCGCATGTATCGTCCTTTCAGTAATCAACCCCAATTCGAAAAAAACAGCAACTCGGCAACGAGACGAAAACCACTGAAACGGGGTGAAACGGTCGTAAAATACGGACATGCTTTCAGTTCACGTCCAGTGACCTGGTGTATCCTGGTAATCAGAGGTTAAATCGCCTTTATCGACTTGCATTTATTCGGTTTTACTTCCCCGAAGAAATTCGAATCAAGGTCAAGCTTACGGTAATCGACCGCCATCTGGTTCATCCCGTCTGCCGGCGTCGGCTAGCGGAGTACGGGAACCATCGCCGGGCAATATCTGTCAAACCGGATGAAAAACAAAGTGAAACTCACTCGCTTGAGGAGGAGCGGGCTGTGTTTGTTGTTTCTTTTCCCGTCTGGCGTTCACGCCGACAACTGGCCGCAATGGCGGGGGCCTCAGCAGAACGGGGTGAGTTCGGCCCGGAATCTGCCCACGTCCTGGAGTCCTGACAAGAACGTCATTTGGAAGGCGGAATTACCCTCGTGGAGCGGCAGCACGCCGATTGTCTGGAACGACCGCATTTTCCTGATGTCTCCGTCGCCGGCGCAAAAGCCGGAGGAACGGGAGCCTGGCGGACCGGAGATCTATATTCTGTGCCTGTCCAGAAAGGACGGCAGTGAACGCTGGCGGTACAAATTGGATGAAGGCAATGAACTCTGGCGCAAGCACAACAATACCTCGCCTTCGCCCGTTACGAACGGCGCGCACGTGTGGGCCGTTACCGGGAACGGCGTTGCGGCGTGTCTGAACATGGACGGTAAGTTGGTGTGGACCCGCGACATTCAAAGGGACTACGGCGAATTCGGCCTGAATTTCGGGTATGCGTCTTCTCCGATCCTGCACGACGGCAAGCTCATCCTGCAGGTCCTTCACGGATCGTACACGGATGAACCCTCGTATATCGTCGCGTTGAACGCCGCGAACGGAAAGGAAGTCTGGCGCGAAGAACGCGCGACCGACGCCTCCAGGGAGTCTCCGGATTCGTACACGACCCCGGTGCTGTTGAAGCACGGTGGAAAGACTCAAATCGTCATTACGGGCGGCGATTGCGTCACAGGGCACGATCCGACTACGGGGCGGGAAATCTGGCGGGCGTACGGCCTGAATCCGGAGCGTCGCGGGAACTACCGCATTGTAGCCTCGCCCGTTGCGGTTGGCGATCTGATCTATGCGCCGACCCGGCGGCGTCCCTTGCTGGCCCTGGCTGCAGGCGGGACCGGCGATGTCTCCGGAAACGTGAAATGGAAGTGGGAGGGTGCGGCCGCACCGGACGTGCCGACGCCGGTCTGTGACGGCAAGTACTTTTACATGGTTGACGATCGCGGTCTGGTAACGTGTCTGGACGCGAGGACCGGCGCCGTCGTCTGGGGGCCCGAGAGAACGGCGCAGGGTACGGTGAGCGCGTCGCCGCATCTGGCTGACGGGAAATTGTTCCTGTTGAATGAATATGCCGTGACGACCGTCCTGGCTGCCGGTCCGAAATTCGAAGTCCTTGCGACAAATGAACTGGACGATACGTACACGTTGTCATCTCCCGTATCCTCCGGATCTCAGCTCTTTATGAGGACGGCAACGCACCTGTACTGCATCGGGTATAAAGCCGATTGAGGGTTGGTTATCATTGCGAATTCGGATAGGCGTTGACACGGTGATGCAGAATCATATATTGGTGCCGTTTCTGACAGGGAGTTGGAATCGCACAAGGGGGAATCTATGGCCACGCGACTGAATATCGGCCTTTTGGGTTATTCGTTCATGGGGAAGGCGCACAGCAACGCGTTCCGCAAGGTATCGATGTTCTTTCCCGATACGGGAGTTGAACCGGTCATGAAGGCGATCTGTGGTTCAAACCGGGAAAACGTGGCGGAGGCCGCGCGGACGTTCGGATGGGAGGAGTACGATACGAACTGGGAGAACGTGGTCGCCCGCGACGATATCGACGTCATTGATATCTGCACGCCCGGGAATCTGCATATGCCGATGGCGATCGCCGCCCTCGAAGCCGGCAAGCATGTCATCTGCGAGAAGCCTCTGGCAAATAACCTGGAAGAGGCCAGGGCCATGCTGCGGGCCGCGGAGGGTTCCCAGGCGAAGACCATGGTCGCGTACAACTACCGGCGCGTTCCGGCGGTCGCACTGGCCAGGCAGCTGATCGAAGAGGGTCGGATCGGACAGATCTATCACTGGCGGGCGGTGTATCTTCAGGACTGGATCATCGATCCGGATTTCCCGATGGTGTGGCGTTTCGAGAAGGACAAGGCGGGTTCCGGGCCGCACGGGGATCTGAATGCGCACATTATCGACCTGGCACTGCATCTTGTTGGAGACATCCAGGCCGTCGTGGCCGCCGAAACGACGTTTATCAAGGAACGGCCGCTGGCGGAATCGATCGACGCGTCGCTGGGCGCCTCCGGCGGTAAATCGGATCGGATGGGGAAGGTCACGGTGGACGACGCAACGCTGTTCCTGGCGCGATTCGCCAACGGCGCGCTGGGTTCGTTCGAAGCCACCCGGTTCGCGGCGGGCCGGCGCAACCACAACCGGTTCGAAATCAATGGAAGCAAGGGCAGTATTGCGTTCAATCTGGAAAAAATGAACGAATTGCAGTTTTATTCCCGCGAGGACGAAGGGCATATTCAGGGCTTCCGCGAGATCATTGTGAACGAAGGCGTCCATCCTTACATGTCGGCCTGGTGGCCGCCGGGCCATATCGTCGGGTGGGAGCATACGTTTGTCCACGAGGTCAAGGACTTTTTCGAAGCGATCGCCAACGACCGGGAGGCCTCGCCGAATTTCAGGGAAGGCGCACGGGTGCAGGCGGTGCTCGAAGCAGCCGGCGATTCGGCGAAATCAGACCGGTGGCGGGAGGTCCCGGAAGTGTAAATTCCCGCATCCGCCTGTTTGCCTTGTTGTACTGGCGGGGGCAGGGATCATCTGGAAGGAGCAATGGTTATGGCGAGACCATGTACTTTGTTTACGGGCCAGTGGGCCGACCTCTCCCTCGACGTGATGGCGGAGAAAGCGGCCGAGTTCGGCTACGACGGATTGGAACTGGCCTGCTGGGGAGACCATCTGGACGTCCGTGAAGCAGCCTCCAGCGACGGCTACTGCCGGAGCCGGCACGAGATTCTGGAAAAGCACGGGCTGAAATTCTGGGCGATCAGCAATCACCTCGCGGGGCAGGCGGTTTGCGACAATATCGACGAACGCCACCAGGCGATACTGCCCCCGCACGTGTGGGGGGATGGCAGTCCGGAAGGTGTGAAACGCCGGGCGGCCGAAGACATGATGACGTCGGCGGAAGCCGCAAAGGCGTTGGGCGTTGGCGTGGTCAACGGGTTTACGGGATCCTCCATCTGGCATCTGTTGTATTCGTTCCCCCCGGTGGACCCGGATGCGATCGACGCGGGGTTCAGGGATTTCGCGGATCGTTGGAACCCCATTCTCGATGCGTTTGCAAAGCACGAGGTGCGGTTTGCCCTTGAGGTGCACCCCACGGAAATCGCATTCGATAACGCCTCGGCCGCACGGGCGGTCGCGGCGCTGGGAGGCAGGAGCGAATTCGGCTTCAATTACGATCCCAGCCATCTGGTTTACCAGAATGTGGACTACGTGGCGTTCATCCGGGAGTTCAACGACCGCATTTATCATGTGCATATGAAAGACGCGTACCTGTCGCCGATGCCCACGCGAGCGGGGATTTTCGGCGGCCACACCGAGTTTGGCGATCCTGACCGCTCCTGGGATTTCAGGTCCCTGGGCCGTGGCAGCGTGGACTTCGAAGAGATCATTCGCGCCTTGAACGACATTGGCTATGGCGGGCCCCTGTCCGTGGAGTGGGAAGATTCCGGAATGGACCGTGAACACGGGGCGGCAGAGGCGTGTGCCTTCGTAAACAGCGTGGATTTCGAACCGTCGGCCGTGGCGTTCGACGCGGCGTTCGCGGAATAGTTAACCCCAATCCAAAAAAACAGCAACTCGGCGACACGACGAAGACCCCTGAAACGGGGCGCAACGGTCGTCAAAAAGGACGTTTTTTCAGTTCACGTCCAGTGACCTGGTGTATCCTGGTAATCAGCCGTCAAATCGCCTTTATCCACTTGCCTATATTCGATTTTACGTCCCGGAAAATTAACGAATCAAGGTTAACGGATGTTGGCTTCACGTGTTCCGTCCCGGAAATAGATTGCTCCCTGGTGACCTGCTTTCGGGACGCGGGACTCGCGGTCAGCAGGGCGTGTCATCAGGCCTGCCGGCCGCTTTTTCTTGTAAGCTGTTCTGGCGTTCCAGGTGCGTTCGCGAACGGGTGTCGGTCCGGGCGGGCGAATTCGCCCAGGGGTGGCGGGCGAGCGCAGCCACGACCTCGTAACAACGGTGGATTTGACCAACGCAGACCGGCGCGATTGCAGCCGCGCGAAGACCTCCGGAAATACTAATGCAGCTCTGAAAGGAGATTGTCAATGCGGATACAACTTCTGCTTTTGTTCCTGTTGTCTGCCGTTGTCGCCTGCGAGGCCGAGCGCCCCAGAACCCTGGTGTTCGGCAGGGGCGGCGATACGGTGGGGCTGGATCCCGCGCTGGAGACCGATGGCGAATCGTTCAAGGTCTGCGACAATATATACGATAACCTCGTAACTTTCCGGCCGGAAAATACCGAGTTGGCGCCGGGCCTGGCGGAGTCCTGGACGGCATCGGACGACTTGAAAACGTGGACCTTTAAACTCCGGCGGAACGTCGTGTTTCACGACGGCACTTCGTTCAATGCGGACGCGGTGGTGTTCTCGCTTTCCCGGCAGTTCAAACCCGACCATCCGTTTCACCGCGTGGAAGGCGCGTATCAGTATTGGAACAGTATGTCGATGAGCGAGATCGTCAGCGACGTGAAGAAAGTGGACGATTACACGGTTTCCATAGAACTGACGCGTCCGAATGCGCCGTTTCTCTCGAATCTCGCGATGAATTTCTGCGGGATCGTGAGTCCCTCCGCCGTACGGAAACACGGCGCGGACTTTCCGCGGCATCCCGTGGGCACGGGGCCGTTTCGATTTGTGCAGTGGATCAAGGACGACCGCGTGGTGCTGGAGCGAAATCCTCACTATTGGGGCGATGCGCCCCAGATCGACAGGCTTATTTTCAGGAGCATTCCGGAGAATTCCGTGCGCCTGATCGCACTCATCCAGGGTTCGATAGACGGAATGGACCATCTGGTGCCTGATTTTATTCCGAATATCGAAAAACATCCAAACCTGCGGCTTCTGACTCAGCCGGGAATGAACGTGGGGTACCTGGCCATGAATATGGACCGGGCGCCGTTCCACCTTCTCAAGGTGAGAAGGGCGGTGAACCACGCCATCAACAAACAGGCGCTGGTGGACAATCTCTATCAGGGTCTGGCGTTGCCGGCGGTCAACCCGATACCGCCGTCGATGTGGAGCTACCACGAGGGTATTGATGGATACGGGTACGATCCTGAACGGGCCCGTGAGCTATTGACAGAGGCCGGCTATGCGGATGGATTCAAGACCACGCTGTGGGCCATGCCGGTGCCGCGTCCGTATATGCCGCAGCCAAGGAAAATCGCTCAGGCCATCCAGGCCGACCTGCAGGCAGTCGGTATCCTGGCTGAGATCGTGAGTTATGAATGGGGAACCTATCTGGACAAGGTTTCCAGAGGGCAGCACGATATGGCGCTCCTGGGTTGGACCGGAGACAATGGCGATCCCGACAATTTCCTGTACGTCCTGCTCGATAAGAACGCGACGCAACATCCCGCCAACAATATCGCGTTCTACCGCAGTGACGAACTGCACGAGGTGCTGGTGCAGGCGCAGCGGGAAGTGGACGTCGCCGTCAGGACCCGGCTATACCGGAAGGCGCAGGAGATCGTTTTCCAGGATGCGCCGTGGGCGCCCCTCGTGCACGCGGCGCAGACCGCCGCATTCAAGAAGACGGTAACCGGCTTCGCGCTTCATCCTACCGGCAGCAAGTGGTTCCAGAACGTGCGGATCGCGGAAACGGATTGAACGCGCCGCAACGTCCTGATAGCGGCCCCTTTCCGGAGCCTGCAAGGCACTAGCCCCAATTCAAAAAAACAGCAATCCGGCAACGCGACGAAAACCCCTGAAGCGGCGCGTAACGGTCGTCAAAACGGACATGCTTTCAGTTGCAGAGCGACTTTTTCAACGGACTGCCACGCGTGATGGGCGTCTATATCCTGAAACGTCTGTTCCTCCTTGTTCCCATGCTGCTGGGAATCGTCGTCCTGGTGTTCCTGATGGTTCATTTCGTTCCGGGCGATCCGGCGCAGGTGATGCTCGGTGAGCGGGCAAGCGCGGAACAGGTTGCGGAACTGCGCAAGCAACTGGGGCTGGATCAGGAGTTACACGTTCAACTCGGCCTGTACCTGTGGGGACTGGTCCAGGGCGACCTGGGACGTTCCTTCAAGTCCCATGCGAAAGTGTCCTCCGAGTTGCTGGCCAGATTTCCCGCGACGCTTGAACTCACGTTGATCAGCATGTTGCTGGCCTGCGGGGTTGGGATTATTGTGGGCGTTGTCTCGGCATCCCGAAAGGGTTCCGTCATGGATTACCTCGGCATGACGGTTTCCCTCGCGGGGCTGTCGATGCCGATTTTCTGGCTGGGTCTGATGGTTATTCTGGTGATGTCGGTCTTTCTTGGGTTGTTCCCCGTGTCGGGGCGGCTCAGCACCCATCTTTTCATTCCA
Source organism: Candidatus Latescibacterota bacterium (assembly GCA_021295655.1). GTDB lineage: Bacteria > Latescibacterota > UBA2968 > UBA2968 > JAAXHE01. The sequence goes on from JAGWBX010000014.1 coordinate 6,839, forward strand.
AGGGTGACCGGACTCTATCTGATTGACAGCCTGCTGGCCCTGGACGGAAGGGCTTTTTTTGACGCCGTCTGGCATCTCGTGCTGCCCGGTCTTACGCTGGGCACCGTGCCGATGGCGGTCATTGCACGGATGACGCGATCCAGCCTCCTGGATGTACTCAAGGAGGATTACGTACGTACGGCGTGGGCGAAGGGGCTGTCGGAACGGATTGTCATCTTCCGGCACGCCCTGAAGAATGCGTTCATTCCCGTGTTGACCGTTATCAGCCTGCAGTTCGGATTTCTGCTGGGAGGCGCGGTCATTACGGAAACGATATTCGCGTGGCCGGGGGTGGGACGGTGGCTGCTGCTGGCGGTTTATTCGAGGGACTTCAGGGCCGTTCAGGGCGGGGTGCTGCTGGTTGCGCTGTTGTTTGCACTGATCAATCTTATCGCGGACTTGATGTACGCGTGGCTGGACCCGCGCATCAGACACCGGAATAATGCATGAACCGATCATTCCATCCGGCCGCGAGAACGGGTGTTGAAGTCGACGGATCACTGGTCCAGCCCGGCGCCCGCTGGGGTGGGCTGTTCTGGAGACGGCTCCTGAAGAACCGGCTGGCGGCCGCGGGCGGCGTCCTGTTGCTGGGATTCCTGTTACTGGCGATTGCGGCGCCCGTGGCGGCGCCGCAGGATCCCTATGCCCAGAATCTCTATGAGCGCCTTCAGCCGCCGTCGCTGGCGTATCCGTTCGGTACGGACGACTTTGGAAGGGACGTTCTGAGCCGCGTCATTCACGGCGCTCGAATTTCTCTGCGGGTTGGTGTTGTCGCGGTTCTGATTGCTCTGATACTTGGCGTTCCGGTCGGGCTCGTCTCCGGGTACTGGGGCGGCGCGCTGGATCAGATGTTGATGCGGGCAATGGATCTGATGCTCGCATTTCCCAGCATCCTCCTGGCCATCGCCATTGTGGCAATCCTGGGACCGGGGTTGGAGAATGCGATGCTGGCGGTTGGAATCGTCGCGGTGCCGCAGTATGCCCGGCTGGTGCGGGCGTCCGCGCTGTCCGTGCGTGGACAGGACTACGTTCAGGCGGTCCGGGCGCTTGGCGCGGGGGACTTCCATATCCTGTTTTTTTCGGTTCTTCCCAACTGTCTGACGCCCCTGATCGTGCAATCCACGCTGGGTCTGGCAACCGCCATTCTGGATGCGGCGGGGCTGAGCTTCCTGGGACTGGGCGCACAGCCGCCCACGCCGGAATGGGGCGCCATGCTGACCGGAGGACGGGAACTGGTTCTGCGGGCGCCGTGGGTACTGACGTTTCCGGGCGTGGCGATTTTTCTGACTGTGTTGGCATTCAACCTGCTTGGAGATGGATTGCGCGACGCCCTGGATCCAAGGACCTGACCTGGCTGGCGAAAGCCTTTGACTTCCGCGTTCCGGTAGCGTATATTCCGCTTACACAGAAAGGAGGTGGTCGAATGAGCGAAATGACCAGTGGAGGTGGCTGTAGTTAGGTGCGCTGCCGGGTGCGGGAGAACATCTCGTCTGGTAACGCGCCTGGCGAATCTAAACAGCCATCGAAAGACAGGCGATCCGTCGTCCCGACGGGCCCCGGCGATTCGCGCGGGGCGCCGTGAGATGGAAGCCGTCTCAAGAGTTGCGCCGTGAGGAGATGTGGCCGGAGGACCGGCTCCCGAATCGCGGCGCATTTTTTCGTCCGATAACGGTCCGTTGATAGAGTCGCCCTTCAGGCGGGCCCGGATGGGATTTGCCAGCGGGTCGATTCGGGTTTGTGCTTGACAAAATCAGGTGAGGGCTTTATTTTTTGAGGTTTGACATTGTGTGGAAATGTCATGGAGAGGGGGTGAGTACGAATTCGGCGTCTACATGGACGCCGATCGGATTTATGAAAACGCAAAGCGCTAAGATGTCCGACCTGGAACGCAGGTGGTTTCTGGCCGATGCAGAGGGTAAGGTGCTGGGTCGCTTTGCCAGCGAGGTCGCCCGGATCCTGATGGGCAAACACAAACCGCTTTATACGCCCCACGTGGATACCGGCGATCATGTCGTCGTGGTCAACTCGGGAAGGCTTATGGTCAAGGGCGCCAACAAACCCGATCAGAAGGTTTATACACGATTCAGCGGATATCCCGGCGGCCTGAAAACCAAGACCCTCAAGCGAGCGCTCGAAACGCAGCCGGAGTTCGTACTGGAGCATGCGATACGGGGAATGTTGCCACGCACGAAGTTGGGGCGCAGGATGATGAAGAAGGTCCGGATTTACGCGGGTCCCGATCATCCGCATGAGAGTCAGGCGCCCGAAGCGATCGACCTTGCCTGAATTCCACCGTAACGATAACACGTTGAACGAGAGGAGGTAGGGGCTTGGCAGAGATCCTTGCTTCTGCCAGAGGCCGGCGCAAGTCGGCCACGGCAAACGTAAAGCTTTTTCCCGGATCCGGAGAAATTACCATCAACGGCAGGCCGATCCTGGATTATCTGAAGCGCGAGACGCTGGTGATGATCGTGGAGCAGCCGTTGGCGGTTACGGAGACGGAGGGACAATACAACATCGTTGCCAGTACCAAGGGCGGCGGTCTCAGCGGCCAGGCCGGAGCCGTTCGGCTGGGTATCGCCCGGGGCCTGCTTGCCCTGAACGAAGACCTCAAGACGCCGCTGCGCGAGGCCGGGCTGCTTACCCGCGATGCGCGAAAGGTGGAACGTAAAAAGCCGGGCCGTCCGGGGGCCCGCAAGCGGTTCCAGTTTTCCAAGCGTTAGTGGGCTGTTGTTATTCTATCGGCGTGTTGCGCAAGTGGCGACGCGCCTATTTCACATGTGTCCCGACTTCAGGCCGGGTGTCGGTTTCCGACTGGTCTGCGGAATGACGGTCACAGAGGATCAACCAGCGGTATCAGGAGGATTGTATGGCAGTCGTTGAAATGAAGGCCTTGCTGGAGGCCGGTGTCCATTTCGGACACCAGACCCGGCGTTGGAACCCGAAGATGAGAAAATTCATCTTCATCGAACGGAACGGCATCTACATCATCGATCTGCAGAAGACGCTCAGGCAGATCGAAGAAGCCTACCGCGTCATCAGCGAGGCGGTGGAACGGGGTGAATCGGTACTCTTCGTGGGAACCAAGAAGCAGGCGAAAGACGTCATTCTCTCAGAAGCGAAGCGTTGCGAGATGTTCCACGTAACCGAACGTTGGCTTGGGGGCATGCTGACGAATTACCAGACCATTCGCCAGAGCATTCGGCGCCTCGAAACGCTCGACAAGATGGGCGCGGACGGGACCCACGAAAAATTGACGAAAAAAGAGGTATTGCGGCTGGAACGCGAGCGTGAGAAGCTGGAGAGGTCGCTGAGCGGTATCCGGGATATGGGCCGCCTGCCCGGGTTGGTATTCGTGGTCGACATAAAAAAGGAAAAGATCGCCGTTCACGAAGCAAGGCGCCTGAATATACCGGTTGTGGCCATAGTCGACACGAATTGCAATCCGGACGACGTCGACTATCCGATTCCGGGTAACGACGACGCCATCCGGTCCATCGGACTTATCACTCGCCTGGTCGCCGACGCGGCGCTGGAGGGGCAGAGGATTCAACGTGAAGGACCCGATCGTTCGGAAGACGAACCCCAGATGCTCGGTCCTGAGATCACTGAGATTACCGAAGTCAATGAATAACGCCGGGTCTTGAGGAGAGAGGCGTTACGCTTGCGGGGAGAACAGATGGCTATTTCTGCGAAGATGGTTCAGGAACTACGGGCCAAGACAAACGTGGGAATGATGGATTGCAAGAAGGCCCTCGTCGAGAGTGACGGGGATATGGACAAGGCCATCGAGTTGCTGCGGACCCGCGGCGTTGCCAAGGCGGAAGACCGTGCGCACAGAACGGCGAAAGAAGGGTTGATTACGTCTTACATTCACACCGGCAGCAAGCTCGGTGTGATGCTGGAAGTCAACAGTGAGACCGATTTTGTCGCCCGGACGGATCAGTTCCAGACGTTTGCCCGGGACCTTGCAATGCACATCGCCGCCAGCGCGCCGATCGCTGTGAGCCGGGATCAGCTGGATGAGGCGAACATCGAGCGGGAGCGCAGGATCTTCCGACAGCAGGCGCTGGACGAGGGCAAACCTGAGCGGGTTCTCGACCGGATTGTGGAAGGGCGCCTGGAGAAGTATTATCAGGACGTATGCCTTATGGAACAGCCCTTTGTCAAGGATCCGGACAAGACCGTAAGAGACCTGTTGATGGATCTGATCGCCCAGTGCGGTGAAAACGTGACTGTCAGAAGGTTCGAACGGTTTGTTCTGGGAGAAGAGAGCTGAGGGCATCCGGCGGGCAACGGGATTGGGGTTCGAAATCTCTTAATCAGACGGGTTCCGCTTTCTTCGCGAAGGGACGAAACAGATGGTCGACGAGATTCTTTCAGAGACCAGGCAGTCGATGACAAGAGCCGTGGAGGCGTTTCAGCACGAAATGTCAACGGTTCGAACGGGAAGGGCAAACACGGCATTGCTGGATAATATTCGCGCTGAATATTACGGTACCCAGGTGCCGCTGAACCAGGTTGCGACCATTGGCGTGCCGGAGCCGAGGCTGATTGTGCTTCAGCCGTGGGACAAGAGCGCGATTCCGGCCATCGAAAAGGCCATACAGACGTCGAATCTCGGTCTCACGCCGTCCAGCGACGGGACCGTGATCCGCTTGCCGATTCCCCACCTGACGGAGGAACGCCGCACGGAACTCGTGCGTGTGGTTCGCCAGATGGCCGAAGACAGCAAGGTCTCAATCAGGAATGCCCGGCGGGACGCCAACGAGATGTTGAAAGACGGTCAGAAAGAGGGCGAGATCCCTGAAGACGATTCCAGAAAGGGGCAGGATCAGACGCAGAAGCTCACGGACGATTTCATAGAGGAAATCGACAGGCTGCTGGCGCGCAAGGAAGAGGAGATTATGGAGGTCTGAATCCGCATCAACGCCCTCCACCAATCGCTGCTTTCAGGTCTTCCGAGAGTGGCGGTTTTTGTTTGCATGCTGATTTTCGATATCCTGAATGGTGCGTAAGGCCAGAAGCGTGAAATATAACCCTGTCGCTTAGTGCTTCGCCTGAACGTACCGTAACGACGCCTCGAGTCATCGTGCGGCAATGCCAGACCGGTGTCGCGATGATTTCTAACCGCCTCTTCCACGGCGTACGCTGATATGCTCTTGTTGACGGTCGTCGCCATCGTGTTTATGGCAGCGCTGGTCCATTCCACGCTCGGATTCGGGACAGCCCTGGTGGCGATGCCGTTGCTTGTTATGGTACTGGATGTCAATGTGGCGACGCCGCTCGTCGGCCTGACGATGCTGACGACCATCGCCCTGCTTCTGGTGGGGTCCTGGCGGGGCCTGGACGTCAGGTCTGCGTTGCATTTGCTCGCCGCATCCATTCCTGGAATTCCTGTCGGTCTGATGATCCTGCGTTTTGTGCCCCAGGATGGCTTCAAGGCCGGGTTGGGCATTATTCTCATTGCCGTTGGTCTCTATAACCTGAAGACGTCGGTCCTGCCGAGGCTGGAACACATCGGTTGGGCGCACGTGTTCGGTTTCGTGTCCGGCGTACTCGGCGGCGCGTACAACGTCAACGCCGCGCCGGTGGCTGTTTACGGGATCCTGCGGCGCTGGCCCCCGGAACACTTCAAGGCGACGTTGCAGGGGTACTTCCTGCCTTCGACCCTGCTCATTGCGGCGAGCCACGGATTGGCCGGACTGTGGACGGGGGACGTCTTCGGATTCTATCTGCCGGCTGTGCCCGCCGTCATTCTTGCCGTTTTGCTGGGCCGGTTCATCGGCACGCGCATTGCACCTGAACGATTTCAACGCGTTCTCTACCTGGCCCTGATGGCGTTTGGCGTGATGTTACTGGCGTCGCCGTTATTGGCGGCCGTGGATTGACGCATCGCGAAATCTGAATCGCAGGCAGGTCCTTTTATTTCGTCGTTTCGTTTCTTCGTAGTCTCGCCTTTTCGTCGTTTCAGAAAGGAGGCAAGCGTGAACGCTACTGAACCCATGGTCGTCCACTACGTCAAGGATATGGACAGGGCATTGCCATTTTACCGGGACGTCCTCGGACTGAAGGCGGAGTTCGAATCGACGGGATGGAGCACGCTGCGCTGCGGAGGGTGCATCGTGGCGCTCCATATTCTGTCTGCCGGGATGATTGAAGGTGCGGTTGCCCACGCGGGGCTGAATCTCCACGTAGACGATCTCGACGCCGCGATGGAGGAAGTCACGGGGGGTGGTGGCGAAGTCAGGAATGTACGGGAAGCAGGCGGGGGCATACCGGTGCGCATCGCCGTCATCAGCGATACCGAAGGCAACGTCTTCGAACTCCGCCAGTTCGTCGGCGACTGATTCCGGATCGAGACCGGTATTGAAGCGACCGGATCTGCGGGCAAGTTGCCAGCGACCGCAGACGGCCGGTGTTATCTTTCTCAATATCGAATTCGCGCGGTGTCCGAACAGGACGGTTTGCTTTCGTCCCCCGGCGCCGATTCCGTGATTTCGAATATCGGCAAGTGGATAAAGGCGATTTGACGGCTGATTACCAGGATACACCAGGTCACTTGGACGTGAACTGAAAAAACGTCCTTTTGGACGACCGTTGCGCCCCGTTTCAGGGGTTTTCGTTGCGTCGCCGAGTTGCTGTCTTTTTCGGATTGGGGTTAATCTCCAGGAGGAGGTCTCTTCGTGAAGAAGTGTGTACTCGCTGTCGTTCTATCTGCTATGGTTCTGTTCGCATGGGGGTTTCTCTCGTGGGCGGTATTGCCGTGGCACAATGCGGTCGCGAACCAATTCGCAGACGAGTCGGCCGTTTCAGAGGTCCTCAAGGAAAACGCTCCGGCCGCGGGAATGTACTATCTCCCATTCGCCCAGGAAGACCTCAAGCCGGGAGCAGTGTTCGCAATGGCGAACGTATTGCCCGACGGCTTCGATACGGGTATGGGCGGAATGATGGGACTGGGCCTGCTCGGGTAGGCGGTATCCGCGATGCTCGTCCTTCTTCTGCTGTGCAAGACGTCGAACCTGGACTACTGGGCTCGGGTCTGCTACGTCGCGCTTGCAGGGCTGACGATCGGATTTGTGAGCCACTTTCCATATTGGAACTGGTTTGGCTTCTCCACGGCGTATACGCTCGTTATCATCGTGGACTCCCTGATCGCCTGGTTTCTGGCGGGGCTCGTCCTGGCGAAATTCGTGGAAGGGAAATCCGGGTAGGTCGGGCTAGTCGCGAATCAATCGACTCCACGCAGCAAAATGGCATATCACGCCTTTGGCGAAGCAGATGTGAAGGTGGGGCAGACATTCCTGTCTGCCCATCTCATTTTCCTTCTGCCGGTATGGAGGCAGAAGAATGGTCGCTTCGACAGGCTCGAACGAGTAACCAACCTCATTGAGTCCGCCACGCTGACTCTCGTCCGGATCCGCTACCCTGCAGTTCGAAGGGTCGGTGAAGGACAACGACGACAGACAGCAGTTCACGATTCCTCACCCCGAACGGAAAAGACCGCGAGATGTTTCGACTCGCGGTCTTTTCTTCATCAGTCTGGATTGACTGCGCGGAGAAAAAAGGAAGACAGCCCGACTCGGCCGGCAAGATCCATTGTCGTTCACAATAAATGACGATATTTCAGCGACTTCGAACACGCAGCCAACCTTGGGACGTTCGCAAGAACCGATCCTCAGGGCGCGTTCTCCCGTCTCTACCTCGCCGAATCTCCCGACAGCATTTCCCTTGCCCATCGGCTGTCCGGATCGATTTCGAGCGCCTTTTTGAAAGCCTCCCGCGCAGCGTCCCGATCCCTTCTCTCCAAATATGCGACACCCATCCATATGTAAGTGTCGCTGTGACCCCAGACGGGACGGATGGGATCAACCGGTTTCTCCCGGGCGAAGAGGTTTGCTGCGTGCCGGAAGCCTGCCATCGCCTTCGCCTTGTTCCCACCCACCAACCGTGGCGTCATGAGATAACTCATGGCGCTGCTCAGAACCACGCGGGGATTGGCGTGTGCGAGTTGCTCGGCTCTCCCTAAGACGCTCTTTGCTTTCGGTCCCAGGTATATTCCCTTTATCGGACTCAAGGAAATCTGTCGTCCGTACACGTTGGAAAGCAGTGCGCAAACTTCCGCGGCGATTTCATTGATTTCTTCCCGGTTGTCAACAGCCCGTTTGGCGATCTGCAGATGCTTGACTGCTTTCCTGAGGTGCTCCGACGCGTCGGCTTCACTTTTTTCGCCTTGTGCCAATAGAACATTGGCGATGCGATAGTCGGCGAGGCCAACGTAATAGTGGCCCCATACTGAATGTACGGTGTCGGTCAAAGCACGTTCAAATATTGCGCGAGCGGAGTACATTGCGTCGAGATCGTTCTGGCTAACACCCTTTTTCAGTAAACGTCTTCCCTCGATGAGTGGATTCACGTCCGAACGTACCGGGTCAGGCGACTCGAACTGCATACCCTCAGGATCTGAGTCGTGCGAATCCTGCGGTTGCATCGCGACCGACCATCCAGCCAGAATGAGTAAAGAGAGCGCAACGACAATGGCGTGAACAATGTGTCGCATAGTTCGTCTCCATAGATTTCGGCTTGTATTCATAACTGACACCCATTTGGGTTAACCGGTTCGTTAAAACAACCCCGTATCGGTGTGGCGTTTCTCCGCCACCGCGTTGACGTCGGGTCAGGCGCCGGTTACTCGATGCGCGCGCTGCCGATGACTGCCTGCAAGGCTTTGATGTGCGAGGTTAACGCCGAACGGCCTTTCTTCGTGAGGCTGTACCACGAAACCGGCTTTCGGTTTTCAAACCGCTTATCAACGCACAAATAACCCGTGTCTTCCAGTTTTCGAAGGTGAGCGCCCATGTTGCCGTCGGTTTCTTTCAGCAGCCGTTTCAACCGGCTGAAGTTGAGGGCGTCGACGTCGGCAAGGAGCACGCACGCGCCAAGCCGGGACCGGTGTTCGAGCAGTTTGTCCAGTTGGGCAAGGCCGCTGGCGGTGGCTTCAGAGTGCGTTATTTTCACGAGGTTTCATCCATGTCGCGCTGACGATCAGGCTGGCGGCGATGGCCAGGCCGACAACAGTCCACGGGTACGGGGCGAGAAAATCAACGGCAGGGGCGCCCAGGATGGTTACAATACCTGGCGCGAGAAGGCGCCGATCCAGGTGCAGGCCTGCCAGAAAGCAGGTTGTACCGGCAGTCAGCGTGATGAATTGGCTCATTACCGAGTGTTCGAGCCGGTGAGACAAAGCAATGAATATGACAAAGAAAATGACGACAAACAGACTACCCCAGTGCAGGCCGAACCTGGCTCTCTTGCGCCGGTTTGCAACGCCCGCAGCGCGTGCTTCCCGTGCGGCCATCCGGAAGCTGAGCAGGTATCCGACCGGAGTCGCTGTGCACCAGAAGAGGGGACTGTAGTGTGGATAAAAGTCGCTTAGCGCGTGGCCTGTGGCGAGGATGACCGCCCATAACACGGCTATGGCGATAGATCTATAGTGCGTGCGATCGCGACTTTCGACGGCCTCACGAACAAAAGCGATGTCCTCCTGGAGTTTTCGCTCGGGATGCATGGCGCACCTCCCTTTTAATGGATATAGAGTTCTCTATTTTATAGAGTATAATTCAATAATAACAAAACGGATGATGAGTGTCAAGTCGCTTTTTTGTTTTTTCGGGATCCGAGGCTGCTGATCGATCTGTTCCTTGTCTTGCCTTGGGGGCGCTGCGCTGGCTAGCGTTCCGTGTCTTGATTTATCGCGTATGGGAGCTTATTTTCCTTTACGGAGGTACGTGGAGCAAGGTTAACAGCCCGTTGAAAAAGTCCATCCGGGCTGCCTGCCTGTGCGGTGCACGCTTGCCTGCGCGCAGCGCGCAAGCA
>JAGWBX010000014.1:16765-63471 GCA_021295655.1 Candidatus Latescibacterota bacterium
CGAATCCCCCGATTCGACGCGGTCGCGCGCCTTGTCTACGGCCACAATGACTCGGCCTCGCCTGCAGAGCGACTTTATCGACGGACTGTTTAGCCGCTCCCTGAGCACTTGCCCTGGGTCTGTCGGAGGGTCGACGAACGGCTTGGGATGTGGGTGGGCCAGAGATGCAACAAACTGCGGGCGTCTCGACAAACCGCGGTAACGGTGCCAAATGAGGTGTCGAATGGCTTCACAGCAGTCCGGGCTGTCATTGCAGGCGCACAGGGCGAGCAGAACCGCGAACCTGGCGGCATGCGTGCGCGCGTATCATTGCCGATGGCACGAGTCGCCGATCTTCGCCGACACCTACGCATATGACATGATATCCGACTTCTGGCGGGCGATTGCCAGATATCGTCTGCTCAGCTGGATAACCGTTCATACGCTGTTCAGGGCGTTCCGCCCGATACACACGGAAATTATCCTGCGGTCCCGGTATGCCGAAGACCGTCTAATGGACGCCGTGCGGACGGGCGTTCCGCAGTACGTCATCCTCGGCGCCGGACTCGATACGTTTTCCATGCGGCAGGATGCGCGCTCGCACAGGTTGCGAGTATACGAATTGGATCATCCCGCGACCCAGGAAATGAAGCGTGAAAGGGCGCTGGAGGTTTATGGAAGGATTCCCGCCAGTCTGGTGTTCGTTCCCATCGATTTTGAAACCGATCGCCTGGACGAAGCGCTTCGGAAGGCCGGATTCGATCCTCTGACGCCGTCGTTCTTTTCCTGGCTGGGTACCACCTATTACCTCTCGAAAGACGCAATTCGCGAAACGCTGGGTCGTGTTGCCGGCATTGCTGCCCCGGGCAGCCGCATTGTGCTCGATTATAAGCTGGACAGGGATCTCGTTCCGGTTGAGAGCCTCCCGTTCGCCGACAAGCTGGACCACTTTGTGGCGCGGCGCGGAGAGCCGATGCTATCCACGTTCACGCAGGAAGAGTTGAAAGACGTGATGTCCGGGTTCGGCTTTGCTGAACTGGAAAACCTCCCCGCCGGCGAACAGAAACGCCGTTACCTGAACGAGAGATCCGGGCTGGTGGATCCGGCGCCGAATTTCTCATTCGCGCTATATGGCGTGTCTTGATCTGAAATCCTGGCGACCTTGACATCATATGTCGTCTCTGAGCCGATTTGAAGACCCGAAACGAAGAGACCGAATAATGACAGATGCAAGTCGAAAACGCCGCAAGGGCACCTTACGGCAGGGGCTCCTGTTGATCTTCGTCCTTGGATGCGTCGGCCTGGGCGTTGAGTTGCTGCTTCTGGGACACTTTCAGGAGTGGCGGCAACAGGTGCCACTGGCGCTGCTGGTTTTGGGCCTCATCCTTTCAGTCGTGCGCCTGGGCTATAAGCGGCCCGTCGTCCTGCGGCTGTTCCGGCTGACGATGCTGGCGTTCGTGCTGGGTGGGTTTGCGGGATTCTGGTTTCATATCAACGGGAATATGGAATTCGAACTGGAGATGAATTCAAGGTTGACCGGTTGGGCCCTGGCGTCCAGTACGGCCAGCGGCGCCCTCCCGGTCCTGGCCCCCGGCGCGCTCATTCAGCTTGGTTTGATCGGCCTGTTATACACGTATGGGCATCCGGGTCTGCGCGCCGGACAACCCGAAATGGATTAGTGTATTCTTATTGGCAAACCAGCCATGCACTACGCAACCGATACCCCGCTGCCCCGCGTGCGCAACGTGGAAGTGATCCCGATCGACCAGGGTGGCGAGCGGGCGTTCTACATACGCGATCCGCTGGAGATCGCTCCGCAGCCGCTGTTGCTCGGACCGGCGGGGATGCTCGTCCTGTCGCAACTGGACGGCCGGCGCACCATCAATGAGATTCTCGAGTCCCTGCGAAAGGCGCTTCCGGGCGGCGAGGTGGGGGTTGGCGAGATCCGTCACGTGCTGGGCAGATTGAGCGAGGGATGCTACCTGGACGACCCGGCGGCCGCGGCCCGGTTATCCGGGGTACGCAAGGCATTCGAGCGCGCGGAGGTTCGGCCGGCATGGCATTCTATGCAACGCCGCCAAAGCCCGCGTCTGGCAGGTGACCGGCCGAACATCCCGTCCGTCAATGCATTCTCCCCATTCGTCCTTGCCACCCGCGCCCATCTCCCTTACGCGTTATATTGGACGTGATAAATGAAGCCAGGAGGCCGATATGCCCCGGAGATGGTTGCGCATCGCAGCAGTTCAGATGTACGCCAATGAAGACGTTGAGAACAATGCGGTCGGAATCGTCGAGCGTTTGGACGCCTGTGCCCGTGAGAACGTCGACGTGGCGGCGTTCCACGAAGGTGTGCTATTCGGCTATTGCGACCACCCGGATTTCTGGGCAAATCTGGATCAATCCCGCATCGAAAGCGCCGAACGGAAGATCATCCGCGCCTGCCGGGACAAAGGCATCGCGGCCGTTGTCGGTTCAAGCCATCAGGAAGGCGGACGCCGCTTCAACAGCTTGCTGGTTGTGGACAGAGGCGGCACGGTGCGGGGACGTTACGGCAAGATCCATCTTGCCGGTGAACACTGGTTTGAGCCGTCGCAGCACCTCCCCATCTACAGGCTGTGCGGCGTTCCGTGTTGTTTCCTGATCTGTCACGACATTCGCTATCCCGAACTTGTGCGGCTTCCCGCGGCCGCCGGCGCGCAGATCTGCTTTTTCTGCAGTTGCGAGAGTTCCGTCACTCTTGAGCATAAACTGTCGGCCTACAGGGCCATGCCCATCAGCCGCGCAACCGAAAACGGCATTTACGTCGTCATGGCGAATGCGCCCGCCGATTCTACGGATATCGACCGTGCCGGGTCTTCACACGGCGAGTCGAAGATCATTCATCCGGACGGGAACGTGATGGCCGAGGCCGGGATGTTTTCTGACGAGATCATCATTCGCAGGCTGGACCTGAGTCACGCATCGCGAAATATCGCATTGCGCGCCGTAAACGACGTCACCTGCATCAGCAACTGGATGAAGGAAGGCGTGAGGCTTGTCGAACGGGAATAGCCTGACGGCTTGTTTCAATCGGATCGAGGGGCATACATGAGAGGGTCGAGACCGAATATACTCTGGATTTGCACGGACCAACAGCGGTACGATACCATAGGCGCGTTGGGGAACCCCCGCGTCGACACGCCCAATATCGACCGCCTCGTCGCGGATGGGTTTGCATTTACGCATGCGTACTGCCAGAGTCCCATTTGCACCCCCAGCCGGGCGAGTTTTCTGACCGGACAATACGCAAGTGCCGTCCACGTGAACGGAAACGGCAATTCACACTTTCCGGACACACCCCCGCTCGTCACGAAGCTGCTCGCCGACAGCGGTTACGATTGCGGCCTGATTGGTAAACTGCACCTGTCCAGCGCATTCGGGCGCGTGGAGGCGCGGGTGGATGACGGGTACCGGTACTGGCAATACAGCCACGCGCCGCGGGATGACTGGGAGACCGGACACGACTACGCCGACTGGGTGCGGTCGAAGGGGGAGGTACTGGGTGAATTGATCAAGAGTCCGGATGGCGTGCCGGCGGAACTGCACCAGACGACCTGGTGCGCCGAGAAAACCATCGAATTCTTGAGCGAAGCACGGGAGGGTCCCTGGTTGGCCTCCGTGAATATCTACGACCCCCACCCGCCGTTCAATCCGCCCGGGACGTACCGAGATCTGTTCGATCCGGAACGGGCAGGCGACCCATTGTACAGAGAGAGCGATCTGGCGCAACAAGAGATGCTGGAAGGCGTCGACTTTCAGTCCAAAGGGCGACATCCGGGCGACCTGGACATCAAGAGCCCGGTGATTCCCTGGACGCAGACCCACGGACTGGTGGAGCCTGAAACGGCCGGAAAGCGGGATGCGAAAACGCTGATCGCCGCGTATTATGCCATGATCAAGCTGATCGACGATCAACTCGGGCGGATCCTGGCCGCCCTGGAAGCAACAGGACAGCGCGAAAACACATTGGTGATCTTCACCAGCGATCACGGCGAGATGCTGGGAGACCACGGGCTGATTCAGAAGGGATGCCGATTCTACGAAGGGCTGGTGCGGGTGCCGCTGATTTTCTCGTGGCCGGGTGCGGTAAAATCGGGGCGAAGAAGCGATGCACTCGTCGAACTGCGCGATATCGCCCCGATCCTGCTGGAACTGGCGGGGTTACCCGTTCCGGAGCGGATGCAGGCGCGTTCATTGGCGCCCATGCTGGTCGGCGAGAAATCACCGGACGAACACCGCGAATTCGTCCGATGTGAATTCTACGATGCGCTGGACCAGGCCGACGGGACGTTCGCCACCATGTACCGCGACCGCCGGTACAAGCTTGTCGTCTACCACGGGCACGGCCTGGGCGAACTCTACGACCTCGAGGAAGACCCGGAGGAGTTTGAGAATCTGTGGGACAGTCCCGTTCACGCTTCCTTAAAGCTCGACCTCATGCAGCGCAGCTTCGACGCGTCCATGCTCGCCATGGACCGGGGCCCCGAACGCATCGGCCCGATGTGAGGGAGGGGATGGAGCTTCTCCAACTCTTACCTTAGCGCGGCTAAGCGTTGCTCAGCCGCAACCAAATAGGTACAAGTGAATGTGCGCGCCCTTTCAACGGTTTAATCACGCCCCCCTGGAGGGGGGGAGTCGCAGAAGCCGATCCGATCCCTCAGCCGGTGCCCTGAGCTTGTCAAAGGGCCGGCGACGGTGGCGGGGGGATTTCAACGACTTACCCTCTGCAAGTCGCGTGAATTGACATGGACGCATTCTGCATATCAGTCACACTGCAAGCGTCTAATCGCGAGCATCTATGAAGTCACAAAACTCCCACATTTATCAGGAGGAACAATGGGAAATCCGGTCGTCCACTTTGAAATCGCCGGCCCCGACGGTCCCGCCTTGCAGCAGTTCTACCGGGACCTCTTCGGCTGGAATGTGCAGGCGCAGGGCGGGGAGATGGGCAACTACGGTTTGGCGCAGGCCAACGAAGGCGGCATCGGCGGCGGTATCATGGAAACCACCGATGACATGCCTGCCAGCAATTACGTGACCTTCTACATCCAGGTCGATGACCTGCAGGCAGCCCTGGATAAGTTGTCCGGCATGGGTGGAACTGCGGTTGTACCGCCGACGGAGATTGCGCCCGGCATGGGTTCCTTTGCCATGTTCACGGACCCCGCCCACAACGCCATTGGACTGTACTCGCTGCCCCACGAATGGGACGGCGAGATGCCGCCAAAGGGCAATGCCCCACCCGTTGTGCACTTCGAGGTGGGTGGCAGCGACGCGGAAGCGCTTAACGACTTCTACACCGGCACCTTCGGCTGGCGCACCACGCTTATGCAAGCGATGAACTACCGCCTCGTAGCGCAGGAACCGGAGGGCATCGGCGGCGGCATATTCCAACACAGGGCCGATATGCCGCCAAACGCCCCTTCGGTTGCCGTAATGGTCGACGATTTGCAGGCATATCTTGACAAGGCGGTGAGTCTTGGCGCAACGGCCCTGATGCAACCGAACGAGATTCCCGGCGGCTTCGGTTCGCTCGCGATCTTTACCGATATCGCAGGCAACCGGATCTCCCTGTTCAAGGCGCCGGAGGATCCCGCCGGACCGCAAGACTGACAATTCATCGGCAACGCTGACAGGTCCGGGCGCCGCGTTGAAACGGAATCCCCACAGATCGGGACCGGGAGCGTCGCCCCTGGTCTCGCATCGATGTCACTCCCCCGTGTATCCCTTTGACGCCCAGACTTTTTTGGCCAGCGATTTTGCCTCGTGAGACGGTTCGATGTTACCCAGGATGCTGGAGGGCGGCTGTCCTTCCTTTTTTCGCGCGGGGTCGGGCGACCAGTCGTCGTCTTCGTATCGCCTGCGCACGGACTCGTCGCGGAAATCGGGCACTTCCATGGCTGCCGAGTCGCTCAGCGCCGAACGCCATGCCTGGATGCCGGCAATGCTCATGTCCAGGCCGCGATAGACGTCGAGATACGGCTGCTCTCCCTTTCGGATCGCCTCGGCGAAGTGCCAGGTGGTGAAATAGTCGCCGCCGCCGTGCCCGGTGCGGGTCGCCCTGTCGTGGTGGACCGGAAAATCGGGCTTGTAGACCGTTTCGACCGGATCGCCCTCGCGCTTTTCCCACGGCTCGTACCACACCCGCAGCCGCTGCTTGTCGCCGTGGCGGCAGTTTTCCATCACGCCTTTGTTGCCGTGGATTCGGACGTAGTTGCCGTGACCCCGAAGCCCCCCGTGCAGAGACTTCATCACGGCGTTGTTGTCCATCCGGCAGATGATCACCGCGGCCGTGTCCGAACGTCTCATGTGCAACGTCTGGGCGGGGTCGCTGAAATCGAAGGGAATGACAAAGCCGTTCACCCTGGTGGGCCGGGTGTCGGTTATGTACATCACCGGGGCGATGGAGTGGGTGCAGTAGTACGTGGCGGGAATCCAGTTTCGCCAGTGGTCTCGCCCGCAGCTTCGCCCCAGTTTGACTTCGGGCGGGTCGGGATGTACATATTCGCCTTCTCCGTACCTGAACTCGCCCACGCGGCCCTTCTGATAGAGCCGCTTCATCTCCTGGTTGAAGACCATATAGGGGTAATTTTCGGCAAACATGTAGGTCCTGCCGCTGTTTTCAACCGCCCGCGCCAGGGCCACGCCTTCGCCCAGCGTATGGCAGGCCGCGGTTTCGCTCATCACGTGCATCCCGGCGTTCAGTGCCTTTATGGCAAACGGAGCGTGCTCGTGGAAATAGTTCGCCAGGACAACAGCGTCCATGTCGCAGCCGAGGAATTCATCATAATCGACGAACGTCTGTACCTTCAGCGCTTCGCCCTCCGCGAGGAGTCGCTCTTCCCAGGTGTCGCAAATTGCAACAAGTTCCATTCCCGTCACGCCGGCCGCACGGGTAAAGGAGCGGCCCCGGCCGACGCCGACCACGCCGACCCGCAAATGCTGTCTGCCGGTTTTTCTTGCCATGGTTCAACCCCTCGGAGTTATAATGTAGTGGGCGGATTTGAAAATCCCGATATCAACATCCGGTCTACGAAAAGATAGTTCTGATTTTCGCTCTTCATATCGAATTTTTAACCGCGCCGTACCTGTCGAAAACTCACAATTCTTGTTACACTAATAAGTAGCGGGTCGACTCAGCGGATCCGTGTCTGTTTAAGGCCGGCCTCTAACGCCGTGTCGAACGTCCAGGACCCTGCCGGAGGAAGATCGATTTGGAGACCGAAGCGAAGGAAAGATCCGGACTGACGCAGGCCGAACGTTATTTCTTCGACGTCAACGGCTACGTCCTGCTTCCGGGAGTTTTCAGTCCGGCGGAATGCGGCCGCCTGATCGATCTCGCGGACCGGATGGACGCTGACGCCGGCTGCGCTTACAAGCACGACGGGTATCCGAAAACGCCGGCGCTTACGGTTCTTTCGCGTTGCGCATGGTATCACGCCCATCTGCTGGATACGGCAATGCATCCGGTCCTGTTTCCCGTCATTCAGGACGTGGTCGGGGGCGACCTGCGCCTCGAGGAGCATCAGTACCTGATCAACTATCCCGTTGAGCCGGAATCGGATAGCGCATTCCGTGATTCCTGTGTGGCGGATGAGGGCTGGCACCGGGGCATCGCCCCCAACGTCGGCAGCTTCGAGGCAAACGGGCACTATCACTGTATGTTCACCAAAGCCTTCATCTACCTGACCGATAACGGTCCCGGGGAGGGCACGTGGGTGGTGCCGGGAAGCCATCGGATGGACCTGCCCACGGGAACGCTGCGGGAATTCATGGACGGGACCGTGGCGCGGCAACTGGAATCCCGGGCCGGGGACGTACTCATCCTGGGCGAAACGCTGATACACGCCGGGCCCCGATTGAAAGCCGGCGCACGGCCGCGCTATTCCCTGGTCTACGGGTACACGGCGCCTTTCATGCAGACGTGGAATCGCTACGACCCGCCGGCCGATCTGCTGGAACGTGCGACCCCCGAACAACGCAGCCTTCTGACGGGTGAACTCCGATACGGGTTCCGCCGCGGGCAATTCTGAGCGTCCGCGGAAAACCGGACGCGGACCCGCATCCGAACGACGGAGCTGACAAGAGCAGGGTAATCGGCGTTGACAAAACTGCAGGTTGTTACAAGTCTGAGGAAACAGACAGCCGGGTCCCGGCATCTCACCGTCTCGCAGACATCCCGCCTGGATCGGGTAGCCGGCACGCGGGAGGCGTCATATATGTCAGAGAAAAAAGGGATGGCTTTCCAGTCAGAGTACATTCGATGGCTCTTCGTCATCCTGTGTATATACGTACTGCTGGTCGCCGTCGGCCTGATCGGCAAGGGCTTTCGTCTGGAATTCGGCGACAAGGAGGGCGTCGCTTCCCTGTTCGCGCTTGGGACGAACCCGTTCGTGGGACTGGTGCTGGGTATCCTGGCAACGGCGTTGCTTCAGTCATCCAGCACCGTTACCTCCATCATCGTCGGTCTTGTCGCCGGAGGAATGCCCATTGCCGTGGCGATACCGATGGTCATGGGCGCAAACGTCGGGACAACGATCACCAATACCATCGTCAGTTTCGGGCACGTGGGACGGTCGGACGAATTCCGGAAAGCATTTGCGGCCGCCACGGTACACGATTTCTTCAATGTTCTGAGCATCGTGATTTTCCTGCCGCTGGAGCTCGCATTCGGCTTTATCGATAAACTGAGCGGCGAGTTGACCCATATCGTTGAGAACATCGGGACAGTCGACGCAGGCGGGAAGGGTATCTTCAAGGTCGTCATCGGTTTCGGTACCGGCCTATTCGAGTCGCTCATCTCATGGCTCCCGGACGTGTGGGCGGGACTGGTTCTGATTTTCCTGGGAATCGCGCTTATTCTCGTCTCGATCATGTATCTGGGGAAGGCGCTGAAGAGCGTGTTCGTGGGCAAGGCGCAGCGGTTCCTGCACGCGGCCGTCGGCAAAGGTCCGGTGACGGGTATATTCTCCGGTACGCTGGTTACCGTTCTTGTACAGTCGTCCTCGACCACCACAAGCCTCATCGTACCGCTGGCGGGTTCGGGCGTGATCCGGCTTCGTCAGGTCTATCCGTTCACGCTCGGTGCAAACATCGGGACCACCATCACCGCGCTACTCGCCGCAACCGCGATCACGGGCCCCACCCATGCCGTTGCGCACCAGATCGCGATCGCGCATTTTCTCTACAATCTTGTGGGAGTCATCGTCATCTACGGCATCCCCTGGCTGCGGGAGGTCCCGATCGTCGGCGCCGAGTGGCTTGCGCGCCTCGGAAGCGAACGGAAATGGCTGGCCATCCTGTATATTATCTTTGCGTTCTTCGGTATTCCCGCGGCGCTCGTGTTTGCCAACGCGTGGTTGTTCTGAGCGGTGAAAGCCGTGGAGGGACCCATAAAGACAATGTAGACGGCGGGTGACGGACGCTTTCGACCGCATCGGGACCGGAGACCGCAGCGACGGCAGCGTTGTGAATCGAGACGTTGCGTGTATTGCCGCGAAGCAGCGTACCCTCACTGGCCGGAAAGAAGGAATGTGCCATATGGCCTTTGGCGTCGCAGTGCTGGGAACCGGCCGCATTGGCGGCAGGTACATCGATGTCGTGAAAAAAACCCCCGGCGCAGACATGAAGGTGGTTGCGGAGCCCACCGAAGATGCCGCCGCGCGCTGGCGGAGCCGGCATCCCGACGTCGATTTCGTTTCAGACTACCGGGAAGCCCTCGAACGCGGCGACGTGGACGTGGTCATCGGGACCCTGCCGCACTGGCTCCACTACCAGGCGGCCCTGGATGCCGCGGCTGCGGGGAAACACATCTACATGGAGAAACCGCTCGCGGCCTGGGCGTGGCAGGCCGAGGAGATGCTGGCCGCGGCGAGGGAGAGCGGCGTCAGGTTGATGACCGCGCACACCCAACGTTACTTCCCGGCGGTAGAGGCGATGAAGGGCGTTGTCGACCGCGGCGACCTGGGGCAGGCGATCATGGCCTGCGATATGTGGCACAAGTCTTATGTACCGTACAACCGTCCGGAGTGGATGCTGGACCGCGACCGGGGCGGCGGCATGGGCCAGATGGACGGCACCCACCAGATCGACCGCCTGCTCTGGATCATCGGCAACGACGTGGCGACCGTTTCGGCGCAGCAGGGGCAGTTCACCTACCCGAAATCCGAACATCCGGCCATTGACTGCGATGATACCGGAATGTATTTCATCCGATGGAGGAGCGGAATCGTCGCCACGGTCAGCCGCATCGCGTGGGAACGCGGCGCTACCGAATACGGCGGTGACTGGTTCTTTACGCGCGGTATGGCGCGTTTCCGCCTGCCCTACGGTGGGGGTGACCCTCCGGCGTTGTTCATCGCCGACACGCCCGACGGGACTTGGCGGCGCGAGGACGTTCCGGTTCGCGACAGCCTGTTGGACGAATTCACCGATTTTATCGAATCGCTCGAACGAGGCGACGAGGATACGCCGATACCCCAGGTTCACGGCCTGAACGTGCTCAGGGTGCTGGAAGCGACTGAAGCATCCGCGCGTACCGGGCGCGAAGTGGTCCTGGACCTGGAGTCAGAAGGAGAGTGAGAAATGTGTGAGATGCGCGCGTTTTTCGAGGAAAACGGCTACTACCTGGCCAGGTCCGTCTATTCGCCCGTCGAAGTCGGCCGGCTGGAAGACGAATTCGATCGAATTGTGCGTCAGATCAGCAAAGACAGAAAGAACGGTTCCGCAAACGGCAACGGTGTCATCGGCACACGTAACGTGCAGCAGTATTCCGGTCTGTGGATGGCGGCCTTGCTTCACGAAAAGTTCCTCGACATTGTCGAACGGCTCATCGGTCCGGACATCGTCCTCAATCATTCCACGCTCTTCGAGAAGCGGATGACAACCGCAAAGACACCCTTCCACATGCACCAGGACTGGAGCTATCTGCCAACCCGGATGAACACCATGATCGCCGGTATGATCCATGTCAGCGAGGCCACAGAGGCAATGGGCTGCCTCAGAGTCTATCCCGGGTCCCACAGACACGGCCGGGTGGAAGGGTCTACTGCGACGAATGCGGCGTTCCACGAGCAGTTCCCGTTTGAAGGGGCCACGGCAATTGAAGCGCGGCCGGGTGACGTCACGTTTTTCGACTACTTCATTGTTCACGGGTCGCCGTCGAACCGCTCCGAAACGCCGAGGAAGGTGGTGATTGCACGGATGTTCTCCGGCAAGGACCGCAAGGAGGACGTTCACCAGTTCAGCGAAAACCTGGTACTGCGCGGTTGGAACTACCATACGACGGCCGAAACGGCCAGAAAAACCGTCGTCAAAGCCTGAAAGGCAAACACCTGCCCTGCTTACCGCCTCCAGGCGCACGGCTGAACGCGTCCCTTTCACTTCAGCGTTAACTGAGAGCCGCTTACCGATCCTCAGCCGGTTCACAGACCCGCTTGCATCACACCCTTCTGTTACTGCCGGATGAAATATTAATTTTTTAATTGACTTGACGACCATGATTCCATATATTAAATTATTAATAGATGGACATGGGGAGCCAAGGATCGGTGAAGGGATCTCGCGGGCATGTTTATCGGTCGACCCGTCATTCTGAGCGAAGTTAAAAAGGCCCCTATCGAAACGTGGTCATTGCTAGCGTTGAGCCTGTCGAAACGGCTTGTCGAAATGCCCGTATATCGGGATCCAGTCGACATTCGCGCCACCTCGGCGTGGCCGTGAGGGCGCAAACGTGCCGTCTATAAGGCTCGGGACACGTACAAATATGCACGCGTGAATCGTTGCCGCAGGAGATCCTTCGTCGGCCTGACGCCTTCCCGGACCGGGCTCGGCAGACAGGGCCTCCTCAGGATGACATTCCTGGCAAACGTGTGGACGAAACATCTTGCAGATGCCCAGTGCAAAGCACGTCATTCTGAGCGGAGCGAAGAATCTCCCGTCTTCTCGATTGGACCTGGACCACATGCCCTTCGGGGACGAACTTGTGCGCGGACACATCGTCGGCCTGGCGGCTAACGCGTAATGATAGTCTGGAGGCACATATTAAACGTGCCCACTGTTCCAACTTTCACCATTCCGACAGGAGAACCATGACGTGGGCAGACAGGAATGTCCGCCCCACCCTCACGTCCGCTTCTTGAGCACGATAGTTTGTGCTGACACATGACTTACGCATTTGGCGGATGCCGGACGGCCGCCCTGTCATTACCCACGGAGGTCAAGGATGAATACGATTAGCCTCTTACTCTTCGCATTGCTTCTGCCCGGCACACTTTCGGCGAAGGCGACGCTGACGATAGACGGCGCATCTTCCGACAGTACGATTACCATCAAATATGATGTCCCGGAAAGTTCACACGTCCAGGTAAGGATCGTATCGACCGGTGGCATACTCGCAGCACCGCAATACGGATTCCAGGCGTCCGGGAACTATTCGATCGTACAGGATAAGTCCGGATTTCCCCGGGGTGAATACCTTGTACAGCTCATATTGGATCGTGATCGGAACAAGGTCACCCGGCGGAGTTTCCTTCACCCACCTTCGGGACGGCCGGCTACACGGTCAAGTGAAGAACGTAAACTCTACAATCGATCTTTTATCAGCACCATGTTCGACCCGAAACAGGCTGTTGAATTGTGGAATGACCTCCTCACAAGGTATCCCGACTACGCAGACCGGGGTACGGCGTATCTGTATTCGATCCCGGCCAGAATGTCCGCGTCAGACAGCATCGACGTCCATGCGGCAGCAGATAGCGCCGCAGCGTTGTTCGCCTATCCCGGCACCTATCTGACCATCGGTCGTTTCCTGAGCGGATTGGAGGTACCGGCCAGTGTTAAGACGCGGTACCCGGAAACTGCGATTATATTCGCGGAAAGGGCCATAAAGCACATCGGCGATGTACCAGAACCCTACCGAGACGAGGCGCTCTATCGCTGCCTGCACCTCAGGGGCTACTGCCTGCAACTCCTGGACAGATTCGAAAAGGCCGAAAAGGCTTACAACGAGGCCATCGAGACGCTCACTTCGGTAGAGGGTGCGGGTTCATACTCGGAGTTTCTGCAGGGCGGCTGGGCATATCAGGGTCTCGCCTCGCTTCATGAACATCAAGGCAGGTACCGGGACGCGATCGAACTCTACGAGAAGGCTGTCAGGGCCAAACCAAGGGACCCCGAACTCTGGATGGCCTTGCAACGTAATTTCAACCTCGCTCATGGGTCCGACGCAGGTTATCAGGCATACAGCCGGAAACTGGAGGCAGAGACACGGGGTGACGCGCCGGAGAAACAGGACGACCTTGTCGGGAAGCCGCTTCCTGAATTTGCGCTGGCTCGATTGGGAGGGGACACGTTGACCCTGGAGCAAGTCAAGGGAAACGTGAGCGTCCTGAACTTCTGGGCGTTCTGGTGCGGCCCCTGTATGGCGGAGTTGCCCGTAATTGCCCGACTTGCGAGAGAAACTTCCGGAAGCGGAGTGAAGGTGATCGCCGTTCACACCCCTCTTGAATCCGTTCCAGGCATCTCGAAAGAACAGGTCCCGATGCTTGTTCGAAATACCGCGGGCAAGTACGAGGGCGCGTTCGATACCGTGTGGGACAGTAAGGAACAGAGTCTCTATGTGCGAACCGGGATCAAATCCCTGCCGGTAACGCTGGTTGCGGACAAAGAGGGAATTGTTCAATACCGGATGGTTGGCTTCGACCCTGAAAACGCTTACCGGAAACTCAAAGCGGTCGTGGACAGCCTGAGCATCTCTTCGGCGATACCCCGATAGGCCAGGGCGACCGGCCGGTCGCCCCTACACGCGGGTGCGTATTGCGGTCGTTGTGGGTTCTGCACGATGTTGCGGACGGCTGGCAACAGGCAGATATTCCTGTCGCACGGTGTCCGCGGAAGTGGGCGCGCAGGGGCAGGTTTCCAACCTGTCCCTGATGTTTGGATATCGAGCCTGTTGGACCTAACGCCTTGGAGGGGAACCGATTTTCCCTGGGGGCGTTTAATTATTTGTGGATTGATCTGTAGACCGGCCAGTCGCCAACCGGCCGATACGCCCGCCACCCGTTCGAAGGGGCTCAATAACAGGGCGCATTATAGTAGTGCGGTTTAACTGTTGCATTATGCGACACTCGGCGGGTTTCCGAGGACCATCACAAAAAGGCGCGCCAATGAGAACAATTCCCAGGATTATCTGCCTATGGCTATTCTGCACCGCATTTACAGCGGTCGGAATCGGGGCGGAGACCGCCTCCCCGCTGCTGCAGGCCATGCGAGAGGAATTGAACCGCTCCATTGACCTGCTCAAACGGCAGCCGGTCCCGCCCTATTATCTCAGTTATGAAATCACGGAAACCCACCTGATCCGTATCGGGGCTTCATTTGGCGCGCTGTCCTACAACAACGAGAGGCGCAGCCGCATGCTCGACGTCGATCTTCGGGTGGGGGACTACGCGCTGGACAATACGCACCCGGTTCGCGGCAGCATTTCAAACTGGTCCGATCGCTATTCGAGGATCGGTATCCCGATTGAGGACGATATTGACGCTGTACGTGCGGTACTCTGGTACCACACCGACAAGAAATACAAGCGGGCCCTCGAACAACTCACCACGGTGAAAACCAACGTCCAGGTCAAGGTGGAAGAGGAAGACCAGTCTGACGATTTCTCAAGAGAGCCGGTCGAGCGTTATGTGGTCGAACCCGCCTCACTCAACGTCCCTCGCGACGAATGGGTAGACAGGGTGAAGAGGTACACCGCCCCGTTCGCGAAAGACGGAAACATATACGATGCCAGCGCAAGTCTGCTTGCAACCGTTTCCACGCGCCAATACGTCAACAGCGAGGGGAGTGAGATCCAGACTTCTCAAGTGCGCTACCGGTTGTTCATCTACGCGTTTACGAAGGCAGACGACGGTATGGAACTGCCGAGATACGAGTCTTTCTCGGCATTCACACTGGAGGAATTGCCGGGCGACGACGAAGTCCTCGCCCTCGTGGACAAAATGATCGCCGACCTCCAGGCTCTGCGCGATGCCCCCGTTGTGGCGCCGTACGCAGGACCCGCGATTCTGTCGGGCCGTGCCAGCGGCGTCCTGTTTCACGAAATCTTCGGTCACCGTATCGAGGGCCACCGCCAGAAGCGCGAGGAAGAGGGGCAGACCTTTAAAAGGAAAATCGGTGAGAGGGTCCTGCCGGAGACGTTTTCAGTGGTCTTCGACCCTACCACAAAGCGCATCGCCGGTAAGGACCTGGTGGGTGCTTACGCATATGACAATCAGGGCGTCAGGGCGCGGCGTGTGGCCGTTGTGGAAAACGGAATCTTCCGCCGCTTCCTGATGTCGCGTTCACCCATCGAAAACTTCCCGAACTCCAACGGTCACGGTCGCAAGGCGCCGGGCTACGCCCCGGTCGCGCGGCAGTCCAACCTCATCGTGGAAACTTCGGAGCCGCAAAGCCGCGACCGGCTCAAGGAGATGCTCATCGAGCAGTGCCGGAAGGAAGGGAAGGAGTTCGGCCTTTACTTCGAGGATATTCAAGGGGGATTCACCATCACCGGACGCTTTATCCCCAACGCGTTTAACGTGCTGCCAATTATGGTCTACCGAATCTACACCGACGGACGTGAAGAGTTGGTACGTGGCGTCGATCTGATCGGCACGCCGCTTACCGCCTTCAGCCGGATCGCCGCCGCAGACGATCGTATTGGCGTATTCAACGGCATGTGCGGCGCCGAGTCCGGGGGCGTGCCGGTGTCCGCGGTTTCTCCCGGCATTTTCATCTCCCAGATCGAGGTCCAGAAGAAACCCAAGTCCCAGGAACGGCGCCCCATCCTCGACGCGCCGCCCTCGGAAGCGCCTGAAGAAGAAACCGGTGGCCTCCTCTAATAGACATTCCATTCTGCAGGAGCAATCTAATGCACAAGGTTATTCTCTTCCACATGATCATTGCCAGCAGCGTTTTGACGTCAATAGAAGCCCGTGCGGAAGACAGCATTTTGCAGCGCGCCATGCACGACGAACTGGCGCGCTCGATGAAGGAACTCCAGCTCGAAGACCTGGAACGACCCTACTTCATTTCCTACCACGTACACGAGTTGAAGTCCAGGAGCAGTTCGGCAACGTTCGGCAGCCTGCTGACAAGCCAGAAGAGCCGTTCGCGCACGCTCACCGTGGAAGTCCGCGTGGGCGACTACGCCCTCGACAATACCAACTTCCGGGCGTTCGCCTTCGGCGGGACCGGGGTGGTACGCATGAGGGGCACCAGCGTGGGAATGCCCCTCGAAGAAAACTACACTGAACTGCGGCGAAGGATCTGGCTGGCGACCGACGGGGCCTATAAGAAAGCCCTCGAGGATCTGGCAAGGAAACGCGCCGCGCTGCAGAACAAGACGCGCACGGAAGAGATATCCGATTTCAGCAGGGAGGCGCCGGCCACCGAAGTGGACGAGATGGCGCCCGCCGTTTTGGATCTCGACGCCATGGAGCGGAGGGCGCGCCACCTCTCAGCCCTGTTCCGCGAAATACCCGATATCCATACGTCGCGCGTCCGGTGCAGCGGATCCAATACCACCGTTCACTATATCAACAGCGAGGGTTCTTCCTTCACACGAACGAGTTCCCTGCTGGCCTTTACCGCGGTCGCGGCCACGCAGGCGCCAGACGGCATGGCGCTTCAGGACTTCGTGGCCATGTACGCCCGTTCAACGGACGGACTTCCCGACGACAACGAACTGGCCGCACGCATCGGCGCTCTGGGCCAGCGCCTGCGGAAGTTGCGTCTTGCGCCCGTGGTCGAACGATTCACCGGCCCGGTGATCTTCTCCGGCCAGGCAGCCACGGAACTGTTCAACCAGGGATTCGTCCCCTTCCTGCTGTCCACGCGCCGTGCGTTGACCGACAATCCGGATTATGAACGGTTCTATCCCCAGAAGAAGGAAAATCCGTACATGGACAGGATCGGCGTGCGCGTGCTTCCCGATTTTCTGAGTGTGCGCGCCGCGCCGCTTACGGACGTCTATAAAAAACGCCCATTGCTGGGCGGCTACAGGGTCGACGACGAAGGGGTCCCGGCGCGCCACACCCGCCTGGTGAGCCAGGGCGTGCTGGAGACGCTTTTGACGACACGTACTCCGGTTCGGGGCATTGAACGCAGCACGGGTAGCCGCCGCGGTCCGGGGGTGGCCCCGAGCAATATCCTGGTAGAGCCGGAAAAGGGTCTGAGCGATGAGCAGCTGCGCAAGGAGTTCTTCAAACTGATAAAGAGGCAGAAAAAAGAATACGGCTACATCGTCACCCACATTGCCAACCCTTTGTACAATTTGGTCGAAGCGCGCGATGCCTACTACGTGACTGATCCGTCTAGCGGGGAGATCAAAGTTGAAAACCCGATCTACGTATACCGGGTCTATCTGGATGGAAGAAAGGAACTCGTGCGCAACGCGCAGTTCGCTGGCATCGGAGCGTATACCTTCAAGGATATCGTGCAGGTGTCCGCGACCCATGCGGTATATACCGTGCCGTTTCGTTCCCAGGACGATTCCTCGCCCTTTTCGGGCTCACTTCGGGGCCGGCCGGTCCTTACAAGCATCGTCACCCCCCGAATGGTCCTTTTCGAGGACATCACGCTGAAACCGCCCACCGGCGAAATCGCCAAGGCGCCGGTTTCTCCGCATCCCTTCTTCGCGGGAAGAGTCACGCAATAACCCCGCGAGGCGCTGATCGCCGTTGGGCGCGTCAGACGCCGGTGAACGCCTTGGCCTTGTCTTCTGTCCTGGGCGGCCGCGCAGGGCGCTCGCCGCGCAACTCGCCCCACAGGGCAATCGCAATTCCCGTGAGGATGATGCCGCCGCCGATGAGTTGCGCGGGCATGGGCACCTCGCCCAGGATGAGACCCGCGAAGAGTACGCCGGCCACCGGCGAGAATGACGACGCGGTGGCGATGTCGGCGGGACGCACGCGTTTGATCCCTGCAAACCACGCCAGCTGCCCGCAGGCCACCACCACACCGCCGTAGAGGATCATCCAGCCCCACAGCACCGGTGTGAAGATATCGGCGAAGTGCTCGACGCCGAACAGGTAGAGCCCGATTACGAGGAAGAAGATCGCGCCCAGCAGGTTTCGGAACACGCTGAAGATACCCAGGGGAATCGTCTGAAGCTGCTTTCGGCCGATCTCCGCGCCGCACACCAGCAGTACGGTCGCAGCCGCCGCGAAGACCTCGCCGCTGCCCACGCCGCCCCGCATTCGCGCCGCCGCCATGCTCTCCGGCGACGCGTCCGTCTGGAGCACAAGCGTTGTCGCCACGCCCCCGACCGCGCACAACGCGCCGAATACTGCCGCTCCGCTCGATTTCTCCCGATAAAACATCCAGGCCAGCAACAGACCGAGCGGGATTTCGATCGTCTCGATCAGGACGATATTGGTCACCGACGTGCGCGAAATGGCCGTAAACATCATGGCAGGCGCAACCGCGCCCGACGTAAGGGCCAGTACGGTCTGGATCAGCCACTGACGGCGGGTCAACCTGCGCAGACGGGAGGGACGCCAATCCCGTTGATTGAGGGCGAACAGGGTCAGCGCCGCCACAAGATTTCCGGCGAAGAGCAGGTTACAGAAGGATATGGGATTGCGGCCGTCGATCAGATGCGCCTGACCGGTTTCAACCAGGCGCGCCACCACCGGGGCGGCGGCGGCGAAGATCAGAATGGCAATCCACAGATAGATTCGTCCCCAGGTCATCCGGCCTCCGGCCTGTCGGGTCAGATTGCCTCTCACGTCGCGCGCTCGATCACGATCGCGTCGAGTGCGCGCAGCGCGTGAATGCTCTAATGTCATCTCCCGCTTGACGCGGGTGAATCCGGGCTCTTTATTGTACCCAATACCGTGTTTGCACGCAATCGCGCAATTTCTCCATCAGGCGCCGGATTATAACGCGCAGTCTATCCAGAATTATCGGACGCTCCTCACTCCGAGCACAGCTGAGCCCGGGAAGACGCGGGTTGTGCGATATCTCCGGGAGGATACCCATGAACCGGACGCCCTCTACCAGACTGACTGGCATGAGCCCGCAATTCCTGGTTGCCGATCTGGACCGGTCGATCAGATTCTATACCGAACAACTCGGGTTCGACCTGGACTTCCGGTACGAGCATTTCTTCGCGGGAATCGTGCGGGACGGTCACTCGATCCATCTGAAGCTCGCGGATGTCCCTCACGGCGAGAGGGAATTCCGCCGGGAGAACGAGCACCTGGACATTACGTTTACGGTGGACGATATCCACACCGCGTATAATGACGTGAGAAATCGGTCGGTCCCGGTCATTCAGCCGCTCAGGGAGATGCCCTACGGTCATGAATTCTATGTCTCGGATCCCGACGGCCATATTCTGGCCTTTGTCGAGACGAAATAACGCAGGTCGCATAATAGCGTTTACATTAACGACGAGCGATTTCAGATGATTGGCGTGGATCAGTTCGCCATTCCGACCGGTCCAAACTTTGACACAGTCGTGGCGCGTGCGTATATTGTGAAAAATCCAGATTTGTGGCCATCATCGGGCGACAAGGCGCGAAACGACAGTGTCGGCTGGTGACGTTCGCAGTCGGGGAAATTCAAAAGGGGGAAGTCAAACACGATGGCAACCATCAATTCCAACTACAGCAAACTCTCAGCCGGCTATCTGTTTCCGGAAATCGCGAGGCGGACCGGGGCATATCTGGAAGATCATCCCGACGTCCAGGTGATGCGCCTCGGCATTGGAAACACGACGGAGCCGCTTCCTCCGAGCGTGATTGCCGGTTTACATCAGGCCGTGGAAAAACTCGCCGCCGCCGAGACCTATACCGGTTACGCGGACGGGAGCGAAGGCGAACTGCCTCTCAGAGAGGCGATCGCCGGCCGATACGCGGAGCGCGGCGTCACGCTGGATCCGGACGAGATATTCGTGAGCGACGGCGGAAAACCCGATTCCGCGAATATTCAGTCCGTTTTCGGCCTGGACAACGTGGTGGCGGTCCAGGACCCTGCGTATCCCGTCTACGTGGACAGCAACGTAATCGCCGGGCGCACCGGGGAGGCGGTGGACGGCCAGTACGAGGGCATCGTATACATGCCCTGCACCGAGGCGAACGGCTTCTTTCCCGAATTGCCGGCGGGAAAAGTGGACCTGATCTACATCTGCAGCCCGAACAATCCGATCGGGTCCGTTGCAACCGGGAATCAGCTTCAGACGTTTGTGGATTATGCCCGCGAACACCGGGCGGTGATCATCTTTGACGCGGCGTACTGCGCGTATATATCGGACCCTGAACTGCCGCACAGCATTTTTGAGATCGAAGGCGCGAATACGTGCGCGGTCGAGATCAACAGTTTTTCCAAGGATACCGGCTTTACGGGCGTGCGTCTGGGCTGGACGGTGGTTCCCCGGGAACTGGCCGTGGAAGACGCTGGGCCCGGCGTTGTGCACGGGCTCTGGCGCAGACGGCAGAATACGATGTTCAACGGCGCCTCCAATATTGTGCAGGGCGGCGGGCTGGCGGTGTTTACCGAGGCGGGAAAGGCGGAATGCGCCGGGATGGTCGCCTATTATATGGCCAACGCCGCGCGCATCCGGTCCGCACTCGAAGGCATGGGTCTTACGGTCTATGGCGGGGTCCACGCGCCGTATCTCTGGATGAAGGCACCCGGGGGCATGGGGTCGTGGGAATTCTTCGACAAGCTGCTTTCCGAGGCGCACGTCGTGGGGACGCCAGGGGCCGGATTCGGTCCCAGCGGCGAGGGTTTCTTCCGGCTGAGCGCGTTCGGACACCGTGAGGACATCGAATCGGCCGTGGAGAGCATCCAAAATAACCTTATGTTATAGCGCCCCGCGTGTCCCTGGACGCCCTTCGATCCTTCCACAGGCTCAGGGACCGCAGGCTGAGGGTCCACAGACTCAGGTTTCAGGCGCCTTGAGGGCATGGCGAATCGGATTTGTTGAAGACGGTCCGGATTGGAGGGACAAGAATGCGACTGCGGGTTCTTGTTTTCTGTATGTCGATGGCGATGGCCGCCCCGGGCGTTTCTGAGGAGAAGAAAGCGCCGCCGAAACTTACGGTTGCTTTTCGCTTTACCCTGGCTTTCGGGCAGAAGGGCGGGGGCGTCGGTCACTTTCACGAACCGGCCGCCATCGCCCTCGATACGTTCGGCAATCTCTACGTGGCCGATACGGGAAACGACCGCGTCCAGAAGTTCGACACGGACGGGACGTATAGGTCCGAGGTGGGCACCTTCGGCTGGGACCCCGGTCAATTCAGTCAACCGGCGGGGGTTGCGGTGGGAAAGGGCGGGCTCGAGGTATGTGTTGCGGACGGGAGAAACAACCGAATCCAGATTTTCAGCCCGCACTTCCGCCTTCTGGGCGTGGTCGGAGGGCGGGACGTTGACGGTCCGATCCGGCTGGGGACGCTCGGAGGAATCGCGGTTTCGGAAGACGGTGAGCTTTACGTGTCGGATACGGACTCCGACCAGGTGGTGCAGATCAGCGACTACAGCCCTGTGGAGAACCAGTTCGGGGGATACGGATACGGCGCCGACCGGCTTCGGCGTCCCCTGGGACTCGCCGTCGGGCATAAAAACGAAGTCTACGTCTGTGACAGTGAGAACGATCGGGTCGCAATATTCGACCGATACGGAAACTTCAGCAAGAGTCTGGCGGAAGGGTCGCTCTCCGAACCCGCCGGTGTGTGTACCGGGCCGGAGGACGTACTGTTCGTGGCGGACACGGGACATCACCGTATCGTGGTTCTGGACCTGCGGACAGGGGAGGTGGCCTCGCTGATCGGCGGGCCCGATGCCGGGCACAGGCCGGGCACGTTCAGGGCGCCGACAGACGTCGCCTTCGGCGCCGGGAAGTTCCTCTTTGTTCTGGACGGCGGCAACCATCGCATTCAGAAGTTCGAAATGCTGATCAGCAGGAGGTAGGGAGCGCAGTCCGAACGTCCACTTCAGGATTCGGGAGTCAGCAGGACGGGCTGCCAGGGTCGGAACCCGGTTTTTCTGATTTCCGACCTTTTTTTATGCGCAATCACTTTCTTATGCGGCAGGTCATCATGATCTGCGCCGGCCTGTTCACCACGGCGGGTGCGGCGGCGCCGCCGGAACGGTTGACCGTCTTCGACGTGGAACGGACCATAAGGGCGGATGGCGGCAGGGGGCCTTATCGCATTTCAGACCGGCCCATCCTGAAGGGCAGCGTAAGGGTCTGGGTGGGGGACAGCCTGCTCGTCAACAACCTGGACTACGAACCGGACTACGCCGACGGGTTGTTGCTCCTGGCGCGGGAGCGACCGCGAGGGGTCGAGTTTCTGGTCCGTTTCAGGCAGTTGCCCCGGGTGCTGTCCCCGGTTTACAGGCGTCGAGAGCGAAACCCGCAACAGGCGCCCGTACGGCCGGCCCCGGCCCGGCGACGATGGCGTCGCGCGGCAGCGAAGGCGCCGGAGGCATACGCCGACACGCAGTCACGTCTGGACGTGGGGGGCTCCAAGCGCATTCAGGTTACGGTTGGCGGGAATCGCGATCTCGAACTCAGCCAGGCGCTGCGGGTGCATATGACAGGACAGATGGCGGACGGCGTCGAAGTCACCGCGCTGCTGTCCGACCGGAACCTTCCGTTGGGTTTCAATGGAAGCACCCGCAGCCTGCAGGAGCTGGATCGCGTGATGTTTCAGGTCCGTTCGCGGAAGTTATCGGCTTCACTCGGCGATCTGGAGGTCGCGTTTGACGGCACTACTTTCGGGAGGTATCGCCGCAGGCTCCACGGCGCACACGTCGCGTTTTCGTCTTCCGGAACGGACCTGAGGGTTTTCGGGGCCGCTGCTGATGGACGCTGGATCAGCCACCGCCTTCTTCCCATCGAAGGATATCAGGGTCCCTATCGCCTGCCGGGTGATCCCGGGGCACTGGACGGACGTATTGTGGCGGGTTCGGAACGGGTCTATCAGGACGGTCGTCTGTTGCGGCGGGGCGAAAGCCAGGACTACGTCGTGGACTATGAAATGTCCACAATCACGTTTACCCCCGTCAGTCCGGTAACCGGACAGAGCCGCATTACCGTGGAATACCAGTACGAGGCGCCCGGTTCCCGCCGGCGCCTGATGGGCGCGCGCGGCACGCTCGCGCTTTCCGACGACCGGCTGAAGCTGGGGGGCACGTTCATACGGGAGGCCGACCGGGACGGCCCGGTGCCCGGTGTCGGCATTTCCTCACCTCCGTTTC
This sequence comes from Candidatus Latescibacterota bacterium, assembly GCA_021295655.1. Lineage (GTDB taxonomy): Bacteria > Latescibacterota > UBA2968 > UBA2968 > JAAXHE01. The sequence goes on from JAGWBX010000014.1 coordinate 40,034, forward strand.
AACCGTTTCGACAGCAGCTGGCTGTGATGGATGCAGCATATGAACCCGTTGGGGGTGTGCGGTTCGATGGCGAATTGGCGTTGAGCCAGGCGCCAACGCAGGTGGACGCGCATCAGCAGCGGCGTGGACGGGCCTTCAGGCTGGGACTGGACCTGTGGCCGGACGCGCTGCGCTTGCGCGGATATGGCATCGGGCGGTTTCGACTGACCGGCGCGTACAGGCAGGTCGGCGCACAGTTTCGCGGGATCGAGAGGTCCGTGAGGGTAACTCGCGAGGGGCGGTGGGGCTGGCAGGCCGACGGGCCGGAGGCTGGAGACCGGATGGGCGAAGTCGCATTGCAATACGCCCTGAAGCCCGGCATCCGGGTCGATGCCGGCTACGGCAGGCGCCACGGAGCGGTGAACGCGGTCCGGCGCGACGTCGGGCTGCGGATTTCCGACGCGCGGGCGCCGCAGGTGTTCTATCGATTCGACGAGGTGTCCCACGGGTCAGGAACGTTCGCCCGGCATCGGGGCCGCATCCGGGCGCCTTTGCGGGGGATTGCGCCCGGGTTCCGCTTCGAGTCGGAAACCGCGACGGGGTCGTCGGTTACTCATTCCACCCTGTTCTATGCCTCGGCGCCCGATTCCGCGCATCGCGGGATACGCATCCGGGCGGGGGCGGTGGACCTTTCCACGCGCGTAATGGACGCGCTGGCCTGGACCTCGGAGATTTCAATCCGGAGAATTCACCTCCTGGAACGCGCGTGGCAGGACAGTCTGCGGGCCTGGGCGACCACCCACCGTGCCTCGATGTCCGGCTGGCGCGGGCTGTCGTTTTCAGGAGAGTACAGCAGGAGCAGGACGAAATCCCCACGCCATCCGGCAAAGGGGCGAATTACGGACCTTGCCCGCATCAGGTGGGGGTACGACGTCTTGAACGGCGCTGTTTCGCACCGACTCTTCTATCGGATCTCCAGTACCGGGGCGCCGGACGGTCAGCCGGTGTACGTCGACGTCGGACGCGGTCGCGGCACGCATGTGTGGGAAGACGTGGACGGCGACGGGCTCCGCGACCCGGAGGAGTTCGTGGTCGACGTGGATGGCGAGTACGTGCGGTTTTTCAACCCGTCCGTGGGATTCCGGCCCGTGCGTGACGCGGCGCTTGCGGCCCGGACCGAATTCGTGCTCAAGCGGTTGCTGCGTTCTCGGGAGGGCATATGGCTGCGTGTCCTCTCCGGCCTGTCCATCGACGTCTCCCTGGAAGCCGACCGGCAGGCGCCGCCGGGCAATGCCGGCGTGGGGCCCTGGAACCTGTACGGTCTCGGCACCGGCGAGGGGATGCTGCACGGGCGGCGCGAGCTGCGGACACGGCTCTACATGTTCCGATACGGCCGTCCCGCCACGTTACGTCTATCCGCCCGCCGGGGTTCCCGCGTGGACCGGAACTTTACGGACGGTGCGCTGGAGACGCTGTCGCAGGCGTCCGCGCTGGGACGTTTCGCGCTTGGGCGGACGTCGTCCCTGGAGCTGGAGCTACACGGTGAGACGCGCGACCGGCCCGGTGAAGGGCCGTTTTTTTACCGGATCCAATCGCGTCGCCTATCCATGAACGGGTATCGGCATCCGCCCAGGTCCTGGCAGACACGGATGGAGCTGACGCTTGGCAGGGACCGGGAGGCAAACCGTGCGTTACTGGCACGCTTTGTGTCGATCCGCCCGGAAGTCCGGCGCGCCCTTCCCGGCCGGGGGCGATTGCGAATAACGTGTGACTGGACCCGTGTCTTTGCATCGGGATCAATGCCGCTGTTTCTGGGGATGGCCGGCGGAAACCGCAATGGAAACAACGTGGGCTGGCGTCTGGGCGTGGACTACCGGCTGGGTCGGTACCTGACGGCCACGGTCCTGTACGACGGACGGAAGCGCCCCGAAAGATCCCTCCTGCATCTCGGGCGGATGGAGATGCGGGCACTTTTTTGAGAGGTGCGGCGTGTATCGACATTTACGTTACTTGCGTTACAGCCTGGTCATATCACTTGCGGTGGGCGCGTGGATGGACGCGTCCGCGTATGGTCGCGAATTTATCCGGCAGGTACGGGTAGATGGGGCGCACCTGATTTCCGCGGATCGCGTTCGAGGCTGGCTGTTGACGCGGCCCGGCATGCCCGTGGACAGCCTGCTGATTGAGAAGGATATGGCGCGAATTCTGAACGGTTATCTGACCGAGGGGTATTGGCAGGTATCCGTCGCGTTTCCCGAGGTGGAGCTGAACCGCGGGCGTGTGCGGTTTCGGATCGAGGAGGGCAGGCGGACGCTCATCGACACGGTCCGGATTTCAGGAAATGAATTCGCTGCGACGGACGCTCTGATGAACGAGATGTTTTCGCGCAGCGGGTTGCCGCTTATCAGGGAATCTCTGGAGATGGACATCGAAGCGCTCCTCAGGTTCTATGAGAACCGAGGGTATCCCTATTGTTCGCTGGCGCCGGAGGTCAGCCTGTTGCCCGGCCGCGACGCGGCGCAGGTCCGGATAGCGGTGGACGAGGGCCCCTTTGTGCGGGTGGACACGATCCGCTTCACGGGCAACCGGATCACCCGTGTCGAGACGCTGCGCAGGGAAATGCGGATGGCGCAGGGCGCGCCCTACGACCAGCGCCTGGTTGACCGGGCGCTTCGCGCGCTGAGGCGTCTTCCATTTCTGCTGGACGTGGATGACGCGTTGTTGACGACCGAACCCGACGGACGTACGGCGCTGGTGGTCTCCATCCACGAGGCCCCGGCAGGCAGGGCCGAAGGCGTCCTGGGCATTGTGCCCGCATCGGGGGACGGTGCTCAGAGCCTTACCGGTTCGTTCGCGACCACGTTCGTGAATCTGTTGGGAACAGGGAGGCGGGCAGACGCCTCCTGGTCGCGCAGCGGGAGCGGAGCCTCCGACCTGGATCTGCGCTACGTTGAACCGTGGATCCTGAGGCGACCGTTGGGCCTGGAGGCGGCGCTTCTGATGCGGCATCGGCCCGGGTTTGCCGAAAATCGCATGGGTCTCGGCGTCAGTCTGTCCACGGCCGGCGGTGCGGAAGTCCGGCTGGGTGTTTCAAGAGGCGGTGTCCTGCCGGATTCGAGCGAGTCAAACGGGTTCGTGAAAGGGCGTGTAACATCTGTGGACGGTGCGCTCACAATTGACCGCCGGAACGACAGATGGAATCCGACGTCGGGTTCACTGTATCGCATCGGCCTCGCGTGGAGCCGCGTGACGCAGGACGGCGGCGCCGGCCGGAGGTTGCGTGCAACCGCAGACCTGCATCGATACGTGACGCTCGGAAGGCGGACGGCGTTCGCAGCGACCCTGCACGGGGCCGGCGTGGCTGACAACGGCGTCGCGCTTCCGGACGGGCCTTTGCGATTGGGAGGCGCCACTTCGATCCGAGGCTATCGGGAGGAGGCGTTTCTGGTGACCCGGGCGTTCTGGACGAATCTGGAGTTGCGCCTGATTCTGGCACGCCGGTCAAGGGCATTTCTTTTTGTCGATGCCGGCGTTCTGGGAGATGCCGCGGGTGGCGAAGGGAACGCGTTGCTCTTTCCGGTGGGATTCGGACTGGGCATGCGAACGGTATCCCGTTTCGGGACCATCGGACTGGATTACGGACTGGCAAGAACCGACAGTCCCGGTCACGGGAAAATCCATGTCCGAATGGTGAACGACTTTTAGTGTTCCGTCCCGGAGTCGGATCGGATGGCAGGGGCAGGTTTGAAACCTGCCCCTGCAGCTTTTTGAATACGAGCAGAAAAAGACGGCCCGCTTGACCCTGTCAAAACGGGAACAGGACGGGGACTTTTTCAGGTGGGAGGGCAGCGCCGTACTCGCAGACCTGAAAGGCCTCGGCATGGCGGATGCCGCGTCCCCGGCTTTCGCCGTAGCGATTTAACAGAAGGTCGCGGTGGCTGTTCGCAATGGCCCTGAATTGTTCCAGCCGGTGTTCCAGCCACCTTCTGCGCTGGCGGGGCGACTTCGGCACTTCGTCGAGTCTGCCGGCGTTAAAGGGTAACCATTCGTACATCTGCGAGGTGTGACAGTGCAGCATATCGAGCTTCTTGTCGACAACGGCGTCGATGTCGATTGCGACTTCGGGCGTAAAGGGTGCGGGAAACCTGAAGTTGTCGCTCATGTAGGCGATCACCGGATTGTACGCCAGCGCGGGAACGTCCGTGCAGACGTTGGGGACGGTGACCATGTATGCGGCGTCCTGAACGAGGATGCCCGCGTACCGATGGTCCGGATGATAGTCATTCGTCCGGTGGGTGAGAATGAGGTCCGGCGTGTAGGCTCGGATCATCCGGATGACGTTCTTTCGGTTTTCCAGCGTGGGCTCAAGCTCTCCGTCGTGGTTGTCCAATACGTGATATTCGATGCCGGCCACCGCGCCTGCGGCCTGGGCTTCAGCCCTCCGCCTGCGCGCGAGCGCGATGCCGCCCAACTCCTGGTGGCCCGCGTCTCCGTTCGTCAGCGAGACGAACCGGACTTCGTGGCCAAGCGCCGCGTAGTTGATTGCAAGGCCGCCGGCCTTGATGTCGCAGTCGTCGGGATGCGCCCCGAAAACAATGATTCTGAGAGGTCGGTTCGCCACGGTGTACTCAATTCGGATTCGGGTGGTAGACGGCTTCGATCGATACCTTCGTTCGACCTTCGGGAATGGACACGAGGCCGACGGGTTCGCGGTATCTGACGTCCGTGTCCGTACGCGTTTTTCTTCCGTCCACAAGGAGTTCGCCGACTGACGCGCCGGCGAACTGCAGCGGAATCTGGATGCGGAGATCGGGGTGAGGCGAGCGGCCCTGCAGGTTGAATCCGAGTCTCGCGCCGTTCCATTTCACGTCGGCGAAATTCCACGAATCGCGTGCGCTCCAGAAGGCGGCCCACTGGTCGAAGGACCAGATTGGCAGGCCTTTTTCGTTTGCCTGGCTTAGCAGTTCCCGGCCCTGTTCCTCCGAAAACCTCACCCAGTTTCCCGGATGGATACAGACGCCGTAAGGTGTGTGGAAACGGGTTGTGATATCGGTGAAAATGCGCTCGAGCATCACCGAGAATACAGCCGGCGACAGCTTGTACGAATAGTCCTGCGGCCCGAACATTCCGTCGTCGATAAGATGGGTGTGTTGCTGATAGACGTTGACAAGGCGCCCGTCCGGGTGGCAGAAGCGCATGGGAAGCGCCGCACCGAAGGAGGCGTAGGGTGCGCTCTCTCTATCTCTCATATAGGTGCCCGAAAAGTAGTTGCCGTCCATTAGCACGCCCAGTTTTTCCATGACGTCCACAAGGTCCAGATAGCCGGCCCATGCCGTGCAGTGATTGCGCACGGTACGCGCGGGAATCCGGAAGGTCTCCTCAAACAGGCGTACCTGACGCTCAAATTCTGCGACCCGTTCCGGTACGGGCCGCCCATCCAGCGGGCGAAGGTTCGGATGGGGTCCAATGTCGTGGCGTCTCGCGTATCTTGCCACGTCCTCTGGCGTGGATTTCGTGTGGTCGGGGATGACATACAGGCTCATGCGTCCCCCGGCGTCGGTGACACCGTCGAATTCATCCTCGTTCGACGCCACGTCGGCGTAGTCCTCGTCGCCGGAATAGAGCAGGATGCCCGGCGCGGTGCGGGGAAGATGGGACAGAACGGGAACCGGCGCGGGCATGTACCTGCGGGTGATGTCCACGAACAACCTGGATAGCAGGTCGGCATGGGGGATCCAACCGGCATCGTACGGACCCGTGTGGGCGGCCATATGCGTTGGCCGCGCGCAGCCATCCCCGTTGGGAATGCGTTCGACAAGGTCAGGATCGCCCTGACGCAGCAAAAGAACGCAGCGAGGCAGGTCGAAGGCGAAGGAGATGATTCGACCGCTGCCGACGCGGGTTTCCGTAATGCCCGCGGTTTCGCCGCCATAGCGTCCCGGATGAGACAGAAAGGCCAGTGGATTCGCGGTTTCCGAAAGTTCCCACGTGTGAACCGACCCCACAACAGGAACGAATTCGCCGGCAAGGCCGCCGGTGGGATACGCGACGTTGCGCAGGCGCAGCGGTGGTTCCTTTGTGCCCCGCACCTTCAGCCCGGCCGCACGCGCAAGCGCCCTTCCCGGGAGGAAACAGAGAACCGTGCCTCCCCGGCGGGCGTAGTCGGGCAGCGTGGCTTCGTCATCATACGCCGGACACACAAGCACGGGAATATCGGCCGGTTTCAGTCCGCGTACCAGGTCGTTGGAGACAGGCGTGTAAAGCGGCAGACCCCATGTCCTGAGAATTTCCGCGATGTACGCCGAAAGTCTGGAGCGGTTTGTCATGATGCCGATCTGCATCAGCCTGCCTCCCGTGGCAAAACGCCTTTGGGCCTGGCGCCTGTCGGACGAAGTTCGGGCACTTTCATGGGCCGGGAGCCGTGATCGATGGAGTCCGCTGCAAGGATGGCCGGCGCGGCAGTCTCGATGGCCCGGTACACGTCGAACTCCAGGGCCGTCCCGTCGCGGACGGCGTCGCGGAACGCGGCGTGCACGTAATAGTCGGCGTCGCCGTGGCCGCTTGCGCGGGCTTCAGGCGGGGCGTCGGTGCGCTCGAAACGCCAGTCGACCTCGGCCATGTCGTGCATCTGTTCGTCGGCCAGCCACATGAGCGGTTTCCCTCTTTGCGAACGCTTCCATTCAACGCTTCCCCTTGTGCCGAGCACCTGGTACCAATGGTGACCCCGGTTGCTGGGGATTTTCTGTGTGAATCCGGCGGCCATCCGCAATATCGCATCCTTTTCGGTTTTCATCAGCGCCACCTGGATGTCGGGCTGGCCGATTTCGGGATGGGAATAACTGGGCCCGGACGTGCTCATGGCCGTCACTTCCACCACCCGGTCGTCCAGCACGCGGAGCATGGGGCTGAGTTCGTGAGGAAGGTAGTGGATGGGCGGCATTTCTTGACGCCAGGTCGGTCTCGCCCCGGGATGCTCCTCCAGTTCCTCGACCGCATGGAACGCTCCCGTATCCGGATTCTGAAAGAACTGGCGTGTACCGTAGTAGCCGATATACTGGCCTTCGCAGAACGTGACACGGCCCAGCCGTCCCTGCGCTACGAGGTCCCGCCATGTTTCCACGAAACCCCAGTACCTCGTCTGTTCGGCCAGATGGTAGACCAGGCCGGTGCGTTCAATCTGGGTGACGATCCGCCAGCAATCTTCCATGGTGTGGGCGGCGGGCACCTCGGAGTTCACGTGTTTGCCGGCTTCCAGGGCCATGGCCGCCAGCGCGCCCTGTTCCCTGCAGCGGACGCACAGCGCAATGGCGTCCACGTTTCCGTCCGCCAGAATGTCATCGTACGCCGTATAGGCATTGGCCGTATGGTCGAGCGCGGCGAGCGCCCGTGCGTGCAGTGCGGCGATGGGGTCGCAAACGGCCGTAATATGGTAGCCACGGAGCCGCTGGAGCAGGCGGAGCCAGTGCAGGCCCCTGTGGCCGAGGCCCACGAGGCCCACGCGGATGTCGTTCATTGGGAACCCCTGATCTGTGTCGGTTGGACGGCGGTTTCGAGGTGCGATTACAGCGGCCGCGGCAGGAATGACCCGAATATACGGATCTGGCTCGGGTGCGCAAGCGCATCCTATCTGCTGAATGGGCGTTGTCGTTCCGGTCGAACCTATTCGGAATTCCGGCCGGGACCGGGATCTGATGCTCTGTGAACGAAGTACAGGCCGATGCCGCAGGCAACCGCCCCCAGGGCGAAGACCGCGCCTATCGCGAATGGCAGCGACGTGCCCCAGTCGATGAGTTTGCCGCCGCCCAGGCTTCCGGAGAGCATGCCTGCGCTCCAGGCGACGTGCGCGCTGCCCACCACGCGGCCCTCCTCGCCCTCACGGGCGGTCAGTTGGAGAATACCGGGCATGGTGGTGGAAAGCGACCACGCGAATACGGAAGCCATAATCCCGAAGATGTACAGTCCCGCGAGCGTGTGCGCCGTAAACGTCAGGCCTACGGCGCTGACGGCCACGAGCGAGGATGAGATGAAGACGGGTTTCCAGCGGCCGATACGATCGACGAGGCGGCCCGTGAGCAACTGCGAGCCGCAGGCGGCAACGAGGCTGATGGCGCTGTACGTGGTGACGGACGTGTTGGTTCCGGAGACGCGAAAGATGAGCAGCGGAATGAGCAGGGTCACGGCCCCCCAATAGCTGGTGGGCAGGTAACGGATGGCCAGCAGCAGTCGTACTTCCCGCCGGCGGCAGAGGTCGACGAAACCCGCCAGAGAGCGCGCGGCCGATCTCTCGTTGTTTACGGGACGCGGCAGGCTGGGCAGCAGGACGAGCGACAGAACGACGATTCCCGCGGCGGTTGCGCAGGCCAGATGCCCCAGCCGACCGTATCCCAGGTTGTCGGCAATGGGACCGGCCAGAAGGTTGCCCGCTGCGCTGCCGAGCGTACTGCTCAGGAAATATCCGCCCGAAGCCATGCCAAGGACGCGGGCGGGAACCGAACTCAGAAGATAGCTCTGCCCGCCTGTACTGCTGAAACCGAACGTCATCCCCAGGCCGATACAGAGGGCCGACAGGAGATAGGGGTCGCCGGTGAGAAATATCGCGCCGGCCAGCAACGGCCCGAACTGGCCCAGGATGAACACCCGCTTGATACCGAAGGCGTCGCACAGCATGCCGGCCGGAACGGAACAGAGACCCCCCAGCATGAAGAAAAGCCCGCGCAGGCCGGCGGAAAAGAGGGGGGACCGGTCGAGGCCGGCCTCCACGTAAACAGGAAGAAGTGAGGAATAGAGGGGCGAGGAGACGAAACTGGCAAGAAAGGAAACGACGAGAAGTGCGACGAACCGGCGGTTCAGCAACTCCTGGAGACCTGCGGAGGATGGTTCGGACATTGTTGAACCGGATTATGGCAATTCACGTTCGAAAGCGCTGGACATCGAAATGCGGCGAAAACATATTATGGACGATCACGGCCGGGATGTCAACCCCAAAGGGGATTCGGATACCCCGCGCCAGGCAGCCCGTTGATAGCGTCGTTCTGCAGGCGAAAGCCGGACGCCTGTCTGCGTGCACCGCACAGGCAGGCAGCCCGGATGGGCTTTTTCAGGGCAACCGCCGGACGGAAACGCGACCGGTAATTGAACGGGTGACGGCGGAAAGGCGTACGGTATGGCGAATAGGGGAAAAAAGGTAATTCCCGGTTGGACCGGGAGGTGCTATGAGGATTTCGCCGTGGGCGACGTCTATCGGAGCCGGTTCGGGAGAACGGTGACGGAGGCCGACAACCAGCTGTTCACGCACCTGACGATGAATACCAATCCGCTTCACTTCGACGAGGAGTATGCCCGGAACACGCGGTGGGGAAAGATCCTGGTGAACAGCACGTTTACGCTCGCACTGGTGGTTGGCATGAGTGTGCCCGACGTGAGCGAACAGGCGATGGCGAATCTCGGCTGGAGCGACATCCGGCTCCCCAATCCCGTATTTGCAGGAGATACGCTCTATTGTGAAACGGAAGTGCTCGCCACGCGGGAGTCGAAGTCGTTCCCGGAAGCGGGTATCGTAAAGGTGCGCACGCGAGGCGTGAATCAGGACGGGCGCGTCGTCATCGACCTGACGCGCAGCGTGATGATCTACAAGAAGGCGCACGCGCCGTCGGGAGATACCTTTCCCGAGATTCGCGAGGAGAAGGAAGGGTGAAGGCGATGCGGTCCTGGCTGTTTGTGCCGGGGCACCGGCAGCGGATGATCGAGAAGGCATTCGATCTGGCGTCGGACGTCGTGATCTTCGATCTGGAAGACGGCGTCCCGACGGCCGAAAAGGACGTCGCGCGCCGGCAGGTGGCTGCGGCGGTGTGTGGCGTGGCTGCAGGGGCGGCTCCGTTCGTGAGAGTTCACGCGGCAGGGTCCCCGGAACTGCACGCCGACTTGCGGGCGCTCGCCGGGGCGCGTCTGCAGGGACTCGTGATGCCCAAGGTACGGGGTCCGAAGGATGTACTTGAGATGCACGGGTGGCTTGCCGGACACGAGAAAAAGGCGGGATTGCCCTCCGGCGCCGTCGGGCTTCTGGCGACCATTGAGAGCGCCGAAGGCCTGGTCCAGGCTCCGGCGATTGCATCCGCCACGCCCAGGCTGGCGGGACTCATGTTCGGCGCGGAGGATTTCGCGTTGAATATGGGCCTCTTTTCGCATCCGGGTCAGGGTTTGATTGATTACGTCCGTACGGCGCTGGCGATAGCCGCGGCCAGCGGACAGATCCGGGCCATTGACAAGGTTTTTACAGCCATTCGCGATTCCGACGGGCTGGCCCGGGAAGCACGGCGGGCCCGCGACCTCGGGTTTGACGGAAAGGCCGTGATTCACCCGGATCAGATCGGCGCGGTGAATGATATCTTCAGTCCGACGCGGGACGAGGTGACGCTGGCCAGGAGGATCGTCACGGCCTTTGAACGCCACGCGGACGACGGCGCCGCAGCCGTGGACGGCCGGATGGTCGACAGACCGGTGCTGGAACAGGCTCAACGGGTTCTGGCCCGCCACGGGGAGGAACGCGCGTAGAGCGGACCGGCCGGCAGACTTTCCGTGAGGCACACGGTGTTCGCGATCGCTCGCGGCAGATGATGAAACGGTACGGTCCGGGCGTGCCTGCGCTGTCAGACGATTTCAGTGGACGAGAGGATCACTTGCAGGAAAGACACCGGCACCCGCCGTTGGGCGGAATCAGGATTGTCTCGGTGGAGCAGTTCGGCGCGGGGCCGTGGGGGACGATGATGCTCGCGGACCTGGGCGCCGAGATCATCAAGGTCGAAAACCCCGGGACAGGCGGCGACGTCGCGCGTTACGTGCCTCCGTATACGGCCGATCGGGACAGCCTGTATTTCCAGAGTTTCAATCGGAACAAGAAGAGCATAACGCTGAATTTACAGCATCCGGGAGCCACGGAGGTGTTGCATCGCCTGGTGAGGATTTCGGACGGCGTGTTCAACAACCTGCGCGGAGACCTTCCCGCCCGGCTGGGCCTGGACTATCCGTCTCTGAGTGAGGTCAAGGCTTCAATCGTTTGCTGTTCGCTTTCCGCATTCGGGCGCAACGGATCTCGCGCAGGCGAGCCGGGTTACGACTATCTGATGCAGGGCTATGCGGGCTGGATGAGCCTGACCGGGGAGCCGGACGGCCCGCCAACGAAGACGGGGCTCTCCCTTGTGGACCTTGGCGCGGGCGCAATGGCGTCTCTGGGCATGGCAAGCGCGATTTTCCGCGCCAGGCAGACGGGTCTGGGGTGCGACGTGGACGTGAACCTGTTCGATACGGCGCTCGCGCATCTGGGATACGTGGGGGCGTGGTACCTGACCCGAGGCTATGAGGCGAATCGGACGCCCGATTCTTCGCATCCGTCGCAGATCCCGTCGCAGGTGGTGCCCACAAAGGACGGTTGGCTGGTGGTGATGTGTGCAAAGGAGAAGTTCTTTCAGAATCTCGTACACGTTCTCGGGGCGCCGGAACTGGCGAAAGATACCCGGTTCCGCTCCTTTGAGGATCGCCTGGAAAACCGGGACCTGCTCATTCCGATTCTTAAGGACCGCTTCCGCCGAAAGACAACCGCCGCCTGGCTCTCGCTGCTCAAGGGCAAGGTGCCCTGTGCGCCGGTAAATACCGTTGCGCAGGCCTTTGCCGACCCGCACGTGGACGAGAACGACATGATACTGGAACTGCCGCATCCCGAGTTCGGCGCGGCCAGGGTCGTGGCCAGTCCGATAAAGGTCGAGGGTCCGCCGGTTGAACCCCGGCGCGGACCCTCGCTGGGCGAACACAACGAGCCGATTCTGAGCGACTATCTGTGCTATTCAGCCGCGGAAATCGAGAAGCTCCGCAGCGACGGCGCCATTTGAACTGTCGCATCCGGGAACGACAACTGGCGGGCTCGCAAGCTTTATCGGGACCGCATCCACAACAAGGGAGGCCCGATGGGTGAAATGTTAACGCTTCCGGCGCACTACTACCGTCAGCACGACGCGGACCTGGGCGCGGACGTTCCGGGACGCGGTTACGCGGGCTGGACCACCCGCACACTGGACGTGCCGCTTGAAAGGACGGCGCTGGTGAGCATGCACGCGTGGAATCCCGGTCTGGTAGACGAGATACCACCGGGGCCCGGGTCGCCGTACGACGGCTGGTTCCGCATGGTGGAATATCTGCCCAGGGCGATGAGGATTTCGCAGGACGTCTTTCCGCCGCTTTTGGAGGCGGCAAGACACGCCGGTTTATCCGTGATTCACGTTGCATCGAGTGAGAGTTATACCGCGTCTAACGACGAATACCAGGGCATCAAGGCGATGGCGGGGCCGGAGCCGGAATCGGCGCGGGGTGCGGCGGAAGATCCACTAAAGAAACAGTGGCAGGCCGACCGCGGCAGGCAGATGACCGGTGCACACAACCAGCCGGACATCGCGGCGGGATTCAAACACATCGGCTTTGCGCCTCAGGCGATTCCCGATGCCGGCGAGCCCGTGGTGATCAATACCCATCAGCTGAACGCCGTATGCCGTGAACGTGACGTCTGGCACCTGATCTATATCGGGTTCGCCATCAACTGGTGTCTGCTGGCCAGCCCGGGCGGCATGATCGATATGGGGCGGCTGGGGTACGTGTGCTCGACCATCCGGCAGGCGACAACGGCCGTGGAGAACGGGGAGAGTTGCACCGAGGAATGGGCCAAGGAGATTGCGCTGTGGCGGGTATCGCTGATGTTCGGGTACGTGTTTGACGTCGACCCCGTGATCGATGCACTGGGTCAGTTGTCGGAAGGATAATGACGAGTGCGGGAATCGACACTTCGCGGGGGGCCGTTTAGAGCGCCGTCACGAGGGCAATGCCACCCACAACCAGCAGCGAGACAGCCCAGATCAGATCGAAGTTGATCCAGCTCCGCCGGAGCACGGCCAGGCCCAGCTTTCGGTACACAATCCACGCGACGGCGCCCATCACAAGCCACATGGCCAACGTGTGGACGCCCACGGCCAGAAAGACGTCCGTCAGCGAGTTCATATCCGGCGGACCGTGGCCGTGATTTGCGGTCGCCACGCCCAGCAGGGCAGGAATTACCATCAGACCCGCGCCGTGCGCGGTGGCCATCAGAAACGACCAGGCGAAGAGATCTCCCTGTCCGACCTTCATTCCCACCCATCGCGGATGCCGGTAATAGTTGAACAGCTTGTAGATTCCGAAGGCGATCAGCAGGAGGGCGGTAATCCACTGCAGGGCGGACAGGGAGATAAAACGGAGGCCTGCCAGTACAATGCCGGCGACGACGGCTATTGAGGCTGCATGGCCGGCCGCGATGGGGAAAAGGGCAATCCAGACGGCGCGTTCGCTGTTGTGCTGGAGCCCGAGAGACAGGGCAAACAGCCAGCCCATGCCGGGATTCAGTCCGTGAAAGGCGCCAAAGCCAATCATCGCCAGCCACGGCCCCATCCAGTCAGGAAGGGTAGCAAAAAGAGTCGGTGGAGGCATCTCCTCCTTCCAATCGGACCTGGTGGACGCGCGTTTCGCCGAAGTCGATGAAGAAACCGGGGTCCAATTCAAGCCCTCCGTCCGGGTCGGCGTTGGCTTTCGCCATCCAGCCGTCCATTCCAGACGGATAGAACTGGTCGTCCCAGGCGCTGTAAAGCGAATTGGTAAAGTAAATCCTCCGCCCGTCGCGGCTGATTTCCACCATCTGCGGACCACCCGACAATGAGCCGTTACGCTTCGCGTGCGGCTTTTTATTTACAATACCGCCGACGTCCACCTTGCCTGTCAGGACCGGCAAGACCGGGTCGGAAACGTCGTACTGATGCAGTTCACCCAGGCCCCAGCAGGAAACGTACAGAAATCTGTCGTCCAGGGAGAGGTCGATATCGGTGACCAGGGGCGGTACGGCTTCGAACGCTTTCAGTATCGGAGGCAGGTCCGCCGCACTGGCCGGCACGGCCGGAATCGTGATCACCTTTCGCATTCGCCACGCGCCATTCTCGCGGAACCACGTCCAGATGGAGGCGGAAAGGTCGACCGTGCTGACGACCACGCCGGCGAAGCCGTGGGTCTTCCGCGGATCGTGCGCGGGCCGCAGTTCGAGGAGCATCTGGTTTTCCGGGCCGATGTCAACTGTCTGATCGAGCCGGCGTTTTCTGAGATCCCAGAAATGGAGCCGGTGGCCGTACTTGTTTGCGAGCAGGTCCTCGGGTACCACCCCGTTCTCGAATTGCTCCGGCCTGCACCACTCGCTGCTCATCAGGACGTCCTCGGCAAGGTGCCACCAGAAGTCGTACGCCAGTTCCTGCGATCCCCGATGGATTTCCCATGGACCGATGACGTCGAAACTGAAGTGGTCGAGCAGGAAGATACCCCCCGGGCCATCGCCGCCGTTCGCCGAGCCCAACGCACTGACGTAGATCGCGTCGGGACCGCAATGTACGGTGTGGGGCCGGCTGTAGCCCGACCTGGCCATGAGCTCTTCGGGCTCTATGATCTTGACGATATGGGGACGGGTGGGGTCCGGCCTGGTATCCACAACGTAGATGCGCGACGTACGCAGGGCAGGCAGGATCAGGTAACGTCGTTCCAGGTGGGGGTGAGGCGCATAGGGGCACAGGGCCGAGCTGCAGGCATTCCAGCCGAAATGGTGGAGTTCGTCCCCGTTGTACGGCATCTGGAGGGAGTGGATGTTCCGACCGTACGTGGGAGACGCCGGATCAAGATCCACGACGTTCAGGGCATCGGGTCGATCGTTCCCGCTGGGATTGAGAGCGGACACGTAACCGTACCGTTCCGGTGGCGCCTGCATGGCCATCCTTGGCGATGGATAAAATGATGGATCGGGTTTCCATAAGGGCATCGTCGCACGTTCCTTATTAATGAGTGATTACGGAGATTCACGGTGGCGCGGGAACTGGAGGCGCCGCTGTGACCGGATCGCTCGTCCCGGGTCTCCCGGGTTGAGCCGTCCCGTCGCAGTCAGAATCGGATTTCCAGCCGTCGTCAGAGCTTCCGATAGTCGATGGAACCCGACTCCGAAACAAACGGACGCCCGCCAACTTCGAGTACGGAGCCGGCGGCGAGCAGGCCGGTGTCGACCTCGTCATCGACGGTTCGGACGTGCGCGAACTCGGCATCCGTCCGAATGCTGTGGCAGGTAACCGTACTTTCAGGCCCGGCGGTCAGGACGGTGTCGGCCACGTTGCCTGTGCGAATGCGAATGGCGCAGCCCGCGGTATCACCGGTGGCGTGGATTTCGGGCGTGCCACGATACAGAACAGCGGACTCCAGAACCAGTCGTAGCGCAGCCGCGGATGGTCGTGGAAAACCTCCTCGCGCCATCGGCCCGGCCACGGGGTCGCGATCTGGACGTCGCACCGGTTTTCACGCCTGCATCCGGTAATAGTGACCCTGTCCCGTCCGCAGTCCAGCCGATTGCCGGCGGCCGTATGCAACAGCCACGACAGCATCGGCCGGTCGTGCATCTCGAAATCCAGACGGTCAACGATAATCACGGCGGCGGGCGCGCCGCGTGCATCCGGCAGGCAGAGCGTCCGCCGGACGAACCGTTGCGCGCTGGCGTAGCTTTCTCCCGCGTCGGACTCGATGTAGGGGAGGTCCCCCTGGATGTCCGCGCGGACGATGCCGTCGTTGCCAGCCGGGCCGCGGCGCTGCATCTCGCCCATCACCAGCGGCAGATTGTGGGCTTCACCCAGCGCGCCAAGGCGCAGCACTTCGGTGGTGTCGGAAAGCCGCTCGAGGGCGTATCCCGAATCGCAGGCGAAAGTTTCTCCGAGGGTGTGCAACGCGAAGTGGTTGCGATCGGCCTGCCGGTGTCCGCCCGCGGGGAAAACGTCGCACAGAAACGAAAGGAGGAAGTCTTCGGGCCGCCACCCGGATCGGACGTCCACCAGCCCCCGCTTGCGAAAATGCCTGACCCCCGGCATGTCCAGACGATCCGGCGAAACGGGCGCTACCGACGGGTCGAAGTACAGCAGATAACGCGTGATGGTGTCGCTCCAACCGTCGGCTGGCAGATGCCAGGTTTCGCCGCCGGCCGGCGGCTTGTCGATGGTCTGCCAGAGCCATTGGGCGAGACCGCTGTTCTGTTGAGACGCCAGAAGGGAAAGCCATTCGACGTGGAACCCGTCGTTGCAGTCGTTGAGCGGATTGGGCCGCCCCGTCGCGGGGATGAGTTCATACGCCAGACCTTCCGCGATGCGTTCCCATCCGGCGTGGCTCGTGAGTTCCCGGTCTCCGCAGACGGCGAGCGCCAGGGCGAACGGCGCGAGGTAGTGCAACGTGGCGCTGCCGTAGGCCGGTCCTTCGTAGAATGCGCCGTCGCCGTCGTGACCCTTTTCGAGGAAGAGCAGGCAACGTTTTTTTGAAAGGGTCATCGCGTCTTTGAACCGGGACTCGTCCAGCACGCCGTAGCTGCGGAGTACGAGTCCGAGCAGGCCCAGGCCGATGAGTCCGATGGCGGCCATGTTCCAGTCGGGGCGGGTCTCCTCGGGGTCCGGCGGGTTATCGAGCGCAAAGTCGATGAACGGCAGACAGTAGGTACCGATTTCCACGCGTTCCGCGTCCGTCAGTTCGTGGCGCAACAGGTCCAGTCCGATGGCCAGAACCATGGAACTTGCGCCGGCGTCCAGGCAATTGTCCCGCCAGGTGCTGTAGGGGCGCCCGTAGTTCGTGCCCCCGCAGTTCTCCACGATGCGGTGTTTCACAATCGTCCGGAGGATGTTGCAGGCCTCCGCCGCGTACTTTGCGTCGAGGAGAATGCCGCCCACGGCAAGGGTTTCTATCGACTTGGGAAGCAGACGGCCGCCGGGTCTGGTCAGCCAGAAGTCCGCACGGCGTTCTTTATAGTCGATGTACGTGGGCGATGCCGCATCGAGATGGCCTTCGCAGGCCTTCCGGAGGTTGCTTTTCAGCGAGGCGAAGATCGGACTGGCGTCAGCCCGGCGGTTCTCCAGGATGGGGCGAAAGAGTGATTCCGGAATATCCATATCTGATTTCTTTCAACGTTTGGATCGCCGCATTGCCGGTGGGCGGGCAGGAAGCGCATCCGATGTGATTTCGTCGTCTGGTTTTCAGAGCAACGTCTGAAGCGGGATCAGACCCCGCTCATATCCCGCGGCATGAAGATTTCCCGGCGCCGGCCGTCGCTGTATCCATCCACCTCGCTGAGCACGACGCCGGGGCTGGCCAGCGCCGCCCTGACAATCCGGCGGTTGAAGGTGTGTACGTAATCCGACGTCAGATATTCTTCAACGGGCATCCAGAGACACGCTTCGATTTCTTCGGGCTGAGGGATGATATCGTATGAGAGCGGATTGAGGCGGCAGACAAAGTAGATGTCAGACTTGCCGTGGCGATACCCGTGCCAGTGACGGAAACACACCATCGCTTCGAATGAAGTCCGTACTCCCGTTTCTTCCAGGATTTCCCGAACGACGGCCTCGGCCAGGTGTTCGCCGGGATGCAGCGCGCCGCCCGGCAGTTTGTAGTAGGGCCTGCTGCTGCCCCGGTGTTTTTCGCAGACAACCAGAATCTCATTGTTCCCGCTGATGACCACCCCTCCCGCGCCGATGTAGTGGGTGGCATAGCCGGGGATGAACGCGTTTTCGACCAGCGGTCGCGTCAACAGAAGATAAGCCTCGCCGCTGTGGTGAAAGGAGAAACCCGTCTGCACCGCGACGGGTATGAATTCCGATTTGCCTATGGGAACTTCCAGCCACACAAGCTGGAAGCCTCCCTTTCTCCAGGTCTCCAGGGACATGGAGAGGCGATGGTTGAACGTATCCACGTCTGAGGGAAGGTGATCGGGGCTGATGACAATGCCGTTGAAGGCATTGGTGGTATGTTCCAGGACTTCCATAAAGGGATCCCCCGGATCCTTGTCGGCGCGGTTGGCGGCGACCTGAATGTAAACAGCCTGCGGCCGGTTTACAAGTGGTTTTGATACGGAATGGTTTTGGCTTGACAGGGTGCGGACCGCGGTTGATATTGACGTTCCTTTCGGGTTTCCGAACGCGGGATTGCGTTCGCCCTTTTGGGTCTGTATGGTGTGCCGGATCAGCGTCCAGGAGGTGGTGGATGAGCAGCGTTTACGAACGCCTGGGTATTCGTACCATAATCAATGCTTCCGGGCCGTCGACCCGGTTGAGCGGGTCGATCCTGCCGGCGGAGGTGGCGCAGGCCATGGCGGAAGCCTCTCAACATTGCGTGGATATCGCCGAGTTGCAGGCATGGGCGGGCGAGGTCATTGCCGGCATCACGGGCGCCGAGTCCGGGTACGTCACGTCGGGAGCCGCGGCGGGCATCATGCTGGGCGTGGCGGCGTGCGTGACCGGGTTGGACCCGGGCAGGATGAACCGGCTGCCGGATACCGGGGGCATGAAGGACGAGGTGATTATCCCGCGAAGCCACCGGAACTTTTACGACCATGCCATCCGCGCGGTTGGCGTAAAGCTCGTGGAAGTTGGGATTTCCGACCGGTACAGCGGCGCAGGGGTCCGGGATACGGAAGCGTGGGAGATCGCCGATGCGATTACCGACCGGACCGCGGCGGTCGCATACGTGATAAATGCGCGGGCGCGCCCGGACCTGGCGGAGGTTGTGAAAGCAGCCCACGGGCGGGGTGTGCCGGTCGTGGTGGACGCCGCCGGGCAACTTCCGCCGCAGTCGAACCTGAAACGCTTCGTCGAAACCGGGGCGGACGTGGTCTGTTTCAGCGGGGGGAAGACCATCCGGGGGCCGCAGAGTTCCGGGATCCTTTGCGGTCGGAAAGAACTGGTAATGGCCGTGGCTTTGCAGCACCTGGACCAGGACGTGTTTTACGACCTCTGGAATCCGCCGCCCTCGCTGATCGAGAAAGATCGGCTGCCGGGCGCGCCCCAGCACGGGATCGGAAGACCCTGCAAGGTCGGCAAGGAGGAGATCGTGGGGCTGATTACGGCGCTCAGGCTGTTCGTCGCCGAGGGGGACGAGGCGCGTCACGCCCGATGGGCGGCTGTGATACAGAGCCTCGCGGCAGCACTCGAGACACTGCCGAATGTGCGTGTAACCGCCGCGATCGATCCCGGCAGGCCCGTGCCGGGTCTGCGGCTTGAGATCGACGAAGCCGCGGCAGGCACAACGGCGCTTGACCTGGCGCGGCGACTCATCGAGGGCGAGCCGGGCATTCATTGCAATACGGCGGACGTGTACGAAGGCGCGTTAGGGTTCGGTCCCATGTGTCTGAGGGACGGGGACGTGGAGGCGATCGGTGCGAGAATGGCAGAATTGCTGGCTTGAGCGTGGAGAGGAAAGATACGGAGCATGGGCGACAACATCCGACGCTATCGGTATCGCCGGCATTGCAGAACTTGAAGCCGGGGCGCCGGCAGGGATGGAACGATTTCCGGAGAATCAGCTATGAACGTGGATTGGGGTGCAGCGGGCCGGGAGGCGGTGGACTGGCATTGCAGGCTGCTTCGATTCGACACCACGAATCCACCGGGGAACGAACTGCCCCTGGTCCGGGACATTGCCGGAGCGCTGGCCGGGGAGGGACTTTCTCCGGGCGTCCTGGAATCGGCGCCCGGGCGCGGGAATCTGGTGGCGCGCCTCAAGGGCGACGGGTCCGAACGTCCGCTGCTGCTGCTGTCGCACATAGACGTGGTTCCGGCGGAGCCGGAGAAATGGACGCGCGACCCGTTCGGCGGGGAGGTGGATGCGGGGTACGTGTGGGGACGCGGAGCGATCGATTCCAAACTGACGACGGCCGTTGGGCTGCAGGTCCTGTTGTTGTGCAAGCGGCTGAAACTGCCGCTGACGCGCGACCTGGTGCTGGTGGCCGCCGCGGACGAGGAGCTTGGGGGGGTGCGGGGAGTACGGTGGCTTGCTGCCAATCACCCGGAAGTGTTCGACGCTGAATACGGCATCAACGAGGGCGGCGGGTTTGCGTTGCTGGTCGACGGGCGTCCGGTATACACCTGTCAGGTGGCCGAAAAGGGTAGTGCCGAGTTGAACCTGGTTGCGCGCGGACAACCCGGACACAGTTCCGTTCCCCATAGCGACAATGCGGTTTTTCATCTGGGAGGGGTCCTGGAGCGACTGGGCCGGGCGAAGATGCCTCACCGGATTACGCCCGGCGTGAGGGCGTTCTTCGAGGGCGCTGCCGCCGCGCAGGTCAGGGACGAAGTAGCGGACCTGCTGCTCGGAGTCCTGGATCCGGATCGCTGTGAAGCCTCGCTGCAGGCCTTGCCGGTGGACGAGCCGACCCGGAAGATGTTCGACGCGATGGTGCGCAATACGTGCGCGCCGACCATGCTCGAGGCCGGCGTCAAGCGCAACGTGATCCCTTCCGAAGCCGTGGCGCGGCTGAGCGGCAGACCCTTACCCGGGGTGGACGAAGACGGGTTTGTCCGGGAAGTTCGCGCCCTGGCTGGCGACGGCGTCGCTTTCGAAATGGAAAAGGCCTTCAGGCCGGGCACGGCGTTCGACCACCGGACGCCACTGTTCGACGTGGTCCAGGCGTCGATCGCCCGATTCGATCCGGATGGGGTCGTGGTCCCGTATATGCAGACGGGCGGCACGGATGCGCGGTTTCTGCGGGACCGCGATATCCATATCTATGGATTCCTGCCGATGCGGTACGAAGAGGGTGAGGCGTATTTCGACTTGTGCCATGGACACGACGAACGGGTGTCCGTTGCGAATGTCAGATTCGGGGTGCAGGTTCTGTTCGACGTCGTATGCCGGTTGAACGGCATTGCGTAGTGGCCGGATGTTCTTGCGCCGGGCCTACTGCCCCAGTACGTGTCGAAGCGCGCCATCGAGTCCGGGGTGTTGAAAGTCATATCCGGATTCCTGCAGCCGGCCGGGCGCTACGCGGGTGCTGGACAGCAGCAGGGCATCCGCCATTTCCCCGAAGGCCAGTCTCGCGGCGAATGCGGGCATGGGGAAGAGCGTCGGACGAGACAGGACACCCCCAAGTGTTTTGGTGAATTCCCGGTTGGTCGCCGGCGCCGGCGACACCGCGTTCACCGGGGCCACGAGCGTTTACGTGTTCAGCGCGTGAACGATGAATCCAACCAGATCGCTCATATACTGATCGCCGCCGCCGATCACGCCTCCAACGCCCATCTTGAACGGGAAAAGCATTTTGGCCAGCGCGCCGCCGTCCGCACTGAGCACGATTCCAATGCGCAGGTACACCGTACGGACGCCCGCGTCCGCCGCGGGCCGGGCGGCATTCTCCCAGGCAATGCACGTCTCCGCAAGGAAGTCGGCGCCGGGCGGGCTTTTCTCGTCGAGGATTTCGTCGCCGCGGCTGCCGTAGTATCCAATCGCCGATGCCGAAATCAGAACACCGGGAGGCGTCTGCAATGCCGCAAGGCCCCGTGCCAGAAGCCGGGTACCATCTTCACGGCTGCTGCGGATTCTGCTTTTCTTTGCTTCGTTCCACCTGCCCGATGCGATGTTCTCGCCGGCCAGGTGCACCACGGCCTGGACGTCTTCGAGGGCGGCAGGCGCAAGTTCTCCCGTTTCCGGGTCCCACCGGCGCTCCATGTCGTCTTTCGGGCTCCCGCGAACCAGCCGCAAGACGCGGTGGCCGCTGGCTTCGAGGCGCGGAACGAGAGAAGAACCGACGAGTCCGGTCGAACCCGACACGAGTACGGTCATGAGGTGCCTCCTTGTCTGTTACAGGCGGTAAAGCATCACGTAGATGATGACGCCGCTGATGCACACGTACATCCAGACCGGCCACACCCAGCGGGCGATGCGTCTGTGAGTCCGGAACCTCCCGCGCAGGGCAAGCCAAACAACCGCGAGGACGAACGGGGCATTCAGTGCGGCCAGGACGATGTGCGGGATCAGGATGGCAAAATAGAGGCCGCGGGTCCAGTCGTGGCGAGGATAGGGTACGGACCCGACATTGACGTGATAGAACAGATACGAAGACAGAAACAGGGCTGAAAAGACGAGGGCGAGGAGCATCATACGCCTGTGTTGCCGGATGTTGCCGCGCCTGATCTGCAAATATCCAATCAGGAGAAAGACGGCGCCAATCGTGTTGAATATCGCATTGAGGGCCGGCAGATCGTTTACGGCCATCCGTACCTCGCGGGGCGGTTCGGGCTCCGGATCCTGACAGCCCGTTGAAAAAGTCCATCCGGACTCGCCTGCAGAGCGACTTTTTCAACGGCCTGCTAAGTGTACTCATTTTTGAAGGCTTTGGCAACCGCCCGCGATTCCAGCCGGCCGGGGACCCGGACACTGCCGATCCGGTTGACACCTGGCTGGATTTCTGCTGTTTTCGTATTCTGGAAATATCTTAAGCCGTTATAAAACAGGAGGATAGTGGAATGTCTTCAACTGGCGGACAGTGGATGACACCCGGAGAAATCGAACAGGCTCTGGGGCGCAGAAAATCCAGGGAGGTCTTTGAAGACCTGATATATGACCGGCGCACCCGGCGGGAGATACTGGATCTGCTGACAGAAGCCACAGCCTGCAACGAGTTTTCGGCGGAAGACTTCCTCCGGGAAATTGTGAAGACAAAGCAGTGAAACCTCTTGCCGCCGGGACGCCCGCACCACCGGAGGGGTAGACCGATCATGTCCGACGTCTGGGAAACCGACTATCTGGTTATCGGCAGCGGAATCGCAGGTCTGTCCTTTGCGCTCAGGGCAGCCGAGTCCGCCTCCGTTGCGGTGATTACCAAGAAGGAGGCCGGGGAGTCGAATACCAACTATGCGCAGGGCGGCATTGCCGCCGTCATCGACTCGGACGATTCCTTCAGCCAACATGCGGAGGACACGCTCAGTGCCGGGGCCGGGCTCTGCCGCCGGGGCGTGGTGGACCTCGTTGTTCGAGAGGGTCCGCGCATGGTCCGGGAACTGATGGCCTGGGGCGCCGCGTTTACCACGGAGCGGGACGGCCGCCGCCTGGCGCTCGGGCGGGAAGGCGGGCACACCAGAAACCGGATTGTCCACGCGGCGGATCTTACCGGAAGGGAAATCGAAAGGGCGCTTACGGAGGCGATAGACACCCATCCCAACATAACGCGGTTCGAACACCATATGGCCGTGGACCTGATTACGGAACACCATCTGTTCGGCGCCAAGACGGAACCGAAGGGACGGATCCATTGCTGGGGAGCATACGTTCTGGATGCGGCTTCGGGCCGGGTCAGGCGGTTTCTGGCCCGGGTAACGCTCCTGTGTTCCGGAGGGGCCGGACAGATTTACACGCACACGACCAACCCGGCTGTTGCCACCGGCGACGGGATCGCCATGGCCTACCGGGCGGGGGCGCCGATAGCCAATCTGGAATTCATGCAGTTTCACCCTACCACGCTCTACCATCCGGATGGAGACTCATTCCTGATTTCCGAGGCGGTACGCGGCCATGGGGGCGTGCTGATCGATCGGAACGGCCATCCGTTCATGGACGCGTATCAC
>JAGWBX010000014.1:63533-86583 GCA_021295655.1 Candidatus Latescibacterota bacterium
TATCTCGACGTCACCCACGTGCCCGCCACCGAGATTCAGGAGCGTTTTCCCGGCATCCACCGGCGGTGCCTCGAGCTCAATATCGATATGACCCGACAGCCCATCCCGGTTGTGCCCGCCGCTCACTACATGTGCGGAGGCGTGTCGACGGACCTGTGGGGCCGCACGGAAATCGAAGGGCTCTTTGCCTCCGGAGAGGTGGCGCACACGGGCCTGCACGGCGCGAATCGTCTGGCGAGCAATTCACTTCTCGAAGCCCTCGTGTTTTCGGACCGCGTCCATCAGCATGCGTCCCGGCGCCTGAACGTAGCGGCCGGGTATCCCGACGTGCCGGACTGGCGGGAAGACGACGTGTTCAACACCGAAGAATGGGTGCTGCTGGCCCACGACCGGGTGGAGGTCCAGCGGTTGATGTGGGACTATGTCGGCATCGTGCGTTCCGACTTCCGGCTCAAACGGGCGGCGAGGCGAATTGGCGTCATTGCCCGGGAGGTCGAGGAGTTTTACAAGCGGACCCGGGTTACGGAAGGGCTCCTTGAGTTGAGAAATATCACGACGGTGGCCGCACTCGCGGTTCGATGCGCACTGAAAAGGCGCGAGAGCCGGGGGCTCCATTATAACGTGGACTGTCCCGAGGACGGCTCGGCTGTTCCGGAGGATACGGTCCTGTCGGTCCGCGAGACCTGGCAGTCATCCGAAGTTGACTGGCAGGCGGCCATGAATATCTAGTATGATGTTTCAGGATTCCTGATGAGTCCCGAGCGCGGGCCCGGGGGAGCTTATATGCAAAACGGCATCGCCGTGCTGGATTTCGGGGGGCAATACGCCCACCTCATCGCAAACCGCATCCGCCGTTTGCAGGTCTGGTCGGAAGTGTTCCGTCCCGACGTGGACACCGCTGCTGTCGCCGGATTTTCGGGTCTGGTTCTGTCGGGGGGGCCCGCGAGTGTCTACGACCCGGATCAGCCGGCGTTCAATTCGGCACACCTGAGTTCCGGGCTGCCCGTGCTTGGCCTCTGTTACGGCCACCAACTGGTCTGCCAGACATTGGGCGGCGAGGTTGCCCGGGGGAAAATCCGCGAGTACGGTTCGGCGGAACTGCGGATTCAATCGACAACAGGCCTGTTTGCGGGCATGGCGTCGTCCCAGGTGGTGTGGATGAGCCACGGCGACGTGGCCAGCCGGCTGCCGGCGGGGTTTGAGGTGCTGGGTTCCACGGATGACTGCGCAACGGCCGCGGTCGGGGACGTTCAGCGGAATCTGTACGGACTGCAGTTTCACCCCGAGGTCGCGCATACCGCCCGCGGAATGGACATCCTGGACAATTTTCTGAACCTCTGCAAGGCGCCGCGCACCTGGACCATGGCCGGTTACACGGAAACGGCGATTGAAGAGATTCGGGCGCGGGTGGGTGGAAAGCGGGTGTTTCTGCTGGTTTCCGGCGGCGTGGACTCGAGCGTGGCCTTTGCGCTGCTCAACCGCGCGATCGGACCGGAGCGCGTGCTGGGGTTGCATATCAACAACGGGTTCATGCGGAAGGGGGAATCCGCCCGCGTAGCAGACGCGCTTCGGGGCGAAGGATTCGAAAACCTGATTGTGGAGGATGCTTCGGAGGACTTTCTGCTCAGCGTGGAGGGTATTGTGGATCCGGAACAGAAACGGCTGGCCATTGGACGGGCGTTTCTCGAAGTCAAGGATCGCGTTCTGGACCGGATGGGCCTGGATTCGGACGGCTGGTTGCTGGGGCAGGGCACGCTCTACCCGGATACCATCGAGTCAGGCGGCACGGAACACGCTGCGGTGATCAAGACGCACCACAACCGGGTGGACGTGGTGGAGGAGCTGATCGCCCGCGGACTGGTCATCGAACCGCTGGCGCACCTTTACAAGGACGAAGTGCGCGAACTGGGGATCACCCTCGGCCTGCCGCCGCATCTGATCTGGCGCCAGCCGTTTCCCGGTCCCGGGTTGTCCGTGCGATGCCTCTGCTCCCTGGGTGACGGCGCGGACCCGCCGGACCCGCAGGCCGAGGAAGCCGCCCGCGACATCGCGGTCCGCGCCGGGCTCGGGCTCCGGGTGCTCCCGCTCCAGAGCGTAGGCGTCCAGGGCGACTTCCGCACCTATGCACACCCGGCCGTTGTCTGGGGTGAGGCGGACTGGGCGGAATTGGAGGAGGTTTCCACGCGCGTAACCAATACGATTTCCGAAATCAACCGGGTGGTCTACCTGCTGGCGCCATCGGCGTTACCCGCGCTGACGCTGAAACGGGCCTTCCTGACGCAATCCCGTCTGGATCTTCTCAGGGGCGTGGACGCGTTTGCGATGGCAGCCCTGGAGCGCGAGGGCCTGTCGACGACGGTGTCTCAGATGCCCACCGTACTCTTGCCGTTGACATCCGACGGCATCGCGGAAACCGTGGTCTTGAGGCCGGTGGAAACGCCCGACTTCATGACGGCGCGATTCAGCGCGCTGCCCTTTGATTTCTTGCGGAAACTCGCGCGTGAGATTTTGAATGAAGAAGGCATCGAGGCGGTGTTTTACGACGTGACGCACAAACCGCCGGGAACGGTCGAGTGGGAGTAGGCTCGAGGAACGTCGCATGGTCCGTCGCGGTCCCACCTGATTTCGTGGCGCGGCCCGTTTCAGTTTGGCAATTCATCCCGACCTGGAGGAGAATGTCATGCATGAGGTCAATTATCTCGCGGTATTGGCTGCCGGTGTGGTCCCGATGATCGCAGGCGCCGTCTGGTACGGGCCGTTGTTCGGAAAGCGTTGGCTCGGATACATGGAGACCACGGAGGAGGAGATACGCAAGGACTTCAGCCCCTTGAAGACGTATGGCGTCAGTTTTCTTCTGGCGCTTGTCACCGCCTTCATCCTTGCGCAACTGCTCGCCGGTATCGGGGGGTCACAGGATTTCTCAACACTGCAGGGGAGCGGGGGAAACGCGATGGTGGGCATCCATCTGGGATTGATGGCGCTGATCGCCTTTGTGCTGCCGGTGGCTTACCAGTCGGTGGCATTTGAGGGTCGGAAGGCGGGTCTGTTCTGGCTCAGCCTGGGGTACAATGGGGTGGCGCTTCTCGGACAGGGCGTGGTCATCGCGGTCTGGCGCTGACGCGACCGGTCGACGACAGCGTGTTGGAATGAAAAACGGTCAGTCGGAAGCGACGGCCGTTTTTTCGTCCACGCCCAGACCTTCCAGCGCAAAGCGATCGATCCGGACGGACTGTTCGGCACGCCGGTGACGGGTGGCGAACGCGGCCTTGACCCTCGAACCGAGCAGTACGCAGATGAAGAAAACAGCGCCCCCTGCCAGCATGAGGTTGGTGAGATTCAACAGGTTTCCGATCAGCGCAAACAGAAAGTACCGCGGGAATCGTCCGAGAAATACGGCGACCAGGTACCGCTGGAACGGGTAGCCGCTTGCCGGACTGAGGATCCGGAAGATATAGAACGGTATGAACGGAACCAGCGCAGCGAACCATATCGCGAAAAAGGGCGCTTTCATGAAATAGTGAACAGCGCCCTTGTAGACGTCGCTTTCGCGCGTCCGCTTGATTCTGGCGTCCTGAAAAGCGAAGTTAATGGCCCGGTAATCCACAAAGCAGGCGATCAGAGTGCCTGCAACCGCGGCAAACGCCACCGCCACCGGATGATAGGACCGGCCGAGGTATACCAGCGCGGGTTCGTGGGGGAAAGGAATGAAAGAGTTGGCTGGAATGCTGTAGAAGAAGAGAAACGAAAGGTCGCGATATTCAGGCAACAGGAGCGCCGCTGCGCCTCCAACCGTGAACAGGCAGGCCGAAGCCCCAAGAAACGCTTTCCAGCCCTTACTTATTTTCATGCCCGCCAGTCCCTTTTTCGGTGGGAATTCCTGCTGCGTCAATATAAGTGAATCTTTTAAAAGTGTCAACTTGTTTTCAGTTCGCATTCTGAATGTCGCCGATGCGCGGTTCCTCTATTCACTCCGCAAAGGGCGGACGGTTCCAAGAAAACTGCGCTTGAATTCCCTGCGGTCTTCCCGCGGTTGCAGACGCATCGGTCTGCGTTGGACAAATCAATCCCGGAGAGGCGCGTAGCGTCTCCACATTTGGATAGGGGCAAATTCGCACGCCCGGACCGACACCCGTTCGCTCGCGCTCGGGAACGCAACCGGAATTCCAGGACAGCTTCTAAAACGTACTCTCCGGCGTTGTTCCCGGGCACCAGCGGGCCGTTGTCAACGCGGGGATGAGCGCATTCAATGCCGCGGGGGTTCCAATTCGTCTGAGCGCCTCGGCGGCGTTGCCCCGCGCGTAGCGATTGTCGTCCGCAAGTCCGTCACAGAGCTCCGGAACGGCGGATTCGGCCGCCGGTCCCAGTTTGGCCAGAGCCAGTGCGGCAATGCGGCGTACGTCGCCCTCGGCGTCCTTCATTTGCATTCTCAATCCTGAGATCACGGCGGGTTCCGCAAGGGCGATATTTCCAAGGGCTTCGGCCGACCATTGGCGGACCTCAGGGTCTTCGTGTTCCATGGTGTCGACCAGGCGCGGGGCGGCCTCTTCTGCGGCACCGCCTATGTCCGCCAGGATCCTGGCGGCCTGTGCAGGGTCGTGTCCGAGTCTGTCGACCATGACGGGAACCGCCGGCGCGCCGATGGCGCTGAGGGCATAGGCCGCATTGCGGCGAACGGGCTCCGACTCGTGGTCCAGAAGATTCGTAAGGGTTGGAATGGCGACGGAACCCATCCCGGCGAGGCGGTAGGCGGCACTCAGTGCCGTGTTTTCATGGGCGTTGTCCAGGTCCCGTGCGACGTCGGCCGCCTGCGCGTTCACGCCGTTCGTGGACGCCTGCCCCCGGTGCCAGTCCCAGAGGTGGTTCCACAGCAACGCGCGGTCGTCCGCGTGTTTCCAGCCACCGCGCGCGGGGTCCCCGTTCCCGGCGTGGCGCCAGCTCGGGACATCCGGTTCCTGCATTCGGACAAAGAGGAATTTCATCATATAGCGGGGGCTGTCGCTGGAATTCGGCATGGCCCGGTGCCAGAGATCGTAATGCACGATGGTGACGTCGCCCGCGTCACCGCAAAGCG
The DNA here is from genome assembly GCA_021295655.1 of Candidatus Latescibacterota bacterium. Lineage (GTDB taxonomy): Bacteria > Latescibacterota > UBA2968 > UBA2968 > JAAXHE01. The sequence continues at coordinate 68,605 of JAGWBX010000014.1, forward strand.
GCAGTTCCTCGCTCATTTCGGCGTTATAGGTGTTATTGTAATGGCTGCCGGGCACCACGCCGGTGGGGCCCCTGCGCAAAGGCGTGGGCTGGGGGTAATAGAACGCCATGGCCCACCTTGTATGGTGGTGTCGCCGGTTCCATCCATCCATATGCATACGCTGCCCGGGACCACCCGGCGGGTTGCAATGGCAGTGACGGTGGGGATGCATATAATAGTTGGCGCCCAGAAGCCCGGTAAGCGCGCCAACAACGCTCGGGTCTTCAAAGACCTGACGGATTTCCGGCAGCCTAGGCAGAAGGTTGTTCCCCGGGTTGCCCTCTTTCTCAAATATGTTGTTGGTGCGTTGGTAGACGTCCTCATGAAATCCCGGCGGAAGGCTCGTCTTGACGGAAACGAACCCGTTGACGACGTAAGACCGCATCTGTTCGTTGGTGAGCAGCTTGATTTCACGCATGGGAGAACCTCTCTTCCGGGCGTTACGCCCGCCGGCGCCGGGGTTGCCATGGATGCGCCAGTAGGGCGTGTTCCACGACGTCCGTGCCCCAACCCGGCCCGACCATGCGTCCGTCGACGATTTGCGGCGGATTCGTGACGAGGTCGTCTTTCCAGGGCACGTCGTCGATATCGATTTCCATAATGCGCACGTTTGACAGCACGGCGCAAAGGCTCGCACTGATGAACGATGCGAGGTGACTGTAGTAATTGTGCGGGGCGACGTTCAACTGATAGACTTCTGCGAGATCCCCGATTTTCCTGGACTGGGAGAAGCCGTTCCATGGAACGTCGACCATGAACACGTCGGCCGCCTGACGCTTAAAATAGGGAACATAACCGCGCATGTGAAACAGATTTTCGCCGGTGCAGATGGGCGTGGAGGTAGACTGCCTGATCGCCAGAATGGCATCGGGATCGTACATGTCGATCTCAAGCCAGAGCAGGTTGAAGGGTTCCAGGATTTTTGCGATTCGCCTGCAGGCTTCCGGCTTGAAATTGAAATTGAGGTCCAGGTTGATGCCCACGTGGGGACCGACGGCATCGGTTTCTACTTTGACGAACAGCCAGGAACGCCAGCCGGCGTCGACGTGGAACGTCTGGATATCCGTAATGCACATTAATCGTGCCCTTTCGTCGGTGCCCGGCCGCCCGGCGGGCAGCTTCCACTGTGTCAGAACAAAGAAACAGGGGGCGCGTGTCTGCCCCCTGTTCGTGTCGTGCGTGAATGGTGCTCTACGGTTTTACGCGTCGAAATACAGCGCGAATTCGTATGGATGGGGCCTGAGTCGCATCTCGTCGATTTCGTTTTTACGCTTGTAGTCGATCCAGCTGTCGACCACGTCCTGCGTGAAGACGTTTCCCTCGAGAAGGAAATCGTGATCGGCCTCGAGGGCGTTGATGGCTTCCTCCAGCGATCCGCACGTCTGGGGGACCCTGGCCATTTCTTCCGGTTCCAGTTCATACAGGTCCATGTCCAGGGGTTCGCCCGGGTCGATCCGGTTCCGGATGCCATCCAGGCCGGCCATCAGCATGGCCGCAAAGGCCAGGTAGGGGTTGCAGGACGGGTCCGGGCAACGGAACTCCATTCGCTTGGCCTTGGGACTGGGGGAATACATCGGGATCCGGACGCACGCACTGCGGTTGCGCTTGGAGTATGCCAGGTTGACCGGGGCCTCGTAACCGGGCACCAGGCGTTTGTAGGAGTTGGTGGTTGGCGCGACAAATGCCAGTAACGCGTTTGCATGCTTCAGGATCCCGCCGATGTAATGCAGCGCCATGTCGCTGAGTCCGGCGTATTCGGAACCCGCGAACAGGGGTTCGCCGTCTTTCCAGAGGCTCTGGTGCACGTGCATCCCGGTACCGTTGTCCTGAAAGAGAGGCTTGGGCATGAACGTGGCGGTCCTGCCGTGTTTCCTTGCGGTGTTTTTAACGATGTACTTGTACAGGATCAGCTTGTCGGCGCAAGACAGCAACGGAGCGAACCTGAAGTCGATCTCTGCCTGGCCGCCGGTCGCCACCTCGTGATGGTGGGCTTCGACTTCGATTCCGCAGTTGAGCATATGCAGGACCATTTCACTCCGGATATCCTGAAGGCTGTCGGTGGGCGGCACCGGGAAGTACCCCTCTTTGTAGCGGGGTTTGTAGCCCAGGTTCGGCTGCTCGTCGCGGCCGGTATTCCAGCGGCCTTCGATTGAATCGACGTAATAATATCCTGTATTGTTCGTCTGGTCGAAGCGGATATCGTCGAAGACGAAAAACTCCGCCTCGGGACCGAAGGTGGCCTCGTCGGCAATTCCGGCCTCCCTGAGATAATTCTCGGCCCTTCGGGCCACGGTACGTGGATCGCGGGGGTATTGTCCTCTCGTGATCGGATCCTGGATCTCACAGAACATCGCGAGCGTGGGAACCTCAAGGAAAGGATCGACGAAGGCCGTATCGGATTCGGGCATCACGAGCAGGTCGCTTTCGTGGATGGACTGCCAGCCGCGCATGCTGGAACCGTCGAAGCCGAGGCCGTCTACGAAGGTATCTTCGTCGACTTCCTCTGCCGGCACGGAGAAGTGCTGCCACAGCCCGGGATAGTCCGTAAAGCGGAAATCCACGATTTTAACGTTGTTATCCTTGATTATGTCAAGGATGTCTTCAGGCGTTCGGCCCATGCTGCAGCTCCTTTCGGTTGTAGGTCATTGTATGGTCTCAACATATGCCCAGGACGAATCTGGAACGGCGCAAATATACGGGGCATATATTTTGTATAGATTTCAATTATGTTAAATATATGTTAATAGCGTTGCCTGCGCGGCACGAGGCGAACGCACGGACGGTGCGATGTCACCGGGTCCCGTTGCCCGTGCGGCCAGGGGGATTACAGCCGTTCCCGGTCTGCGGCAAAAGGCTTGACAATACAATGGCATTCGTTTATCATTTCTTGGCATATTGAGACTGCCGGGTTCAGAAACCCGAAGCAGTCCCCGCCATCCGGGTCGCGTTGTCGTACGCCATATAATGAACGCCGCCTTTCAGGTTGTCCTCTCTCCCCTGGAAAAAGCCATCTGAAGACGCGGGATGATTATCTGTCACTCAGCGGGCATCTCCTACGGCCCTGCGGTCATTTACTGACGCCTTGTGTTCTGTCCCGTTAATAGATTGCGGGAATTCGGCCGCCGAGTCGCCCGGCTGGCATCCTTCGACAAGCCCTTCGACGGGCTCAGGGCAACGCTCAGGACCCGGCGCCTGAGCGAGACGTTCCGGCAAGGTCGGCAAGCGACGGGAACGCAGCAAAACGGGATGAATCGGCCTGCCTGTGCGTGCTGTCTCACGCACGCAGACAGGCGGATGAATGGCGGTATATTTACGGGACGGGACGCTTAAGAAGGGGTGGGTCGTATGTTGCAGCTACAGCAACGTGAAGCGGCAATTCTGAATATTCTCATCAGCAGGCACGTCAACACGGGTGGGCCGGTCGGTTCGCGCGCCATCGCCAGGTCCGGTCTGGGCCTCAGTTCGGCCACGGTACGCAATTCCATGGCGGACCTGGAGGAGAAGGGCCTGCTTACCCATCCGCACACGTCGGCCGGCCGCGTGCCCACGGACAAGGGTTACCGCTATTACGTCGACAGAGTGATGCCCAGGCAGACAATCGAGGAGGAGGAGCGCGAGCAGATCCGAGAGCGGGTAAGGGCATACGTCCGTGAGGGGGATATCGAGGTCTTGCTGGAGCAGATGTCCAGATTGATCGCAGATCTCTCAATGAATCTGGGGATGGTTCTCTCGCCCAGGTTCGAGCGCGGCGTATTCGACCGTCTGGAAATGGTCCACCTGTCCGAAGGCAGGCTGCTGCTGGTGCTTGCGATCAAGTCGGGGCTGGTGAAGACGATGGTTATGGAGGTGGACTCGGCCATCACGCCGGGCGAGCTGGATGAGACGTCCCGGGCCGTAAACGAGCGCCTGTCCGGGCTCAACGTGGCGGAAATCAGAGATTCGGTCGCGGAGCGCCTCCGGGAGGTTTCGAGCGGGTCTCCCAGGCTTCTGCGTGTGCTGTGCGACAGCGCGTCAAACCTGTTCCGGTTCCAGAGCGGCATGGATCTGCATTTCGGCGGCGCCGGCAACTTTATCATGCAGCCGGAGTTCAACCGCAAGAAAAACGACTTGGCCGCCCTCATGGCGTTGCTCGAGGCCCGGGAACCGATGATTACGATCCTGGACGAACGGACCGAGCACGAGGGGATCTCCGTGACAATCGGCGCCGAAAACGGGCCGCCGCAACTCCAGGGTTGCAGCGTGCTTACGTCGCGGTACCGCGTTGGCGCAATATCGGGGGTCATCGGGCTGATCGGCCCCACTCGCATCCCGTACGCAAGGCTTATTCCCCTGACCCGGTATTTGGCGACGCTGGCGGAGGAAATGCTGGATCAATAGCGAAGGAGGTTACTCGCGCGAATGATGGTTAACCCCGACGAAGTCAACAGCGAGGAAGCACAGGAGGAAACCGCCGAACCGGAAGATTGCGGGGACGTGGAGGCTTCCGGCGAGGAAGACGCGCCGGACCCGCTCGAGGAAGCCCTCCGCGAGGCCGAAGAGTACAAGGATCGGTGGATACGCCTGGCGGCCGAGTTCGACAATTACAAGAAGCGGAGGACAAGGGAATTCGACGCCCTGGTACAATCGGCCAGCGAGAACCTGATTCGGGACCTGCTGCCCGTTCTGGACTCGGTCGCGCGTGCGCTGGAGCATCGCGGCGACGGCGATGAGGATTCCGAAGGATACAAAGAGGGCGTCGCCATGATAATGGAGGGATTTCCCAAGGTCCTCCAGCGTCGCGGTCTTTCCGAGATCGAAGCCGCAGGGCAGCCGTTCGACCCCAACTATCATGAAGCGCTGATGCAAATGGCTTCCGAAGATCACGCCGAAGGGCTCGTGATGGCCGTGGTGGAACGCGGGTACAGCCTTGGCGATAAAGTGATCCGACCCGCGAAGGTCGTGGTGAGCGGCGGAAGCCCCGGCGAGGCGTCAGAGAACGAAGAAGACGGCGAGAAAGAGAGTGAAGCGCGGCAATCCTGAGCAGGGTCGGAAATCGGCTCTGTTCTCTGTTTTACCCCCCAGGAACGAATCATGTCCAAACCCGACTATTATGAGGTTCTTGGCCTGCAGCGCGACGCGACCGAGAGCGACATCAAGAAAGCCTACCGCAAGCAGGCGATGAAATATCATCCGGACCGGAACGCGGGTGATGATGAGGCCGCGGCCAGATTCAAGGAGGCTGCGGAAGCGTACGAGGTCCTCGGCGATGTCCAGAAACGCCAGGTCTACGACCAGTACGGGCACGCGGGCCTGGGCGGTCCTTTCCAGGGCGGCGGATTTCAATGGTCCGACTTCACCCATGCAACCGATTTCGAAGATATCTTCTCCAACCTGGACGACGTGTTCGGCGGCGGGATTCTGGGCGATCTGTTCGGCCGCCGCGGGGGTCGGCGCGGTCCCCAGCGCGGGGAAGACCTCCGCATACCGGTCCGGTTGACGCTTGAGGAAATTGCGTCGGGCGTCCAGAAGAGGATCCGGTTTGCCCGCATGGACAGGTGCGACACGTGCGCCGGAAGCGGCGCCCGATCCGGCGCGGCCGCCAGGACCTGCAGCGTCTGCAACGGGATGGGGCAGGTGCGCCAGGCCACGAGGTCTTTGTTCGGCCAGTTTGTGAACGTCACCACGTGCCCCCAGTGCAACGGCGAAGGCAAGGTGATCGGCGACCGCTGTGCCGACTGCGGCGGTGAAGGAAGGGCGAAAAAAACCGTCAGTCTGTCCGTCAATATCCCGGCGGGCGTTACCGACGGCAACTATATACCGTTACGGGGGCAGGGCAGCGTCGGTCCGCGTGACGGCGCCTCGGGCGACTGTATGGTGCTGATCGAAGAGGCGGAGCACGAGCATTTCGAGCGGCACGGCAACGATATCCTCTATGAATTGCCCATCAGCTTCAGCCAGGCGGCCCTCGGCGCGGAGGTGACCGTGCCCACGTTGAACAGCCGGGCCGAGATGAAAATTCCGGCCGGGACCCAGTCCGGGCAGGTCTTTCGCCTGAAGGGCAAGGGGATTCCTGAACTGAACGGGTATGGTACAGGAGACCAGTTGGTCCGCGTGATGGTCTGGACGCCCGCTCGCCTGAACGAGGAAGAAAAAACGCTGTTCAGGCAACTCGCCGAACTCGAAAGCATCCAGCCTCCGGAAGGCGGGAAGGGCCTGTTTGAACGCATGAAGGAGGCATTCGGCGCGTAGCGTCCGGTACGCCGCCGCGCCGCTATCAGGTCAGCCTTGGGAAGAGGGGCTGGCTTTTCCGTATCCGGGATCTTGATAGACCGGTTTCGATTCTCTCGGCAGTACAGGGAAGAAAGGGTCTCAGTACCCACGAAATATCCAGAACGGAACCGATCCAGGCCGAGAGGTGTTCAGACAACCTTTCGGCCTTCTGTCTTTTCAGAAGTTCCCAGGGACGTACCGCGTCGATTTCTCGGTTCAGTTCGCCTATGCGCAGCCAGATGGCCCGGAGGGCGCCGGCGAAGTCGAACCTGTCCAGCGCGCCGCTCACGTCCGGCGGAATATGGGCGTCACGCGTATCCACGCAACCGTAACCCGACCTCTCGCAGAGGGCTTCCAGCCGGCGCACGAGGTTGCCCAGGCCATTCGCCAGGTCCGTGTTATAGACGTCCCGGATCCGGGCTTCCGATACGTCTCCGTCCTCCCCGGAGCGTACAGCGCGGAGCAGGTAATACCGGAGGGCGTCCGCGCCGTACCGCCCGATCAGAGGGAATGGATCGACGGCGTTTCCCAGCGACTTGCCGATCTTGCGTCCCTCCACGGTCAGGTGCCCATGGACGAAGATGGTCCGCGGCAGCGGCAGGCCGGCCGAGAGCAACAGGGCCGGCCAGAATATCGCGTGGAATTTGAGAATGTCTTTGCCGATCACGTGGATCCTGTCTGGGCAGTTCGCCCAGTAGCGTTCGAAACTCCCGGCGTTCGAGCCATAGCCCGGCCCGGTGAGGTAATTTGTCAGGGCGTCGAACCACACGTACATAACCTGCGTCGCATCTCCCGGGACGGGCACGCCCCAGCCTCCCGATCGCTCACGATTGCGGGAAATGCTGAAATCCTGAAGCCCCTGGCGGATGAATCCAAGCGCCTCGTTTCGCCGGGTTTCCGGGAGAATGCGCAGCTTTCCCGAAGCGATCAGGGTCTCCAGCGTCTTCTGATAGGCCGACAGGCGGAAGAAATAGTTCGTTTCCTCCACGATCTCCGGTTCCACGCCGTGTACGGGGCAACGTCCGTCCTCCAGGTCTTTTTTGAGGTAGAAGTCCTCGCAGCCCACGCAATACAGACCTCGGTATTGTCTGAGGACGATATCCTCACGCCGGCAGGCCGTCCAGAACAGGGAGGCGCCGCGGAAGTGCGCATCCGAGGAGGAGCGAATGAACCTGTTGTAAGAGATATCGAGCGCATTGGCGAGGTCCTGGAAGACAGCGGCGTTCCGGTCGCAGAGCCGCCGGGGGGTCAGGCCTTCGCCTGCGGCGGCCTGCACGTTCTTGAATGCGTTCTCGTCGGTACCGGTCAGTAAGTACGTATCGTCGCCTTGCAACCGGCGCCAGCGGGCGATAACGTCGGCCTGAACGAGTTCCAATGCGAAGCCTACGTGTGGGCGGGCGTTGACGTAGGGAATCGAGGTTGATACATAGGAGGTCTTCATAGCGGATCCTTTCCGATTACAAAAAACAAACCCACCGCCGATCCGTCGGCGGTGGGTTTGTCGATTACGGTACCAATGTCATTCAGTTCAAGCCATGGGATGCTCCGCCGCGGGACGTCCGAATGAGAAGGAGGACATCATGCACATCGAAATCCCGGCAACACGAGTTGACGCATTGCCTTGCGGAATGGCAGCGGTTCGCCACGATACACGCGACCTGTAAACTGAAAACTGAACGGACTTCATTATTACGCTCCCCATATTGTATGGGTGTAAAGATAGATGGCAGGCCTGGAATTGTCAAGTCTCGCGGACGTGCTGCCTCTCAGGTTTCGCTACGCGCAAATCGCACAGGGATGATCCCCTGCCACGGATCATTCGCCAGCCTGGCGCCTGCCTGTGCCTGCCTGCGCAGCGTACTGCGCTGCAGGCAGGCCGGGCACGGCAGACAGGGCCTCCTCAGGATGACAGTTCTACCGACACTTGACAGACAGATTTCGTCAACGGTTACCGCAAAGCATGTCATTCTGAGCGCAGCGAAGAATCTCCCGTCTCCTCGATTGTCCATAACGCATGAACGCGGTAAACAGATTTGCGCGGAAACATCATCTGCCTGACGGCCTCCTCAGATTGACGCTATCGGCGCGGGCCTGACCTATGCAATTCAGCGTGTTCTCGCGGAATTTCTATCTTGCTCTTGTCATTTTTTCGGGATGGGCTTACATTGTCGAAGGTAGGAAAACCTGCGATTGGCTCAGCGGTTGACGGGTGCGAGCCTTTACGGGAACAGGCTTACTTTCGCGAACATCGATAGGGATTTGGTTGTGCTTTACTGGCTGGGAGAGCGATTTGCAGATGTCTACGGGCCATTGCGGCTCTTAACGTCCTATCTGTTTCTGGCGGTTCTGGGCACGGCGCTGGCGGGGTTGTTTACATGGCGGTTGCTTCCCGGATTGTGGAAGCGGCTACCCAAAGACCGTGGCCGCGCGTATGCCGTCGAGAACGAGCAAAGCCACGGCAAGCCCGTTGGCGCGGGCGTTATTTTCATCCCCATCTATCTGGTCGTGTGTATTCTGATTCTCCCGCCGGGTTACCAGTACTGGCAGATCCTGGGCTGTCTCTTCCTTGCCATGCTGGCCGGGTTCCTGGATGATCGAAACCCGGACGGCTGGGGCGAATACCGCGTCGGCGCAATCGACCTTGGCATATCCCTGCTGGGTGCGATGGTAATCTGTCAACTGCAGGCCGTCGAACTCTGGCTTCCGCTGATGAAGACGCCGGTGCTGGTCCCACCGTGGATTTTCATTCCCGGCGCCGCGTTATTGATCTGGGTTTCGATCAACGCCACCAACTGTACCGATGGTGTGGACGGGCTGTCGGGCAGCCTGAGCGTTCTCGCCTTCATCTATCTGGGCGTCATTCTATACGGCATTGTCGGGCACACGGACATTGCCAGGTATCTTCTCGTGCCGCACTATCCCAATGGCGCGGTCTGGGCCCTTTTCGCATTTGTCATGGCCGGGTGCCTGGCCGGTTATCTCTGGTATAACGCCTATCCCAGCGCCGTGCTGATGGGAGACGCGGGATCCCGGCCGATGGGCTTCCTGCTCGGGATACTGGTTCTGGCGTGCGGCAATCCGTTTCTGATCGTCGTGGTCGCAAGCGTGGTACTGGTGAACGGGGCCACCGGACTCCTGAAAGTAGCGTTGCTGCGGTTTCTGAAAATCGGAATATTCCGGACGGTTCGATATCCGCTGCACGATCATTTCCGGCATAAGAACGGATGGTCGAATACGCACGTACTCGTGCGGTTTATTCTGCTCCAGGCGTTTGTGACGCCGATTCTGCTTGTGCTGCTGGTTAAGATACGTTAGCGATCTGTTCCGGAAATACAATGTTTGAATTCGGCCGTGGGAAAGCAGCTTTCAGCCGTCAGCTTGAATCAAAATCGCAACCCGTCGACGTCATCGCCATGATGTGGCAGGACTATACAGTCGCGGACCTCTCCCAACGACCGTTAAGAGGCAGCGATAAGCAGTCAGCAACCAGCCGCTAGCCGGGACAGTCTCAGCGCAAGCAACGCAGCGAGTCGGGATGAATTGGCAGATTTATGGTGACGTATTGAATGGACGAGGCACTGACGTGCCGGCGCGCGGCGAGATGACGCATACGAGGAAACCATGGACGCAAGAGAGACGCTAAAGCGGAAAATCTGTGAGGCCATCGACCACCGCCGGGGACAGATCGAGCGGATTGGCGACCACATTATGGCCCATCCGGAGACTGGGTTCAAGGAATTCGAAACGTCCAGGCTGGCGGCGGATACGATGGAGGAATTCGGGATTTCGCCGGTAACCGGGCTGGGGATTACGGGCGTAAAGGGTATTTTACGGGGTGCGAAACCGGGCCCGACCGTGGCCCTGATCGGCGAGCTGGATTCGCTTGTCGTGCCGGATCATCCCATGGCCGATCCCGAAACCGGCGCCGCCCACGCTTGCGGCCACAACGCCCAGATGGCCGGGCTGCTTGGCGCGATGATGGGCATGGTCGATGCCGGCGCGGCCGAGCGTCTGGCCGGCAACGTCGTGTTCTTCGCTGTGCCCGCGGAAGAGTATATCGAGGTCGAGTACCGGATGGGACTGGTCAGGGAAGGAAAGCTGGAGTTTCTGGGCGGCAAACCCGAACTCGTCCGCCTCGGGCATTTCGACGACGTCGACATGGCGGCGATGATCCACACGCACAGCGACGCCAATATGAAAAAAGCGGCGACTGCCGAGTCGTGCAACGGATGTATGGTGAAGATGATCCGGTTCGTTGGCCGGGCAGCGCACGCCGGGGGCGCGCCTCACAGGGGAATCAACGCGTTGAACGCCGCCCAGATCGCATTAATGGCAATTCATGCGCAGCGCGAGACGTTTCGGGATAACGATTCGATCCGCGTGCATCCGATCATCACCAGGGGCGGCGATATCGTAAACGTGGTGCCCGCGGAGGTAACGATGGAGACCTACGTCCGGGGGAAGACGAACGAAGCCATGCTGGACGCCAATGAAAAGGTTGACCGGGCGATCCGCGCGGGCGCCATGGCGGTGGGCGCGCGCGTGGAGATCGAGACGCTTCCGGGGTACATGCCCCTCAGGACCGATCCTGCGTTGAGCGAAGTGTTCGAATCGAATTCGAGCGCACTATTCGGCGACGACGAGGTCTGTGAGGTCTCGCATCGGTCGGGATCCACGGATATGGGGGATCTGTCCCACATCATGCCGGCGATCCATCCGTACATGTCCGGAGCGGACGGCGTGGGTCACAGCGCGGACTGGCATATTTCGGACAAGGAGATGGGGTATATCGCGCCCGCGAAATCACTGGCGCTTCTGGCCGTGGACCTGCTGTACGGCGAGGGAGAGGAGGCGACGGGCGTGCTCCGGGACTTCGAGCCGGCGATGACGAAGGAAGAGTACCTGACGTTCCAGCGTGCGTTGTTCAAGACGGAGGTATTCGACGGGGCAGGCGGCGGGAAAGACGGGAATACGAACTGATCCTTACGTCTGCTCATATCACATTGATCTCGCGGGTTCCGGCGTTTCCGATGCGTTTCGGGCCGTCTCTCTCCAGCACCGCAGGTTCCTCCACCAGCCATGATCCCTCCAGACTGATTTCCCTTACGAAAGACGCCCCGCGGCGACGTTATGAACGTCGGGGCGCCCCTAGTGGTCTGACAGTGGATAACTCTGTCTGCTAAAGTATCCTTGACTGTTACCGGAAACAAGCGGTTTGTCCCATGCGGCGGGCTATTGCCGTCAAAGGAGAATGAAGATGTCACATCCGAATGACCTGAATATCGGCTGGAATGCCGTCAGCACGACGGGCGCGGTTGCCGCGGGCGGCGCCCGGGCCGTGGCAGCGGGAATCGGGATTCTGGAACGAGGTGGAAACGCGGCAGACGCCGCGGCGGCGACCATCCTCGCGCTGAACGTGACCGATCACGGCGCGTGCTCCATCGGCGGCGAGGTGCCGGTGATCGTCTACGACGCCGGCAGACAGGAGGTCAAGACGCTGTCCGGCCAGGGAAGGGCGCCGCTTTCGCATAAAGCGATCGACTGGTACATGGATAACGGCATTCCCGATAAAGACATCAAGATGGCGCCGGTCCCTTCGGTTGTTGATCTGTGTACGACGCTGCTCATAAAGTATGGCACCCAGTCCTTTGAACGGATTGTGGCTCCCACGCTGGCAATCCTGGATGACGGCGAGGAATCCTGGCATCCCCGGCTTGCCGACACGCTCCGCAGGCTGGTCGAGGCGGAACAGACCGAGCATGGAAGCCGCCAGGAGAAGGTGGCTGCCGCGAGCGACCGTTTCTACGGCCGCAATTGGGCGCGCCAGGACGTCGCCAACGCGTTGGAGGCGGACTATGTCGAAAAAAGCGGGTTTCTACGCAAGGCCGACCTGGCGGCGCACCGGACGCTGGTTGAAGATCCCGTCACGGTCGACTACCGGGGTTACGACGTGTACAAATGCGGTCCCTGGACGCAGGGGCCGTACCTGTGCCAGGCGTTGCGCCTTTTGGAGGGCTTCGATCTGAAATCGATGGGCCATCTATCCACGGATTACGTGCACGCGGCTGTGGAAGCGCTCAAGCTGGCGATGGCCGACCGGGACGCCTACTACGCCGATCCGGATTTCACTGCCGTGCCGATGGACGAATTGCTGTCAAACGAATACACCGAAATCCGCCGGCCGCTGATCGATATGGAGCAGGCGTCGCTGATCGCCCGTCCCGGAGACCCGTACGGAATGAAACCGCTTCGGGGTGATGGCGTGTTCGAGCCGGGCATCGGGGGAACGACCACGTGCGTGGTCGCGGACCGCTGGGGGAACGTCGTTTCGGCAACGCCGAGCGCGAACGTCTACCGCGGGGAAGATCCCCTCGGGGGGCGGACGGGCGTGTCATACGGGAACCGCCTGAGAAGCCTGAATACGACCCCCGGCCATCCCAACTGCATCCAGCCGGGGAAGCGCCCGCGCATCACACTGACTCCGACCCTGGTCATGAAAGACGGCAGGCCGATCCTGGCGATCAGCGTCGCGGGCGGGGACCTGCAGGACCAGGCGACGCTGAATCTGCTCCTGGACTTCATCGAATTCGGCATGTTACCGGAAACCGCCGTCCGCGCGCCGCGGTTCGCCACGGCGCACCACGAGGACTCGTTCGATCCCAATCCCTATCGGCCTGCGACGTTCAAACGTGTCGGTTCTCTTTCGATAAGCGACCGTGTTGGCGAGGACGTCCGCTCGGAACTCGCGTCGCGCGGGCATCGCGTCGCATCGACGAAAGGACCCATAGCCACGCCCGTCATGCTGTTCATCGATCACGAGAACGGCCGGTTCCACGCCGCCGGCGACCCCGATGCCGGGCGCCACGCGGCGGGCCTGGCGGGATAGGACACGGCCGGGGCCACGGCAGCCCACTACTGGATACACGATGATGTAGGGTGCATGGCGGATCGCAGACTCAGGGTATCTCTCAACCCGGCATCTGATGACTTTTACAAGATCGGACAGCTGCGCTAAAAGAACGAAGCGATCTGACAGGAACTCAGGCGGTGTTTTCATGACGTGGGCTTCGGTAACTCGAAAACCCCGGGTTCGCGGATTCAGGTCTTACATCAGGAACACACTCTACAGTACCGCGTTCTCACCAAAAAACAAATGCCCTGCTGAGAATTGATCAGCAGGGTCGTTTTGTTAGGCTCTCTTATATGGTGACCCCGAGGGGAGTCGAACCCCCGTTTCCAGGGTGAGAACCTGGTGTCCTAGGCCACTGAACGACGGGGTCACCCGGTCGAAGCGGAAATGTACCAAAAACAGCCGGATGTGTCAAGGGAATTAAGAATAAAGGAGTTAGGCGCCTTCTCGACCCCTGTTTTCGACTGTCAGTTCATCAGTCCCTCGGTGGAACGGCGCAAAGGAAGCCGAAGGGTTCTTCGCCCGCGTTCTCGAACTGGTGCTGCTCGTTCGGACGAATGTACACGATATCTCCCGGGCCGATATCGTATACCGCTGGCCCCATCATCAATCGGGCCGTGCCTCTGAGAACGTAGACGCCGTGGTCGTGGTGGTGGCGGTCGAAGGAGGTCTGGCCGCCAGGCGCGATTTCATAGTACCGCAGGCCGAAGTTGAAGGCGCCGTCACGTTTGCCGATCACGACCTGCCTGCTGCCGCCCACGGCACCATCGGCGTCGTACGCCTCGACCTCGACGCCGTCCCACGAGTAGTTGCCTTTTTCACCTGTAAAGCGGCGCAGAACCCCCATAATCGCCCTTCAGGATACACCTGGCCCGGGGCGCCAGGCGAAGTCGGTTACATGGAATCCCGGACGCCGCCTCCGTGGCGTCCAGATTTACGTGCCGAAGACTTCCCGGTCGACCCCCGGCCGGACCGATTTGCCGATGCGTTATCCGTGCACCGCGCCAAAAGGGTCGCGCAGGGGATCGGCCGCGCCGTCGTCTATTGCCCGTTGTTGAGAACCCGTTTCACGAATTCGCCGAAGTCGGTCGTTTCGAAGGTTCTGAAGGAGGTCAGCATGGACGGCGTCCACTCGTCGTGCCAGATCCAGGCGGTCCATCCGATGCTGCGCGTCTGACAGAAGTCGATCAGGGGCAGGCCGTAATCTTGTCTGATTCTACCTGGATCTTCCGAGTGACCGTACCCCCATTCGCCGAGGAAGACCGCTTCTGTCTTGTCCAGATCTGAAAGAACGCTTTTCCACGACTCGCCCTTCCAGGGATAGGGGTGGGTTTCGTAGACCACGTTGGGCCTGTTCACCGGGTTGTCGAGCGCGCCGCTCAGGTCGTACCCCCAGTCGACGCCGGAAACCAGCACCAGCGCCCGGGGCTCCACGCCGTGGACGACGTCCACCAGGGAGTCGGCGACGGGCCGCCAGTCGTCCCAGGCAATAAACGCGGGTTCGTTGAACGTGCCGTATATGACGTGCGGCAGGTCGCTGTACCTTCGGGCAATTACGTCAAGCGCCTCGATCGCCAGCGACAGGTCGGGGTTGTAAGGATTGCCGCGCCATGGGTGATCGTACCCCCATTCGGGGTGTTCCGTCTGTCCGGTGAGCGGGTTCCCGTGCGCGTGCCAGCCAAGAAAGATATAGATGCCGCGCCGCTGACCCCAGTCGACGATCGGATCCACGAACGCGGGCAGGTAGTCCCTGTACCGCTGCCAGAGGCCGGGGTGAATGGGAACGCGGATGACGTCCACGTTCCATTCGTCCGCCAGGAGGTTGAGGGCTTCCGTCCCTCGGCGGGTGGCGGCGTGCAGAAAGAACGGATCGATCACGGCCACACCGCGAAGGACAACGTCGACGCGCTGACCGAAGGCGTTCGCGAAGGCCAGAAAGTCGGCGAAATCAACGGTCCCGCTGTTGTCCAGATCGAATTCGACCGCTTGCGAACCGAAGGCGTCCGCAAACTTCAGAAAGTCGGCGAGGTCCACCTGCCCGCCCCCGTCGAAGTCCGCGGCGGCGGCATTCGCGCTGACGATTCGGTGTCCGTCGACCCGCAGTCTCGAAAGGTTATCAGCGGCCCCTGCCGGAGTTGCTGCGAGCGACAGGAACAGGATCAGAATGGTAAATACTGAATTACTGTTTTTCCGGACTTTCATGGACGTTCAGGGTTCGTTCGCAAGAAAGCGGGTAATTCGTTGGCGAAAACTGTCTGTCAATTGTTGGCCGACACTGTCATCCAGGGGAGGCCGGCAGGCTGGCGAAGCGTCCGCGCAGAAGTTCGTCTGCGAAGGGCATCTGCTTCACGTACAATCCGAAAGACGGGAGATTCTTCGCTTCGCTCAGAATGACATGTTGTCCGATATGCCCTTGGTTCCCGCTGTCATCCTGAGGAGGCCGCCAGGCCGACGAAGGATCTACTGCAGCATCGGATCATCCCCGCGCGACTTGCACGTGGCGACACCTGAGAGGCGGCACGTCCGCATGCACGCTCTGAATGACAGGGGGCCATTGTCAAGCCGGCGACACCCTTTCATCGAAAGATAGGAATTAAGCCCAAGTCGAGCAAGCCCGAAGCGGATGTTGACAATGGCTGCGAGTCTTGACACCGCCAGATGAACATCGTATTTTCAAAGGAAACAAATATCCTGGAAAGATGGGGGCGGCGTTATTGTCGAACTCACCTCACGCATGATTTCTCTGTCGCGTGTGATTGCCAGAGGCGAGCGAATCCGCGACATTCAGCGATTGGTACGCACGTATCGTGGTAAGAAATCCCGATGGACAAAGAAGAGCAGCCCCCGTTTTGAGATTGAGGGTCACATGGATGAGTTTCACTGGTATGAACACCCTGATCGGGGCCGTGTCGAACTGAAGCGGAAAGAGGTCGCCCGAAATGACGGTTAAATTGCGACAGGGACGTGCAGATTACCCCGATTTGACTCCCGGACTGGAATATGGGGTCATTGGGATCGAAGCGGGTGATTTGCGAGTCTTAAGCGACAGGGGACGGCCTTACCTGTATCCCGCCGAATTGTTCGAAGTGGTGGATCCTCGCGAGCCGGGAGATTGGGTTACGGTGTACGGAGATGAAGGAGAGCGGTATGCCTATCCACCGCTTCTGAATGGAAACGGTTTCTTTGAAGATTTCTTCGATGAAGACGAGGAGGCCGTTGCCGTCTTCTGGCGAACCGTAAACCGGCGCCTGGCAGCCACATTGGCGCACTAGAACCCTTCAGAAATTGCATTCGCTCTGCTCAGGTCGGCAGGGCTTTTTTTGTGCCGGTGATTTTGAAATGTTAGAGATGATCGCCTGGGCAAGGACCGGTGACGGGCACAGATCCGTTCACTTACCGCGGTCGAAAGGCAATATACCTGGGGAACGTAGGACATTTACAACACCGCCGGTGTGTCTGAAGTGCGAAAGAGCCGGCGCCCCCGAACGACGGTCAGGTAGAGGAAATGACTTGTAAGCCCCGTTGGTTGGGTTTTTATTTGAAACTTTTGGGTAAATCTGCACGGCGACCGCGCGCGCAGGCCCGCGGTGACATGCACGTAAACGGAGCCGTTTCGATGTTGAAATATATCGCGTGGCGAATCCTGATGATGATTCCCACGCTTTTTGCGATATCGATCGTGTCGTTCCTGATCATCCAGCTTCCGCCCGGTGACTTCCTCACCTCGTACCTGGCGCAACTCACGTCGATGGGCGAGACGGTGAGCGAAGAGGTCATCGAGGCGCTACGGGCGCGCTACGGGCTGGGCAGCCCGGTCTACGTGCAGTACTGGACGTGGATAACGGGAATCATCTCACAGGGCGATTTCGGGATGTCCCTGCTGTGGGGTCGGCCCGTGAGCGAACTGTTGTGGGAACGCGTGGGCCTTACGGTGATGGTGAGCGCGAGTTCGGTGCTCTTCATCTGGGTGGTCGCGATTCCCATCGGCATCTATTCCGCCGTGAGGCAGTATTCCATCGGCGACTATATTTTCACGTTTCTGGGCTTCCTGGGGCTGGCGACGCCCCCGTTCATGCTGGCCCTGATTGCGCTTTGGATCGTCTTCGTGTCTACCGGGAGCGTGCTGGTGGGGCTTTTTTCGCCGGAGTACATCGACGCGTCATGGTCGTTCGGCAAGGCACTGGACCTGCTTGCGCACCTGTGGATTCCAATGGTGATTCTGGGAACCGCGGGAACGGCCGGAACCATCCGCGTGATCCGTGCCCAGATGCTGGATGAATTGCACAAGCCGTATGTCGTCACCGCCAGGGCGAAAGGCGTGTCGGAACTGAAGCTCTTGTTCAAGTATCCCGTAAGGATCGCCCTGAATCCCTTCTTCAGCACCCTGGGCTGGCTGCTGCCCCGGCTGATCGCGGGAGAGATCCTGGTGTCCATCGTGTTGAATCTGCCCACCACCGGGCCGTTGCTCCTGGGCGCGCTCACCAACCAGGATATGTACCTGGCCGGGAGCTTTATGCTGATCCTGAGCACGTTGACTGTGATCGGGACGTTGATTTCGGATATTCTGCTGGCCTGGGTGGATCCGAGAATTCGCTACTCATAGATCTCCGGATATGCGGAAGGACGGAGAGGAGTCGTACACGATCGCTACGGAACCGGAAACCAAGAGACGTAAGCAAGACCAGACGCCGATGGCGAGGACGTTGAAGGGCGTATATCGCAACCTGCGGGAAGACGGGTTCCAGGGGCTCGTTCGGATGCGGAAGGCCCGGCGGTCCGGC
>JAGWBX010000015.1 GCA_021295655.1 Candidatus Latescibacterota bacterium
GGGACCGGCTGACGGAAAGCGGCCGGCCGCATTACGAAGAACCGGACTACCTTGACGTCTTCCAGCACCCGTTCTTCGAGGAAGTGGCCATGGATGTATTGCGCGCGGACGCCGTACATCTGTGGTGGGGCGTGTCCCCCCACGGGCGATCTCCTTCGAATACGCCATTCGGAAGCGTACGCGACCAGTGGGGCGGCGGATGCCACACCGACATTCAGGCCACGTGGGACGATTTCCAGGCGACGCCCCGAAAGATGCGCGCCGAACTCTGGTTCTGGCTCAATGACGTGCCGGCGCATCGCGGCGCAATGCGCGTGATTCCCGGCAGTCACCGCCCGATTATGGAATATTGGAACCGCGTCCTCACCCCGGAGCACAAGGCCATGCTTCCTCGCGTCCACGGTGTGCGCCCGAGTCCGAAGGAAGGCGCGGGGTCCTACCCGGAACACGTTCCCGACCTGACGGATACCCCCTGGCTGGAGCAGGATCCGGCGCCCATGGTGGCCCGCCGGGGACAGATGCTGGTTCTGTGCAGTTCCGGCCTGCACTCGGCCTGGCAGAACGAGGACTCGGTGCCACGCAAGGCAATGCTATCCGCCTGGGCCGCTTCGGGCGTCTCCTGCGGACTTCCGAAGGGCCAGCGCGACGCGCTGATGGATTTCTTTCCCCGGCTGCGCCGGAGACTGCGGCCCGACCGGACGCACATCGTTCCGGAGGACTTCGACTGGCTCTTCGAAAGCAACTACGAGCCGAAGTGGCCCGAGACGTTTATTGGTTCCTGATCTCCTTTATTGAAAACCCAAACTTACATCGAAGAACAGGATAACAAGGATAAAAGCCAAATCCGATCAGGATTGACGTCAATTCGAGAATAGACAGACGTTAAATTGGCCACAAAAAGCACAGAAGGTGTCGGTGCTTCGGCTCATTCGCTTGAGAGTCGTGTTTGCCATGTTCTTCCCTTCAGACGGTCGGGGAGACACCCGGACGGTAGAATCGTTGCCGGAAAGTCCGAAACGTCAACCGCATCCAGGGTGGACTGATCTGGCCGATCCTGCTTTGGCACCATATGGGTCAATTAACATGAGCCTAAGCGTTTTCGTTGAACGACATATAGAGTGGCTTGAACGATTTCGAATACCTGGTTTTATACTTGTAGCAACCGGTTATCTTTTCGTTCTCAAATTGCTTTTGGCTATGATCGTTGCTGTTTTTTGGTACGGATTCATAGAAAATAACGGAAGCACAGTAAATGGAGATGTGACTGAAGGAATGGAAGAGGGTTATTTGGAGACATTTGTAACTGTGGCTATTGCTGCGCCTCTTATTGAAACATTCGTTGGACAATGGATACCAGTTCGACTGGCATCGCTTGTCACCAGTAGAATACCCGTAATGGTTTTTCTATCACTCTGTGTTTTTGCCGGAATGCATATTCTGCCTGCGCCCCTTAGCATGATGGATTGGGTCGTTGGAATTTCATGTGGTTTTGTTTTTGCTCTTTCTTTTGTCCATTGGAAACGTTTAAGTTATTGGAGGGCCTATTGGGTCACGGCAATTGTCCACGGATTCCATAATGCAGTGGTATCCATGATAAGATTCCTTTAGGCGATTAGACTCTACTGGACATCAGGCCTTCAATTCTACCAGGTTCTTAGGCCCAAGACCCTTTTCCCCACACAACAAAAAAAACCGGATAACACCTGGAGGACTTACCATGCAGGCGGTGGACCGCGATCGATTCCTGGAAGAGGGCTACCTTGTGGTCAAGGAAGCCATTCCCCGGGAAAAACTGCAGGGCGTCCGACGGGCCTACGAAACGCTCGTGGACCGGCAACGCGAACACTGGAAGGCCATGCGAAAGGAAGGCGACCCGCCGGGAGGCGAGTGGGAGACGAGCCCGCAGCCCCGGCTGATGCTCAACCGGCCGCCGCTGGTCAACGGAATCAACGACGAGACCGCGCCTGCCGCGGAGGTGTGGCTCGAGCCCAACGTTCACGGCATCAGTTCACAGCTTCTGGGCGTTGCAGACGCGGCGGTAACCGAAATGATGATGATGTGCAATCCGGTCCGGGACCACGGCCCCGCGAAGTGGCATCGCGACCATCACCCGATCGACACGGCCCCCCTGCAGGGGTATATCGACGACATCCTCGAAGGGGGACCCCGTTACGTTCAATGGAACATACCCCTGTACGACGACAGCGTCCTGTGGGTGATCCCGGGCAGCCACGTCCGGTACAACACGGCAGAGGAAAACGAGTACCTGCTGGCCGATCCGTGCCAGCCATTGCCGAACGGCGTCCGGACCCACCTGGAAGCTGGAGACGGCGTGGTCTACATCCTGCCGCTTCTCCACTGGGGCAGCAATTACAGCCCCAGGTTGAGACGGACCGTTCACGGCGGATTTTCCACGCACACGTCGATCGACAATCTATCCTTTGTGGAACATCTTTCGGCAGATGCCGCCGCGGCGTTCGGGCGATGGAATGACCGGACCCGGGAAATGAAGGGACACTCGGAGAAAGCGCTCAGGGCGGTTGTGGAATGCGACGGAGAGGCGTACATCGGGGCGCTGAACGGGCTTCATCCGGACAGGGGCGAAAAGGGAAGGTTGCTCTCCACCGTCTTTCTGTGCAAGGCGGCTCTGGCGATCCGGCTTGCCGGGAACGCCCAGTATCCCGATGTTTCCGATGAGCTTTCACGCCGGCTTCGGGGCGCACATCCGATCACCCTGAGTTGGGGTCCCGATTTTGCCGGGCGATTCAGCGCATCGGAGGGAGAGATATTGTGGAAGCGGTTCGAGCCGCTGGACGGGCTGCTCCGGTCTGACGCGGAGCATTTCGTACCGGGATTTCAGTCAGGACCGATGAAATACCACTTCAACGAGATGCCGGAGAATTATACGACCGCGGATTTCATCGCGGGATGGGCTTCGTAGCACGGGCGGGGATGGACAGCTCGCGCTGCCAGGGATGATCGCTAAGGGGAAACATACCCGCCTGAAGATCGTCCGACGTGTCATTCTGAGCGTAGCGAAGAATCTCCCGTCTTCTAGGCTTGACGTGAAGCGAGAGCCTTCACCAACCCATATGCGCGGAGGCTTGGTTTCCCTGGCGCCTTCCACAGGATGACAGTTTCAGCCCACTTCGGCAGACAGGAATGTCTGCCCCACCTTCACAACGGCTTCCTCAACATGACAGGTATGGGTGTACGTGTGACCGACACGTTTTACGAATGACGATCTGCCGCACCGACTAAAACACAAAGATGTCTTCGAGACCGACCTCGTTGATGGAACCGTATTTTCCCAGCGCCGCGAGGTCGATTTTGTTTTTGTCCCCCACGATGGATATCAGTTTCACCCGGTTCTTCAGGTTTTGTCCGTAGAACGCCAGCATGTCGTCCATTCCGGCGGCCTGGATTCTCTCGAATCGCGACTTCCGGGGATCCACGGGTATGCCCAGCCGTTCCCAGGAACGCACGGATCCCAGGACCCGTCGAAAGCTGATCTTGTTTGTACGATATCTGTTCAGAATAGACGTGCGGGCTTCTTCAAACCGCTCGGGCGTGACCGGCATGTTGTCCAACAGGTCGATAAACGCTTCGACGGCTTCGGTTGTCTTGTCGGGCTGGCAGGCGATGGATCCCGACATGAGGTTCTGGTCTCCCTTCCGGTCGCCATTGAAATATCGCGCCCATGCCGAGTAGGCCAGCGCGCGGGCTTCCCGGAGTTCCTGGAAGACGATGCCGCTCATCCCGCCGCCGAAATAGCTGTTATAGAGCTCGGTGGCGGGAACGGAATCCTCATTGAAGTCCTTATCGCCGAACTCGATATAGACGAGCGCCTGCGCAAGCGGCTTGTGAAAGAAGCGAATCTCGGTTTGCTCCGGAGTCCGCGCCTTGTAGAACCGGTACGGCGGCGGGTCCTCGAGCGGGCCCTGGACCGGATGGTGTTTTTTCAGGACGGCCAGGACCGCTTGCAAAGGCAGGGAGCCCGTGTAGGCGATGGTGTGTTTGTATCTGAACAGGCGGCGGACCAGTCCATGGAGTTCCTCAAGGGTGAGTTCCTGCAGGGCTTCGTTCGGCAACGTGCGCAGATAACGGGAGTCCTTGCCGTATCTGTTGAACAGAACCACACCGCCCTGAATGGTGCGGTGGTTCTTCTTCGCGTCTTCGCGCTCCGCAAGGACGATCTTCACGAGTTCGTCCAGTGTCGACTTGTCCGCGGATGGATTGTTGACGAGGTCCGCCATAAGAGCCAGCGACGCATCGATGTTTTCATCCAGCCCGGAGATGGTTACGCTGGTCTCGTTGTTCCCGGCCGACATGGAGAACTCGGTACCGAGCTTGTACCACTCCTTCTTGAGGGCTTCGGAGGCGTGACGTTCGGTACCGGACTTGTCGAGTAGCCGCGCCGCCATTCCCATCCTGTTGTTCTGGTTGTTGCCCAGGTCCACGGTGAAGGTCAGCGAGAAGAGATCGTTGATGGGGTTCCGGGAGTAGTAGAGCCGGACGTCGTCGTGGTAATCGGCAACCTGGTAGTCTTTGCCCGGATTGACAAAGGAGGGCTCGATATCCTCGGCCGGCATGGCCAGCACGTTGACGGCGAAAACCGCCTGACGGGCGGCGTCGATGTTGATCTTGTCGATCTGGGGCTTCTCAATCCTGGGAATCTCGTGCTGTTCATCGACCCGGTATCCCGCAACGTAATCGTCCGCGAAATAGGTCCGCGCAACGCGGACCACGTCGTCCCTGGTCACCCTTTCCAGGCGTGCGATCTCATTGACCGTATGGTTCCAGTCGTGATGCGCAAGAAACGAATTGCGAATCCGGCGCACCCGGGCATCGTCGGACTCCAACTCCCGCTTGTTGTTCTTTTTAAAATCGGTGACGATCGCGGGCAGAATCCAGTCTTCAAACCGGCCGCTCCTGATAATCTCGATCTGATCCAGCAGCAACTGTTCCACTTCCTCAAGGGTCTGATCCTTCTTCGGAATGCCCCAGAGATACTGTGCGCCGCCGTCGTTGTACAGTGAGGGATACGATCCCGCTCGCCGGACCTTCTGTTTCTGGTTGAGATTCAGATTGATCAGACCGGCGGTGGCATTGTCCAGAATCATGTCCAGGAGCCTCAGCGCAGCCGCGTCCTGATGACTCCTGGATGCCGTCCTGAACGCCAGAAGCACGTATTCCTCACCCTGGAACCCCACCTGCACCCGCTCGGCGCCGCTGAGGGGCGGCTCCTTCCAGTCGGGCAACTGCGGCAGAGGCCCGGGTTCCCACGCCGAGAAGTGCTCGTCGATCAGTTTTATGGTTTCGTCAATCCGGATGTCCCCCGAAATGGCAATGGCCATGTTGTTGGGCACATAGTAGGTATTGTAAAACCAGTACATGTTTTTCAGCGACGGATTCTTCAGGTGTTCCACTTTCCCTATTGTGGTCTGCTGGCCGTAGGGATGCTGTTTGAAAAGCAAATCGGCAACGGCGTAGATGATCGCCCGGTCCTTGTTGTCCATAGACCGGTTCTTTTCTTCGTAAACGGTTTCGAGTTCGGACTGAAAGAGCCGGAAGACGGCGTTCCCGAAGCGTTCGGATTCGATAGCCGCCCAGTGGCGCAACCTGTTGGCGGGCAGATTGACTCTGTACACGGTTTCTTCGTGCCAGGTATGCGCGTTGAGACCGGTGCCGCCCATGGCCTTGTAGAGTTTGTCGATTTCATTGGGAATGGCGTATTGCGCGGCAAGCTGGGACTCCTTGTTGATCTCGGCGTAAATGGCTTTCCGTTTTTCAGGATCGGTTTCGCTGAAATGCTCCTCGTAGAGCCGGGTGACGTTGTCGAGGTGCGCTTTCTCCTTCTCGTAATCCAGGGAGCCGATGCGCTTCGTGCCCTTGAACAGCATATGTTCCAGGTAGTGCGCCAGGCCGGTGGATTCTGCCGGGTCGTGTTTGCTGCCCGCACGAACGACGATCTCCGCGTAAAACCGGGGTGTCTGATGGTTTTCGGTGAGATAGACCGTGAGGCCGTTGTCCAGGCGGAAGATATGCACCGCCATCGGGTCGTCGGCGCCCGGTTCGTGAATACGTGTATATGCGCCGTCTGCGCTGGCAGCGAAAATGCCCGGAAGAGCGATGAAGAGCAGTGTGAACGACGCACATCGCAACCTATGCATTGGATGAATTTCCCTCTTGTTTGAATGACACTTCGCTCCGGACGGATTCGCAGCCTACTGAAGTTCCGCGGCCTGCGCCACCACCTTCCGGAAAGCCTCCGCGTGTTCCCTGATCACTTCCGGACGGTTGTGTTTGAACCACGGGATGGAAAACAGGCGCTCCGACATCCGCTCCGTCTGCGGCAGGCTGCCCACTCCCTGGCGCACGTCGGCGTCCGAGTGCGCGACGCGCGTGGGTTCGCCATGGCCGTACACGTCGGCGTCGTTCAGGACAGGATGCAGATGCATCAGCAGGTTTGCTCCCGCGCCGCAGGAAGTCCCTTCGGCCCGCACGGCCTCGCAGAACTTCTGCAAGGGCAGACCGCCGAGTTCCTCGGGTACGTAGATGCCGTGCGCGGCGTACCAACCGCCCATTGTACTTCCGGAGCCTTTCGGAGGCCTGTGGGCGCGCAATCCGGGCGCGCCTTCGAGCAGGTCCCAGAAGTGGTTCATAGACCTGTCGATTTCTTCCATCCGTTCCCGGTAATGCCTGAGCTGGACGCGCCCCACGGCCGACGACAACTGGTGCATTCTGTATTTGAAACCCCCCAGAGGCAGGCCGGCGAACTTCTTCAACTCGGGATTTTCGATCTGCCCCGTTCGCTCGTAATGGCCGAACGCAACCGCGCGCTCATAGATTTCCTGGTCGTCCGTTACGAGCATGCCCGCCTCACCGATGGCCAGCGACTTTCCGGCCATGCAGGACATTGCGCCCACGTGGCCGATCCCGCCCGTCAACCGCCCCTTGTATTCCGCGCCGTGGGCGTGCGAGACGTCTTCAATGACCTTGATGCCGCGGGCGTTGGCGATTTCCATGATGGCATCCATATCTGTCGGATGGCCGAAATAGTGGACGGCCACGATCGCCTTCGTCCTGTCCGTAATTTTCCGCTCCACGTCTGCCGGGTCCAGCGTGATCGTATCCGGATCGATATCCGCGTAGACAATGGTTGCGCCAAGATTCATCGCCTGCAGCACCGACGCCCAGAACGTCATGCTCTGGCAGATGATTTCATCCCCCACCCCCACGCCGCAACCGAACATCGCCGAGTGGATGGAAGACGTGCCCGTGTTGTGCGCGAGCGCGTATTTCGTGCCGAACCAGTCGCCATATTCCTTTTCAAACTGCACCGTAACGTCCGTGCCGGACATGGCCCCGCGCCGCAGCACCTCCAATGCGGCCTCCTCGTCCTCCCCGGTGATGATCGGCCAGGTGAACATATCTCCCGCATCGGTCTGCACCGCCCTCGATCCACCCAGAATCGCCAGCTTGTCCATCGTCATTCCTCCAAAGATGCGTTCCACCCCTGTATTCAGGTTAAGCGCCGGAATTTCCTGCAGATAAATTCGCCGCAGCACTCGGTTTAATACCAAAATAAAACCGATTCCGCAAGCGAAATATGCCGCAATCAACCTTTCGCGATTACCCTTGATTTTTCGCCGCAAAAACGGTAACTGTAGTAGCAACCGCACCTCGCCATCCGGGAGTTGGCTGCCCTGCGAGCACCTCAGGAAGACCAACGTCGAACCCGGTATCCCGTCCTGAATTCGCAGACCGTACTTCCGCCGGTTGAACCGCTCTTGAAACCGCCTCGTGAAAGAGAAGACGCCATGTCCCCAGCCCGCTCGTTCTGGCCTGAAGGCTACCATGGGGCCGTAAGCCTCACCTTCGACGACGGCCTCGAAACGCAGTTGGACAATGCAATTCCCTGCCTGGACGATTGTGGCCTGAAGGGGACGTTCTACGTCAACCCGGGCAGGTCGGAAGTCTGGGAGTCACAGGTTCCCCGCTGGCAACAGGCCAGCGGAAACGGTCATGAACTGGGAAATCACACCTCCATGCACCCCTGCTCCTGCAATTTCGGATTCCGCGACGACGGCTTCTGTCTGGAAAACCTCGGGCTGGAAGACATCGCGCGGACCATCGACGAAGCCACTGAAGACCTGGACCGCCTGTTTCCCGAACAGGGCGGCAACCGGACCTTCTGTTACCCCTGTTACCAGACGTACGTCGGCGCCGGCGAGAACCGGCAGTCCTACGTGCCGCTCGTCGCCCGCCGCTTCAAGGCCGCAAGGGGCTGGGGTGAACGCGCCAACCATCCGGAACGGATCGACCTGGCCTGCACCTGGTCGCTGGCCGTGGACGGCCATTCGGGAGAAGAGATTGTCGCGTACATCGAAAACGCCGTCAGCGACGGCCTGTGGGCGGTGGTCTGCATGCACGGTATCGGAGGCCAGCATCTTTCCATTTCCACGGCGTCATTGAGCGAAGTCGCGCGTTACCTGGATGGTAACGGGGACCGGATCTGGACGGCCACGATGATCGACGTTGCCGACCACATCATCCGGCAGCGTGGCTGACGGGACCATGCGCCGCGCGAACGTCCTGCGGCCGAAAAACCCGAAACCCGAGGATTCCGCATGATCGTACAGACGCACCTCATCGGTTGCCGCAAGGAAGACCTGGACACCCCGGCGCTTCTGGTGGACCTGCCCACGCTGGAACGCAACACCCGGAAGATGGCGGACACCATCATCCGGCAGGCGGGCGTCCGGTGGCGGCCCCACACAAAGGGCATGAAAACCCCGGCGCTGGCACACCGGCTGCTGGAAGCGGGCGCCATCGGGATTACCTGCGCCAAACTCGGCGAAGCCGAGGTGATGGCCGCGGGCGGCGTGAGAGATATCCTCATTGCCAACCAGATCGTGGGCCCCCGGAAAATCGCGCGCCTGGTCAATCTCCGCAGACATGCGGACGTGATGGTCTGCGTGGACAACGAGAACAACGTCCGTCAGCTGAACCTCGCGGCAGTGGAAAAAGGCGTCCGCGTCCGGGTGCTGATTGAAGTCGACGTGGGCATGAACCGCGCCGGCGTTGCGCCCGGTGAACCCGTACTTTCGCTTGCGCAGATTGTCGCCGCCTGCCCGGGCCTGCAATTCTCAGGCCTGATGACGTGGGAAGCGCACACCCTGGCCATTGAGGATATTCACGAAAAGCGACGGCTTATTGCGGAATCCCTGTCCAGAATCACAACCAGCGCGGACCTGTGCCGGCGCAACGGCCTCCCTGTGGACATCGTCAGTTGCGGCGGCACCGGCACCTACTGGATCAGCGCCTTCCAACCCGGCATCACCGAAATCGAAGCCGGCGGCGGTATCTTCGGCGATATCCGGTACCGCACCGTTTTCGGGGTAAAACACGAATATGCCCTTACGGTCCTTTCGACGGTCACCAGCCGGCCCACGCCTGCACGCATCATCTGTGACGCGGGGAAGAAAACCATGAGCAGCGACGCCGCCGTTCCGGAGCCGATCGGCATCCCGAACGTCACATCCGTGGCTCTCTCGGCCGAACACGGAAAGATCGAACTGAGCGTACCTGCTCAGACGCCGCGCGTCGGTGAAACCATTGAATTTGTGGCGGGCTACTCCGACACCACGGTTGTTCTGCATGACGAACTCTATGGCATTCGCGACGGTGCGGTTGAAGCCGTCTGGCCGCTTCCGGCCCGCGGACGCCTGCAGTGACAACGCCCGCCCCTCACGGGTTTCTCCCTCTGCGGGAATCCACCAGGAAACGAACGGAATCCTCCGGTCGAATCCGCAGTTTGCATCACCGGAATGACTCTCGGTTTCGCCCAGTTTTGTATTGACGAATTTCGCTTAAATCGTTATAATAAGTGGTGTTTGCGAACGAACCGAACGCGATTCAGGGGACACAAATGGACATACCGATTCACGACGTGCTTCTTGTCGGGGGCGGCGCCGCGGGTTTGCGCGCCGCCATCGCCGCGGCCGAGACCGATTCCAGCCTGAACGTCGCCGTCGTCTCCAAGGTCTACCCCATGCGCAGCCACACCGTCTCTGCCGAGGGCGGCGCGGCGGCCGTCATGCGCGAATACGACAATCTGGATCTGCACTCATTCGACACGATACGGGGCAGCGACTACCTGGCGGACCAGGACGTTGTCGAAGCCTTTGTAAAAGAAGCACAGGACGAATCCATTCAACTCGAACACTGGGGCTGCCCCTGGAGTCGGGATGAGGACGGTCGCGTCAGCGTACGGGCTTTCGGAGGCATGAGCGTAAAGCGAACGCTATACGCGGCGGACAAGACCGGCTTCCACATGTTGCACGCCCTGTTTCAGACCTCCCTCAAATACAACGCGGTCACCCGGTACGACGAGTGGTTCGTCACCTCCCTTCTGGTGGACGACGGCAGGGTCTGCGGCGTATCGGCACTGAACATGCGCACGGGCGGCGTCCACGCGATCGGCGCGAAAACCGTCATCATCTGTACCGGCGGCGGCGGCAAGATCTTTCCGTTTACAACGAACGCCGCCATAAAGAACGGCGACGGTATGGCCCTGGCCTACCGCATCGGGTGTCCATTGAAGGACATGGAGTTCGTCCAGTACCATCCCACCGGCCTCCCGGGTACGGGCATCCTGATGACGGAAGCCTCGCGAGGCGAAGGCGGCTATCTCGTCAACAACAAGGGTGAGCGCTACCTGAGCGAATACATACCCGGCAAAATGGAACTGGGCCCGCGCGATATCCTGTCCCGTGCCTTCATGTACGAAATGCGGGAGGGCCGCGTCTTCGACGGTCCCTATGGCAACTACGTCCACCTGGACCTGAGACATCTGGGCGAGAATGTCATCGACGAGAAGCTTCCGTTTGTGCGGGAACTGGCCAGGAACTACGTGGGGATCGATCCGGTCCGGGAGCCCATCCCCGTCCGCCCCGTCGTCCACTACATGATGGGCGGCGTTCATACGGACATCAATGGCGTCACGCCCGTTCCGGGGCTCTACGCCGCCGGCGAAGCCGCATGCGTGAGTCTCAACGGCGCCAACCGGCTGGGCTCCAATTCCCTCACGGAGTGCCTCGTCTTCGGCGCGCGGGCGGGAAAGGTCGCCGCGGAATACGCCGGCAGCCAGCAATCCCCAGGCCCGGACACCCTCGAAAACCTCAACCGCGACGAGCGGCGGCGCATCGAACAGACGTACCTGCAGCCGCGCAACGGCAAGGAACGCGTTGCGGACATTCGTACCGAGATGCAGGCGGCCATGGAACGCGGCGCGGGAATCTTCCGCGATGAAGAGACGTTGAAGGAGACCTGCGAAATCCTGAGGAAACTTCAGGAACGGTTCCGCAACGTCGGCCTGGACGACACCTCCAGCGTATTCAACACCGAACTCACGGCGGCGCTCGAACTGGGATTCATGCTGGATGCGGCCGAAGCGCTTGCGCACGCCGCCCTGGACCGCAGGGAATCCAGGGGTTCTCACTCCCGCTCGGATTTCGAGGACCGAAACGATGAGGAATACCTGAAACACTCATTGACGTACAGGACGGAAGCCGGTCCACGTACCGACTACCTACCCGTAACGATCACGCGCTGGCAACCCGAAGAGCGCAAATACTGAAATCCTGATCTCGTATCCCGCGCAAGGGGCAATTCATGAGCAAGGGCAAGAACATTACAATAACCGTTACCCGCTATCGCCCGGAACAGGAAGACGAACCCGTCGAACAGTCTTACGACGTCGAATTTCAGGACGACTGGGTGGTGCTGGACGGGCTGAACCATATCAAGGATCACATTGACGGTTCTCTCTCTTTCCGCTGGTCGTGCAGGATGGGTGTCTGCGGCAGTTGCGGCATGATGGTCAACGGCGAACCCAAGCTCTCCTGCGCCGCATTCCTGCGCGACTATTACCCGGGTGAAGTCCGTGTGGAACCCTTGCAGAATTTCCCCATTGTCCGGGACCTGATTATCGACATGACCGACTTTATGGATAAACTCAAAGCGGTGCAGCCCTGGATCATCCGGGAGGAAGAAAAACCCGTTTCGGAAGGGGAATACCTGCAGACGCCCGATGAACTGAAGGAATACAAGCAGTTCAGCATGTGCATCAATTGCATGCTCTGCTACGCCGCATGTCCGGTATACGGGCTGGAGACCGAATTCATCGGCCCCGCCGCCATTGCCCTGGGGCACCGGTACAACCTGGACTCCCGGGACAGCGGCCGGGAACGGCGTCAGCATGTCATCGCAAGCACCGAGGGGATCTGGGAATGTACCTACATTGGAGAGTGCTCCGTGGTCTGTCCCAAAGACGTGGATCCCGCAGCCGCCATCCAGCGGAACAAGGTGGCCACCACCGGCGGCTGGTTCAAATCCGTACTCCTGCCCTGGGGGAAGAAGTAAGATGACGCGCGAAAACGAAACCGAACACAAGGCCTACGTACGCCCCGTGCCAATCACGTGGTGGCTGCATAATCGCCGCTACTTCCTGTTCATGATCCGGGAATCGACCAGCGTGTTTATCGCCCTGTTTGTTGTGGTATATCTCTACCAGGTGTTTCTTGTTTCCAGGGGCGCGGAAGCCCACGATCTGTTCCAGGAATCGCTCCGGTCCGTACCGTTTGTCGTGGGTTATGCCGTCGTCCTGCTGTTTGCGTTGTACCACAGCATCACGTGGCTGGGTCTGTTACCCAAAATCCAGATTATTCGAATCGGACGCCTGACGGTACCGCCCTTTCTCGTGGGCCTCGGCGCCTATCTTTCCTGGATCGTCGCGTCGGCCGTCGTCGCCTGCCTGTTTCTGAACCTGACTTAGCAGCCTGTTGATAGGGGGAGTCCGTGTACAAGGAAGACAGGTCCGAACCCTTCTGGTGGGGCATGTTCTCTCTGGGCGGCGTGATCGCCGCGCTGCTGATACCCGTTCACGTCTTTTTCATCGGGCTGGCCGTGCCGCTCGGCCTGATCGACGGGAGCCTGCTCGAATACAGCCGGATGAAATCCCTGCTCGCGAATCCGCTTGTCAAGGTCTACCTGTTTGTTCTCATTGTCCCCCCGCTTTTTCACGCCGCCCACCGCATTCGCTTCTCGCTGCACGAAATGGGCATCCGGAAACTGCTGCTCTCGCTGGACGTCCTCTGCTATGGCGGCGCCCTCCTCGGCACGGCGGCTACGCTGTACGTTCTGTGGGTGATTTGACGGTCCTTCCGAAAACAACCTGAACCTTCAGGCCGTGTACACCGGACGTTTCGAGTAACGAGATCGCCTATGAAACCCGCATCAGTCAAACCGTCTTCAACCGCGGTGTGGATGGCGGTGTTCCTGTGGATCGTGATTCCGGCTCTCAGTACCGCCGCCCGTGCATCGGATAGCCCTCCGGACGCCGTCTACAGCAAAGTGCGCGCCTCTGTTGTCGTTCTGGACGTGGAAAGAAGAGACGGTTCCCGGATACGGGGAATGGGCTTTCTGGCCATGGACAGCCGAATCGCGGTTACGACGTTGGATCTTGTCGACGACGCGGTCCGGGTTGTCGCCAGATTCGAGTCCGGCGAGGAGTTCGGGGTCTCGGGCCTGATCGACAAAGACGAAAAACGAAACGTTGCGCTGGTTAGAATCAAGGTCTTTGGCAGGCCGCTGCTTGAACTGGCCGCCCGGGACCCGGTTGAAATCAAAGCAACCTATATCGTCGAGACGGTCGAGGGGGAGGCGTTCAGGCTTGTCGCCGGCAGGATGAATCCCGCCGAAACCGTCGACGGCGTGCGGTCCTATCCCCTCGGCGCCGCCGTGTCAGAAGGCGGCAACGGAGGACCGCTGTTAGACGAATCCGGACGCGTTTTCGGCGTGGTATCGACCCGGTCGAGCGAAGGGCAGGAGACCGGCCGCGCAATTCCGTCCGTATATGCGCTGGGCCTCGATCACACGTTGCCCACCCGGCCCTGGCAGGCCCGGCCCTGCCCTGCCCACACCGCGACGATGTCTGAACCTGTCGCCGAGGAAGAACCGGACCCGAGCGCCATCCGGTTTCGCTTCTACCGGGCGGAAGGCCAGCGATTCAGCAACGTCAACCGCAACCTGTGGACGGAGTCCATTCTCTGGTGGGTGGACAATATTCAGAATAAGTGCGGCGGAAACCCCGACGTCGGCGCCACGGATGACCTGGGCGTCGACGCTGTTGCGATACCGCCTGAAAAAGCCCGGTTCACAACCCGGACAACGGGGTGGAAATCCTGGGTTCTTGGCAAGGACAGCCTGCGGGAATATATCGCGAGGACGGAACGCCACCGTGATTTTCACATCGGCGTTTTTGAGGAAGTCAGGTACAAACCTTCGCCGGAGGAGAAATCGCGTGCCGTTGCGGGCGTGTACGTCCCGCCGAACGTCCTCGGTCTTTACTTTAAAGCCACGCGGATCAACGAAGACGAACGCGCACACCTGATCGGCTACCTTTTCGGCCTGGACGGCAACGATGGCGGGGTCATGTCCTCGAGATTTCCCCGCGGCCCCGGTTCACCCGCCGTCTACGGCAACATGACCGAATGGCCGCCGCACTGGTGCGCTAAAATCGCGGAATATCTGGATCAATAATCCGGTTTTCAAAGTAATGAACGAAAGGCCCGGCAGATTCCCTGCCGGGCCTTTCGTATAAGCTCAAACTGCCATTCAATGCCGCACCCGGTCCCCGTTATCCGCCCGGCCCCGTCATCTCTTCAGGCCGGACCGCGGCATCGAACGCGTCCCCGTCCATCATTCCGAGCGCCACTGCGGACTCCCGAAGCGTCAGGTTCTCGTCAAACGCTTTCTTGGCCACCGCTGCCGCGTTGTCGTATCCAATCTGAGGATTCAGCGCCGTGACAAGCATGAGCGACCGTTCCAGGTGGTTCCGGATATTCTCCCGGTTCGGTTCAATGCCCACCGCGCAGTGATCGTTGAACGCTGCGCAGGCATCGGCCAGCAGTCGCACAGACTGCAGCAGATTGTAGATGATGAGCGGTTTGAATACGTTCAGTTCGAAATTCCCCGAGGACCCGCCCACCGCAATCGCCATATCGTTTCCAATGACCTGCCCGGCCACCATCGTCATCGCTTCGCACTGCGTGGGGTTCACTTTCCCGGGCATGATCGAACTGCCTGGTTCGTTGGCCGGGAGCGTTAACTCGCCAATGCCGCAGCGCGGCCCCGAAGCCAGCCACCGGGTGTCGTTGGCGATTTTCATCAGCGAGCAAGCCAGCGTCTTCAGTGCGCCACTGGTTTCCACCATCGCGTCGTGCGCGGCCAGCGACTCGAACTTGTTGTTGGCGGAAACAAATGGATGGCCGGTCAGCCCGGCAATCCGTGCGGCGGCCCGGTCGGCGAATTTCGGATGCGTATTCAGCCCGGTGCCGACAGCCGTTCCGCCGAGCGCGAGTTCATTGAGATTGGAAAGACATCGCTCAACCCGCTCCAGGCCCTTCGTCAACTGTGTCACGTATCCCGAAAACTCCTGGCCGAGCGTCAGCGGAACGGCGTCCATCAGGTGAGTACGGCCAATCTTGATAATGTCTTCAAACCGGTCCGCCTTGCCGGACAGCGTATCCCGCAGCTTTTCGACCATGGGTATCAACCGCCCGTGAATCTCGCCTACGGCCGCGATATGCATTGCCGCGGGAAAGGTGTCGTTTGATGATTGCGCCATATTCACGTCGTCATTCGGATGAATCGGATCTTTGCTGCCCATCCGTTTGCCGGCAATCTGAATGGCCCGGTTGGATATGACTTCGTTGGCGTTCATGTTCGTCTGCGTGCCGCTTCCGGTCTGCCAGATCCGGAGCGGAAAGTGGTCGTTCAGCTTACCCTCGATGACTTCATCGGCCGCCTGCACGATGAGGTCCGCTTTATCCGGCGAGAGCTTTCCCAGTTCACGGTTAACAATCGCTGCCGCTTTTTTCAGAATGCCGAACGCCCGGATCAACTCCCGTGGCATGCGTTCTTCGCCAATATCGAAATGAATCAGCGCCCTGGCCGTCTGGGCGCCGTAATACCGGTCGTCCGGAACCTGAATTTCTCCCATACTGTCCGTCTCGATCCTGTATCCCTGCATCTCTCCTTCTCCTGTCGAATGGTGCGTCCGTGCAAGATTAGACATTGTCGGGCATTTCAAGATACAAAATCGGTACATACCCGGCAACTACATCCGATCCATTCAGGACGAACAACAAGAAATATTATGGTATATATTATTTTCTTGCTTTCAAAATTACTCTTTCTTATCTTCTATCTTCCTCGCGCATCGCGCCTGGCGAGACAGTCCTCACGGCGCTTCCACCTCTGCCGGCCTATCGTTCCGAACAATACGCCAGCGAAAGAAAGGCCCGGCAGGAATCAACCGAAGGAGACGTTCACGTGTTGATCCAGAGCCTGAAAATTTTCTGCGACCTCATCGATACCCAGAGTTTCTCAAAGACGGCAGTCCTGAATGGCGTTACGCAGTCGGCAGTCAGCCAGCAGATCAAGAGCATTGAACAACGGCAGGGCAGGCCGCTGCTGGAACGCCATAAACGAAAGATCGGCCTTACCAGGGAGGGTGAGGTGTTCTACAAGGGCGCCGGTGACATCGTCAGGCGCTACGACGAGATGTTACAACGCGTCGAAGCTCTGGACGGCGTCGTCTCGGGCACCGTCCGTCTTTCTTCCATTTACAGCGTTGGCATGCGTGAGCTCGGACCCTATCTCAAGACCTATCTCAAAGCCTTCCCCAGGGTCAACTTCCGGCTGGACTACAATCACACCCCGCGTATCTACGATGACGTTGCCAGCGGCGAGATTGACTTCGGCGTGGTCGCCTTTCCCAGACCCCACCGAAATATCAAGATTATCCCCTTTTCCGAAGACAATATGGTGGTGGCATGTCCACCCGCGAACCCACTCGCGGCACGGGACCGCGTCAGCCTGAACGACATCGGCGATCATCCGCTCATCCTGTTCTCCCAGGAAACCCATACCCGCCATGCGCTGGACGGGTTCTTCCGGAAACATCGCATCCAGCCCGATATCGTGATGGAATTCGATCACATCGATACCATCAAGGATGCCGTGGAAGTGGACCTCGGCATTTCGATCCTGCCCGAACACTCGGTAAACCTGGAACACAAGGAAGGCAGCTTGAAGGCGCTGACCATCGAAGGCGACGTACTCACCAGACCTCTGGGCATCCTGCACAAACGCGGCCGAAGCCTGTCCATAGCGGCACGAAAACTCCTCGACGTTCTCACCAACGGGAAGACCCCGGTCGGCGAATCGCAGTTACAGGCCGCCGGATAGGCCCGGATGCACCGGCGGATTCATGCGCTTCCATTCCGAAAACGACGATCGGGTGCGGTCGTCCTGCCGGAACGGTCAACGCGTCAAGCCGTTATTCTCAACGGCCATCGCCGGCGACCATCTCCTGAATCAGGAATCGGATGAACCGCACTCCCGTGCGGAACGAAGGCGCCTTCGACTCCCCTCCAACCCGGTCTCCCTCCCTCGTAGGAATCTCTTCAATTCGCATCCTCCGCTTCATCGCGCGGATCGTCATCTCGTATTCGATCGTATACCCCGTCGATCCGGGATCGAGCTGCAGAAATGCTTCCCGCGTAATTCCGCGAAATCCGTTTATCGTGTCCGTCACGTAAGATTCCCGATTCCAGATTGAATTGGCGATCCACGTAAACACCTGATTCGTCCATTTTCTAAGCGGCAGCGAGTCGTCGTCCTCCTCGTTCCGCGAGCCAGGAAGGAAACGCGACGCGATCGCCATATCGGCTTCGTTTTCCAACGCATCAAAGAGCCGGGGGATATCGTTCGGATCTTCGTTCCCGTCGGGGCTGAAGAAAACCAGACACGCTCCGCTCGACGCCCGGACCGCCGCGCGAAACGCCTCGCCCCTCCCGGGCCTTTGCTGCTCCACCAGCCGGACGCGGTTGGACGCCAGGACGTCCCGGGTGCCGTCCGTAGACCCTCCGTCGACGGCGAGTACCTCGTCGGCCATGGTTGAAAGGTCGCGTCCGGCCGAAAACAGCCACCGAACGCCCTCGACCTCGTTGAGCGTGAGCAGAACAACCGTGCGTCTGGCCATCGGGCACCCCTGAACCGGAAGTCGGCCGGTGTTCATTCGCCCGGATTGAGCAGGGAAAATCGTCCGAACGGAAGGAGTAAAAGCAGCGATCAGCAATCAGCGGTCAGCGGTCAGCCAAAAGCAACAACCGAATCAGTTGACGTCAGTGCTATTTTGTGAACGACCGCGAATCGCGCAGACCTCTCTCCCCGGCCCTCTCTCCTGCAGGAGAGAGGGAGAAAAAGCAGGTTTCGCGTGCCGGACATCTAAAAATACCCTGTTCGAAGAGACAACGCTGGTCCGGCTACATCGCAAAACCACGCCATCCGCCAGTTGCCATTCCCCCTTCCTTCAGGAAGGGGGTCAGGGGGTAGGTCCGCCCCTGAAGAAACGATCGAACAGTTCCACGATGCGGTCCAGATCGGCCAACGTCAGATCCTGGTGGCAACCGATATAGAACCCGCTTCGGTTGATCCATCCAGCAACGGGATAATCCGTCTCGCCGATATCCAGCAGTCGCCGGTAGAGCGGCTGATTGGTTAAAGGAAGCATCTCGCGCGTTTCAACCCGGTTCTGTTCCAGGAAATTCACGAGCGCGTCCTTTTCCCGTTCCCTCAGGACGATCGGATACATCATGAATGAGTGTTCGCATCCCGTTCTGATTCGGGGAAGCTGCAGAGACGCTTCGTGTCCTGACAACTTCCGGGTCAGATATGCGGCATTCTTCCTTCGGACGGCGATCAACTCCGTGCCGACCTCAAGCTGCGCCAGACCGAGAGCCGCCTCCATCTCGGTCAGCCGGAAACTGTACCCCAGACTCACAAAAGAAAATCGCCGGGAGACGATTCTTCGAAGTTCCTCCGGCGATTTCCGGTCGTCGTCGTCTATACTCAGATACGTCGAATCCCGCCCATGGTTGATCAGCGATCTCAGCTTATCGGCATACTCGGGATTGTCGGTCGTATTCAGTCCGCCCACTCCTGTCGTCAGCAGGTGTGCCGCATAGGTGGAAAAACACCCGATATCGCCGAGACTGCCGACGCTGCGACCCTTGTACGTTGCGAACATGGTCTCCGCCGAATCTTCGATGACCCTGAGACCGTACCGCCGGGCCAGCTCAAGGACATGATCCATGTCGCATGGCTGACCGAAGACATGAACGGGAATGACCGCCCTGGTGCGAGGCGTGACCGCTGCCTCTATTTTATCCGGGTCCAGCTCGTAGTGGATCGGATCGACATCCACGAGCACCGGACGCATTCGTGCGTGGAAGACGATATTTACGGTACCCGCAAAGGTTACCGCGGGCAGGATGACTTCGTCTCCGTCGGCCCATCCATGCAGTTCCTTCAGCGCCGCCAGGGCAACCAGCAGTGCGCTCGTGCCGCTATTGCTCATCACGCCGAACCGACACGCGTGGGCCTGTGCGAATCCGGCCTCGAACGCCTGAGTCATTGGACCGTAAGACAGCCGGTTGCTGTCCAGGACCTCGTTTACCAACGCTTTGGCGCGGGGACTGACGTTCATCGTTCCGACGCCGATTATCGGCGGCCGGACTTCACGATCTTCGGACACCTGGAGCCCGTCTCCTGTCGATTCGCCTGTTTCTGGATTATCTGAATCCGTTTACGCCCTGCGCGGCTGCTTTTCGTACCACGAAATCATGCGCCGAAGCCCTTCATCCAGCGCTGTGGCGGCTTCAAATCCGAAATGCCGTTTCGCCCGCGTCACATCCACGCATCGCCTCGGTTGCCCGTTCGGCCGGTTCCGGTCCCAGTGGACCCGGCCGGCGAATCCTGCGAGGTCCCCTATTTTCGCGGCGAGGTTACGGATCGAGATCTCCACCCCCGATCCAAGGTTGATCGGCTCCGGCAGATCGTATAACTCGGATGCGAGCAATATGCCTTCTGCGGCGTCCTCCACGTACAGAAATTCGCGCGTGGGCGACCCGTCTCCCCACAGGGTGACGTGGCCGTGTCCCTGATTCCTGGCATCCACGAATTTTCGCACCATGGAAGCGAGTCCATGGGATGTCTCCGGATCCAGGTTTTCTCCCGGCCCGTAAAGGTTCGACAGAAGGAGGTGAATCGCGTTGTAGCCGTATTCCGCGCGATAGGCCTGGCCCTGCACGAGCATCATCTTCTTGGCCAGGCCATAAGCCGCGTTTGTCTCTTCCGGGTACCCGTCCCACAGGTTTTCCTCCCGGAAGGGTAACGGCGTGGACGCAGGATAGGCGCAAACCGACCCGATACCCACGAACTTGGGCACCTCGAACCGGCGGGCCTCCTCAAGCAGATGGGCGCCCATGACCAGATTGTCATAAAAAAAACGTCCCGGATACCGTTGGTTGGCGCCAATACCGCCGACGGAACCGGCCAGGTGAATCACCAGATCAGGTCGCGCGATCTCGTACATGCGCCGTACGGCTTCCGGTTCACGCAGGTCGTGGTCGCGGCTGCGCGGCGCAACTATCTCACGGCAACCCCGTTCGCGCAGTTTCAGCACGACAGATCGGCCCAGAAACCCGGCGCCGCCGGTAACCGCAACCCTCTTGTCCATCCAGAAGCTCATTGGCTGGACCTCGCTGTCTTCCTTTCGTTCCGGCCCCGAAACCGGTCACGGAAATCCGGACCACGGGCCGTCCCGGGCGGATTCACATTTCGCCCGATAACCTTTCGGCGGCATTGTAAGGATCGTCTTTCCCCGCGCGTACCCTGGCGACGGCGCGATCCAGGCATTCCCGCGCCGGCGCCGCGCTCAAACTGAAAGCCAGCCGCGCCTCCACGCGCTCGCGCAATTCACGCCGGAGTTGTTGATTGCGCAAGACCGCCAATCTGTCTCCTGTTCCCAGATGGCGCGAGTATGCCTCAAGCGCCTCGTAAAGTTCCGCCAGCCCCTCCCCCTGTGTGCCCACGGTGCAAACGAGCGGCGTTTCCCAGCCATCGACTTCACCCCGCGCATGAAGGGTTTCTCTCAGTGCTCCCGCCAGGCCGTTCGCCCCGGGACGTTCGGACTTATTCAGTGCAATGACGTCCGCGATTTCCATCACACCGGCCTTCAGCAACTGGATCTCATCGCCCGACTCGGGTACCAGGGTCAGTACGACGGCATCCACGCAGTGGGCCACGTCCACGTCGGTCTGCCCCACCCCCGCGGTCTCCACGAGCACCACGTCCTTTCCCGTCGCTTCCAGTACCCTTATCGCGTCCCGCGCGGCTCTGCACAGCCCGCCCGGCAGACCTTCGTTGCCCATGCTTCGAATAAACACGCCCGGATCGTTCGCGAGCCCCTGCATCCGGATGCGATCGCCCAGCAGAGCGCCTCCGGAAAACGGGCTGGCAATGTCCACCGCCAGAATCCCAACAGCCCTTCCGGCTGCCACAAAGCGTTGCGCGAGACAGCCCGCGAGCGTACTCTTGCCCGCGCCGGGCGGTCCGGTGATGCCAATCCGAATTGCGCCGCCCGTGGAAGGATACAGGTCTGAAAGCAGCGGCGCCACGTTGTTTTCGCGCCGCTCTATGAGCGAAATGGCCCGTGCGGCGGCACGGATATCGCCCGCAAGGACCCGCCCGGCCAGATCCCTCATTTCACGGCTTCCCGGAGGCAGGCTGCAATGTCGCCGGTATGCGTTCCGGGGCCCCAGAAGAATGCAAGCCCTCTGGCCTTGAGCGCCTCCTGGTCCGCGGGTGTCATGATACCGCCGCCGACCACAAGAATGTCATCCGCGCCCCTTGCCGCCAGGAGATCCATCACCTTCGGGAAGATCGTCAGATGGGCTCCTGAGAGAGAACTGATACCCAGCACGTCCACGTCTTCCTGAATCGCGGCGTTCACCACCTCACCCGGCGTGCGGTGCAGGCCGGTATAGATAACTTCCATCCCCGCGTCCCGCAGCGCGCGCGCCACCACTTTGGCGCCCCGGTCGTGCCCGTCCAGGCCGACCTTCGCAATCAATACACGTATCCTGCGACCGGACATGCCAACTCCCGGTAGGTACAACGCGGAAACTCAACGTGGCCCGGCGCCGTCTCCATTCACAATCGAACGACTCGGGCACGGGTGACATTGCGTGCCGTTCCACGAGCGCATGGAAGTCCGATGGACATTGAGGATCATCTGGGAGGGAGATTGGGAAGGTGAACACGATGGCCTGGAACACTGCTACGGAACCTGATGCGCTCAAGAGACGTGGAGATCTCTCACATCGTTAACGCCGCCTGGATTAATATTCTTCAGAGATCACATCGTCCCTCCACCAGTCCCTGCCTGTCCACTGTCCTTCCAAAGCCGTACGACAAAACGATCGTCTTCTTCTTCAAGATCCGGTTCCGTGCCGTTGTGGCGTCGCATTGATTCGATTATCCGATTGCGTACGCCCATTCCTTGATGCTCGATGTAGCGATAGTCGCGGAGAATCTCCTTGAGCAACTCGTTACGGGCTACCCGCACTACCCCCTCTTTCATCTTCTCAACGGTGACGCCATTCGGAAGCCGTCCAGGCGAAATGACTTCGAGTCGATCCGCGTACAGAGAGACTTCGACGTCGGTACCCTCCCGCGCGTAGTCACGATGCGCCACGGCATTCACCACCGCTTCCCGTACCGCTTCGAGCGGGAAAGCCCCCTTGCGACGGCGACGGGCGCCTTCGAGCCACGCTTTGCTACCCATGTTGCGTTTCACGAAATCCGCCGTGCGGTCGATCACACCTTTTTCGACCGCCGCACTTCGTTTGGAGATGATTGAGACAAGCGGTCCGCGAATCCGCTCTTCGTCAATCATGTTGTAGTCCTTCTCTACGCCTGGGAACGCCGCTGCCGTCACGCCAGCCTGCGGCAGACGGCGGTTCGGGTTCTCGCCGAAGAGCAGAAGGCCTGCGACTGACGCGTTTTCACCGTCTCCACCGGCGACAAGCAAGTCGGAGTTGCGGAGAAGGCGTCGCCAGCTTTCGACGTCGGTCCGGCCCGGAACTGATCGCTTAAGGACATCACGGAGGTAATTTTCGATCCGGTCGATATCCAAGGAATCCAACCCCATATCTACCACGGCCTTTATTTCGTAACGGACCAGCCTGGCAGCCTGGTAGAGCCTGCCCTCTTCCTCTCGTGTTGCTTCTCTAGACACACTTCCAACTCGGACGTATGTGACCCACGCCTTTCCGCGTTTGGCCTTGTGCGGCTTGGATGGACTGTCGGCGGGGAGTTCGACAATACCGACGATATTGCCATCCTCCATCATCGTGGAAGTCCAGACCGGTATCGTTGGCGGTTGAAGATTGTTCCGGGCAATGCTCATAACCCACTCTTCTGCACCCTCGCGGCTTCTAGTTAAACCAGAGATTCGTCCATCCTTTTCCACCCCAAGCAGGATGACGCCCCCCTCTAGGTTTAACAGCGCGGACATCTCCTTGGTCAATTGATCTGGACGGCAATCGTCACGTTTGAACTCCACCCGGGAGTTCTCCTGGCTGGCAATGAACTCGAGCAACTCGGTCTTGTTCATCAATCAGAACCCGTACTTCCTGCGTCGCGTCTCAAAAGCCTCACGACCACCTTCGAGGATTTCCTCTACGAGCTCCCGAACCATTCGGGAGTCGATCGATCCAGCATGTTCAGGCGCTACACGTGCCCGTCCGCCGTCTGCTTCACCGGCGGCCGAAAGTCCGAGAATGAGCTCGGCGTCGCCAAGGACGGGAATGTTCGCATTATGCGATGCGAAGATGAACTGTCGTCGTTGCTTTTCCTCCCGCATACGTGGGACGACGCCTTCGGTGATGAAACGGTTGTCGAGGTCGTCTTCCGGCTGATCTACGATTAGCGGGGCACCTGATTCGAGTAGCAGAAGAAGTAGAACGGCAGTTGCCTTCTGGCCGGTCGACAGGTCTTCAAGAGACTGCCATGTGGGCGGGGCGCCCGCTGGGGCGGTGTTGAGACGAATCGACATGGTGGGCAGTAGCTCCAGTTCCTCGATTCTCATAAACACTTCGTCCTCGCCGCTTGCGAGACGTTCCGCCTGACCGGGAGTTATGTCGTAGGTCTTGCGTAGCGCGTCGGCCCCGGATCGGCATGCGCCGACGAATTGCGTAAGCGATAGATCGGGTGAGAGCCGCAGGCTCTCGATGGCTTCCGACATGCGCCCGCCGATCTCGTCACGCAGCATCTGAAAGAGCGGTTCACGGTTTCCCGCGCCCGTCACCTGCACCTGTACGCGGTTGCGAAGTTTGTTGCTGACCTTTCTTGCTGCCTCGTCCAGGGTGCGGAACTCTGAGGCTTTAATGTCTTCCCATTCCGCAAGCAGAGTTCGACGTTGCTCGGCATGTTCATTCTCCAGTCTCCGTAGAACTACCACGCGCTCTTGAAGTGGCCTCAATTCCTCTATCTGGCGGCGAAGGCCGATGAATTCCTCCCCGTCCACGCGCGATTTCTGAAGTTCCCGCAGGATCCGTTCGTACTCGGCCTGAACTTGCTGCCTGCGCACGTCCCAGGTGGTCCGCACCTGGTCTATGCCGTGATCGACATGTTTTAACGCCTGCTCCAAGCCGTCTGCAATGCGGCCAACTTCCTCAGAGAGATCGGTGAGCGCCTTGTTCGCATGGGAAAGAATGTCCCTGCCAGGCAGTTCCTCTAGCGCTTTCTCAGACAAAAATGCCAAATCAATCGGCAGCTCTCTACGCAAGATATCCAGTGCCTCACGGAAGGGCGCCAGACGTTGAGGAACGGAACCAATCACGCGTTCCTCTCGCAAGAGCAGGCTTTGCTCCTGCAGACGTTCCTCAAGGCCCACTTCCTGGAATCGTTCAAGCGTTTCCTCCAGCCTGGGAAGCGCGGCAAGTCGCTCTTCAATGGACGCAATCTCGGCGCGGGCGTCGCACAAGGCGCTTCGATTCCTGCCGAGGTCGCGCTTTACCGACGCCTTGCTACGTAAGAGCGACTCATCCCGCTCGACGAAGCGATCGAGCAAGCGGGTGAGCTTATCAGGGCTTCTTGCAAGTTCGGAAATTTCGTGCTGACCATAGGCTTCGACTCGAGGTAGAATGTCCGCTGGCGAACGGTGCAGCACCTCGCCGCTCGCGTCCCGGACCAATGGCGGATTGGGTATGGTCCGCTCGATGCGATATTCACGAACCCCGGGGCGCTGGACGCGTACTCGAAGAGAAATCTTCGTCCCGTTGCGTAGCACCTGACGCATAATCCCGTCATGGGCCTTACGCGCTTCGTCGCCGATTGGATCAAGTCCAAGTGCGCTGCGGATACTCTCGATCACGGTCGATTTTCCCGTACCGCGCCCGCCAATGAGCACGTTCAAATTAGGATTGAGACGCATGGTCACGCCATCCAGAAACCCGCCTTCCCAAGCGACAGTGATTATTTCGATGTGCTCGTCGGGCTTAAACTCACCTACCTTGGGGTTTAGTCGAATGCGCGATCCCGGATCCAGGAAGGCTTGGCGCAATCCGTCGATGGTGACTTCCTGCATCTTGATCCAACAAGTAGCCGACCGACAATCTAGTTGTTCCGGTTTCACTATATCCTTCGCATTGACTGCGGCGATTGCGACTCGGTGCCCAGGCGCGTGAATGCGACGGTAATGTTCATTACTGTTCCTTACGATCTGACGGATATCCGGCGGCAGATCGTCAATAGCGCCCGGGATTTGTACGGCAAGTAGACCCTCGTCCTTCCATGCGCGAATCCTGGGTTTCCCCTTCAAGACTTCCAATAGACCGCCATTCCCTGTTACGTGCGCTGCGATCAAAATCCCACCCTGATTGTGAACGGCTTCCAAGACGCCTGTAAACGGCTTATTGGCAAGATCGGAAGAGGGGTCGGTATCGTGTATGCCAAATTCACCGAGATACCGTTCAAGCCTATCGAGTTCCGTATTCGGCGGATAAAGGCATAGGACGTGAACGCCCTCGCTCGAGGACAGCTCAAATCCGGGGAAGATACGGATCGGGCGATTGCAAGCCGCGGATCGAAAAGCCGCGACCGCGCTGACACTATTGTGATCGGTGACGGCGAGCACCTCGATGCCGAGGTCGACAGCCTTGTCGACCATGGCCTGTGCGTGGCTAATCGCGTCACCTTCCGTGGGCTGCCCCCGGAAGGTACCGCCGTAGTGGTGCGGGTTCACTTGAAGCGCGCACCTGTAGAAACGTGCTCCCGCAGGTGCGCCAGCATCTAAGTTGGTACGCGTCGTGATATTCACTTGTGTCCTACTCCGATGTCCGTCGTTGCCGGGTCGATCTCTCTACCGCGTTCCGCGCAGTCAGACTCTTGGGCCAAGTGTCGAATCTGGCGTGGCGACTCAATTGATAGGTCGGCGACGTCTTTGCAATCCAAGGTCGTACCGTGCCAACTAGACGCGAGTCGGCGCTGCGGAATTGGCGTTTACAGGCGGCGGCCACTTCAAGATGGGTCGCCGTACCTGCATGTAAGATTCGACCGAATATGTCTACGGGAGTGAAACTTCCGGCCAAGTGGGACCGAACGAAATGTTGCCCGTTGCAATAGCCTAAAATAGGCTAAGACTTGCGTAAGTGTCAATCAGATTCTCCATGTCACAGAGGAAATCGCCAAATAGAACGGACCCCACCGGGGTCTGTTATCTGCAAGCGAGGCTAACTTCCGCTGAGGCGAAAATTCCTCCCAAACTGTTCAATGTGGAAACCGTGTACGACCCTGCTTTCTCCCTATCTAAACGTCCGGCAGAGTGAGATTGCCGATAATCCCGGTAACCCTGGAATCCTCCTGTGCC
Source organism: Candidatus Latescibacterota bacterium (assembly GCA_021295655.1). GTDB lineage: Bacteria > Latescibacterota > UBA2968 > UBA2968 > JAAXHE01. The sequence goes on from JAGWBX010000015.1 coordinate 26,849, forward strand.
AATGATACAATGCACGTGGCCGGTTGCGCACTGGCACCCTGGTCCGTATATTCACCTGCGGTCTCTACGCGCGCGGTTGCGGCGGGGATCCATCTACGAAATTCAAACGACCCTTAGAAGCTGTTTTAAAATTACCGGTGAGTTCCCGAGCGCGAGCGAAAAAGTGACGGTTATGAGGCGCGAGGGGCGCGCAGCGCCGGCGGGAAAATCCGCCTATGAGAGGCGATGGGCGCGCAGCCTCGACTAAAGATACGGGTGGATCTGACCAACGCCGAACGGGGCTTTTGCAGCCGCGCGAAGACCGTTGGGAATTTTAAGACAGCTTCTTTAGAACCCCATGTATGGCAGAAAGGCCGGATAATGACGACGCCGGAATACCTTGTCCCCGATGACGTCTCAGATTTCAATCGGAACGGATACGTCCTGGTAGAGAACCTATTCAGTGAAGACGAAGTCCGCATCCTGCTCAAGGCGGTTGAAACGGGCGCGAGGGTGGCGGAGAATACCCGCGGCACCTCGGACGCGTCGGGAAAGACGTCCAGGCTGGCGATCTGGCACGAACTGGGAGACGACATCTGGACCGCGGTTTCCACGTGTCCCCGCATTGTCAACAATATCAGGATACTTCTGGGCGAGGAGGTCGCCTTCTTCCACGGCAAGGTGATGTTCAAAGACGCCCATGAAGGCGGCGCGTGGGAATGGCACCAGGACTACGGATACTGGTACAGCCAGGGGTTTGTCTTTCCCCGGATGATCAGCGCGTTTATCGCCCTGGACGAATGCACGCGGGAAAACGGCTGTCTGCGGGTCCTTCGCGGGTCCCATCGACTCGGACGGCTGGACCACGTCAGGCTGGGCACCCAGACCGGCACCGATCCCGAAAGAATCAGGGATATCGAAGCCCTGTTCGAGTGCATCGACTGTGAGATGTCGCCGGGTTCGGTCCTCCTTTTCCACTGCAACCTTCTCCATTCCTCAATGCCCAATACGTCCAGCCGCCATCGGCGGTCGTTCATCATCTGCTACAACGCACTGGGCAATCCTCAACTGGGCAACAGGAAAACCGCCGACCAATACCCCTGTCCGGTGGGCCCCGACGACGCCATCTCCCGGTACGGACCTGTTTCCGGATAACCGTGAACAGCGTTTCCGGCCGACGCCTGTACCCTTATCGAAGATCCCTATCCGCTCAACACCTCCAGTTCGCGGTCCCGCCCGGAAAGCGGCATCTCGACCCACGCGGCATTTCCGGCATGCGAGACGTGAAAACCCACAATGGCCTCCAGCGTCCGCACGGCTTCCGATGCCTCGTAAGGGAAAGCGCTTCCTCCGTCCAGCCAGTCCACAATCTCTCCCACCGCCACATCCATCGAAGAAGAACCCTGAGGATCCGGCCAGAGGTCGCGCCGACCGTCCCGGTAGTCCAGCGCCACGTCTCTGCCGTCAAGCACGGCGGAGCCCTCCGTACCGTGAATGGAGATCAGCGGCGGCAGCGTCCCATAATCCGCGGCGTCTACCGTGCAGATCAGCCCGCGCTCAACGCGCAGCACCCCCCAGCCGCCCGGGTCGCGAAACTGAGCGCCGCGGCAGTCCGGCCTTCCCGACGAATCCAGCGTACCCGACACCGCCTCGACGGCCCGCCCCGTTAACATCTGGATGGTATCGATGAAATGCGTACCCACGTTGCCCAGCCGGCCCGAACCCCACTGCATGGATGCGGACGTCAGGGCTCCCAGCGCGCCGTCGGCTATGAGGTCCCGCAGGCGCCGGGCGTTGGGCTGAAATCGCCGGTTGTGGTTCACAACAAGGAGCGTGCCTGCATCTTCGCACGCCTTCAGCATCCTCTCGGCGTCCGCAACCCGGGTCGCGACGGGTTTTTCGCAATAGACGGCGCGAACGCCCTGCATTGCGCATGCGACCGTGATGTCGGCATGAACGGGCGCATAGGTGGCCACGCTTACAATATCGAGCGACTCCTCGGCCAGCATCTCGCGCCAATCGGCGTACGCAGGCACGCCGGTGCGTGCCTCAAAACGCTCCCTGCGCCCCGTGTCCCTGCTGGACCCGGACGCGACAGCCACCCGGGGATGCCCACGCAACGCATCGACGTGGGTTCCGTCCAGGTCGCTCACCATCTGTCCTATTGCGTCGCCCGACACCTGGTCCGCACCGCCGATATAGCCCAGACCCACGATCCCGGCGCGATAGGCTTCATCTGCCATGAGTGATCCTCTTCCGGTTCGACGTCCTGTTCCTGTCTTTCCACCCGAAATGCGCAGCCGGGCGTTTGTCGTTCGGTTGGGCTCGGTCCGGTCGGGTTTTCGTTACCCGTCCAACGCCACGGCCCGCCAGAGATACCAGCTCGCCACGGACCGGTACGGCCGCCAGATCTCGCCGTGTTCCAACAGGTCCGCAGGCTCGGGTAGCCCGCTTAACCCGTAAGTGAGCCTGAAGCCCTTTCTTACGCCCAGGTCCTTGACCGGCAGCACGTCCGCCCGGCCCAGATCGAAGATCAGCATCATCTGCACGGTCCACTCGCCCACCCCCCGGACACTTGTGAAACGGCTGATGATCTCGTCGTCGGACAGCCCGTTCAGCCGCCGCCCCGATGGGACCGCGCCTTCGAGCGTCTTTTCGGCAAGGTCTTTAACCGCCGCCACCTTCGCCCGGGACATCCCGGCGGCGCGGAAAGCCTCGTCGGGAAGGCCCAGCACCTGTTCCGGGCCGGGGTCCTTTCCCGGTGGAAACAGATCCGTAACGCGGCCGTAGATCGTCCCTGCCGCCTTTCCGGAAAGCTGCTGGTAGATGATCGAACGCATCAACGCACGAAACGGCCGGTACGGCGTCCGCGCTTCCAGGAGGCATGGGCCTGCCCGTTCCATCAGACGTCCCAGCGGGGCGTCCACCTTCGAAAGCGCCGCAACGGCACCTTCCGGATCGTATGTCAATCCATTCTCGATGGACGCCTCCGCGTTGCAACGCAATTAACCCGCGGCCTGGTTTTCGCCCCCTGATGCAGCGGCCAGAGCCACCGCGCCCAGCAGGCCCGAATTGCCTTTCAGCCTGGCGGGAATGATTTTCAGATGCGGTCTGTGCACCGGCATCAGAAACCGGTCCGTCTGTTTTCGCAACCGTTCCAGCAACACCCTGCCGGCTTTGGCCACGCTGCCGCCTATCACAATGGCTTCCGGCGCCAGCGCGTTCATTGCTGCCGCCACGCCCATGCCCAGATACCGGCACGTCTCATCCACCAGTTCCAGTGCGAGCCCGTCGCCGGTCCGCGCGGCATCGAAAACCGCTTTGGCCGTCACCGGACCGTTCGCGGCCTGGCGGATCCCGCCGGCCCTCCGAGGCTGTTCGCGCACAGCCTCCTCCCCGCGGCGCCCGATGGCCGTGCCGGAAGAAAGCGCTTCGAGACATCCCCGATTCCCGCAGTCGCAAAGCGGGCCATCTGGAAGCACAGGTACGTGGCCGAGTTCGCCCGCGTTGCCGTTGGCGCCCCGGTAAATCTCCCCGTCGATGATAATCCCCGCGCCGATACCCGTGCCGATATTGTAATAGATCAGGTGGCGGCAGCCCCTGCCCGCGCCGAACGTCAATTCGCCCAGCGCGCCCGCGTTGGCATCGTTATCCACAACTGCCGGTGTCCCGAGGGCCCGTTGAATGGTCTCGGTAATGGCCAGATTGTCCCAACCCGCCACGTGTGTTGAATTGACGATCCGCCGGGAAGCGAAATCCACGGGACCGCCGAAACTGATTCCGCACGCGGTCACCGCTTCCGGGGATGACGCAATCAACCTGCGCCCGACCATCAGTACCCGTTCAATCATCCATTGGGCGCCGCCGGAGCGGTCCGTGGATCCGGTTGTCCGCTCCAGGATACGACCGTCCGGCGTTCCCAGCGCGAGACTGTAGTTGGTGCCGCCGATGTCCACCGCAAGGATCATGGACGCCGCCTCAGCCCGCCAGCCCGCGTTCGCGAAGATAGTCCAGCGACTGCTCGACCCGTCGTTCCACGTCGCGCCGCGTCAGCGATTCGCCCTGGATGCCTTCCAGTTCGAGCGTGTAGGGTCCGTTGCGTCCGTGACTGGCGAAAATCTCGAAAATGGCGGGAAAATCCACGATTCCCTCGCCAAGCGCGGGGAAGTGCCAGGTCTGAAAGGCGCCGTTCGTATCCTTCAGATGCACGGCGGCCACCTCGTCGGACACCCTTCGAAACTGTTCGACCGCATCCACGCCCTCGTTGTAATAGTGGACGTTCGCCGTATCGAAATTGATGCGGATGTTGTGATGGTTCACCCCGCGCATCGTCTCCAGCGCCACGTCGGCGTTCGTTATCAGGTCCGGATGCGTTTCCATGGCAACGACAATCCCCCGTTCTGCCGCGGCGTCGCCAATGTCCTGCAGCCGTCCGTAGACGAAATCCCGGTCTATGCCTCCGGTCTTTACGCTCGTGAACACCAGACCGACCCCCATCTCCGCCACCGTATTCAGCGAGTGCTCGAACCGCTGGACCGCGTCGTCGGCATGCATTTCACAGCGAATAATGAGACTTGACGCGCGCAGTCCGAACCTGTCCAGTTCAAGCTGGACCGCTTTTCTCTCCTCGCGCTCGGGACAGGGAATTTCCACGTTGTTCAGACCGATCCGGGCAAGATGTTCGAACGCGCCGTCCCGATACTGTCTGTAGCTGTTCAGGTTGCACGCAATCAGGTTTGCCATTGTTCCTCCTTGTGACGGCTATCCGTACCGCACCCACCGGACCATCTCCGACAGCGTGGCCCGTTTGCCGCGCATCAGGATCCCGATCCGGTAGATCCGTGCGGCCGCCCACATCACCCCGGCAATCGTGCCGATCAGAATCAGGATCGACGCCGCGATTTCGATCCACGGAGGCGTGAGGACGTTCACCCTGACAATCATGATCATTGGCGCGAAAAACGGAATCAGGGACATCACCACGGACGGGGCGGCGCTGGGCTGCCGGGTGATGAACGTCATTGCCAGCAGCGAGAGGACCATTGGCACGATAACGAGGATTTGCAGGTGCTGCGCGTCCTGTTCGGTGTCGCAGATCGCGCCGATAATTGCGTAGAGCGTGGCATACAGAAAATAACCCAGGACGAAATAGACGCCGAAGTAGACCACCATACCCGTTTCGATCGCAAAGGGCAGGTTGGGCCCGAACGCCATCCTGCCGTACGCCGTGGCCAGCAGACCCACGCCGATCCAGACCGTGACCTGGACCAGGCTGGCGGCGCCGATACCCAGGATCTTTCCCGCCATCATCTGCAACGGATCGACCGACGACAGCATCACCTCCACCATGCGGGTGGACTTCTCTTCCAGTACCCCGCGCATAACCATGATGCCGTAAATGATGGTTACCATGTAAAGCAACATGGCGAATGCGAACGACGTGAAATATTCCCGGGCAAACCCGCTCTTCTTCTCCTTCCCCTTGACGATTTTCAGCGTCTGCAACTGCACCCTCCGGGTCCATTTTCGCACCGATTCCGGGTCCAGCCCCCGTTGCGCGAGCCTGTGGGCAACCACGATCTGACTCAACGCGCTCCGCAATCGCCCGACCTGGCGCATATCGCTCACGTTCTTCCCGTAGAAACCGGCCTCGCCCTTCTCGAAGACGTCGGCAGGCACAACCAGGTAGGCGTCCAGCTTTCCGGCGTTGATCTCGGACGTGAGTTGCCGGCGCGTGGTTTCCAGATCGGGACCGGGCCGCACGTCCTCCAACAGATATTCCAGCCGGCCATCCTTGAGCCGTTCGTCCAGGCGGGCTTCGAGCGGCCGGTACAGGATCCCCGTCTGGTCGACCACCGCAATACGCTTCTGTTTGCCCACGTCGACCCGCGCCAATAGTACCGGAACCAGAATGCTGGCGACGACAAACACCGGCACGAGGAACAGGCCGATAAGGAAACTCTTCTTGCGGACAATCTCTATGAATTCCCGGCGGACGATCTTAAACATCTTATTCATCCTGCTTTTCTCCTGAATCTTCTCCTCCAACCGCCATCAAAAAGATATCCCTGAGGGACGGCTCCGAGACCTCAAACCGGTGGATCCGGGCCGCGGAAAGCGCCTGCCTCAGCAGATCGCCGGGGTCCGCGCCCGTCTGGAGTTCGATCTCCACGTGATTCCCGCGATGTTCCGCATGCCGAACCAGGTTCGTATCCTTGAGAAAATCGTCCCTCCCCTCAAAAGCAATGCGCAACCGGTTCCTTGTATATCGGGACTTCAATTCCGGTACCGTTCCTTCCAGAACCCTCCGACCGCGGTTGATCAGACAGATCCGATCGCAAAGCGCTTCCGCGTCCTCCATCTGATGCGTGGAAAAAATGAGAATCTTGCCCTCGGACGTCAGGGTCTGCATGATTTCCTTCAGGACGGCCACGTTGATCGGATCCAGCCCGCTGAACGGCTCGTCGAGAATCAGGAGATCGGGGTCGTGAATGACGGTTGCGATGAATTGCAGCTTTTGCTGCATGCCCTTGGAAAGCTGATCCACGCGCCGGTTCGACCATTCCGAGAGACCCATCCGCTCCAGCCATTCTCCCGCGCGGCCCGCCGCTTCCGACCGGGTGAGCGACTTGATCTCCCCGAGAAACACCAGCAGGTCCAATACCCGCATTTTGGGATACAGCCCTCGTTCTTCGGGCAGATAGCCAATCCGGTCCTTCGACAGCCCCGTTCCGCCGTTGCCGTAGTCGATGGTACCCGAATCCGGCCCATAAATCCCCAGGATCGTACGAATTGTCGTGGTCTTGCCTGCGCCGTTGGGACCCAGCAGACCGTAGACCTCACCGGCGGCGATATCCAGATCCAGCCCGTCCACCGCCGTGACGCCGTCGAATGTTTTCGTGACCTGCTGGAGCAGAATCCTGCGCATAAGGTTCTCCCGTTACTGATCCCGACGGTTACGCGAAGTGCGGGCAGGCCGTTACCGGGGGCTGAACGTCCGCCCTGAACAGGGTTAAAATACGTGCAGCGGGAAGGGCGCGCAACAGGACTTTCCCTGCCGTTGAATGATACGCCTGCCCCGCCGTGATGCGACCGGCACGGCAGCAAAGTTTCTTAAAGAAAAAAAAGACGCCGGCCGTACTGGGTACGATCGACGTCTTTCGGGAGGGATGTAACATGGTTGTATCCGCTTAGACGCACTCCGGGCGGAGAGGTTTCAATTTTTCGCAAACGTCCATCAATCTGTGTATATGGGCTTAGCACTTGAACGGGTCGTTGCAAGAAACAGCCAATTGTCGCCGCGCGTTCTCCTGCGACCTGCGGCAGGGGTGCCGTGTTTTTGGAATTGACATTGTGTGAATTACAGTTTACAATTGTATTGTGGAGATCAAGATTTATCAAAATCCCAATGGCATCGAACCTTTTGCAGAATGGCTTTCTCCTATCAAGGACAAAGTGACGGTTGCCAGAATCCGAAGTCGTTTGAGGCGAGTGGAAGAGACTGGCAATTTAGGTGATTATCGCTCAGTGGGAGATGGTGTCTTTGAATTTCGGCTCCAGTTTGGCGCCGGATACCGGGTTTATTTCGGCAGAATAGCAGACGACGCCATTTTGCTGTTACGAGGAGGTAGAAAGGGTTCGCAAAGTCGAGATATTGAAAAGGCAAAAGCAGACTGGAAGCAGCATAATTCAAGGGACTACGAATGAGTGCCTATAGAAATTTCAGGGACTATCATATTGAGCAGCTACGGAACCCGGAGGACGCGAAGATCTATCTTACCGTTGCGCTTGATGATTATGAAAAAAACGGGGACATTGAAGCGTTCTTGCTGGCAGTCAGAGACGTAGCAGAGGCGCAGGGGGGCATGTCCAGGTTGGCCGCGCGGGTCAGCCTGACCCGAGAGGGACTTTACAAAGCGCTTTCAAAAAATGGGAATCCGCAGCTCAACACGATGGGCGAAATTTTGCATGGATTGGGATTCAGGCTTTCGATAGAAGCACGAGAAAACTGACTAAAACTTCACAACCCAATACAAGGGTAAGTCAACAAGAGCAATCCCCAAGTCCATCTATACGGAAATATGGGTAGCGGCATTGCTCACGGCGCTTTGCTGACATCGGCTTCGTGTGAGAATCGGATACCATCCCTGTAAAAACAAAACACCCGCTTTCGCGGGTGCCATTTTTGTTATTGAGGAGTCCGTCCCCGGCGATACCATAGCAGGGCAGACCTGATCTTGACGTTTTTATGAAAATTGACTATATTGTCGTCAAATTACTGCGAAAAATGACGAGAGCATAGTCAAATGACAATTCCACGACTATTTGACGCCCCCCGGAAGAGCTTTTTTCTCCTGGGACCTCGGGGCGCTGGAAAAAGCACCTGGCTGCGATTGACGTTTCCGGATGCGCACGTCGTCAATCTCCTGGCCGAGGATACGTACCAGCGCCTGCTTGCGAATCCGGGTCTCCTTGCTGCGGAACTGCAGGCCGTGCCGGATGGCCGGTGGGTGGTCATGGACGAAATACAAAGATTGCCGACGCTGCTTAACGAAGTACACCGTTTTATCGAAGAACGCAGTCTGCGCTTTGTATTGTGCGGGTCCAGTGCGAGAAAACTCAAACGGGCGGGCGTCAACCTCCTCGCCGGCCGCGCCCTGAATCGCGCGATGCATCCCTTTACTCCCGAGGAGTTGGGAGAACGGTTCGCGCTTGACGACGCCTTACAACACGGACTGCTGCCCATCGTATGGGATTCGGAAGACAGAGCAGAGACACTGGTTGCCTATACGCAGATGTATCTTAAAGAGGAGATACAAGCCGAAGCGCTTGTGCGCAATTTGCCCGGATTTGCGCGCTTTCTCCCCGTTGTGGCGCTCTTTCACGGCCAGACCCTTAACGTGACCAACATCGCAAGGGAAGCTCAGGTTGCACGTACCACGGTGACGGGATATATGGAGATCCTGGAGGAAACGCTCCTGGGCTTTCAACTTCCTGCATACGAGACGCGATTACGGGTGCGCGAACGAAAGTTGCCCAAGTGGTATTGGTGTGACCCCGGTCTTGTACGGGCGATGAAAAGGGTGACGACGCCTCCCTCGCCGGAGGAACGAGGCGCGCTATTCGAGGGCCTGATTGCTCAGTCGATCCGGGCGTACACAGACTACCGTAATCTGTGCGATGAATGCTTCTATTGGTCGACACCCGCTCAGACGCGAACCGAGGTCGACTTCCTGCTCAATCGCGCCGGGGAATTCTTGGCAGTCGAAGTCAAATCCGGCGGGACGTTTGCGGAATCCTGGTGCAAGGGACTGAGGGTCCTGGCCGCGCTGCCGGGGCTTTGCCGCCGGCTTGTGGTCTATCCCGAAGGACCTGAATTACGTACCACGGACGGTATCGAAATCCTTCCGTTTTCGAAATTCTCCAGCCTGTTGGCCGCCGATAGCTTGTGGCCGTGAGGGTATACGCCAAGGTACACACGGCGCTTTGCTGACATCGGCTTCGCGTGAGAATCCGCTACCATCCCCGCAACAAAAACGGCACCCGCTTTCGCGGGTGCCTTAAATGTTCTGGTGCCGAAGGTGGGAGTCGAACCCACACGGGCTTGCGCCCACTGGATTTTGAGTCCAGCGCGTCTACCAGTTCCACCACTTCGGCGCCATTGAATCCGGGATCGGAAAATATCTCAATCTGCGCTCATACTGTCAAGAGGAAGCAGGTGTTCGACAACGTACCATTCGTCGCAGAAAGAACGGCCTCACGTGCCGCCGGTCAGGTCTTGCCAGCATCCAATCCGCTACGGCAACATCAGATGCCGCGGGAGATCCTTCGTCAGCCCGGCGGCTTCCGATCCGCCACGGGCGGCCCCAGAATCTCATTGTAGATGATCGCCTTGCGGACCGTTTGCGGTTTGAAATCGATCTCGATCCGCCGTCGACGGGTTCTGCGGCGAGGCGCCGCGGCCAGCGGGAGGACTTTCGGCGAATCGTCCCGCTCGCTCTCCTGTGCGAATTCCGCCCCGTCGCCGCTTGTCGCCCCGCCGGTGTGCTCGTCCTCCGGCGGGGCGAAACCGGCCGGCCGATATTCATCCCCTGTGTAGGCTTCACTCACCGGACGCGCGCCCCTCACGTCCCTGAACTCTCTCCCGCCTTGAGATTCACTCACAGGACGCGTACCTCTGACTTCCTGAAACTCCGGTCCCGTTGGCGCCTCGCTCACCGGGCGTGTGCCCCGTACCTCCCGGAACTCCCCCGCCATTGGCTTCGGCCCGGGGGGCTCCGATTCCAGGAAGATCTCATCTTCCGAAGGATCGAGGTCAGGCACACCCATCGGGGGCAGGCCCAGATCCTCTTCCTCGTGTTCCCGCCGCCGCCGTGCCTCCAGGATCTTGTTGATCACCGAAGAAATCACACTCAGCGCGATCACCAGGATGATGGTGAGTTCGAAACTCATGATTTAGGTTTCTCCCCGATCCGTATCATTTTCCGGACTCTCAGGGGTTTCCGCAATTCCCTCGCGCATCGAGGTATCCGCCTGGATATTCTGCATCCGGTAATAGTCCATGACGCCCAGATGGCCGCTTCGGAACGCTTCGGCCATCGCGCGGGGCACCTCGGCTTCCGCCTCCACCACCCTGGCCCGCATCTCCACGACTCTCGCGCTCATCTCCTGCTCATGCGCCACGGCCATCGCACGCCGCTCTTCCGCCTTCGCCCGTGCAATTTTCAGATCGGCCTCCGCCTGGTCCGTCTGGAGTTTGGCCCCGATATTGTCGCCCACGTCCACGTCGGCGATATCGATGGACAGGATTTCATACGCCGTACCCGAATCCAACCCTTTCCCCAACACGGTCTTTGAAATCAGATCCGGATTCTCCAGCACGGCCTTGTGTGTATCCGAGGAACCGATCGTTGTCACGATTCCCTCGCCAACCCGCGCGACGATCGTCTCCTCGCCGGCGCCGCCGACCAGCCGGTCGATGTTGGCGCGCACGGTGACCCTGGACGTCGCCTTTACCTGGATGCCGTCTTTGGCCACGGCCGTGACCATTGGGGTGGAAATCACTTTGGGATTGACGCTGACCTGCACGGCCTCCAGCACGTTACGGCCGGCAAGGTCGATGGCCGCGGCACGCTCCGTGGTGAGATTGATCCCGGCTTTGTCCGCCGCGATCAGGGCAGTGATCACGTTCTCCACCTGCCCTCCCGACAGAAAATGCGCTTCCAGGAAGGAAGTTGGGATCTTCAGCCCGGCCTTGGTTGCGCTGATCTGAGCTCCCAGGATAAGTCGCGGGGAAACGCGGCGCAGGCGCATCCCCACCAGTTCGCCGATACCGATCCGGACGCGGGCCGCAAGCGCCGAGATCCACAGCCCGAACGGAATAAAATAAAAGAACAGAAACAGTGCGACGACTAGTGCGACAACACCAAACAACAGCGCAATTCCTTCGAACATATCACGGCTCCTTGTATTCTCAGACGGTTGAACCCGGTCCGGCTCAAACGAGGGTCCCGTTAACGGGCGTCCTCGGCCTTACGTACCACAATCCGGTTGCCTTCAACCTCGACCACCCTGATCGGGCTGTCCTTTTCGATAAATTCGCCATCGGCCGCCACGTTGACCCGACGCCCGTCGATCAGGCGTGCAGGCCACACCCTCTTTGCCGGTTAGCGCGTCATGACTTCCCGTGGCTATGTATCCTGCTTCGGTACGTTCGTCTGCGTTAAGCACCAGCCATTTCCACAACACAACCGTAATTGCGACGACAAACACGACTAATATAGCAATTACTTCGATCATAAAACGGCGCCTGACCAATTTCAATCAGCTGCGATGCCCCCTGCCGAATGACACTCATCAAGCAGCCCGTTGAAAAAGTCCATCCGGACTGCTAACCCGTTTCCCCGGTCTTACGTACCACAATCCGGTTGCCTTCGACCTCGACCACCCTGATCGGGCTGTCCTTTTCGATAAATTCGCCATCGGCCGCCACGTTGACCCGACGCCCGTCGATCACGCGACGCCCTCCTTTCCCACGAGTGCGTCGTGTTGACCGGTGGCTATATAGCCTGCGTCACTGCGTTCTTCTTCATGGAGCACAAGCCATTTCCACGCAGACGTGCGGGGCAGCATTTTCAACATCACGCAGGCGATCACAACCGTGGATATAAATGCCAGAAGCAGCGGCCGGGCGCCAACGCCAACGGACTGCCACGTCCACAGTTCGGGTCGACCCATCAGACTCAGGAACAGGCCTGCAGTCATCAGCACCACCCCGGGAACGGCCAGCACACCGAATCCGGCAATGAAGAACAGGTCGGTAATCACCAGAATCACCCCGCCCAGAAAGAGCAGCACCTCCGTCCAGTCGGCCAGCTTCACAAGCATATGACTGCCGAAAAACAGACCCAGGCAGATCAGGCCGATCGTGCCGCCGACGCCCCAACCCGGGCTCTGGATCTCAAAGATCAGCCCCAGGAAGCCGAGCGACATCAGCAGCGACGCCACGATGGGATGGGTGAGCCAGCGCACGACCTGCTCCGACCAGTTCACCGACTGCCGCGTTACCCGCGCACCTTCCAGTTCATATTGCGCCAGCACGGCCTGAAGTTTATCGCCCTCGGCCGTTGCGGTAATCATGTATTCCGCAATCTTTACCGCAACCGCTTCGGTTGTGGTAAGCGTCAGCAGCTTCCCCTTCGGCGCAAGATCCTCTATGTCCACGTCTTCATCGACCATCGCCTCCGCCAGTTCGGGGGGGCGGCCCGTCTTCTCGGCGGTCGCCTTCATCTCGTTGCGAAAATAAGAGATGACCTTTTCGCTGGCTTTCTTGCCCTGCATGTCAACGGCCGTGGCCGCGCCGATCGTTCCCCCTTCCACCATGACGATATGCCGCGTGGCCAGTGAAATCAGGGCGCCGGCCGAGATCGCACGGGGGTTGATGAAGGCAATGGTTTTCACCTCGCTGTACAGAATCGCGTCCCGGATGACCAGTGCCGCGTCCAGCGCTCCGCCCGGGGTGTCGATTTCAAATATCACCGCCGACACGCCCTCAGCTTCGGCTTCTTCCATAACCCGCGAGATAAAGGCGGCGAGCCCTCGCTCAATGGTCCCCTCGATCGGCACGACATAGACCGAACCATCCGCCAGGCACGTGGCCGGCAGCAGCAGCAGGAACGCAAGAACCGCAAGCGTTACGCGCATCCGGGAGAACTCCCTCGGCTGTTGAGAATTACGCGGCATTATCAACAACTTCAGTTTACCGTATTCCGCTATGGTTGTCAATGGCTTTCAGACCAACCGCCAGGGCATAAGCGCCGCATTCCAGGACGTTTTCCGGCTTGACATCAACGCCACATCCTTGTATTTTTCACCGGAAATACAGGTGGCGGCGTAGCTCAGTTGGCAGAGCAGTGGAATCATAATCCATGGGTCGGGGGTTCAAGTCCCTCCGCCGCTACCAATTGAAACTCCGGCGATAGAAGCGGGGGGGGGGGGGGGGGGGGGGGGGGGGGGGGGGGGGGGGGGGGGGGGCCCCTCCGTTGCCCACATGGTCCGCTTGCTCGGGCAGATGATAATCCCGCTGTCCGTATACAGACCGGCCTGCCCGTGCTGGCAGATCCCAACGGGATCGCTGTGATATCGGTACATCGCGGCCATGCCTTCGAAGTTCCTTTCTACCCCTTTCTCCATCTCCTGGAGCAATGAGATTCGCGCGTGACTGTTGTCCAGGTACGGAGACGCCGGATCGTCCTTACCGACAAGCTCCTTTCCGAGACAATGGTTGGTCTCCCACACCGCGGCTTCGGAGCCGGACGGGCGCCTGACGGTCTGACCGGCGACGTGTTTTTCCAGAATCGCAACGTCCCCGGTCGCGTCGCCCATCAGCACGCTCATCCCATGCATCGGCACCTCGAACCGGGCGCACAGAGCAGCGGCATCCTCGACCGTGCGGCACTGCTGTGCCAGCAGAGGCAGCAGAAACAGCACGGGCACTCCGCCCTGGCGGCGCTCACATCCGGTCAGTCCCGTCATGCCGAACCCGAACCCGGTCTCGTTGACCGCCGCTGACGTCCAGATGGTACCGACGAAGTGCATCTGGACCGACCTCAGTCTACCCGCAGGCGCGGCATGATGGACCGCGTTTGCCCCCAGTTCTCTCTTTCCGAGATCGTCGGACTTCCCCAGCCAGACCTCCCCGGTCCGGTCGGCAAATCCGAAGACCGTGCACGCGGGCGTTGTGGATTCATCCAGATCGAAGACAAGATTAAGCTCGAACACGTCCTCGAACGGCAGCCCGGCGCCCGCTGCAATCCCCTCGATTTCCCTGACCATATCGGGAAACAACCGCCCCATCCGATCCGTCCACATGTCCACTTTCCGCTTCCGCGCATCCGGCCCGAGCCCCGGGCGCCAGCCGCCTTCCCCGTCGGCAAAGTCCTCCCTGTATCGATCGATCAGACCCGCGATGCGTTTCGACGCGGCGCGCCCGTGGGCGATACCCCTCGTGCGCGCGTCGCCTTCGGTCCGGAGATAGAACATAGACACTCCGTTGTTTTGCACGTGGTCCCCGCAGGCGCGAGGGTACCTCTATTTCCCCATCGCTCCCGCCATCGCGCGCACGTGTTCCGGGCCGGCGCCGCAACAGGATCCAAGGTACCGGACGTCGGCGGCAACAGCATCCCTCGCGAACCGGGCGAATTGCGCCTTCGTGGCGGCCGGCGCGTCCCACCAGGAATGCCAGGCCGATGGTTGGCAACAGACCGGCACGTTGACCGCCTGCCGCATTTGAGTTGCGAATTCGAGCATCGCGGAGGGCGGACAGATGCAGTTCAGCCCCACAACGTCGGCGCCGGCATCCGCCAGTTGTCTCGCGCATTCCGCAGGCGAAAACCCGTCGAACGTTTCCGCGTTTCCCTTGCCCTCCATGCTCACCGTTACCACCAGCGGCAGTCCTGATCCTTTTGCGAGGTCCAGCGCGAGGAGCGCTTCGTCGAGCCAGGAGAACGTCTCCAGAATCAGGAAATCAACGCCGCCATCGCAAATCCAGCGAAGTTGCTCGTCCAGCCAGGCGCACGTACGGTCCCGCTTCGCGGCGTCGGAGGGATCGTAATCCATCAGTGAAATCGTGGGACTGTTCAGGTTGCCCGCAACCAGCGCATCGCCGCCAGCCACTTCTCTGGCGATCCGGCAGGCCGTGGCATTGATCTCCTCCGCGCGGTCCCCGAAACCCGCCGGTTTCAGCATGTTTGACGTCCCGAAAAACGTGAGTGTCTGAAGCACCTCGGCCCCCGCGTCCTTGAATTCCTGCGTCAGCCTGCGCACCTCCTCGGGATGGGTTGCCACCACCTGCGGCGTCATCGCGCCTGTTCTCACGAAACCCCGCAGCCGCAACCCCATCAGGTATCCCCCGTCACCCAGGACAAACCCCTTTTCAAGCCGCTGCAACAGGCCTTCAGACATCGGATAAGGTGCCTTTCGCGAATCAGAAGAATTGCCGGGTTGAACAAAGACGGGAGAGGATCGCTTTGCCACAACTCGCTCCCGGCCACCGGCTATCTTTCCGGTCGGCCCCACGCTTCCTGCAACAGGGCGATCGCGCCCTCGCGGATCTGCGCTTCGGATTCCATCTCGAGCGGCGCGAACAATACCTCGCCGTCTCCCTCGATGCGCGCGTGCGCGGTTGGCAGATATCCAACCTCGGGACACGGGTTGCACAGAAGCATGACCCTGTCGAACGCGGCGGCCTCTCGAATGGCGAACGACGTCTCCACAAAGGGCTCGCCGGGAATGTGAATCAAAGCGCTGTCGCCGAGTACCACCGCATGAAAGTCAAACGCGCAGGTCGGCTGATCCCGGTACGTCCACGCCAGCCAGTATTCGTATCGCGCGAGCCCCTCCGCGGCGGGGGGATTCACCTCCCATTCCTTCCGGGCCGCCTCGACGTCCGCCACGGGTTGGCGAGCAATCCGGATTGTGCGTTTGAACAGCGCCAGTTCCACGTCCTCCCGCGGCGTAAGCCCGTTGTAAATTGCCAACGCCGTTCCGGCCAGCGAGCGTCCGATGCGGCCGCAGGGGTCCTCCGTTTCACGTACGGGATGCACGTTGCCCAGCGCGCCCGGGATGAAAAGACCGTCGATCCCCCGTTCGCCGAGTTCCCGGACAACCACGCCGGGATAATCCGCCGAGACGTTGCCGCGCAGGTCCCACAGAGCCAGCGCGTGACATCCGAAATTCGTCAACGCAATCGGCCGCCTGCCGTCACGGTCGAAGCGCACCACGCCCACCTGGGGATCCACCGCGTCATAGACAAGATCGTCCGGCGGCCTGGGAAACTCCGTCAGCGAGACCATCCGCAGATTGCCGTACTTATCGTGCCTCGTTCCCGAATTCCTTTAACGCCTCGGTGGGCTGATTCACGTAGAACTGGAACAGCGTGGGACCCGTGCCCATATGGCTGGCGCCGGGGAGCACCCATGCGGGGTCCACGTCCGTCTCCGCCAGGTCCGCGGCCATCATGTCGAAGCAGTATTCGTCGAACAGAAACAGGTCCGCCGCCAGAAACGTCACCTGCCGGTCGCCCCGCCGCACGTGCAGCGCGCGAAAGAAGAGGGGATCGTAGATTTCGAATGACACGTGGGCGGGAGGCGTAATATCCACCTTGCCGAATCCCGCCATAATTCGCCCGTTCGGGTTCGAATCGCTCATGGATGATTTCCTCTAAACGGAACCGTTCGTTTCCCTTTACACTGTACGGCGCCGGGCCCCGAATGCCCTGCGGGCCGACCGCATCCCATCATAATACCGGCGTCATTGACTGTCAAGCCGGGATCGGGCGGGGTTGAGCGGCCCGCGCCACGGTCCATGGAACGCAAATGACCTGACAACCCGTTGAAAAAGTCCATCCGGGCTGCCTGCCTGTGCGGTGCACGCAGACAGGCGTCCGGCCTCGCATGCAGAGCGACTTTTTCAACGGACTGCCAAGCGGCTTGACAACGCTTTGTCAACTGGTTATTATGGACGTGACAAACAGGCCCCGTTGACGACGTCTCCGAGCCCTCGCGTCGGTAAACGTTCTGTTCGAAATGACGATGCCCAAACGCTGACAGGAGCCCTGGCGATGGCCGAAACGCCCGATTCTCAAGCCGCACCTGCCCCGGACAATACCCACTGGGGGGTTGCCTATCTGCGCGAAGACCTGCAGGATCTGCGCCAGCAATTACGCGAAGACGTCAAAGACCTGCGCCAGCAGATCGCAGAGACCCATAAGCGAATTGACGAGACCAATAAGCGAATCGACGAGACCAATAAGCGAATCGACGAGACCAATAAGCGAATTGACGAGACCAATAAACTCATTGAATCCCGTTTCGCCTGGCTGATTACGACCATGGTGGCACTGACTGGCATTCTCATTGCGGTGATCAAGCTCTGAAGCCTACCTGTTTTCGCATCTATCTCGTTCTGCGTACTCTTTTTCTTTTGCGAACGGTGTTGACTGGGTAACTGATTGACGGGTCAGGTCGAATCCGGATCGATTTGACCAACTCCTGCACATCCGGTGGACTCAGTTTCAAGACGGGACAACACACTACGTGAGTGCATTGTCCCGTTTTTGGCGTCCGGCGCGTATATTCGACATACGGTTCGTGGCCCGGAAGCGCGTCGGTCCGATTCGCCGGAGATCGGCCGGGGCCGCGTTGTGACATCGAGAACACCGAGTATTGGAAAGGTAGATTACGGATGATTGAGTTTCTCGTCGACTTCGCTCCGCTGGACGTTCTGACAAGTGTCCTGACCCTCACGGTCGTTGCCGGTTTCACCCGACCCGGATTTGCATCCGGCACGCGCGCCTACTTCACCGATGCCCGCATGGCGGTGGTCCGGCACAATCTGGAGCATTATGACTGGGCTCGGGAGCAGCGGCTGGAGATAATACGCAGGGCGGAGCATTGGGCCGGCTACGGGGATGCGAAGCTGCGCACCCTCGTGTCACCCCCTCAGGTACCGCGGGGATACCAGGTTCACAACGACGGGTGCCCGGTACACGGGGTTAAAGTCCATGAGCAGGGGCTTTACAGGTGGATTATCGATTTCGACCGCCCCTATAAAGTGACGTGTCCCGTAGGGGGAGAGACGTATCCGTCGAACGACTTCGAGGCGTTTCTGGCCACGGACATGAACGACAGGTCGCAGCTGACCGGTCCGTACGCCGACGATGGATGGGGGTGGCATCGTCCGGGAGACCCCGTACCGGCGAACTACTGGTTCGTGGCCTATTACGCACACTGGAGCATGATGCGCTTCCTGATGGAGGCGATCGAAGTCCTGGGCCAGGGGACCGTACTTGCGGAAGACGGCGACACTGCGAAGAGGTACGCGCATAAGTGTGCGCTGCTGCTGTGGCAGCTCGCGGAATATTATCCGGACTACAGGTACGAAATCCAGTCCAGGGAGTCGAAGGAACACAATCCCGAGTACACGGGAAAGTTGTTCAATATGATCTGGGCAACACGTCCCCCGCACACCTGCGCGATCGCGTATGACGCGGTGCGCCCCTATCTGAACGCCGACGTGGAACTCCAGGATCTCTCGGGCAATACAGGCGCGGAGGTCGACGCTGCAATTCGGGAGCGGTTACTCCGCGAGGCGGCAAAGTGCATTATGGACGCGTCGGGGGGCCGAATCAGGGGCAACTATGGAATGCACCAGAAGGCGCTGCTGACGCTCTCGCAGGTCTTGTCGGCATCCCATGGCCATCCGCACAGCGAGGAGATGGTCCGGTACGTACTGGCGAACCCGAATCCTGTAAGAGATACCGATATGGGATTGCGGGACGCGCTTGAAAACCTGGTTTACCGCGACGGAATGCCGCATGAATCGCTCTCATACAATCGAATCTGGGTGCACGACTTGACGGAACTGGCCGCCCTGATGGTGGATGCGGGCGTGAACCTGTTTGAGCACCCGCGGTACGGAAAACTGGTCACATGGGCGTTTGACGTCTGCATTGCGGGGAAGTTCACCCCCTCCACCGGAGATTCCGGCGACATGTTCGCGCACGGAGGCGCCTGGGAGCCTGCCGTATGCCAGCTTGCGCTTCCGCATGTCAGCGATGCCCGCCTCGCGTGGGTACTGAAGACGCAGCCGGGGGTCCGCCAAGACCTGTTCAACAGACCGGTTGAGGAGCGGCTTTCGGAACTGCCTGAAGGCGAAGCACCCGAGATCGGTCTGCGGTCGTTCCATTTTCCGGCGTATGGAATGGCCAACTTGCAGTGCGGCGATGAAACGAACCGGTCGGCCGTTTCGTTCTTTTATGGCGACCACCAGGCCCACCGGCATTTCGACCAGTTGAACATCCTGTTCTTCTCGTACGAAAACGCGCTGCTGACCGATATCGGGTACCCGGAACAGACGGACGCGTTCAATCACAGGCTTGCCGGATTCTTTACCAACACAGTGGCGCACAATACAGTTGTCGTTGATGAAGTCAGGCAGGGACGCGGACCCGGGCGGCTGCACGGGTTGGTTGGAGCGGGTTTCGCCCAGGTTGTGGATGCGTCCTGCGAGGGCGCCTACCCTGGAAGGGTCGATCGCTACCGGCGGGCCAATATGCTTGTTGAGGCGTCTCCGGGATGCCATTACCTTTTCGACGTATTCTACGTGAACGGAGGCACGCAGCACGATTACATGCTTCACGGCAACCAGGCGGCGTTCGACTGCCGACCGGCGCTGGGACCGGTTCGGGAGACAGGGACGCTGGCGGGTGAGGACGTTCCATACGAACAGTTCTACGACGATCCCGAATTGAAGGACAAGCGATTGTCCAGTGTGCCCTACAGAGGATACCAGGGCAGCGGCTACCAGTTTCTTTACAACGTGCAGACCGGGAATCTGAATGCGGAGGCAATTGCCGACTGGCGGCTTACGGAACCCCTGGAGGGCCAGCCGGAACGTCCGTGGCAGGGCATCGGACTTCGAGCGCATTTAATGGGAAAGAACGAGGAACTCTTCGCGTGCGACGGACCGGTGCAGAAATACGAAACCCTGCCCGAAAGCGTGAAGTTCCTCGTACGCCGGCGAACCGGCGCAAATCTGTCCAGCCTGTTCGCCACGGTGTTCGAACCCTACAAGGACAGGACGTGGATCCGAAGTGCGACGCGGATCGAACTGACGCCGGACGGGTTCGGGGCAGCCGCGGTCCGGGTGGATCTGGAAGACGGCAGCGTGCATTATCTGTTCCACGCCCTCGATGCCGCCAGGACGTATTCGATGGACAACGGCATCGAAGTAACGGGACAGACGGCCTTTCTGGCGCTCAACAGGCAGCGTCGCCCCGTCCGGGCGATGCTCTTCAACGGCAGGATGCTGGCGATGGACGGTTTGCGGCTGGAGGGAAAGGGTATGCGCCGGAGCCGGATCGCGTCCGTGGACTACCCGCGGGGGACAATCGGGCTTGACGACGCCGTGATCGAGGATACCCTCCGGCCCGGACAGGCCATTCAGGTGGTTTCGGATGGATACTCGGACAGCCTGACTCTGTCTGAAGTGATTGACCGGCGGCGATTGTCTATAGGAGACGAAGATGTGAACGTGGCCGGCGGGCCGGTGTTGGATGCAAGCGCCGACCGCCTTTTCACGAGCGCGTCAAATCCCCACGCGCACGAGGGAATGACCCTGTTAAACCGCCGGGGCGAACCACAGGGACGGCTGGCCGGGAAGGTGGACGGCGGGTGGCGGATCGACCGCGAGGGCAGGGCGCCGATGACAATGGAAGACTTCCCGGTGGCCGACGGCGATGACGGTCCCAGGTTTTCGGTCGCGATGGTGGGCGCGGGGGACTGGCTGGAGGTCCCGAACCTGGTCCTTTTCCCGAATGGATGAAAAACAGAAAACGATCGCCGCGCTCCACGAGGCACGCCGAAAGGGCACGGTATGGCTGCTGGATCATCTGAATGCGGATGGCTCCCTCGGGGATCCGGCAGAGGGATTCCATTTCTACCGGGCGCCGTGGACGTTTACAGTGGTCGGCGAAACCGGAGCGGCCGCGGGAATCTGCGACTGGATCCGGCGGGAGATGTTGACCGGGGAGGGCGGCATCGAAGGGCCGTATCGCGTGTTCGACGACGCGTACGCGTACCGGAACGCCACCCTGATCGTCGGCGCGCATCTCGCGCGGCAGTATGATCTGAGCCACGGTCTGATGCCGGATCTGCTGTCCTGGCATGATCCCGTGTCGGGCGGATTTCACAACGACCGCAGGGCCGACCGCGGCATGAGCGACCGCATGGACGTTCCCTACGCGTGCGGTCCCGGGCTGGCGTGCCTGGCGACCGGCCGCCTGGATATCGCACGATCGGTTTACCGGTTCCTGCGGCGGATTTACTCGGCGCAGGCGGATCTGCCCGAAAGATTCCACTATGCCTGGTCGTGCGAAAAAGGCGGTTTGATCACCGGGTTTTCGGATGACGAGGCCTTCTGGCACGTCGTGGAGAACCGTGCAGACCGGCCGCAGCGCTGGACCGTCGGGGGCATCGCAGCCGGGTTTCTGTCCAGATTGTACCTGGCGGACCCACGCGCCGAATACCTGGCGCTTGCGCGTCGTTATCAGGCCTTCTCGATGGCGGCAACGGATGCACAGTTCAAGTATGCCCAGGTATGCAAGAGCAGTTGGGGAAGTTCGCTCCTGTATCAGCTGACCGGCGAACGGGCGTACCTGGACTGGTCATTTCGCATGGCCGCCTGGTACGTTCAATCGCAGAATCCGCACGGGTGCTGGTACTGGCCGGGATACGAGACACTGGGCTCGCGTATCGAACTGACGCTGGAATTCGTCATGCACGTGGACACGCTGATCGGCGGTCTGGCGTCCAGGACGTGAGAAGGAGGCGAAATGCGCGTGCTTGTGACCGGGGCGACGGGCCGGATCGGACGGCGCCTGGTACGTGCGTTGGCCGAGGCCGGGCAGGACGTCCGGGCGCTGGTGATGCCCCATGATTCACGGGCGGCGGATCTGCCGTTGGAGGTGGAAGTCGTCTACGGACGGCTCGAGGAACCCGCCTCGCTCGGACCCGCGGTTGACGGCGCGGACGCCGTCTTTCACCTCGCGGGCGCGCTGACGTCGCGAGGCTGCCGCGAGGAAGAATTCGTCCGGGTGAACGTCCAGGGCACGTATCATCTGCTGAAGGCAGTCCGCGACTGTGGGCGCGAACCGGCTCACTTGATTTACGCCAGCAGCGATGCCGTCTATTTCGAGAAGCCGGACGAGGACGCCCGTTATCTTCCGGTGGACGAAGATTATCCCCTGATGTCGGGTTCGGTTTACGGCGCCAGCAAGATTGGCGCGGAGGAACTCTGTTGGAGCTTCAGCCGCGGTTTTGGGGTTCCCGTAACGGTCCTGCGATTCGGCGCTACGGCGGATGCCCTGGAACTTGTCAATCCGAACAGCGTATTTGCGCGCTGGTTGTTTCTGCGCGCGGCAATCGCCCACGCCGGAGCGATGGCGGCGGCGAATAGCGCGCAGTTGGAGACGCGGTCGGCTCTGGAAACGCTCGATTCCGGTGGCGAGCAGCTTGTCGTCTACGCGGATTGCGACGGCAACCCCGAGGTCCGGCAGTGGGCGGACGCGCGTGATATCGCCGCGGGATGTATCCGCGTACTGGGGACGGCGGCGGCGGTGGGAGAGGTATTCAATATGGGGGGACGCGAACCGCATTGCGCGGAGGCGTTCGCCAGCTACCTGGCCGTGCGACTGGAATTGCCCCATGTAAAGGCGTGTATTCCCACCGCACGACGGCCCTGGTATATCACCAGCAGCAAGGCGGAACGATTGCTGGGCTATGAAGCCCGGTACACGGTGTACGATATGGTGGAGGACGCGATTCGGATGCGGGAGACGCCGGCATGAACCTTGCGTGCTGTGTATGGGCCATCGAGGGCTCCGATAACACGATCCTTGCGCGTGCGGCCGCATTGGGTTTCGAGTGGATCGACGTAAGGCCGTTCGCTTTTTCTTCGGAAGGAGCGCGGCAGGAAATCCGGGAGCAGGGGCTCTCGGTTTCCTGTATCGCGGCATCTTTCGGTATGCCGGAAGACGCCCGGCTGAGCAGTCCCGAACGGGACGCCCGGTTTGGCGCGGCAACCTATCTGGATCGAACGCTGGCCTATGGCGCCGCGCTGGGCGCGTCCGCCGCCTACGTCGTTCCGGATGAAGACCCGTCGTCTCTGGACAGATACGCGGCGGAATTGAAGAGCGTGGCCGATCGGGGAGGCGAAATGGGCGTGCGGGTGTGCGTGGAACATTTCCCGGGTTCCGCGCTGCCAACCGCTGCCGGGACGATCGCGTTCCTGCGGGAAGTCGGGCATCCCAACCTGTTCCTGCTGCTTGATATCGGCCACGCCCAGATGTCCGAAGAAAACCCGGCCTCGATAATTTCCGACGCCGGACCCCTGCTGGGTTACGTCCATCTGGACGACAATGACGGTTCCCGCGATTTACATCTGGGACTGACGGACGGCATTCTGACCGAAGCAGCACTGGCCGATTGCATTGCGGCGTTGAGGGATATCGCCTACAGGGGGAATCTGAGTCTGGAACTACACCCCGGATTGCCGGATCCTCTCGACGCGCTCGGGAAAAGCCGGGAGATTGCGCTTCGCGCAATGCATGAGTAAACCACGCGACCGGCCCGGACGATTTCGGCTCGTGCCGAAATTCTGTCTTGCCAGTGGCAACTGAATCGAATAAACGAAAATATGGGCCGTCGAATCAGGCTTGAGGAGGCCAGGATGCGAACCGACAGTGACAGCGTCTACCTGTATCGAGTCGAGATCAAGGGAAACGAGGCGCCATTCGAGGAATACAGGGACCTTGCGCTTGAGGCGTTGCGGCGCCTGGACCTCGCGCTGCCCGAAGCGGGAACAATACTGCTCAAGCCGAATGCAACGGTCCTGTTTCCCGCAAAGAAACGAATTGTAACCCACCCGGGCTTTCTGGCGGGCATGGCCGACGCGCTCGTGGAGAAAGGTGTGGACGCCGGCAGACTGGTGGTCGCGGACGGACAATCCGGCGAACAGCCGGAAAACGGAAATACATGGAAGGGCGCCGGGTACACGATGATGGCGGACAGCAGAAAGCTGACGCTGACCCCGTTGAACGACCGGCCGAGCAGGTCGGTCACCGTGCCCGGCGGCGAGGTATTTGAGGCCTATCCGATCTATCGGGAAGTGACGGACTGCGCGTTCTTTTTCAATGTGCCGCTGGCGAAGTGCCACAACCTGGGATGTACGACCCTGGCCATCAAGAACCTGATGGGAATCCTGGCGCGGCCGGAGCGCCATCTGTGTCATATTCAGGAAGTCGACCGGCCGCACGAAAACGGGATCTGGCGGCTGACC
The DNA here is from genome assembly GCA_021295655.1 of Candidatus Latescibacterota bacterium. GTDB lineage: Bacteria > Latescibacterota > UBA2968 > UBA2968 > JAAXHE01. The sequence continues at coordinate 51,224 of JAGWBX010000015.1, forward strand.
GAGAGCGGCTTGAGTCTGTTTGAAGACCGGTTCTACCACAAATTGTGCGACCTGCTGGCCGCCCTGCGATCACTGAAGATTCCGCGTATCTGTATGGTGGACGGGTTGGTAGGAAGAGATGGCACCGCGTTCAACGAGGGCGAAAATTACCCGCTGGGGTGGACCCTGATTGGCGAGAACGAGGTCCACGTCGATGCCGTTGCAACGTATCTGATGGGGCTCGACCCCGAGACAACGCCCTATCTGAAATTTGCCGCCGCGCGCGGACTGGGCCGCAACCGGGTGGAAGAGATCGAAGTCATTGATCTGGCCGGCGGCGAACCGATGGATATGCAGGCGCTGGAGGCGGTGCGTTCGAGTAAGACGCTGATGCCTATCGCCCGTTTCGAAGGCGGCTATTACGATCGGTACCGGGCCGACGGTTCCGTTGTGCCCTGGCGGATTGACGATGTGAACGAGCAGCGGTCGGCGGACGGCTTGGAGCCCGTTGCCACATAGGCCGGGCAGACCCCGCGACGCCTCAGACTGGTGACGCAAGATGAATCAGACCTCTGAAACACCCGAATACCGGATGCCGCCGGAAGAAATTTCGGCGCTGCTGGACGCGCCGGGCACACCCGACATCAGCGTCGACCCCAATGGCCGGTGGATCCTGATGCTCGCGAAACCGGGCCTGCCGCCCATATCCGAACTGGCCCGGGAGGAGTTGCGGCTGGCGGGCCTTCGCATTGACCCCAACGCCAACGGTCAGAGCCGGTCGGGATATTATACGGGACTGACGCTATTGCGGATTGCCGACGGATTGCAGCGCCCGGTGACGGGTCTGCCGAAAGACGGCCGCATCGGGTCGCCACAATGGGCGCCGGACGGGAGCCGTGTTGCTTTTACCGTTCGTGACGGATCCGGGATCAGGCTCTGGTGTGCCGGCCGGGACTCCGGGGCGGCGCGGCAGGTGTCCGACGTCCGTTTGAACGGCATCTTCGGCGCGCCGTTCGCCTGGATACCGTCCGGACCGGACCGCATCCCTTCGCTGATCGTCCGGGCGGTTCCGGATGAACGGGGTGAAGTCCCCCGGGCGCCCCGGGTTCCACGGGGTCCCGAGATCCGGGCAAATGCGGGACAACCGGCGCCGTCGCGAACCTATCAGGACCTGTTGCAGGGAGCACACGACGAGACTCTGTTCGAGTACTATGCGACCTCCCGGCTGGTTGTGATTGCATCGGACGGAAGTGCTCGGGACCTAGGCGCCCCGGGAATCATCCGCCGCGCCGAACCGGCGCCGGGAGGCGCCCATCTGCTTGTGGAGACCCTCCACCGGCCATATTCGTACCTGGTGCCGCACTATCGGTTTCCGGTTCGGGTTGAGGTATGGAATATGGACGGCCTGCTGATTCGCGAACTGGTGGATGCGCCCCTGGCGGAAAATGTACCCATCGCGTTCGATGCCGTACCCGAGGGACCGCGCTCGTTCGGTTGGCGCAACGACGCGCATGCGACAGTGTGCTGGGTGGAAGCGCAGGATGGCGGCGACCCGGCCGTAGAGGCGGACGTGCGGGATCGCGTGTACGCGCTATCCGGACCCTTTGATCGCGCACCCGCGTTGTTACAGTCTCTCGAGATGCGGTACGCCGGATTGACGTGGGGCGACGACGCGATGGCGCTGGTGACCGAACGCTGGTGGCAGACACGCCGGACCAGGACCTGGCGGTTTGCCCCGGACGCGGTATCCAATGACCGCAAACTGCTTGTCGACCGGTCGTGGGAAGACCGGTACGGCGATCCGGGAACGCCGCTGCTGACGTCAAATCCCGCGGGGCGGCGGGTGTTGCTGACGGGTGGCGGCGGCAGGCATCTTTTCCTGGCGGGCGGCGGGGCCTCTCCGGAGGGGGATTTCCCGTTCCTGGACAGGCTCGACCTGAATACGAAATCGACAGAGCGGATCTGGCAGTGCGAACCGCCGTACTATGAACAACCCGTCAGATTGATCGATCAGGCCGATGGCGTGCTGTTGACGTTGCGCGAATCGGCCCAGAACCCGCCAAACGTGTTCTCGAGGGCGCTCAAGACCGGCGACGTCCGGCAACTGACCGCATTTCCCCAACCGGCGCCGCAACTGTCGAACGTGCGAAAGGAGATCATCCAATACCGGCGGGCAGACGGGGTTGGCCTGAACGGCACCCTTTATCTGCCTCCGGGGTATTCCGAGGAGCAGGGTCCGCTGCCCTTGCTGATATGGGCGTACCCTCGCGAGTTCAGGAGCGCCGATGCCGCCGCGCAAGTCACCGGCTCTCCGCATCGATTTACACGCGTGACCTGGACAACGCCCCTGCCCTGGTTGACGCAGGGATACGCGGTCCTGGACGGGCCTTCCATGCCAATCGTGGGAGAAGAAGGCGTGGAAGCCAATGATTCGTACGTCACCCAACTGGTATCCAGCGCCGAGGCGGCGGTGGAGGAAGTCGTGCGCCGGGGTGTTGCGGACCGTAACCGTATCGCGATCGGCGGACATTCCTACGGCGGGTTCATGGCGGCGAATCTCCTGGCGCACAGCGATCTGTTCAGGGCGGGAATCGCCCGGAGCGGTGCATACAACCGTACGCTGACGCCGTTCGGCTTTCAGTCGGAAGAGCGCACGCTCTGGCAGGCGCCGGAGGTCTATCATGCCATGTCGGCATTCATGCATGCCGACAGGATCAGGGCGCCGCTGTTGTTGATTCACGGCGAGGCCGACAACAACTCCGGGACTTTTCCCATGCAGAGCGAGCGGCTATACAACGCACTCAAGGGTCACGGCGCAACAACCAGACTCGTGATGCTTCCCCACGAGAGCCACGGCTATAGCGCGCGTGAATCGGTCATGCACGTGTTCTGGGAAATGACCCAATGGCTGGCTCGCCACCTGTGAGTGACCACGAAAGCGGCTTGATAGAAAGTTGACAGGAATGACAAAAATCGCACGGACGGCGAAGGGATCTTCGGATCAGGACCCGGTGGGGGTCATCCGGGAACTCCGTTTGTTACTCGGCGACAGAATAAGGACGGACGCGGATATCCGGGAAACCCACGCGGGGGACGCTTCGTACCATAAGCCCATGTTGCCCGATGCCGTGGTCTTCCCCGCGTCCAACGAGGATGTGTCGAAGATTGTGAAACTCTGTACACGGTACCGAACGCCGGTGGTCCCGTATGGGACGGGTACGGCCGTGGAAGGCGGCATCGTCGCCGTACGGGGCGGCGTCTGTATCGATCTGAGCCGCATGAATCGTATCTTGAGGATTGGCAAAGCCGACCTGGACGCAACGGTTGAGGCCGGGGTAACGAGGAAGCAGCTGAACCGGCATCTGGCGGAAACGGGGACGGGACTGTACTTTCCCGTGGATCCCGGAGCGGACGCCTCACTGGGGGGCATGACGGCGACACGGGCATCGGGAAGCGCGGCGGTGGGATACGGAACGATGAGGGAAAATGTCCTGGGGCTGACGGCCATACTTGCTGACGGCAGCATCATTCAGGCCGGAGGAAGGGCGAGAAAATCATCCGCGGGTTACGACCTGGCGCATCTGTTCGTCGGATCCGAGGGCACACTGGGTGTGATCACCGAAGTGACGCTGAAGCTGGCGAGAATCCCTGAGGCGGTATCCGCGGCGGTCTGTGCGTTTCCTGACATATCGTCGGCGGTAAACGCGGTTATGGAAATGACGTCAGCGGGAATAGAAATGGCGCGCATAGAGCTTCTCGACGAAGTTCAAATGGGCGCAATCAACGTCTATTCCGGCTTTGACTACAAAGTGGCGCCAACTTTGTTTTTCGAGTTCCACGGTTCCGCGTCGTCCGTTGCCGAGCGCGTGGCGGCGGTCAGGCCGGTTGCGGACAGGCATGGCGGTGAAGATTTCCGCAAGGCGACCGGCCAAAGAGAACGCGACCGTCTCTGGCAGGCGCGGTACGACGCCTATTTCGCGTCGCAAACCATGCGGCCGGGATCCGTGGGGTACGTGACGGACGTGTGCGTTCCGGTTTCAAGACTGGCGGATTGCATTCTCAGAACCAAAGAAGAACTGAACGCGTCGACACTGATTGCGCCCCTGTTCGGTCACGTGGGCGACGGGAATTTCCACGTCGTTTTCCTGATCGATCCGGAGTGTCCCGAAGAGCTTGCCGAAGCGCGCGAATTCGGCGAACGGATCGTCGAGTTCGCCCTGGAAATGGGAGGAACCTGCACGGGCGAACACGGGATCGGCATCGGTAAACTGGCAGCACTGGAGCAGGAACATGGGGAAGGCGTAAAGGTCATGCGGGCGATCAAGAAAGCACTGGATCCGCTGGACATAATGAATCCGGGAAAGGTCGTAAAGATCTGAGTTCGATAGCATCAGGCGAGAAATCAGCCGTTTGGAATAATTATTCTTGACTTTTGGTATTTTTTTGTTAATTTTCAATAATTATCCAGAATAATTGGAATAAAATTCCATGAATGACAAACAGGAACGGCAGCGGCGTATTCTCAGCGTCATTGCATCCCGTTCAATCGGGACTCAGAGGGCGTTGAACGATGCGCTTTGCGCCGCGGGGATTTCCACCACACAGTCCACGCTCTCGAAGGACCTGAAACAGCTGGGCATCGTAAAAGCGCCGGACGGCTCGGGAGGCCTTCGCTATCGGGCGCCGACCGGCGAATCTCAACACGATGTCGGTGGATCGGATCTGCTCGCGAGGGAATTGAGGGATTTCGTCGTCGAAACGGGCGGGGCGGGGCATACGCTCGTGTTGAAAACGATTACCGGTCATGCACAGGGCGTGTGCGAAGCGATCGATCGGGCCGGATGGACCGAGGTTGTGGGTACGATCGCCGGAGAAAATACGATATTCATCTTGTGCCAATCCGTGGAAAAACGAGAACTTCTGAGGGAACGGATTCTTGAAATTTCCCATTGAACGGGCCCGGACAGTCAATCACATGGCAGACGATGCGGCAATCCGGAGTGCAGCATCGCCGAAAGGACCGCAAACGAAGCACGAAGCGCGGCCCCGGCCCTCCGTTTCGGAACCCTCTATACCCGGACCCGTGGGAGGATTCGCGTGGTTTTGAACGTTGGCATTTACGGCGATACCGGGATGGTCGGCCAGGAGATAGAACGGGTACTGGCGCATCACGATCGGGCTGAGATCGGATTCCGGCAGAATTCAAGGCGCCGCCATGGTGTCCTGAACGAGTGTGACGTGGTTTTTCTGGCCACCAGAGACCCTGAGTCAATGCAGTTCGCGCCGCAGGCGCTGGACGCGGGTGCGAGAGTCATCGATATGAGCGGCGCTTTCCGGTTGCCGAGGCGGCTGTTCGAAGCCGGCTATGGGCTGGACCACCTGGCGCCGGAGTATCTTGAAGAGGCGGTTTACGGAATGCCCGCGCTGTTTGCCAGCCGGATTTCCGGTGCGCGGCTGGTCGGTAATCCGGGTTGCTATCCAACCGGCGTCATTCTGGCGCTGAATCCATTGACGGGCATGGTCCAGGGTGAAGCGACGGTCGTGGCGACGTCGGGGAATTCGGGTGCCCGCAGGGAGGTGGAAGAGGAGCCCGACGAGGTCACCTACAGTTACGGCCGGCGGCACAAACACGTGCCGGAGATGGAGTTCTATTCCGGTTTTCGGGTGAACTTCACGCCCATCGTTCTGCGCTCCGTATTCGCGGGCATCAATGCCAACATACGAATCGAACTGGCCGACCGCCTGAAGGCGCTGCCTGTGCATGAGGCCGGCAGCCAGCTGGTTGAGGCGATCGGGTCCGCGTATATCGAAGAGGACCTTGTCTGTCCGGTGGAGGACAGGGAAGACAAACAGTGGGGTACGCGCGACGTGGTGGGGACGCACAAGCTGGCGATCAAGGTGGGCGTGGACGAGGGGTTCGCCTATATCTGCGCCATGGAAGACAATCTGGGCAAGGGCGCGGCCAGCCAGGCGGTGGAGAACATGAACCTGATGTTCGGACTGCCCAGACTCTACGGAATTGACGGCGTTTACAGTACGGGTTGAACCGCCGGCCGATACGTACGGCCCGAAGGCGCCTGGTAACGCGGGATTTTGCGATGGAGCAATTCATTCAGAAAGCCGCCACGCTGGTGGAGGCGTTTCCGTACATCCGCTCGTTTCGGGACAAGATCGTCGTTGTGAAATACGGGGGCAGTACACAGCCTGACGACGGCGGATCCGATACGATCCTCGCGGATCTGGTCTTCATGGAAACGGTGGGAATGAGGCCGGTGGTCGTGCATGGCGGCGGCAGGGAAATCAGCAGACGCCTGCAGGAAGCCGGACTGGAGTCGAAATGGATAAACGGATTGCGCGTGACTGACGCAGATTCGATGCAGGTGGTGGAAGACACACTGTTCGGTGTGGTAAACAGACGGATTGTGGAGGGAATCCGGGCTCTGGACGGTTGCGCGTACGGGATGTCCGCGAAGGAAGCCGGCGTGATGCACGTAAGCAAACACTATGCAATGGCCGCGTCCGATGGAAAGCAGGTGGATATCGGGTTTGTGGGCGACGTGCACCGGGTGGACCCGGAACCGGTTCGAAGGGTGTGCGAAAAAGAGACGATCCCGGTGATTGCGCCAATCGGCCTGGGTCCCGACGGCCGGAGTTACAACGTGAACGCGGATACGGCCGCGGGGGAGATCGCGCGAACGCTTCAGGCGGAGAAGCTGGTTTTTCTGACGGACGTAAATGGCATTATGAGTGACAGCGCCAATCCGGACTCCAGGATCTCAACATTGCACGTCAATGACGTCGACAGGCTGATCCGGGACGGTACGGCAAAGGGAGGGATGATTCCGAAGCTACAGGCGTGCGTGCGTTCTGTGAGAGGGGGCGTAGACAAGACGCACATTATTGACGGACGGGTTCCACACGCGTTGCTGCTCGAAGTCTTCACGCGTGAGGGGATCGGCACCGAGATTGTCCAGTGAAGCAAAACGCGAATCAGGTTGTGTTTCTGGAACCCAAAAAACCGGGGAGTGGAAGATGGACACGCAAGAAATAATCGATCTTGAGCATAGCTATATTCTACAGACCTACGCGCGGCCCGACTTTGTCCTGGAGCGGGGCGACGGGATGCATCTGTTCGACACCGACGGAAAACAGTATCTGGATTTTGTGAGCGGGTTGTCCGTTAATGCGCTGGGATACAACAACCCGACCATTGGCGACGCCATTTCGGCGCAGGCGCGGAAGCTGATCCACGTTTCGAACCTGTACCATACGATTCCCGCGCCACGGTTGGCGAAAATGCTGTGCGACAGTTCATTCGCGGATCGTGTTTTTTTCTGCAACAGCGGAACCGAGTCCTGGGAAGCCGCGCTGAAGTTTGCGCGCAAATGGGGGTACAGAAATTTCGAGGACCGCGCGAAGTACAAGTTCATTGCGATGAACAACTCGTTCCATGGGCGTACGATGGGGTCGGTCTCCACAACGGGACAGCCGAAATACCACAAGGGCTTCGGACCCATGCTGCCCGGAATCTCGTTCGCGGAATTCAACAATCTCGAATCGGTGGAGCGGCTGGTGGATGCGGAGACGGTTGCGGTGATTCTGGAGCCCCTCCAGGCCGAGGGCGGCATTCATTCGGGGGAACCGTCGTTCATTGAAGGGCTGCGGCAGCTGTGCGACGAGATGAAGATGCTGCTGGTGTTCGACGAGATTCAGTCGGGACTCGGCCGGACCGGGGCCCTGTTCTGTTACGAGCACTACGGCGTAACACCTGACATCATGACGCTGGCCAAGCCCCTGGCAGGGGGCCTGCCGATTGGCGCGACACTGATGAGCCAGGATGTTGCCGATGCCGTGGAGCCCAGCGACCATGCAGCGACGTTCGGGGCGCATCCGGTCAGTTGCGCCGTGGGCATCGAGGTCTTCAGGCAGCTCTCGGATCCGGGATTCATCGCGGCCGTAAGGGCGAAGGGCGACCATCTGAATGGCCGGCTGAACGCGCTGAAGGAAAGGTACCCCGACAAGATCACGGAGGTCCGCGGCAGGGGGTTGATCGCGGGCGCCGTGTTGGCCGACGTTCCCGCCGCCGACGTGATGGGCGCCTTCCGGGAGCGGGAAATCCTGGTATGCGCAGCCGGACCGGACGTGGTGCGATTCCTGCCGCCCCTGGTTGTTGATCAGGCGCATATCGACCGGGTCATGGACGTATTCGACGAAATCCTGACAGGCTAGCCAAAAAGGAGCTTCAGCAATGAAATTGGCGGACATCCGGGGCAGTCGGATTGCGCTGGCGGCCTCCGGCGGGCTTGACAGCTGTACGGTTACGCGCTGGCTGGCTGACCAGGGGGTCGAAGTGGTAAGCATGACCGCGGATATCGGTCAGCCGGACGAGGTCGATATTGAGGATATCGGCCGGCGGATGCTGGCCTGCGGGGCCGTGGATTCGGTAATCCTGGACCTGAAGTCGGAGCTGGCCGAGGAGGCAATCACCATGCTCCTCGCCAATGCCGTCTACGAGGGCGGGTACTGGAACACAACCGGTCTTGCCCGCCACGTGACCACACAGGGCATCCTTCAGGAGATGCAGGCGCGCGATATCGACGTACTCGCACACGGCGCCACGGGACGCGGGAACGACCAGGTGCGCTTCCAGCTTGTCGCCAATATGCTGTCACCCGCCATCGAGGTATATGCGCCATGGCGCGACGACGCGTTTCTGGAACATTTCGGCGGACGCAGGGAAATGATCGCCTACTGCCAGGCCCGGAACCTGCCCATTACGGCTACGCAGGATAAGCCGTATTCGACGGATGCGAATCTGCTGGGATTGACGCATGAGGCGGGAAAACTGGAATATCTCGACGTTGCGGCGGATTTCATCGAGCCGGGCATGGGCGTTTTCCCGAAAGACGCTCCGGATCGCCCGGAAACATTCTCCGTAACGCTTGAAGCGGGGCGTCCTGCACTTGTCAACGGGGAGCACGTGGATGCCGTGTCGGCGATCGCAACGGCCAATGACGTTGCCGGGCGTCACGGCGTCGGCATCGGTATCCACACGGTAGAGAATCGCTTTGTGGGCATAAAATCCCGTGGCGTGTACGAGAGTCCGGGGCTCGCGTTACTGGGTGCATGCTACCAGTTCCTGTTGCAGCAGGTACTGGACAGGCGGGCACGGCGATTCTACGATTCGCTCTCCTCGGTACTTGCCGAGCAGATCTATCAGGGGTACTATTTCGACCTGTCATCGCAGATGATTCGAGGCGCCCTCTCGCCGGTCCGGAAGCTGGCCGAGGGCTCGTTGACCGTTTCGGTCTACAAAGGCACGGTAACGTACCAATCCTCCGGGGCCGTGGCGCATTCGCTTTATTCATCCGAACTGTCCTCGATGGAAGCGATCGGCGACTACGACCATCGGGATTCGGAGGGATTTCTGAACGTGCTGAGTGTCGGCGCGAAGGCGATGAATGCATCCCGCCAGGTGGATGAAGGGCTGACGGGTAACTGAGATACAGGGATCCGGAATCTGCTTCGCGGGATACGTCGGCTGTTTGGGATAATTCAATGGGCGAATCTGCAAAAAAGCCATGGTCGGGGCGGTTCGACAAGCCGTCAGAGAGCGCAATGGAGCAATTCAACGCATCCATCGGGTTCGACCGGAGGCTCTACAGGGCGGACATTGCCGGAAGCAGGGCGCAGGCGAAGGCCCTGGCGAAGATCGGCGTCCTGACGGCACAGGAACTGGACCGCATCCTGCAGGCCCTGGACCAGGTGGAAGCCGAAATTGCCAGCGGCCGCCTCGCCTTGGCCGCACACCTGGAAGACATACACATGGCCGTGGAGGCCCGGCTGATCGAGATTGTGGGTGAGGTGGGCGGCAAGCTCCATACGGGGCGCAGCAGGAACGATCAGGTGGCGCTGGACGAGCGGCTGTATCTGCGTGAGGCGGCTCGGGAAACCGCTGCCGGCATCGACCGGTTGCAGACCGTCCTGCTGGATTTCGCCGAACGGCACATCGACGCCCTGATGCCGGGATATACACATCTGCAACAGGCGCAGCCCGTACGCCTTTCCCACTATACTATGGCATTGTTCTGGATGCTGGATCGGGACCGGGGACGATTCGACGCGTGCGCTGAGCGGGCGGATGCCATGCCTCTCGGATCGGGCGCCTTCGCCGGCAGCGCCTATCCGATCGACCGCGAATTCCTGGCGTCGGAACTGGGTTTCTCGCGGATAACGCCCAACAGCATCGACGCGGTCAGCGACCGCGACTATCTCCTGGAGTATATGGCCGCTGCGGCAATTCTCATTGGACACCTCAGCCGGTTCTGCGAAGACCTGATCGTATGGTCGTCGTCCGAGTTTCGGTTCATCGAACTCGCCGACGCGTACAGCACGGGTTCGAGCATGATGCCGCAGAAAAAGAACCCGGATTCGCTCGAATTGGTCCGCGGCAAGTCGGGGCGGGTATACGGTAATCTGATGGCGCTGTTAACCGTGATGAAAGGATTGCCCCTGACCTATTCGAAGGATCTTCAGGAGGACAAAGAGCCCTTCTTCGATACGGTTGATACGGTTCATCAGGTACTGGAGGTCTTCACAGGCGCGTGGCGGACAATGACGGTCCTGACCGATCGGATGCGCGAGGCTCTCGACGGAACCGTCGTGGCGACGGACCTCGCGGATTATCTCGTGAGAAAGGGACTGCCCTTTCGGGAAACCCACCGGATTGTGGGCAGGCTGGTCCGGAGTGCCCTTTCGCAGGGACGGCGCCTGGACGAACTGGACCTTCGGACCCTTCATTCGGAATGCGATCTGTTCGAGGCGGACGTGGCGGAGTCGCTTTGCGCAGAGGCCAGTGTTAACCGGCGGGAACTGGACGGGGGAACGGGCTACGAGGCCGTTGCGGCGCAGATCCGCGGCGGCAGGCAGTTACTGAGCCGGAGAACGCGGAGAACGGAAGGGTGAAGTCCTTCAGTGAACGCGACGTGCGGCGGCACTACAACCTCCTGCAGCACAGTCCGGAACTTGGCCTCACGCATCTGAAAGCCACGGACGGAGACCACGTCATTGGCATCGGGTTGTTCGATAACCAGGCCGATTTCGTTTCGGAGTGCCGGCGGTACAATGGGCTGGGTACGTTGTACGTGGGCGTGAACCCAAGGTCCAGTCACCTGATGGAGGACTATGGCGGTCTGCGCAACCGCATGCGCACCCTGTTCAGGGACGTGGTGACGGAAGGCGATATCGATTTTGTCACTGGAATGGCCGTGGGGGATCCGGATCAACTCGCACAGCCTCCCCGAAAATTCATGCGCGACGCTTCGGTGCTTGCGGATGGCGAAGTCTTCTTTCCCCTCGATAAAGCGATGCAGGTATCCCCCGAATCTCTGCCGAACGTCCGGCGAAGGCTGGGTGTCTGGCTGTACGGCGAGGTCAATTCCGGCGGAGTCGACCTGATGCAATTCGTAAGGGTTGCGGGAACGGCGGCGCCGGACGACGGCTGGTTCAGACGACGGACGATGTTCAGGAGATTTCGTCCCTACATTATGGATGGTATTAGCGCCGAGATTGAGGATCTGAACCGTGAACCGCGAACCTGAATATCGCTTCCCGGTGATCCCGGCGACGGAACTTTGGTTCCGTTGGGGCGTTTACGTGGCAGTGCAAAGCACAGGCTGACTGCAGACACGCGGGTCGACGACCCGTTTTTTTAGTGATACCGGCGCCTGCGCTTGACCCCAATTCGAAAAAAATGTGCGCCTTACGTTGAAGCCGTGCCGGGAAGTCACCTCACATCCAGGGAGATGGTTATGTTTCGAAAGTCAATCGCTTTGCTGTGCGCCTGTTGCGTGCTGTGGACCAGCCTTATTGGCGCAGGTCAGACCTGGGCGGCGGATTCGGGCGGCGAAAATTCGGAGAAGGGTGAAAAGAACGGGGAAGAACGTCCCAAAACCACCCGGACAATCGAGTCCCTGGAGGATGCGGGCTGGGCAATCGTGGACGTGCGGCAGATCGAGGGCAATCTTGTGGTGCTGAGCCCGCTTGTCGGGCCGGAAATCGACCTGGAAGAAAGCAACCGCTACTCCCTGTTCCAGGGGCGCAGCGTCTATAACGAAAGGGTTCCTCTCAGGCTGCTCGATATGGCTGTCGCCGGTATACAGACAGCCACTTTTCTGAAAAGCGGTGAACGCGTGATGGTGAGGATCCGGTACCGGTCCGGCCCGAAAATCGCTAACAGGACCGTGCCGGTCGGAGACGAGGATGCGCTCAGGCGACTGAGGGAATACGTCGAACATTACGACGAGGTCCGGAAGGGTAAATACAAGATCGGATTTAAATCCAGGTTGCCGGAAGATTCCGAATACCCCAAGTATACCGATCGGACAATATCCTTTGAGGAGCGGCGTCCAAGGGCCGGAATAACGCGCCGGCTTCGAGGTGGGGTGGTCCTGAAGGACGGTGAGCGGATCGAGGGACAGCTGTTGCCGGAATACGTCGACGGGACGATACTGGTGCAAGCCGGGCTCGATGCCCGCCGCGTGCAGGTTGAGGACATCGAACGGGTCCTGTTCCTACGTGGAAGGCGTTCAACGAAACTCGGCACCGCGGTCCGAATGGGCGTCGGGGGCGCAATATCGGGCGCCATTATGGGTACGTTTGCCGCCTGGCAGACGGATTCGCCGGTCAAGGAGACAGCGTTTCTGTTTGGCGCGATCTCCGGAACGATCGGTTTTTTCACGGGCCTGCTTCGCTCGAGGGGCGGTCCCGGAAAACGTGAGTTCGTGCTGGGCCCTGTGACCGACGGTCGGGACCGCGATAAAGACGGGAACGACGACAAGGAAAAACGTGAGCCCGGCGGCAAATAGGTGGATATTGCGGCCCGGTCGGGCATCTTCCACGGATAATCCTCGAAGTAACCGGTTGTGCGCGTTCGGGATCCGGTCACCATCGGCCTGGATGCGGGGAGGCTGAATTGGGAATCTTGCCATTTCAGGATATCTCACCGGCTGTTGACGATTCCGCGTTTCTCGCTGAAGGAGCGATACTTGTCGGTGAGGTGTGTGTATCGGCGGAGGTGAGCATCTGGTTCAACGCGGTGTTGCGCGGCGACGAGGAGCCGATCCGGATCGGCAGGGGGTCCAATATCCAGGACGGAGCGGTCCTGCATACCGATCCGGGATGTCCCTGTACCGTGGGCGAGTACGTTACCGTTGGGCACAACGCGATTCTGCACGGATGTCTGGTAGACCGCGGGGCAACCATCGGGATGGGCGCAACGGTGTTGAATCAGGCGCGGGTTGGCGAGGAATCGCTCGTCGCGGCGAATGCGCTGGTTCTCGAGGGTATGGAAATTCCGCCGCGGACGCTGACGGCGGGGGTACCGGCCAGGGTAAGGCGGGAACTGACGGAAGAAGAGATCGCGAGTTTCAGGAGGAATACGGACGGATATATCAGGAGGAGAGGAATCTACAAGGGACAAGGCCGGTAGGTTGAGCATTGAGATTCGCAGGAGGCGGGCCCCTGTGGTTTGGCGCCCGCCATTTATTTTTTTCTAATCGCGGCTTTCCGTTTCTCAGTCGCGACCAAATGGGCCGAAATTAACGCGCGAGCCGGTATGACGATCCAGTTACTCCCCCCTTGAGGGGGAGTCGCCTGCCTGCGCCAAGCGGAGCGCGGCAGGCAGGCAGAAGCCGAGCCGGTCCCCTGATCCCTGCCCGTGGCCTGGCGGAGGGCCGGCGACGGTGGTGGGGGGATTTCGACGCCTTGCCGTTTGCATGTGAGGTCTTGCCTGAGCGCGTCAACCATCCGGGAGAAGACGCCTGAACGTGCATCCCATATCCGATATTACCGAGCGGTTTGAGCGGGGCGTCCGCGAGTTCAATGCCGGCGACTTCTACGCGTCTCACGACACCTGGGAGGACGTCTGGATGGATGTGCGGGGACCTGAAAGACCCTTTTTTCAGGGCATGATTCAGGTGGCGGTGGGCTACTATCATCTGTCGTGCGAGAATTACGCGGGCGCGGAACACCTGTTGTCACGCGGAATCCGAAAGCTGGAGCCGTACAGTCCCGGCCACCGGGGAATCGATACCGGGCGCCTGGTTCGCGAAGCCGCGAAGGCACTGGCCGAGGTCCTCGAGGTCCGCGCGGGGAGACGCAAGACATACTGTGCGGAAATTGCGCCGAGGATTCGACGCGGATGATCTTTCGAATGATGACTAAAACAAAAGGGGCCTCCGGCCGTCTTTCTATTTCTCTACATGAAAAATGGCCGTACGCATTGCGGACTGCAAACTGTTCAGGTCGGTCACCGATACCCTGATGCGGCTCAAGCCCGGTCTGAGATTTCCTGCATCCAGATCGAAGTAGATTGCCTCCATCACGTCATCGCCACTCCGATCGTAGCTCACGATCACCCGGTCTTCTCCGGCTGCGACGATTCTGCGTACCATCGACGATATCGCGCCGAACAACCCCTTCCCCAAACGCGCGTCACGCTGTATCGAATAAGAAACCCGGTATCTGGTCCTTCCAAACTCGTCTCTCTGCAGGTTGTACAGTTCATAGTAAATGTGGATGTTTTTGTCCTGCCGGTAGCTTCTGCTGGGCATCGGCACGACCCAGAGGTCTTCTTTCCTGAACTTCCCTGCCCGTGTCGTTTCCGAAATGTCCCAGCACAACTGCAGATCGCTGACAGCGAGCGAGTCCACAAAATCATGGACCCTCAAATCCTGCAGATACACGCCCCACTTGCCGGAGACCCGGTCAACCAACTGGACGGCGAGACGGTAGTCGCCAGGGGCGACCTCGAATCGCATCATGTCGGGAGCAAACGTGCCATGGGCAACCTTCTCGCTTCGAGGCGCCGTGAAGACCAGGCCGGTCTGCAGCCGGTCGTATACCTCGCCCGTTGCGTCCGTCAACGCCGCCACCATCCTGACGTCTGAGAGATCACGTCCATCCTTTTCTTCGCTCGCCACCAGGTCCAGCGGAATGCCGAAATAGACCTCCACCGCCGCGCCACCACCGTCCGCGCCGCGAAAACTGGCCGTGTCGTAGTAGAACTCGAGGGGCGCCACCCCGGGAGGAACCTCGTAGAAATCCGGCAGCTTTTGCGTTGCCTTTCTGTAGACCACAGCCGGATGCAGCGACATTAGCCTTGAGGTCAGGCTAATGTCGTTTCCGGGTTCGACACTCGGGAAGTCCCAATCTCCGTCGAACCATTTGTCCTTGAAAATCAGTTGCAGGCCACCCGCGACTTTCGTGTATACCCACTCCTCCATCTTAACGGACTTGTCCTTTAGAGTCCATCCCTTCGGTCTCTCCAGATCGGTATTGGTGTCGTAAACGCCGTAGATCTGCTGCCCGTGCACGTCGCGTATCCGTTGCACCGCCAGGCTCGGAGGATACGCGTTGACCCTGTCCGAACGCGCACGATACTCCGGCTCTCCATACCTGATGTAGACTTCCCCTCGCCGGTCCCACGGGAATACTTTCTCCCCGAAAAAGGTCCGGGCATGCCACACCCTCCGATAATGCTCCGCCTCCCGGCCCTTGCCCGCGGAAACCAGCGCCATATCTCGCTTCTTCCAGAAGGTCTGAAGCCATTCCTCCTTTTCCGTGCCTAACTTGACCTCGTAGGTCTCAAGCTCTTCAGGAAAGGTCACAAGCGACAGATCTTCATACAACGCCCTTTCGCTGTCGGGCAATGCGTGAAAATACTCCTGAAAAAGCGCAACAGCCCGCTCCGGATCCCCCATTGCCGCGTGGGCCTGGGCCGCCAGAGGCAGAAGCCGTGAATCCGATGACGTATCCGCAAGCGCGGGTTCAACAGCCTTCAATACCTCCGAATACTTGTGTTGTTCGATATAGGTCATCGCGAGGCCCTGCAATCCCCGGATATCTCCAGGCAGGATCTCCAAATAGCGGTGATAGAGGGCAATTCTCTTTTCGTGGAAGAAGCTGTCCCTGAACCAGTCCGCCAACATCAGATAGGCCGGCGCATACGTCGGATGCGCCTCGATCACGTCCTTCAGGGACCGCTCCGCATCCAGGTTGCCCAGCTGGATGTTCATCCGTGCAATGTTCATCCGCGCTTCCAGGTAACCCTCATCGACCCCCAGGGCACGGCGGAAATACTCGAAGGCCTTCGCCTTGACGGCCTTTGGATCCCGTCCGTATACCAGGCCCATACCGTTGTATGCCGCCGCCGCGGAATCCCCTCTCGCGCCTCGCCGAAATGCCTTCCTGGCATCTTCGAAATCTCCGCGCTCCAGATAGGCGTACCCCAGACCGACCCAGTCCCTTGCGTTGCGCAGCGCTGCCAGCGAGTCCGCGGAAGTCGCCGCAATACTGTCGCCTACAGACTCAAGTACTGGAAGAGTCACGGCTAACACAATAAACAGGTGTGATTTTATTGACATGCCCAAACCCTCCGGAGAGTGGACGCCATCCTGACATTCTCACCTTGTGTCTGGATCAATAAAGTATAAATATACGCTATATTCTGGCCGGATTTCTCAAGATTATCCCTCCTATAAACAAGGACACGGATTCATCTATGCTGGTTCGGAAAAATATATATCTGAAATTGAAGAAACCATCGAATGGACGCACGACACAGGCTTCATTCGTCAGGAATCAAGATCCTCAAGTGCTTCCCGCCGCTGACGAGGCCTTTTGCAAAGTTCGAATTCAGATCGTGTTCGTTGACACGAGCGGGTGGCTCCGGTATATTTGCACATGGCGGTTTGCTGCAATTGTCTGGCAATGCAGGCGATCGTTCAATCGCAATTTCGACCGGATGAGGCCAAAGGAGGCTTCGATGCGGTTAGAGGGAAAGGTCGCCTGGATTACGGGCGGCGGCGCGGGCATCGGCAAGGCCGTGGCGACGCGGTTCGCACAAGAAGGCGCGACCGTGGTTGTATTGGAACTCGATCGGGACCGCGGGGAGGCCGTGGTTGAGGCGATCAGACGGGCGGATGGCGAAGCCGCGCTCGTGGTGGGCAGTGCGACTGAATTGAAGGACGTAAATCGCGCCTGCGACGTAGCTGTGGAAATATACGGTGGGCTTGATATTCTGGTTAACAATGCCTATTATTGTCATGGCACCCGCGTCCTGGATATAGATCCGGATTTATGGGACCGGAATATAGAGGGATGCCTGAAGAGCGCCTACCTTTGCAGTCGCGCGGCGCTTCCGCGGATGATCAATCGTGGTGGCGGATCCATTGTGAACATATCGTCTGTCAACGCGATCATGTCGTATGGCGAAAGTGCGTATAGCGCGGCGAAAGCAGGGGTCATTTCGCTTTCAAAAACAATGGCGGTGGATTACGGACCCGAACAGGTTCGGGTGAATGCAATCTGTCCCGGCACCGTTATCACGGAGGGTTGGCGGCCCGCACTCGAGAAAGACCCCGAATTGTTCGAACGCATTGCAGAGATCTATCCGCTCAAGCGCGTGGGCAAACCTGAGGAAATCGCGAACGTTGCGCTTTTTCTGGCCTCGGACGAGGCGTCTTTCGTTACCGGAGCGGTCGTCGTGGCCGACGGTGGCGTGACGTCGGGAAATCCCGCATTTCTGGATCACGTGGAGGGTAAACTCTCGTGACCGCAACGTTTCGTTTGCGGGATGGGACCATTTCAAATCCGGATCTCGCGGACCTGATGGCGCGTTGTGCCGACGGAGGCGGAGAGGTAACGCCGCCGAAAATGGAGACCCTTGAGAGTCTGCCAAACGACCAGATTGTGCTGGCGTACGTTGGAGCGGACCCCGCGGGTGTGGGCGTGCTCACGTATACGGGCGAAGAACGCAACGCGGTGCTGAGTTTCCTGGGGGTGCTCCCCGAATTCCGCCGCGGCGGCGTGGGCCGCCGGTTACTGATGAAGTTGGAAGCGGTTGCCGGCGGAAACGGGTGCGAGTCTTTGCGGACCGGCGCGAGCATCGGCAGCGACAACGCGGCCGCAACAGGGCTCCTGGAGGAGACAGGATGGAAGCCCGCGTTCGGCGCGGGACTGAGGATGTGGCGGGAACTTGCGGATCTTCCCGAGGCGGAACCACCGGCGGGGTACCGGATCAGGACCTACGAAACCGGCGACGATGCAGCATTTGTACGGATTAAGAATGCGGCCTTTATGGTCGAAAACGTCGGCGGACGAGCGTGGACGGTTGCGGACTTCGAGAAGGAATATCTGGACTCTCCGTATTTCGAGCGGAAGCGCGTCCTGTTTGCGGTTTGCGGTGACGAGCCCGTGGGCACAACCACGGCCTGGTCAGCGACGTATCGAGGCAAGGAAGTCGGACTGATTCACTGGGTGGCGGTTGTACCGGAACACCGGAAGAAAGGGCTGGGCTGGGTATTGAACGTGCGGGCGTTACACAGGTTGAAAGCGCTCGGGTACGGGGAAGCCACTCTAAATACCAGTGAAACGCTGGAATCGGCCGTTCGCCTGTACCGCCGGCTGGGTTTTGAAGTGATTGTGCGGCGCGCCCATTATCGCAAAACGTTGAACAGCGCTGCCAACCATTAGTTTACTCCGTTCAATTTGCACTGGATATGCGGCGGCCGGCAGAGTCTGGGGACGGCGACAATGAAACGATGCCTGGGAATGCTGCTGATCGTTTGCACAGGCTGCGGATCATCCGATCCCGTCGGTGTGGTCGAACCGACGCCGTATCCTTCGGGTACGATGTTGTCGGTCACCGCGTCGGACCTGAATACGTACCTCGTAAACGTGGCGCGGTCCTATGAGACTGTGAATGTGATGAATGCCGAGTTCGGGTCCATCACCCAGGGATGGAGGGGTGGCGTGGTTTCCACGTACTGGACGCGACAGTTCATGTCGAATCTGATTGTCCGCATTGAGGAGTTGCAGGAGCGGGTTAAGGGTATCAGGCCGGATGACGCCGAATTACGCCGTATTCACGCCAGCTACGAGCAGGGGCTGGCTACCTTTCACGAGGCATTTATCGCCTTTGTCGGCCAGATTGACTTTCCGACGCCTGAAGGGATCGAAGGCGTAAACCTGCTGATTTTCAGAGGTAACAAGCGCATCGATGAATTTCAGTTGATGTTGAGCAATCTTGCAGGAAGGCAGATTCAGTTTTAACGCACATGAAACAGACGCTGTAGCTACGCCCTGCGGCAGCTGGACAACGGGCCCGTCGCACCTCTCTCATTTCACCTGTCACGATCGTTCCGCCGGCAGAAATAACGATATGAAATATTAACAAATAACCATTTCTACGTACATTGCTTCCGACAGAAGGGTCCGTTCAGGACCCTTCTTTGTTTTGCCGTTGAAGTCTGTCCTCACGGCTCTTCATTCTTGTGAGAGACTATCTGATTGCGATAAATTAAGTTGAACCATCATCTTCTGAAGTGTGTCTTACGATAGTGAACGAATGTATTGAGGGCAATGCGACCTGCAACGCCGTCTCATTGTCTATCTGGATCTGTGTCCTTTCATTGCCAGAGGCCAGGAGCCTGTAAATCCTGTTCGCATCAGGCTTGGAGATCTGTGAATGGTTCGGCTCGCAATGACGATTTGCCTGATCGCCTTGAGTTCCCTACGCGTCGACGCCGCACGGTCCGATCCGGCGAAGGTTGACTCGCTGCTGGCTGCCGCGGCGGATACGCTTCTCGACCGTGACCGGCGCGAAGCCCTGATGAAGCGTGCGCTGCGGCATGACCGTTCCGGCAAGACCATGCACGCGCTTGCGCGGTTTTACATGGCGCAGGGCACGCCGGTATCCCGCCAGACTGCCGGCCACTGGCTGCTGCGCGCCGTGATGCGGGAGCGGGAAAATCCGGACTATCTGGCAACCCATGCTGAGCTGTTATGGCGGACGTTGAAGCGTCCGGATTCCTACAGAAAAGCGCTCCAGGTTCTGGAACTGGATCCGGACCATGTAGCAGGTCTCTTCTGGGCAGGGCGTTTCGCGGTCTGGGCCTGGGAGATGACCTATTTTACGGACAGGCTCGATGACGACACTGAAGCGGCAATCGGGATGTATTCTATCAGTGGCGGAAAGACACTGACGTTCGTCGAATACCCGGACCTCGACATCGAAAGTGGTATCGGCTACCTCACCCGCGCCATCAGCCTGGACCCCGTCCACTGGCCGTCGCATCAGTATCTCGGGCTGGCCTATTACGCCGCCGGCATGCCCCGGCCTTTGATCGACCT
Source organism: Candidatus Latescibacterota bacterium (assembly GCA_021295655.1). GTDB lineage: Bacteria > Latescibacterota > UBA2968 > UBA2968 > JAAXHE01. Next base: position 71,396 of record JAGWBX010000015.1, read on the forward strand.
CTTCGAAACCTACCGGGAGCGGCGCCCGGAAAACTGGAACGCCCACTTTTTTGCCGGCCTGGGCTATCAGATGGATGGCGACCTGGAATCGGCCTATCGCGCCTATATGGACGGCCTGAACCGGATGTCCGAAGAAGCCCGCAGATTCATGCAGTCGATCTTCCTGATCCGGGACCCGGTGGATGAAAAAAGGGGTGCGCCGCTTCCGAGCGACGAGGATATTCGAGAGTTTTGGCTGGGAAGGGACCCGCTGTACCTGACATCGGTCAACGAACGCCTGCTGGAACAGTGCCGGCGCGTGGCCTACGCGAACCTGCGGTTCTCCGATCCCACACTCGGGCGGGAAGGGTGGCAAACCGACAGGGGACAGGTCTACATCCGGTACGGAGACCCGCGCGTCCGGTACATGGACGGTCCGGGCAGGGGCCGGAAGGACGTTTGGGATTACGGCCCGTTTACTGTGATATTCGTCCCTACGGTTACCTGGGACTCCTGGCGGTTCGTTACGGCCAGGCTGGGCAATAAACGCCTGAAACTCGAACAACTGGTGGACGCGGTACCCGATATCTATCAGCATCCGCTGCAGTATGATGCTCCCTGCCAGACTGCGCAATTCCGGCACGACGATGGGAATACCCGCATCGAAGTGTATTACGCGCTTCCGGATGAAAACGTGCGGCATACGCTGTCGGAGGACAATGGAAATGCCGGAGTGGACGCCAGGCAGGCGCTTTTTCTCTTCGACTCCGGGTGGGATACACTCCGGCACAGCGTCGCAATCGTGGAGCGGTTGCCGAGGGTGGTTTATGAATCCACGGACGAGAGTTTCCTGTTGGCCGCGGAACGCCTGATCATTGAACCGGGGACGTATTTTCTGGCGGCCGAACTCGAAGACCGGGCGACGAAGCGGGTGGGCACGTACCGGGAACGGATGCAGGTAAGGCCGTTCGGGCGGGACACGCTGGAGATCAGCAGCCTGCTGATGGCGCGGCGCATACGGATGAGGGAAAACGCGCCTTACGGCCGGGAGCAATTCGCGGTACTCCCGAATCCGCTGCATGTGTGCCGCGCGGAAGGGAAGGCCTGGTTCTACTTTGAAATCTACAATCTTTCGCGTGACGAATATGGCGCCACGCACTACCGCGTCAGCTATCAGATGCAGTCGCTCCCCGAGGGTAGGGGTGACCGCGCCACGGCCGACTGGACGACGGCCGTTTCGTATTCGTACCGGGGAGCCAGGGATTGGGAGCCGCGCGACCTGCGCGTGGATATGGACGGCGCATCCCCCGGACCGAGGGCGTTTCGAGTTGTGGTGGAGGACCTGCACACCGGCCGAACGGCGACGGCGGAAACGCGTTTCAGAGTCAGATGGTGACGGAATTCGCGCATTGAATCCGAACCAAAACCTGGACGAGGGTCAGGGCTGCAGCCCTGACCCTCGTTCTGTCGCGATGGCGGGAAGAATGGACGTCAACCCTTCGCCGCTCTATTTCAGAACGGCGATTTCCCCCGGCGGGATCCGCGTTTCCGTGCCATTGTGCGTCACGAGTGCCGATGCGGCGCCCGTGTTCCGCGCCCAGACGACGCCGGTCTCGGCGGCGTTAACTTCCAGCGCGCCGTCCGTCTCGATGTTCAGAATCGCTTCCTGCAGGCGGGCATCGCCAGCCCCGAGGTTTCGGTCGAACGCGATATTGTCTTCGTCGAGTCGAGTAACGCCCTCGAAGATTGGGATCGCGCTGAGTTCCGAACGTTTCGCCCTGAACGTAAATGCGGCGGATTTTTCGCCGAAGTTCGCCACGGCCAGGTGATTGTCCGCGAGGAGGCCGATGGCGGATCGTCCGGCTTCCAGGATCAGTGAGTCGATACCTGACGTTTCTTGATGGCTGCAATCCGGGGCGATGAGCGCCGTAAGTTCGGAAATGGTCTTGCCGGTGGTTACCGGGAACGGTTCATCCACCCGGCTGAGGGTGAGGTCGTCCGCCACGGCGCGCCAGACCTTGTAATGGTGCCGGTTGTGGTAGACGGTTTTCCCTGTACCCGTGTAGACGATACCCATGCGGTTGTCGACGTTGAGCCATGCCGGATGATCGTAGGTCTTGACAACGTCGCTGTCCGGGTCCCGCGTGACGTAGCTGTCAAAGCGATCGGAACCGCCCGGCGTGTGGACGGTACGGTACCCGTTGCAATTTCCTCTCAGGGCTTTGAAGTCTTCATTGACGATGCGCAGGAAGCCCTGGTCTACACTTTGGACGGTTATCGTCTCTCTGGCCGTGAGCCGTTCGCAGGAGAGGGAGATTCCGGAGGGCAGGCCGGCGAAGAGCACTTCCTGCCGAACCGAACGCTGCGCGCGGTCCAGGATCATGGCCGCGGCAAAGCCGTCCTGCTGTTCGTCCACGCGGACCGAGACCAGGTCGTGACTGTCGGGACGGTCCTGAACATCGATGTTGGCCAGAAACGAACCCGACGCCGGCGCGACCGTATAGAGGCCGTCCTTGTTCAATGGCAGCGCCATGATATCGTTGCGCCAGGAAAGTGAAGACTGGCCGGTCCGGTGCCGATGGAAGACAAAGCCGGAGTGGGGATAGACCTTGACACCTGTCAGTCTGCGTTCAACCGCCGCAACGGACGCCGGATCGGGCCCGTCGCCGAAAATCCTGTGGAGAAAATAGGTGTGGGCGGGACTGACGATATTGTGTTCACGAATGATCAGGGGGTCCTGGGGTCCGTGCACGATTTCCGCGATCTGCCGATCGTGCATGCGCCCGCCCACGCTCTCGGCGCGCTGTTCCAGGGTTTCGAGCGCCCGGCTCTCAAAAAAGGCCCCGTCGGGATCGTCCAGAAACAGTGCGGCCGTCGCATGCGTCAGCGTTCCGGAATCGGGCGGAATATACGGCCAGTCCATGCCCTGCACGGGATGCATCGAGCCGGTCCGGTCCGTCGTACGCTTGAGCTGGTCGTAGATCTCCCTCCGGTTGAACAGGGCATGTTCGGGAACCTTCGCGCCGAATGTTCCGTAGATGATACCGAGCCGCCCGGTGAACATGACCGAACTGCCGGTGTAGCTGGGGTGCACCATGCCGTGGTTCTCGGCCATGTAATCCGGCAGTGCGACGAACGTCTGGCCGGTCAGTTCCCTGACCGTCTGCCCGTCTGAGAATTGCGCGTGATTCTTCGTGTCCTGCTGGGTGGTGGTTGTCGAGAACATCCACCGGCGGGCCGTTTCGGCCCAGGATTTCGCGTGCGGCGAGTTACTCAGGAAACACTCGACCGAGGCCAGGCCGCACGACGTCCAGCCGTTCTCTTCCATCTGTGTATTGGTGTAGACGCCGCTTTTCGGCGCCATGGCCCCGAACCGTTCGGCATAGTCCTCGTGCATGCGGGCAATCATGGTCCACGTTTCGTCGTCTACCATGTTGCCCAGCAGGAGGGCGGTCAGGCCAACGTCGGAGAGGTTCGTACCGCACTGGCTCTCCGGGAAAAACCCCCTGCCGCGTTCGCCCCACTTCGTACCCCATGTTCGTGGATTGCCAAGGCTTTTTTCGGGTCGGATACACTCGGCCGGACCCGTGTCGTGGGTAAAGCAGAGGTAGCGGATCCCCTTCAGCGCGAGTTCTCTCAGTTCTTCTTTCGAGCATCCTGTCCTTTTCGAATCGTATTCGGGCGAGTTCGCCAGTGCTGCAAACACGAAGGCCGGCCCGGCCGTGTCGCTGCCGTACCAGTGGGCCCCGCCGAAAAAATGCCCGCAATTGGGACGCTCCGGCCAGTCTTCGAAATAGCTCAGGCCTACCGGCACCCAGTTCTCCAGAATGCGTTTGTATCTCCTGCTCAGCGGGGTTTCCCTTGCCGGCACGGACGTGCTACGACGGTTGGTCAGAATATCGGGGCGCATGATGTCTCCTTTTTTCTTTTAAGACCTTGGAAGAGTTCTCAAATCGAGTTGGATGCCCATTTCATCAATCGGCCTACCTAATGCATATCCCGCAGTCGAACGGCCGGGATTTCCTGCTCAATCGTAGGCGGTTCCATAGGCAATATCCCCAAATTTGGCCTTGTGATTGGGATGCAGAAATTCGTTCACGCTTAGTCCTTCAAGTAGTGAGTATTTTTCCACGAGTCGCTTTAGTCGGCCTCCCCTGTCACCAAGGCAATAGTAAAAGAGAATGCCCAGTTCGTTACTCGCTAGCTGACCACGAATTAGATTCGTGTAGTGCTTTTTCTCCTTGAAATTCTGTATAGAAGGGTGTTGGTCAACGAATTTGATAGTATTGTACAGATGGAGAAAGTAATGGTCGACACTTCGCCGATTATTTACGGCAAATTGCCGCCAAGTTTCATTGAAATCATCGCCAGGTTCGGCATTGTACGAGTTGGCCAAGTAAGCAATAAACGAATCGAAACAACTGCGTCCAGTAATGCTATGGCCTGAACCAGGCGTCTCCATTGAACCAACGATATCAACGTGAAAACGCAAGAGTTGGAAGAACGAATTCTCGAAATTCTGTTTCTTTAGTGTTTGATCTTGCGCCTGAAGTTGCTCCTTTTGTCCCTTGATCTCCTTCCGGGTCTGCTCTAACTCGTCGCGCTGTAGCTTAAGTTCCTCTCTTTGGAGACTTAGTTCATTTTTCTGTAGGATTATCGCCCAAATTACGCCCGCAAACGCAAGACCAGCGAATAGCGCATTGACTGCTCCGAACATGTCCCCGAATTGGCCTCGTTCCCCCAAATCTGGAATGCGATACGAAATTACCAACGGATAGCCGAGCCACAATCCAATAACAATTGCGGATAAGATTAACATCCATTTCCAAATTTGAGGCTCTTTTGTGGTATCTGTCACCATTGCCTTCATTCATTTGCCGTAGAATTCAATACGCTCGGACCCCAGTTTTTTCGCCTATCCAATTGATCATGCCGCCGAATGTCGGACATTGTTTCGCGATTTCGTGAAGATCCGCGTCTCTCAGGATGGAATGGCTATCCATGTTTTCGCGATAGGACCTCTTGAGGTGTCTTTGGAATAGTTCCTCGACGATTCTCTTAG
>JAGWBX010000016.1:0-10521 GCA_021295655.1 Candidatus Latescibacterota bacterium
AGCTTTTGTTGAAAATGGCTGTTCCCGATCTAATTTGGAAGAAAATTACGCGAATCTCACTTTTCGGAGTGGACTCAATATTGATTAGCCACGCGAGGAGTAATAGCGGAGATCGGGGATGCGTTAAGATAACCGTAAAGGATAATTGGGAATTCTGTATATCGACCACCTGCCAGGAGGCAACGGCCCCTCGGACAAATCTTAAAAAACATCGCCCATCCAGTCTCGCCCGGAAATTTCGTTCTCAGCATCTTCGCTCGCAAATTGAAATGCATCAATAGATTCCGGCCTGCGGAAAAAAGTCCATTCTGGTCCAGACACAATATCACCCCCAATACGGTTCACGCCATACGCACGTTCGCTTAAGAGCTTCGGCAACTTGATCAAAACCCGGTACGCGCCCGTGACGCAACTAGTAGACTCGGGCAACGCCTCTATGTCCGACCTGAACGCCTCCGTTTCGCGCGAAATAAAACACCCCCTGCCCCACTTCCTACCCTATTCGCATTCTCCGTAGCTGTAGACGTGCGACCCGCTCCCGAAGTAGATGCGTCCGTTCAGCCAGTCCCCGCCGAAGCCGATAGGCACGGGAGACTCGGCCAGCAGGGTCAGGCTGTGGTCGGACGGGTTGACACGGACGATGCCCTTGACGAAAAGCATATAGACGCTGCCCGCCGCCACGAAGACGCGCGGTCCCTGCTGTCTGGCGGTCAGTCCGTAATTCTCTGAGGTTCCTTCGCTGCGCAGGATCCCTCTGGTTTCGGGATCAAACACGAAGAAGCGTTCCCGGTCTGCAACGCCATAGACGAGGCCGTTCGGACCCGGGCAGAGATCCGTATAGGATTGTGCGCCGGGGACGACGACCTCGCGCCACAGGATCCGCCTCGTATTGGCATCCATCACGTAGAGTTCGGCTTCTTCCGCTTTTCGCTCGCCCCCGGTTCCGGGATCGGTCGTGGAACCGCCCAGGAGATTGCCGTCCGGAAGGGCGACCAGGCTCATTGTGCTGTGATCGCTAAGGATTTCGGTGTGATCCAGCAGAACGCCCGATCCGGTCTCCCGGTCCCAGAACAGCATCCCGCCGCCCGTGCGGCCGTAATCCGGCGTACCCGCCAGAATGACGGTCTTCCCGTCGGGATGGGCGAGTAACACGTGGGGACGGTTGATGGCAGGTTTGCATTCGGTCAGAAACCGCGGATTGGATCCGGGATTGTCCTTTTCGGTAGGCACCCAGGGTCCGGCGGGGTCCCATTCCAGCAGGAGTCCGCCGGTGTAGGCGCCCGCGAAAAACCGGTCCGTCTGACGGGCCACGGTGTTCCACTGGCCGAGGTTGGGGCGGTTGATCCACGTGTCGGTCGCGGGATCGTACCTGAAAAAACGCGCGGGAAACGTGGTGCCCCCGCTGACGGTCCCATCGGGCGCCGCGGCCAGCCCCATCACATGGGCGCCTTCGGTGGTGTAATCGAAGTCGACTTCAAGGACTTCTCCGGAATCCGGAACTTCAACCGACAGCTTGCGCGTTTCCAGGTCGCAGGCAATGATGCGTTTACCGTCCGGGAAGTCCCGGTGGAAGAGGCCCTGGCTGCCCGTCACGATCGGTTTTTCGTTCCGGTCCTCCAGCGCCCCGGCGGGCCTTCGCGCGCCCCGGTAGAGTTCAAACCAGTTGTTGGAGCCGTCCCCGGCATGTCCGTAGACCTTGCCGTTGAGGTCGCGGTAGACGTGGCCGCTCCCGTGAACGCGTTCGTCTTCGGAGAGGATAGGATCAGCGGCGCCGGAATCCGGATTCAGGCTGATGATCTGACTGGCGGTACTGCCAATCCCGAAGTAGATCCATCCGGCACTGTCGGCGGCAACCGAACGCGGATATTGCCGCCAGTTCTGCTGGTAGACGTGACCGTAGTCCCTGAACGCACGGTTCCGGGGATCGTAAGAGAGGACGCCGCTGTCCGGATGGGTGGCCGCCCAGATGCGACCGTCGTCGTCTTCGGTCATCCCCATGGCCATCTGCGGTACGGTCTCATGCGAGAACGTAAACGCCCGTGCGGCCGGATCGAAAGCCAGGAATTGGCTGTGAAAATGGCTGCAGTAGAGGTTGCCGCTGGTGAGTATCGACGAAAAAGGGCAGGCGTTGAAGTCATCGCCCGGCGGAAACGGGAGGGCGAACTGTTCGCTGTCGCCGGTCTCAGCGTCAATCAACAGCAGGGCGTAGCAGCCGCGATGATCGTACAGCCAGAGCAGGACCACGTTGCGGCCCTGCCCGTCCACCGTGGCGACCAGCCCCCGGTGGTTTGCGATGTCGGTAGCGACGCCGTGGTGGCGGAACCCGTTGCCAAGATTCTCTGACGCGCGCATTGTTGATATCCTCGTTGGTAGATTTCCAGATTCGGGGAGAGGGGAGCCGGGAGACGGTAGAAGACAACCCGCCCTGTACCAGTTTTGCGATGTGCCTTATGTAAGTGTTCTTCTGTTTTGCTTTTGGTTCTTGCTTCAAGCTGATTGCTGACCGCTGATGGCTGTCTTTGTAGAAATCCCCCCACCGCATCAGCCGTCCTGCCTGCCGCGCTCCGCTTGGCGCAGGCAGGCGCCAGCCCGTCGACGGGCTCAGGACAAGGTTTGGGGGCCGGCTCGGCTTCTGCGACTCCCCCTCAAGGGGGGAGTGATTGAATCGCGAAACAGTCTCGCGCTTCCAAATCCTAGAATTGTACTTCCATTTCCCTGCGAAGGCGGAGCACGTCGCTGTCTTCGTCGAGTTCCACGTCGGATCTATGGATTGGATGCCCGGCGGCAATTCCGCGTTTCAGCCTGAGTGCGTGCGCCAGGCCGATGGGCAGGATTTCGTCCCTGACAGCACTCCCCGCCGGCATGAGTTTGCCGTAAACACGGTACCCGCCCTCACCGTCCAGGGTTTCACCGGCGGCAAGATCGCGCTTGGCGGTGGCGGCAACGTCTGCAAGAAACGCGCGCGGGGAGCCGGTGGCTTCACCGTGCAGCCCTGCCTTCATGACGCTGGTGGCAAGCTCCATGCCAACCAGGTGATAGGGGCGATAGACGGCCGTGTACCGTCCGGAGGCATCCGTGGGCAGCCCGTATTCGGTGAAACAGCGCCGGATATAGTCTCCCGACCCTTCGATGGTGACGTACACGCCCCACCGCAGGTCCCGATCGACCGGCGTTCCGTCAGGTTGCACGCAGGAAACGACCTCTACCGTTCCCTTATGGCTGAGCTGACCGCCCTCGTCCCGGGGCCGGCACACATCCGGCAGCCGGTCGACGCCGCAGGGCGGGAAGTTCAGGCCCTCCGGCTGCGGCTCGAGCCCCGTGGCATTCGCGACGGCGGCCATCTCGATGGCCGATTTCGTGCCATCCAGGAAGGAATTGAACATCCTCGGGTTCATCCCGCCACGGACCGCGGTTTCCGCGTCGATTCCGTAGTGGTCCCAGACCGTATCGGGCGTCGATTCATGATAGACCGGCCGGTGTTTCGTACCCTTGCCGGCGCAAACGACGTCAAAACCGTTGGTCCTCGCCCAGTCGACAAGTTCGCAGATCAGGGCGGGCTGGTCGCCGTAGGCGAGCGAGTAGACGAGGCCGGCGGATTCGGCTCGTCGCGCCAGTACGGGACCCGCGAGCACGTCGGCTTCGACGTTCACCATAACCAGGTGGCGGCCTTCGTCGATGGCTCTCCGGGCGTAGCGGATGCCGGCCATCGGATTGCCCGTGGCTTCGACCAGAACGTCGAGACCATCCGCGTCGACAAGCGAATCGCCGTCGTCGGTGAGATGCGTGCCCCCCGTCTTGAGGGCGTTTTCGAAGCCCGTTGCAGCAAATTGGGAAGGGGGCCACTCAGCGCGGGTGAGCGCCTCGCATGCACGGTCAATGGAAAGGTCGGCCACGCCCAGTACATGCAGGCCCGGAATCCGGCGGGCCTGCGCCAGGAACATCGTGCCGAATTTTCCGGCGCCGATGAGCCCAACGCGGACGGGATGGCCGGAACCGGCCACCCCCGGTCGCCGATGTGGGCCTCGCGCGATTTGCATCGGATACCCTGAAAATCGAGTCGTTCTCGCCAGTACGTCTTCTACCCGCCGCTTTCGAAGCAACCGCCGACGTCATTCAAAAACTGTTCGGGGTCTACCCTGCGATACCGTTCCACGCAACAATGGCCTGCTCCTGAGACTTCCTCATCGACCGCCATTGACAAATGCTCCGCCGACAGACCTTCGAGTTGGGATATCCGCCAGACGCTCTGGTCCGCGACCTTTTTCGCGTTCGTATTGCCGCGAATCTCGATATTGGGCTCGCCGGCTTTGAAATAAAACACCGCTTTGAGGCGGGTGCGCATGATTTTGAACGCGTATTCGGGCAACCGGTTTTCACCTTCACCCGGGACAAACGACTCGGGCCAGAACAGGCGATTGATATGCAGATCGAACGCCCTCTTCAGCGCGCCGTAAACGCTGCCGTCAGACGGTACCCACTGGGAGTCAGGCCACACGTCCAGATTCCCCCACGGCCACCCCAGGCGGTCCCTGTCCAGGCGCAGGCGGCCGCTCCCGGAGTTGACCCCTTCCGCCGAAATGTCCAGGATGGCGAAGTGCTGGGGATAGATGAAGAAGTCGTCCGTCCGGGCGCGCCAGGCATCGTAAAAGGCCGTGGTCAGCCCAAGAATCGCGAGCGCGGTGTGCAGGATGCCGTCTTCCAGAAAGGGGGAGACAACGCCCGTACGGTCCGACTCATGGTAGTCGGGGCAGAACGAATCGAACGGGACACGCACAAGCCCGTTCCCCTCGCGGCGCCAGAATTCGAAATCCCGGGCGGAAAGGACCTTGCTGGTATGCATATCGGGCAACCTCGAGCATCGCGATAAACCGGAACCGGTTGGCGGCGCGTCTTCCGCGCGCACTCCGGCTCCCGGAGACCTCGGCTTATTCCTTGCCGGCGGAAGCCGCGTCGTCCTGCGGGACGTCACGCGCTTCCCGCACCCGACCCCTCCGCACGACCGACTTCATGGACCGATACATTGCGTAGACGGAGATGAGCGCCCAGACCAGGGCGATCGGATAAGCCAGAATCGGCGCATCCCAATGCCGGGCCAGGATGCCGGCATCCGTGCGTTCGGTATATTGCCACAGATCGGTGCGGAAGTCATAGAGGCTGTAAAGACAGAGCATGACGCCTACCCACGTGGCCACCCACTGTGCAACCCGTGGCAGCAGGATGGCCGGAACCAGAAGAAGGAAGCCGCTCGCGAGTCCGAACAGGAAATCGATGCTTCCCAAAGGCGTGTAGAGGACCGCCACCCCGATGGAAAGACAGCCGAGACCGGCAAGCAGAATCCGTTGCAGCAGGGGCCACAGACTGACGTAGATGAAAATGGCGCCCAGGAAAGCGGAACCGACGTAACCGGCCGAGGCGATGACCGGAAAAATACCGCCCCGGCTCTTTGCGTGGCCGGATTCGTCCCAGTTGACGCGGACTTCAAGGACCTCGCCTCCGGTACCGATTGTCGCGGCCGCGTGGCACATTTCGTGAACCTGGACCATAAAGACCCTGAAAGGTTTGACGTAGGGCGTGTCCCAGAACGCGAGAGCGACAACGGCGCAGACGATCGCGGGCCAGAAATGTTTGAGGGTATTCAGCATTTCCGTTAACGGTACTTGTTGACGATTCTCAGGTCGGCGTTTCCCGACTCCACGTCGATAAACTTGACGAGCAGGGATACCCTGTTGGCTTCGTCAAGCAGTTTCCAGTAAAAATCGCGGGTCGTATCGATCCCGTTATGCAGCTCTACGGCATACGGTTCGCCTGAAAACGCAGGCGGGGGATCTCCGTCGTCTCTGTACGTCGTGATGCAGTGGCCGATTCCGGGTATGGCCGTTTCGTAGCTGAAGTATTGTCTGGTTGTGGATTCACCGCTCCCGGCGAGAGCCTTGAGAATGGCGATCCTGTAGGCGGCCCCGCTGTCGTCAAGGTCCACGATGCCGGCGATGCGCGGCGTGAAGATGGGAGGATCGGGTTCGAAGGTCCGCGTGTTCAGGGCGGATTCAAGGGTACCGCCGTCCCGTATCGCGTCGAAAATGGTGTCCGTATGGTCGCCGTTGGAAACGATGTGACGGGCGTTCAGGACTCTGATGGGGCGATACACGACCAGGGAAGGGTTTTTCAGCGCGGACTCGTCGAAAGCCCGGGTCCTGACCGTCTCGTTTTCGGCGAGAAAGACCCGGTTCCGGCTGCCCGTACTCCTGCCCATGATCCAGTAGACCTGCACGAAGTGCCTGGCGTCGGGCGTCAGCCCGATAATGATGCCGCGTCCCGGATACCTGGAGTTTCTGAGCGCGTTCAGGTTGGTTTCAACGGCCGTCCCCACTTAGCGTGTCTCCTTAATACGTCCCCTGATCCGATTGTTCGACCATGTCGTCGTACACCGCCCTCGAAAGCGTGGCAAGGCTGAGGTCGAAGACCAGTCGGTCGGGGCACGTGACATCTTTGGCCATGATGGCAACGGCGTATGGACCGGTCGGCGAAAAGACGATGCCCACGTCGGCGCGCACGCCGTGGTAGAAACCCGTCTTGTGCGCAACGTCCGTCCCAACGGGCAGCGCATGGGGAATCACGGTCCTGAGTTGCTGGCGCTTCAGGATGTCCAGGGCGCCGTTCCGGGATGCGTTCGATAGAAGATCGCCGGAATACAGCAATTCAAGCAGGTTGCACATATCGCCGGGTGAGGAAACGTCGGACCGGTCGATGTCGTAGCCCGCGCCGTCGAGTAGGTATTCCTGGTTGAAGAGCCGGCTGGCGCATGTCTCGTAGGTATGATCCGGATTCCCTGGGTCCAGACCGACGACGCTGAAGAGCAGTTGCCTGACCGTCATGGGGATGCGTGTCGTCCGGAGTCCGAGTTCCCGCAACGTGTTGTTGAGATTGTCGCCGCCAACCAGATCATATAGAATATCCGTCGCGGTGTTGTCGCTGATGATAATCATCAGCATGGCCAGATCGTGCACCGTGGGGCGGATGCCCGCTGTCATTTCCTTGAGGATGCCGGAGCCGGGCACGCGATGGCGGTCGGTGAGTTCGACGCGCTGGTTCAGGTCGACAGCGCCGAGATCCACCTGCCGGTAGAGTTCCACGAGTACGGGGACCTTCAGCGTGCTGGCGGTGAAGAACACGTCGGCGGCGTTGTGTTGGATCTCCCTGCCGGATTCCAGGTGCCGGGCGGACAGGCCTACGGTGCCCTCTATATGTGAAATTGCGTCTTCAATTGAAGTCACTCCTGATCACCTCGTCGACAGATTTCTAGATTCCGGGAGAGGGAAGACGTGAGACGGGAGAAGATAACACCGGCCCACCGGACAACGACGTGGCATTGCGAAATCAACTCGCGGATGTCCGGTATTATTGTACGGGCGGTTCGCGTACCGCCCGTTGCGCAGACCTCTCCGGGGGTAGACGGGAGACGTGAGAGATTGTATGCCGCGTGCGGTTTCATTTCCTGCCGGAGGCATAAAGGAAGAACCAATCGGACAAGGATGTCTTCTACCGTCTTGCGTCTGCCGTCTCACCGCCTCTAAGTTATCTCCATGGAAAGCGCGAGCGCTTTCAACTCACCGTAGCGCCGTGTCTCGTACGCCGGCAACTGGCTTTCGCGCAAGTCGAACCCGAAGGCGCGTTTGCTGAGCACAATGATCGGCGGCGCCTGGACGCGCTTGAAATAGTTGACCCTCACCTGCCGCGCGATCCACTCGAGGTCTTCAATCCAGGTGTTCACGTCGGGAAACCAGGCCCGGAATTTCTCCCGGTCGTTCCACCCAATCTCTTCCAGCAGAACTCCGTTCACGAACCAATGCAGAAAATCGGCCGGATCTTTCCGATATTCGATGATCTGGCGAAGCATGGCATCGTGGTAACCGTACTTGATGGGATCGCCAAGGCCCCGAGTTACGTCCTGGGCTTCGGACAATTCCGCGCTGGGCACCGTCTCCCCGCTGATCAGGTTACCCGGAATGACCTCCCTCCCGAATATCTGCCCGTTCAGGAACCGCGCCAGTTGCAGCACCTGGACCTTATAGAGGTCCGCGATCGGCGCCACGGCGCCGTTCACGTCGCCGTAGAGCGTCGCGTAGCCCAGCGCGGTTTCGGTCTTGTTGCCGTTGTTGGTGAAGACCAGCCCGAACTTCGCGGCCAGCGCGGGCAGTATATCCGCGCCCCGGATGCGCGCCTGCAGGTTCTCGTCCACGAGCCGGGAATAGTCGCCCGGCGTCCTGGAAAAGCTCACGCCTTTAATCTTATCGGACAGGTACTCGTACAGATCCTGAATGGGACAACTCAGGAAATCCACCTCGAGCGTCCGGCAGACCTGTCTCGCGTTTTCCTGAGTTATGGATGCGTTGAACCGCGTGGGCATATTCACCGCGAACACCCGCTCGGCCCCAAAGGCCTGGACGAGCATGGATACCACCACGCTCGAGTCGACGCCTCCGCTGACGCCTACCAGAAACCGGTTCTCTCTCTCGCGGACGTCGTCCAGATGCCGCAGTCCGGTCAGGATGGCGTCGCAGATCGCGGCGATCTCGTCCTGGGAAGCGGCCGGCGGGTCTCCGTTCCGGGTCAGGACCATCTGCTCCCGCCAGGGACGCGCGCGGCGCAGTATATCGCCTTCGGGGGAGTAGACCGTCGTATCTCCGTCGAACACGATGATGTTCTTGCCGCTGTTCTGCGCTCCCACATGGTTGCAATAAAATACGGGAAGGGGTGAACGCGTCAGAATTTCCCGGACGACCCGGTTTCGCTTCACGTTCTTCTGCCAGGTCCAGGGGGACGAGGAAAGATTGAACAGCGCCTGCGCCCCGCGGTCGTGGAAGACGCGCAGCGTATCCAGGACATCACGCTCGTAGCCGTAGTCCTGGCACCAGATATCCTCGCAGAGTTGCACGCCGAAGCGGAACGTCCGGCCGTCCCTCAGGCGGACCTCAAACGGCTCTGTCCAGTCGTAAACCGACCTCACTCGGTCATCGGCGAGTTTCCTTAGCGAGTAGAAATGGCGGTCGTCGTCGAAGAACCGGTAGTTCGGATGCAGCGTCTTGGGCTGAACGCCCGCCGGAAGTCCGGCCGGAACGTCCTCGCGTGCCACGTAGCGGCCGTCGGCGCAGACGTAAACGGCATTGTACTTGCGTATGCGGCCGTCCTCTCCGATGTTCGCCCGGTCCACCGCCACGTTCCCGAACAGTACGACCATGTCCCTGCTGGCCTCGCGGATCGTTTCGCTGAATGCCGCAAAATCCTCGACGAGCGCGTCCACCTCCCACAGGTCGCCGAGGATGTAGCCGGAAATGCAGAGTTCCGAAAAAACAACCAGTTCCGCGCCCGCCTCCCGCGCGCTGTCGATGTAACGCAGCATCCGCTCCACGTTCAGGTCCGGCCGCGCCGGCTTCACGTCCATCTGGACCAGGGCGATTTCAGGCAAGACGTCAGTCATATAGGCCGAGCCAGAGAAGAAGGATTGTTCCGGCCTTTCCAATCCTATGTGATGCCGAGGGACCGGCTCACGGCGGCGTGGATCCGGTCTTCGGTTTCGGCCACGTAGGGTCCCGTACGTTTCCAGTACTGCTGGCTGGACCAGACTTCGTAGCCGCCTTCGGAGATCTGACGCCTGACGGGCACGTAGCCGACGATGTCGTTGGTGTACGCCATAACCAGTACGTTGTCGAAGTGCGGCCCGACTTCCCGTTTCAGCCGCAGGCCGTGCTCCACGGTCATTTCCCCCGCGAGCGTGACCACCGCCAGGGTGTTTCCGAAACGCACGGTCTGAATTTCAAATGGAATGCTGGTTGCTACTGGTATGTTGTTTTCGACGCATTCGAACAGATGCCGGGCCCAGGCCTGAACGAATGCCGGATTGTCTTTCAGGCTCGACCTTACGAGGTCCATGTCAATCGGTTCGGTATCCAGGTTGAGGATGGTCTGGCTTACAGAAATCGGACCGGCAACCCGCTCGAGTGCGCCCGTTGCGAGGGTTCGGACCACGGATTCCCCCAGGTCCACGCCGATGTCGCGGATTTCATCGACACTCCTGGATACGAATGTCTCCGATGCGGGGTCGACGGGTCGTGTCTTCTGGTCTCCCGCACAGCCCTGGAGGAAGAACGCCGTGACGCCCGGGTACATCGATTCCACCTGGTCGCAGGCGAAACAGACGTAGTCGCCCCCAATGAGCGTGCCGCTCCGGCTGGTGGGGTGGCACGCGTAGTTGAAGATGACGCTTCGGAGCTCACCGCGGGGAGATTCGACGATCATGACCGGCACGTCGTGGTCGTGGGGCGCTTCGGCGCCGGGTTTCCACTCAACGCCGCCCTTCCCGTCGGGCTTTCGCCGGGAAACGGCAATGTCACATCGTCCTGTACCGAAACGAAGCCGGGCGGGCGACCGGCTTTCCCACGCGGCTGTCGCGCATCGGGTGACCTTCTCGAAGAGTTCTTCGATGTAGTTCTCGTCCAGGTCGCCGTGGCGATGCCGGTCCATGTC
>JAGWBX010000016.1:10575-48462 GCA_021295655.1 Candidatus Latescibacterota bacterium
GATGCGGGACCGGACCTCTTCGGTGTGTTCGTAGAAACCCAGGATCTCAGCGCTGGCGATGATCAGCGGATCGTTGCCGTCGTCTATTGCAATGGCGTTGGCTTTCAAGGGATGATAGACGGCCGTGGAGGGTTCGGTGCGGGCGGCGAATCCGGCCAGATAGATGCCCACCGGAGGCGTGATGTCTTCACCGGCCACGCCGATCCGGTACATGTCGTCGGATCTGGTCATGTGGCATGCTCCGTGATTACAGATGTATCGCCCGTTCTTCTCGCGCGGACGCTACGACAGCCAGACCCACGTTCAGGGCATTGCGCGCATCCCGCAATGTGCCGTGCGCGGGCGTCCGACGTTTGATGACGCAGTCAGCAAAGTGGGTGAGTTCCTGCTCCAGCGCCCCCACGATTCTCCCGTGGAGTTCCGGCGAGAGATAGAGGTCCGGGCTGGACGTCGCCTCGCCGGTCCAGATCCAGGCGGCGTCGTTGGGTTCGGTAATATGAGCCGTCCCGTCTGTGCCCACCACTTCCAGGCCGGCGTCGGACCAGTAGAGCCGCCCGTCGGGCATGAAGAAACTCTGCTCGATGACGCCGACGAGACCGCTTTCGAAGGTGAGCATGGCCCACCACGTATCCGGGCGGCCGGGTTCCGCCATACTGCGGTTCCTGGCATACACTTCCCGGACTTCCTCGCCGGCCATCCACAACAACTGGTCGATGGTGTGAATCCCGGGTTGAATGACCAGGGGATAGGACTTGAAACGCGGCGCGTCCAGAATACCGCGCCAGATGTTCCGGCGGCCGTAGATGGAAACGAGTTCTCCCAGTTCGCCCGCGTCGATCTTCTGTTTGATGTTCGCTCGCCGCACGTCGAAGCGCTCCAGGAACCCGACCATGAACACGGCGCCGCTTCTTTCCGTCTCGTCGATAAGCCGGTCGTTCTCATCCGGACTGTCGGTCAACAGGATTTCACTGAAGACGTGTTTGCGCAATTGAAGCGCGTCAAGCGCGATCTCGGTGTGCCGGTCCACTTCGGTGACGATGTCGATAGCATCGACGTCGGGATCCCGTATCAGGTCGCGATAGTCCGTATAGTGCCTGGGCACGTCGTATGATGTAGCGATGCTGCCCGCGCGTTCGGCGGAACGGGAGCAGACCGCCGTGAGTTCGACGTGTGGCAACTGAGCGAGGACGCGGGCGTGCTGCACGCCGAAGCGTCCCAGGCCGATGACACCGATTCTGGCGCGGTTCATTTCTCAATCAGGTTGACCACAACCCTGCCCGTCTGTCTGCCATGGAGAATGCGCTGTATCTCAGGTTCGAGGGTTTCGAGCGTGCGTTCGGTTACCAGGGCGTCCGTCGCATCGATCTTCCAGGGCCCGGCGATTTTCTCCCAGATATACGTCCGTTCCGGCATGGGGCATTCAGCAGAGTCGATTCCCTGCAGGCTGACGCCTCGCAGGATGAACGGGTACACGCTTATATTCAGATCCGCGGAAGCAACGAGACCGCAGCACGTGACGATTCCCCGGCTCCGCGTGGACTTGAGGGCGGTTGCCAGGATATTGCCTCCCGCGGTATCCACCACGGCGGCCCAGCGTTCCGCCAGCAGCGGACGTCCGCCGGCATTGTCGACTTCGTTCCGATGCACAACCGCATTCGCCCCGAGGTCGAGCAGGAACCGCTCCCGATCCGGCTTGCCGGTGGCCGCGACAACCGAGTACCCCAGCCGGGCGAGGATGGCAACGGCCAGGCTGCCGACACCCCCCGTGGCGCCTGTGACGAGAATCTCGCCGCTTCCTGGTGCAACGCCGTGGCGTTCCAGCCTGTGCAGCGACATGGCGGCGGTGAGTCCGGCCGTGCCGTAGACCATGGACTCGCGCTGGGTGAGGCCGTTGGGAAGCGGGACGATCCACCCGGCGGGCACGCGGATGTATTGGCCGTATCCACCGGGCGTGTTCGCACCGAGGTCGTAGCTTGTGCAGATGACTTCTTCACCCGGCATGAAGCGTTTATCATTGCTTTCCTCAACAACGCCCGCCGCGTCGATGCCCGGCGTATGCGGATAGCGCCGGGTGACGCCGGGGTGTCCGGTGGCCGACAGCGCGTCCTTGTAGTTCAGCGAGGAGTAGTGTACCCGGATCAGAACGTCGCCTTCAGGAAGCGCATCGACGGACCTGCGCTCCACCCTGCGGACGTACGCGTCATTCTCCTGGCTCACGAGAAGGCATTTGAAGTCAGCGGCGGACATCGAAATCTCCGTATCCCTTCACGCAGAAATTGGGATCAGGGCGACGCGGAGCCCCCGGTTCTTCACGAGAAGAAACGGGTGATCCGATAGGCGTCCAGGTTAATCGGGAGGTCATTGCCCGTAATGAGGTCGGCGATGAGCTTACCGCTGTACGGGCCGAGTTGGAGGCCCGTGGGCCCGTGTCCGGTGGCCAGCCAGACGTTTTTCCTGCCCGGAACGGGACCCAGCACGGGCAACAGGTCCTGCGTATACGGGCGGAGGCCCACTCGAATGTCGCGGATTTCCGCCGCGGCCAGGCCGGGCGCTACCCTCAGCGCCTCGTCAAGTACTTCCCGGACACCCGCGACCGTCGTACGGGCGTCGAAACCCGATCCGGTTTCCCGCGTGGCGCCAACCACCACCCGGTTGTCCGGCCAGGGCACCATATAGTGGCCGCGAACGGCGCTGACGATCGTCCAGGACGCCGTATTGGCGGCAGGAGGCAATCCCAGATGGATGATCTGACCGCGCTGGGGTTCCACCGGGATCTGCACCCCAAGCTGAAGGCCGAACGCGTGGGACCACGCTCCGCCGGCGATGACAACGTCGGCAGTCGAAATGGCCCCCGCATCCGTGACCACGCCGGTTACGGCATCGTTGTCCATGCGCAATGCCTCAACGCCCGTTTCCTGGACGGTGAGACCGCGGGATTCCGCTGCGCGGCGGAGGGCCCCCGTCAGCAGCCGGCCGTCCACGCGGGCCGCGTCACGGTAGTAGATGGCGCCCTGCACGCCGGCCAGGGCCGGAAACCGCTTGCGGGCTTCGTCCGACGATATTTCGTAGAGGTCCTGCGCGGAGGGCCCTCCCTGCCGATTCCGCCGATTGAAAATGTGCCGGCGGGCGACGTCGAAGGGTTCCAGTTCGTCTTCGGAAACGGCAACGATCATCATGCCGCAGACGGCGAATCCGGTTTCTCCCTCCTGTTCCGACTCCAGGCTCTCGATGAGGCCGGGATAGTAACCAACCGCATGAGCGGCCAGGCGCTGCCATGGGTCCGGATCACGCGTATTGGTAGCGGGAGACAGAATGCCCGCCCCGGCGTCCGTGGCGCGGCCCGTGTCCCTTCGGTCCACGAGCAGAGTCCTCGCGCCGGCGCGGACGAGATGGTAGGCGGTGGACGTCCCCACGATCCCACCGCCGATGACAATGGCGTCATAGCTCATCGCGGATCCTGTACTTCCTGTTCATCCTGTTCATCCACGTAAATTTCCGATGAATCAAAAATAAGGGAGCTAATCGGCCATCCCGTCGATTGCGCCCATCTCGGTTTCGGACAACGCCCAGTCGAAGACGTCCAGGTTGGCGCTTAGATGCCGGTCCGTGCTGGCCTTTGGAATGACGTTCATGCCCTTCTGGATCAGCCATCTGAGCGCCACGTGCGCGGACGTCCTGTTGTGGCTGCGGGCGATGGTTGTCAGTACGGGATCCTCGAGGATGTTCTTCTTCCCAAGCGGCGAGTAGGCTGTAACGACGACGTCGTGTTCCAGGCACCACCGGAGCACGTCGCGCTGCTCATAGCCCGGATGGTATTTGATCTGGTTGACGCTGATTGGCGCTTTCGAAACGGAAAATGCCGCTTCCATCTGCTCCACGGAGAAGTTGCTCACGCCGATGCTTCTGGCCTTGCCGGCGTCGAAGATCTCGTTGAAGGCACCGATGGTTTCCTCCATGGGCACGTCAACCGGCGGCCAGTGAACCAGCAACAGGTCCACGTAGTCCATCTGCAGGTACTGCAGATTCTCTTCCGCCTGTTTGATCGCAACGTCATACTTCAGGTAGTCCTGGCCGACCTTGGTCGTGATGAACAGCTTCGACCGGTCCACGCCGGCCTCCCGGAGCGCTTCGCCGATCTCACGCTGGTTTCCATATATCCAGGCCGTATCGAAGTGGGTATAACCGAGTTCAAGCGCTTTCTTGATCACCTGCTTGCATTGCTCGCCCTTCAGCGGATAGGTGCCGTGGCCAACCACCGGCATCGTGTCGCCTGAAAGCAGGGGCAAGGATTCCATGTTTGACTCCCTGATGTCGAGACGTGAAAGCGTAGTGTCATCGCACGCTGACAATTCAAGGCTGCCAGGCGCGAAAACCGCGCGGCTGCGGCCCGTAACTTACGAAGAAAAACGTGTGAACGGCAAGCTGTAACGGAGCCGGCGGCAAGGCACGGGAGGTCAGCCAATCAGGCGGGCGTGATGATATCGGGGCGGTCGTAGGAATCCGGTTCTTCGCGGAGTGAGTAACCCATGTCTTCCAGCCGGTACCGGGGGCGGTATCCGAGGATCTTCTCCGCCCTGGAGAGGTCCCACCGGCGCCTGCTGCTTTCACCCGAAAGGGTGACGATTTCGAAACCGA
The DNA here is from genome assembly GCA_021295655.1 of Candidatus Latescibacterota bacterium. Taxonomy (GTDB): domain Bacteria; phylum Latescibacterota; class UBA2968; order UBA2968; genus JAAXHE01. Next base: position 15,211 of record JAGWBX010000016.1, read on the forward strand.
CGTCGGGTGCGGTCAGGCCGAGCTTGTAGGCCCGGATGAGATCGGGAAAAGCGAGCCACTGGGGCAGAATGGGGGCATTTCTACTTTCAGGATCGTCAATATCGAATGGTTTGGGGATGCGCAGACAGAGTGCGGAGATACCGTGAAGTTCCGCATAGTATTCAGCGATTTTTTCACCCATATACTTGGTCAGGGCGTAGGTCCCCACGGGTTTCGCCGGCGCGTCGCCATCGACCCATTGGGGCGGGGGATAGCCCCAGACAACCGTAAGGCTGCTGGTGTAGATCACTCGTTTGAGCCGATGGCGCCGGGCGGCTTCGAAGAGGTTGTAGGTGCCCTTTACATTGACATCCATCCGCTGGCTGTTGAAGGCGTCCTCTTCGTAGTCGCCCTCCCTTCCCGTGGCGATGGCCAGGTGGACGGCCATTTCCATCCCTTCCGTGGCATCGCACACCTGCTCGATATCCGTTACGTCCACACGACGCCAGCGGGCATCGTCCGGAAACGCGCGCCGGCTCAACAGACGAAGTTCGTGTTCGCCCTCGAGCGCCGGTACCAGCCTGCGGCCAATGACGCCCGTAGCGCCGGTGATGAGAATTTTCATGGGGGTCAGTACGGTGAGTGAGGTCTCAATGTCTTCAAGCACTGAAATCGGAATCGTCGTCTTACATCATAATACGTTGTATAACGATGTAAGACCGGTCACGGGGAATAGACAATTGCCTTCCCCTACAGACTGGCATATGCCAGCTCCGGCACTGCAACGATAGCGATGGAGATGAGGCCCGGTGAATCGCGCAGCCGCCTGGCGGCGAGAGATCGTCGAGCCGGACCATCGGGGTTCTGCCGATGAGGTCAGCGATCTGTTTCCGGATCGACTTTGGATTGCTCCGTAAACGTATGGATTCCAGGCGGACGCCCGCATGCCGGGATCTGCACGCAGGGTAGCAAAAATGCGAGGGAGTGTCAACGGGAAAGGCGCTGCAGATTCCCGTACGCATGCTTCGGACCCCGTCCGACCGGCGCATCCGGCCGCGTCTTTTTCTTTTTCGTTTTGGTCCCGTCCTTTTGTACTTTGCTGCTACGGTAATCGACATTGATTGTGGCGGGGACGAAAGGAAAATCGAGATGAAGACCGGTCGCACGCTGCATACGGACGATGAAGTCCGCAGGATGAAGGACCAGGTGGAGCGGTTTCCGGCGGCGAGGAAAATCGCCGATGAGATCGTGGACCGGGCGGAGGTCTGGGCGAAACTGGACGACGCGTACGTTCGCGACCTGCCGCCCCCGGCGGACATCTTCCGCGGGTTTCTGCCGTCTTTCGACGGGTGTCCGGTCCACGGCGAGGCGGTTTTCCAGGCGCCCGGCGGGCCCTGGAAGGCGGATATCTTCAACCGACCGTGGAAAATCAAATGTGCCGTGGGCGGCGAAGAGTACCCTTCGAACGACTTTATGGCGTATTACAGGACCGGCGACCGCGCTCTGCTTACTGGCGACTATGCCGACGACGGGATGGGCTGGGACCCCGGGGACGGGCGGTCGCGGTTCTGGTTCGTCGCGCACTATTGTTATCGGCTCTGGCACCAGTTGATTCCGGCGCTCCAGGACCTCGGACGCGCTTATCTGATGACCGGAGACCCCCGGTACGGCCGGAAGGGCGCGATCCTGCTGGACAGGATGGCCGAGCTGTTTCCGACCATGGACCACGCCGCCCAATCCTGGTACGGCTTGAATTATCAGGTCGGATACACCGGGCGCTTCCTTTACGCCGTTCAGGAGTCGTTCAACATCGGGCTCTATGCCGAAGCGTACGACAATCTGTTTCCGGCGTTGCAGTCCGGAAGCGAAGTGCACGCGTTTCTGAACAAAGAACCCGAAGCATTGATCCGGCACGTGGAAGACAACCTGGTGAGGCAGTCCGTGCGGGACATCTGGGAGGGGAAAATCCGGGGCAACTACGGGCTGCACCAGGCCTCCGCGGTGAAGGCGCTGGTGGTCATCGACGACGACGCATTTACGGACTGGGCGATCGAGAGACTGGAGACATACACGGGATGCGGACCCAACACTGAGGTTTGGGCGTACGGCGTGGAGGGGTGGGACCACGCGCTGGACAATTTCCTGTTTCGGGACGGTGTCTCGTTCGAGGTGGCAATCGGTTACTCGGCGGGTTGCTGGACGCGGTATATGCTGGATACGGACCTGGTTCTGGAGCGCCTGGGCAAACGCCGGCTTCCGGGGGAACACGTGCGTTCGCTGGGCAGTTGGTCGCGGCGGCTGGCGTGCTGGGACGGAAAGATGCCGGCCATCGCGGATACCGGCGCGGAAGCCACCTATCCCATGCTGGACATTTCATCGCTTCAGAGATTTTTCCGTGGTTACGGGTGGCCGGAGTACGCCCGCGCGCTCCTGAACGTGGGCGGGACGGACGAAAGCGGGTTCCGGAGTTACGACGACCTGTTCGAAGTGCCGCTGACGAGAGCCGAACTGGAGCACGCCGCGGTGAATTTGCCGGAATGGCCCGAATCGAGCGATAACCTGGGCGGGGTTGGATTCGCGATCCTGCGAAGCGGCCGGGCGGAGAATCAGCTCGCGGCGGTGCTCCAGTACGGGCACGCCAACGCCGGCCACGCCCATCGGGACCGGTTGAATCTGGAGGTCATCGCCGGCGGCAAACGCGTCGTGCCCGATACGGGGTATCCCACCCACGCCGCCGAACACCCGGACCCGCCGGTCTGGGAGAAGAATACCGTCAGCCACGTCACCGTGGTGGTGAACGAGAGCCGGCAGGACACGGCCGACGAGGGCCGCCTTGAGCGGTTCGGCACCGCCCCGCACGTGCAGCACGTGGCGCTTTCGGCGCCTCGGGCCTACCTGGGCGTCGACGTGTATCGACGCGGCGTGACGCTGCTGGAGTTGGCGCCGAACCTGCAGGTCCTGGTGGACCTCTTCCACGTCACGGGCGGCTGGGCGCACGACTATTCGTTCCACGCGTTCAACGGGTCGTTTTCAACCCGGGGCGTCGCGTTTCAGGCGCAGGAGGGGGGCACGCTGGCGGGCCCGAACGTCCCGTTCCGGAAGCTCTACGACGATCCCGAACTGGAACGGCACGCCAACCTGCCGGGATTGCCGGGGACAAACGGCAAGCGCAGTTATCACTCGTACCGGGGTAGCGGTTTTTCCTACCTGTACGACGTGAAGCGCGGGCAGCCGGCGGGCGAATTCCAGGCCGAATGGCGGGATGAGGAGATGGGACTGCGAATGATCGTCCCGGAAGGCGTTGCGCGGGAAGTCATCACGGCCCATGGCAGGCCGCCCAGCAAACCGGGCGCCGCCGAACACCTGGACTACGTCCTCCTTCGAAACCGGGCGGGCCGCCGGCAAGATGCCCTGAACAGCCTGTTCGCCGTTGTGTGCGAAACCTATCGGAAACAACCGAAAATTACGGGTGTCCGGCGCCTGGACGTGGTGGAAGGCGAGGATGCCATCGGCCTGGAGATTTCCTGGCCGGATGGGAGATGTTATCTGCTGAGCACGCTGTCGGACGAAGGGAGATCCGTCTTCGAGGGCGGACTTGAACTGGACGGAGGATTCGGAGTACTGACCCTTGATTTGAACGGCCGTCCGCTATGGGCCTGCCTGGCGGGAAGGCGATTGAAATCCGATGGCGTGGCGGTGGAAGGTACCGGCACCTGGCGAGGCCGTATAACCGGAATGGACGCCGGCAACTGCCGGGTGACGGTCCGTTCGGACTCGGGCGGAGCACCCCCGGCGGGCGAGACCCTGATGGTGTCCAACCCTCCCCACGCCTGTAACTTCCCCATCCGGTCGGTCGAAGCGACGGGCGAGGGATGGCTGTGTTCGCTGGACGCGGAGCGACTGCACATCGGCCGGTTTGTAGTGGAAGCAGAGACGGAGGAAGGCCTGCAGACCAGAACGTGGATTCACCGGGAATGGGAGGATACGGAAGATTCCGGATGCCATTATCTGAAGGGCGCCCGGCTGGCCTATAAACAACGGCTCCACACCATCGACCGGGTGATACCGCGCGAGGAAGGCGGGCACAGGTTCGTCCTGCGGGACCCGATTCCGTGGCCCGCCGCGCCGGACGACATGCCGGTGATCTACGATCTGGGGCCGGGAGACGCTTGCGTCGCGCGGCCATTGGTTTTCACGGCGCTCTGATGACAGCAATGCTCCTGAAATTGCAGCCCCGTTTTTCCGTTCGTTTGAAACGACACACAGTTCGGAGTTGAGGAGGAATGCAGATGAAGCAGCGCGTGGGCGTGATCGGCCTCGGCATCATGGGCAGCAGCGTGACGCAGGTCCTGCACCGGAACCCGCTGGTTGAGCTGGCGGCATTCTGTACGCTGGACGCGGAAAAGCTGAACAAAGCGCAGAACGAGTTTTCGGTTTCCGCGGGGTACGTGAATTATCGCGAGATGCTGGAGAAAGAGACGCTGGACGTCGTCTACGTCGCCACGCCTGACTGGGCCCACCGGGACCCGGTTATCGCATGCCTGGAGGCGGGTTGTCACGTACATGTTGAAAAACCGATGACAACGGACCTGGAAGAGGCCACCGAAATCGTAGAGAAGGTGAAAAGCACCGGACTGAAGCTCCAGGTCTCGTACAACCACCGGTGGCTGGCGCCGTACAATGCCACGTGGAATATGATTCGCGAAGGGGAAATCGGCAGGCCGCTGATGGCTTACGCACGCAAGAACAACCCCATCTCGGTGCCGACGGAAATGTTACCGTGGTCCGCGAAGTCTTCGCCTGCCTGGTTCCTGTCGGCGCACGATATCGATCTGATCTGCTGGTGGTTCGACCAGAGTCCCGTCGAGGTTCACGGCTACGGAATCAAAGAGGTCCTGGCGGCCAGGGGAATCGACACGTACGACATGATGCAGGGGCTCGTGAAGTTCGACGGCGGGTCCGTCTCCACCTTCGAATCGGCCTGGATCTACCCCAACACCCATCCGTCGATGCCGGACTCCTTCATGCAGGTGATCGGCGAGAAGGGCCATGTGAACCTGGACCGGAAGGCCGAGGCGATCGAAATGAGTACGGAGGAGAAGTTCAAGTGGCCGCGGTCGTTGTTGAACTACCAGGTCTTCGACAAATGGGTGGGCGCGTTTCCATCGTGCGTGAACAGCTTTGTCGACGCCGTCATCGAAGACCGGGCGCCCTTTGTGACGGCGCTGGACGGATGGCGCGCCACGGCCGTGCTGGACGCCTGGCACCGGTCCATCGAAAACGGCGGCATCGTGCGCGTTGCCGATGCGCCCGCGTGGCTGTAGGAGAAAGTAGAAATGTCAAGGCGAGAGAAACGGATCGGGTTTGTGGATGACAATCTGGAGAACTTCCACGCCAACGTCTACCTGAAACTGCTCCGAAATGAACTGCAGCATCGGTGTTTCGTTGTGGCGGGGTGCACGGGGATGCGTCCCAGAGCCGGCAGGAAGTGGGCCGAGGCGAACGGCGTTCCCTGGTTCCCCGACGCGTCCGGGTTGAACGAGGCGGTAGACTGTTTCATGGTACTGGCGCCTTCGACCCCCGAGACGCACCTGGAGTTGTGCAAACAGGTATTTCCTTACGGAAAGCCCACTTACGTGGATAAGACCTTTGCCCCGGACCTGAGTACCGCCAAACGGATTTTTGCACTGGCCGACAGGCATCGGGTGCCCATGCAGACCACTTCGGCGCTGCGCTATACCGAAGTCCAGGACTACGTGGAGGAAGTCGGGCTCGGGCAGGTCCGGCATATGGTGACCTGGGGCGGCGGCAGGTCATTCGGAGAATACGCGATCCATCCCCTGGAACTGGCCGTCAGCTGTATGGGTCCGGGCGTGCGCCGGGTGATGCGCCGGGGGGCAGGGAAACAGTCTCAACTGCTGCTGGATTACACGGGAGGACGTACCGCGGTCGTAAACGTGTATACAGGGTCGAACACTCCGTTTGCGGCTTCGGTGACCACCGCCAAAGCGACGCGGCACTTCCAGGTCGACTCCAGCCGCATCTTTCTGAATACCGCGGATGCGGTGCTCGACCTGTTCGAGGCGGGAAAGCCCGGTATCGACAGGAAGGAAAGCCTGATCATTCGCAGAATCCTGGACGCGGCCGGACAGAAACGGGCGTTGTCAGGATTTGTGAATCTGTAATAAAGGCGGGGAGAGGGAAGACGGGAGAGGGTAGAAATCGCCAGCCCCGTACGGTTTCATTTCCTGCCGGAGGCAAAAAGGAGGAATCAATCGGGCAAAGACGTCTTCTACCGTCTCACCGCACGAGACCTACCCCCTGACCCCCTTCCTGAAGGAAGGGGGAACCTGCCACAACTTCAAGACGCTTCGTTTTCCTCCCCCTTTCCTTTAGGAGAGGGGGCTGGGGGAGAGGTCCACGTACCGTCCGTTTTTGCTACATGACGACGTTGATATCGACGGGTTGTGTTTTTGCCTTTGCTTCAAGCTGACGGCTGAGAACTGATAGCTTCTTGCTGCTTTTCGGCGCTCTTGAGGAGCGTGATGACGTCGCATTCGATGGCGGGGTAATCCCGAACCGTGATGGAGACTTCGGTGGCGTCCTCGATTTCGTACCCGGTATCGCCGCACAGAAGATGCGTGCCCGGAAGGGTATCGGGATCGGGCACGGCGTTTTGCATGTGGAAGGTGCGATCGGTGACACGGGAAACTTCCAGGGCGACCGTCGCCCTGTCGATTGTCAGCGCATGCCCGTTGTAGCGGAGTTCCGTGCCGCAAAGCAGATACGCGCGCAGCAGACGGCCGTCGTCATCGACGGACGCAAAGGCGAACCGGCCCGATACGGACAACGGTCCGACGTTGTGGACGCCGCCGTCCGGCGCGGAGTAGACGTAGTCCGTACATCCATCGCGACAGACGGCGACCGCCATCGCGCCCGTGTCCGTGTCGTCCAGCACGAGTCGGGACGACAGGACGGGCGAAAGACCCGTGTAGGGTGACATTACCGCGGCAAATCCACTCTTCAGGTCCGCATCACCGCGACGTTCCGCCAGGACCTGCTGCACGGGCGGGGCGTTGAGATCTTCTCCCAGGTCCGAACGCCAACCCGGCGCGTCCACGAGCAGCAGGCGATCGAGGGGGTTGAGCAGGGTGAGGTCAATTCTCGCGCCTTTGTTGTCCCAGGTTGCGGTGAACGGGCCCCGGGGGCGGTCCGCGCGGATATTGGACAGCCATTCGATGCGCTCGTCGACGGGTTCCGGGGCGGCGCCGAAAATACTCGCTAGGCGGCCGTTGCTGTGAAAGCCGTATTGGTGAAGGGCGCCTCCCGCAATCCGGAACAAGTCGACAGCATAGGTCTGATCGCCGGGGACCTGGATCAGCGCACAGGTGCGCCGGTACAGATCGCACTGCTCGTAAGGCGCGGCGGATGCCTGCACGACTTCAACGCCCGCGCCAGTACCGATCAGTTCCAGTGCGGCGGGCTTGTTGTCGCCGGCCTGGTTCCGGCCGTCCACGGTGACGATGTTGTGGGCGAGCGTGCTGCCGGTCCAAGCATTTCTGGGGTCATCCCATATGTAGCCCCTGTCGGCCGCCATCTCCCGGCCATGCGCGATATAGATGATGCCCAGGGTATCCCGGTGGCGATGGCCGCCGTACGCGTAGCCATTGAGATAAAACGCGGTATGCCCCCCAGGACTCCCCGCACGCAAAACGCCAACGTGCCAGCCGGGAAACCACTCGCTATGCAGCGGCAGGCCGGTTTCATCGTCCACCCTCAGATCGGGATCCCGATGCCAGAGGGCATATTCCTCACCTATCTCCGACAGCGGCGCCCCCTGAGACTTTTCCAGCAGACCGGCGTAGCGGCTGCCGTAATGGGCGGCCAGAATCTCGGCGTAAATGGGCTCGATGCTCCGGCCTTCCCTTGAATCTCCAATAACCGGGTCCTGCAGGTTCGGGTCCAGCATGCGGACCATGCTCTCCAGCGCCAGGCGGTAGCGGTCGAAGTGTTTAAAAGGATCCAGGTCCCTTACTATGGGGCCTGACTCAGGCACGTACCCATCGGGGTCGGAGTATCCATTCAGCAGTTCGGGTATATCCTGCAGCTGATTGAGATGCATGCTGGAATAACTCGGTGACTCTGTGCAGAAGCCGTCGAAATGGAAGGCGTCTTCCATAAGGGCCTCAAAACCCTCGATGGCGCGACGGACGCTCTCCGGTTTCCCGAACAGAATACCCACCGCGGCGCTGAGCGCCCTGCCCGGGCCGCATTTGTTGTTGATGTCATTCCAGTTTTCGGTGTCTGCGCAGCCGGCCAGTATCAGGTCGTCCACGATACGCCGGTCCATTTCCGGTGTGATGACGGGTGAACCGTCCGCATATCGGGCGCTCCCGACCAGTTCGTAGGCCAGCGTGACCGAGAGAATGTGCCGCCCGTCGGACCCGCTGCACCCGATGCGTCCGGCGCCCCAGAATCCGTTGTTGAGTACGGCGTGGTCATCCACCCGGTGGCGGCCGTCAAAGGCAGTGATGACGGTTTCTAGGGGAAACCGGCCGGCGGGAGGGAAACTGCCCATGGATGCCGCGGCTTCCGCGGGCGGACAGTCTGCAACCGTGCCGTCGTAGGAGTGGAACAGCCAGTTGGGATACCGCCGCGCCATGCAGTCCATGATCCACGCGCTCCACTGCGCGTAACGAACGTCGCCGGTGAGCGTGTACAATTTGGCCAGAGGAAGCATCTGCTCGAAGCACCAACGGCTTTTCTTCGCGCGAATGACGCCGGTCCAGCTTGTATGCACCGGCCACCGGACCCACTTGAACGCGTGTTCGCCCGATCTGTCTTCCGGGTGCGCGCGTTCCGCATCGGTGAGATAGAAGGTGAACGTCTGGTTCATTCGGGGCGCGGTCACGCTGCCGGTCTCCGGATAATCGGCGTTGGGGTATTCGGTTTTGCAGTACCTGCAGACAAGCCGGTCCGGATCGGTCGGGTCCCAGTCGTAGATACCGGTTTCGCCCATGGATGAGAGACGGTCCACGCAGGCGGGACAGTTCTGGCCGTACTCCGGCCACGGCGTGAGTTCCGGCATCATTGCTTCGACGAAATCCCGGTCCTGGCTGATGAGGTAGTCGACCTCTTTTTTCCAGCCTTCGACGATGGCCTGCGCCCATGTATGGCGGCGCACGTTTACACGAGCGCGTTCGACGTTGAGAAGTGGCATGGCTACTCCTGTTCGATACGATTCAGCGAGGCACAACGCAATGCGTTGACAGAATGTCTATTTCTCCATGAACGGACCGTTCTGTTCAATGCGCGCCAGTGTCTCCTGAAACGCGCCGGTGCCGTCGTCTTCCCACACCTCCAAACGGATGCCCCGGGTATTCCCTTCGGGAAATCCCGTGACGCGGGGAACGTTGGGGAACCCTTTGGTGTAGAGTCTGTTCCCGCCGGGCAGGTGCAGGATGCCGATTGTGGTCGGGACATCGGTGGGTCTGTTGGCCGCGCACGCGGCCAGGGCGTCTTCGTCGACCTCGACGCCGAGGCCGGGACCTTCGGGTATCGGCGACGAACCGGCCGCCACCTCGATCCGCTGTTTGACAACGTCTTCGTCGTACTGATCGTCCAGATTCGTGCAATGCACCACGTTCGGAATCACGGCCCCCATGTGCAGGGCCATCGCCTTGGTCAGCGTGCCGCCCGTGAGCTGGATGACCGACGAGACATTGGCCAGGCCGGCCGCAAAACCGCGCACGAGGGTGGGACCGATCCCGCCTTCGCCGATCATATACGCATCGGCGCAGCCCCTGATGATTTCCTGCCCGCCGCCGAGTTGCGGGACGTGCATCAGCAGCGGAAAGCTGGTCTTCTGCCGCAGCAGGCGCCACCCTTCCACGTCGGACAGGACGAGGGGGTCCTCGATCATCCCGACCACGGGCGAGCCTTCCAGTTCCTTCAGGATTCGCAGTACGGCGGCAACCGGCCGGTTGTGATTGAAATCGTAGTGCATCTTGAATCCCGGCGGCGCCACCGCCTCCACGGCCCGGGTCTGTTCAATGACGTCGTAATAGGCGCAGGTATGGATCTTGAAGATCATGTATCCTTCGCCAACCGCCCGCTGGACGTCTTTGGCCAGGTCTTCCGGCGACGCGGGCCGGGTCCAGGCGGCCACGGGTACCCGGTCGCGTATCTTCTGGCCCATGAGTTTGTACGCGGGAATCTCGAGACGCTTGCCCATGGCGTCGTAAAGCGCCCCCATCAGGCCCGAATTCAGATTGGCGTTTATGAAGTCGAAGGGATCGCGCCCGACAACGTGTTCGACGGTGGACCTGTCGGGCGCCTCGCAGCGCGCGTCGCCGTACCCGACGATGCCGTAGTCCGTTGTAATCTTGAAAATGGTACGGTGGTTCAGGTTGATGAAACGCGTTTTCTGATCGGCATTCCGCGCTGCGATTTTCGGGTAGATCGGGATGATTTCGATGTCGGTGATTTTCATGTTGATTTCCTTTTGCGTGAGGATGACCGGCGGGAAACGAAGCGTCGGCGGCTCCCGACCGGGATGGGTCGGATTCCGTCTCTCATTACTTGATCGTATTTCGTAAATTTCGCGCCGGGCGGCATCCTGCGCAAGAGGGTTATGGACTGCCCGCCGTGGACGGGAATTGCCGTTGATTTAACCCCGATACACTCAATATGTGAAAGGAATCCGGAAAAATGGCTGCTGGAGTAGGACAGCCGGTGCCCAACTTCGGCGTCTCGAACTGGGTGCAGGGCGTCCCGACCAATTTCGACCGCGAGCGGGATCATATTGTGGTGCTCGAAGTCTTCCAGGTCAATTGCCCGGGATGCTTCCTGTATGCCATTCCCGAAGCGATGCGCGTGTACGACAAATACAGGGGCGACGGTGTGCGTGTGATCGGACTGGCCACGGCGTTCGAGGACTTTGACAGGAACACGCTTGAGAACCTGAAGCTTCTGGCCCGGACCGGACAGGTGATCGGGGAGACCAGGAAGGCGCTTGCAATGAGCGGACAGTTGCAGGAGGGAAACCGGCTGCCGTACAAAATCCCGTTCCCGCTCGGAATGGACAACCTGACGAGGTTGTCCGGCGAACCCGGCCGCGACACGATCATGGACCTGATCTATCCGCAGATACCCGACTTCGACTCTCGGCCCGAGAACTACAGGGTGGAGATCATACAGCGGGTGAAGGGCTACCTGAGGTCGAAGGCGTATTCGGCGGAGACATTCGATAAGTTCGCCCTCCGGGGAACCCCGTCCACCATCCTGGTTGACCGGAAGGGAATCCTGAGAGACGTGACCTTCGGCCGGACGGACTACCTGGAGGAAATGATCCGGGGTATCCTCAGCGAAGATTGAGCCGGCCTGCGGTGAATTCAGAGCCGCGAGGCAATCGACGGGTGCGTTGCCGCGAGCGTCGATCGGCAGGTTCCGTTACGCCTTGAATACATGCAGAAATCCATCCTCCGAACAGGCCGCGATTTCAGGGATGCCGTCCCCGTCGACGTCCGCGGCGACGATATCCAGAATCGGTCCGCCTGCCTTATACCGGCCGAGGGGACGTCCGTCCGCGTTGGCGAGGAGGTACACCGTCCCGTCCTCCACGCCCGCGGCGATTTCCGGTTTCCCGTCGCCGTTGAAGTCCGCCGCCGCGATGCAGCGCACGACTTCGTCGAGGTCGGTTCGCCAGTGTAACGTCCGGCCGTCGCCTTTGACCACGTAGACGTTGAAGCTCATGGAAGAGGCCACGATTTCATCTATGCCGTCGCCGTCCATGTCGACCATCAGGACGCGGGTGACTTCATCGCCGGTGTTGAATTGCGAGATGAGCGTGCCATCGGCTTTGAGGAGGTGGACGTGCGTGTCGGCGCCGGCAAAGGCGACTTCCTTCAACCCGTCGCCGTCTACATCGCCTGCAGCCGCGCTGTTGGCGCGGGGGCCCGTGGCGGGATGATAGGACCACCGGATATCGCCGTTCCCGTCGATGCAGTGCCATCGGTGATAGTCCGTCCCGGCGACCACCTCGTCGCGGCCGTCGCCGTCCAGGTCCGCGGCGCATCCGGTGGACGAGGGGCGCACGGTCATCTGTCGCCAGAGTTCTTCGCCCTCGTTGGAGATGGCGTGATATCGCCACGATTCCACGGCGGCGATGACTTCGAGGTTGCCGTCGCCGTTGATGTCGCCGGTGAAGACGGACCGCACAATCGGATCCTGGAAATAGAATGGAATCTCGTAGCTCCACCTCAACGTTCCGGTCGCATCGAGGACGTACACCCGGGTGTCTTCCGAACCGGCGACGATCTCGGGCCGGCCGTCGTTTTCGAGGTCCGCCACACAGACGGAACGTACCGCGCCGCCCGTGGAATACCGCCAGAGCGGGCTTCCGTCCTTGTACGCGTGGACGGACCGGGTGCGGCCGCCCGCGACCACTTCATCCCTGCCGTCGCCGTCGAGGTCCGCGGCCTGCAGGGACAGCAGGGCGTTTTCCTCCCCGTAAGACCAGACCGCCTGCAGGTCCGGAATCCGGCCCTTCTTTTGGGGAGTCCGGAAGCGGGGCACGAAACGTGTTGGGGACTTTCCGGCTGCGGCGCGGCGGATTTCCGAGAGGGCGGGAGGAATCAGCGCGATTTCGTGCCTGCCGCCGGACACACCGAACGTGGCGGCGCCGCCGGAAACGTCGGCGTCGATCGGCTGCCCGTCCACTTCGACCGCCGACCGGCTGCCCGCGGACAGCGTGATCTCCGTCGGACTGGAGGCGGTGACGGCGCCCCGCGCCGCCGACAGATCGTATTCGAAAGACACGGGACGATCGCTCCTGAACACCGTATCTTCCCATGCCACTTCCGTGCCGTCGACAATGGCAAGCGCCAGCGGAGATATCTGATACTGGGCGGCCGCGACCCGGGGCCCCGAAGGCAGCGCCGTCGCCGCCCGGGTCTGGCCGACGCCCGCGAAAACGGTTTCCGGACCACCGTCAATGCGCACGGCGTTCTCTGCGACCTGGGACATTTCGAGCTTCAATGGGCCGCAATAGAGCAGGTTGAAGAACCGATACGCCTCCCCTTTCCGGAGACGCACGTTGGCAATCTGCTGGAGGATGCGCACGACCGGTTCGGCATGTTCGTATCGATCCCAGTTCTTACCGGTAACCGGGTCGTCCTCGAGCCTGAGTCCGGGCCCCGGCAGGCCGTGGATGAAGAATCGCTCGCCGTTCTGTTCCACCGCCAGGCCGCCCTTGCGGAGCTTTACGTCGCCCAGCGTCTGCCAGACGGCGCGGAAGCTGTATTCCGCTTCTCCGAGGGCCTCCATCTCGTCGATGACCAGGAAGAAGGCCCCGCGGTTCCACAGAATGTTGCGGCGCCAATCCACGCCGCTGTAGGAACGAAGGGTCGTCTGGGAGAACCCGGTATCCCGGTTGGCGGAAAACCGCTCGAGTTCCACGAAAGGAGGAATTTCGGCTGATTGTCCATCCTTGAGGATGAGAACGCCGTTGTGGAATTTGGGCAGCGATTTGATATAGTCGCAGTCGGCCAGCCAGATGCGGTGGTTCTGGGTGAGGCGGCAGATCGAGTTGCCGTCGTAATGTTTGTGGCCGCCATTGGACAGGCCGTCGAGGAACAGATACTGATTTTCAGGAGCGAACCCGTCCCGGAAGACGACCTTGTCGAAGGTCTTGTCCAGGGGCAGGTGGTCGCTGCCGTTCGTCGAATCGTAATACCTGGGATCCACAGGGTAGACCTGTGCGCCCTCCAGGTCAGATGGCTCAACAGGTTCCACGTCGCGGCTGTGTTCGTACGGGTGGGACCGCGGCGCCATGGCTTTCTTCTTGTCGAGCATCCACTGGTAGCGGCCGTCTCCCGTCACGCAGACCATGGCTCTCAGATAGGGCACTTCCGTCCAGGTGCCGAACGGGGAGGCAGTGTCGCCGTTCGGCACGGCGCAGCCCAGGTTGTCCGTTGTCAGGATGGCGTAGTCGCCGGCGCGCCGCGCATTTCCCGTATCGAAAAACGTCATGTCGCCCGTGCTGAGCGTGTAGCGCATTGCGTGGAAGTGGGTGCGCCAATGGTAGTGGCCGCAGTCCTCTAACGGCTTGAACGCGTTGACCTGCGCCTTGAAGCATTTTTCCGACAGGGCCAGCCACCGGTAGGCCTGGGTGGCTCTATAGTATTTCTTGAAATACGCGCCGGCATAGTGCAGGCCGAGCGCGGCGTAAGTCGCGTGGTTGTGGCGGACGTGCTCATCGTCCACGTTGCCGACGTGCGATACGCAATCCGAAATGAATTCAAACAGGATCCGGGTGATCCGCAGGCGGTCCCCGGCCGAGATCGCGGGACTTTCTTCCACGAGGTCCCATCCGGGCATCACGTACTGCAGCGCGAAGTCCGCGTCGAAACCCCATACGCTGCCGTAATTGTCCGGGTCGGACAGGACGTGGTCGTACATCCGGAAGACCAGTCGTTTGTAGATTTCAGCGTAGACGTCGTTTCCGGTTAGCCCGTAGAGCAGGCCCCGCTGTCCGATCCGGGACCACAGACCGGTATGGGAACCACGTGTGAGGTCTTCTTCGGCTTCCGCCATCTCCGCATCCAGGTCCGGATCATCGGGAATTCCGGCGTCGTTCCGGGCATCCGGTCCGTACTTGACGTCGAACATGGGCCCAGGGGCAAGGGTCGATCCCGATCCCAAGCGCTCGAGCAGCAGGCCGGCGGCGGTTTCGACCCCTGATAAATCGCTGCCGAAAAGGCCGACGGCGTTTCTGCCGTTGCCCCATGGATCATGAATTGTGTGGAGAAGATGGCCGCCGGCGCCGGGAAAATGGTCGTCCGCCGGGGTGTAGCTGTAGCCGTAGAGCCGAAAGACCGCCCTGTTGCTGTTCAGATTGCCCAGAAGGATGAGGTTCCTGCGAGGCGTCCTCGCGGCGGCGTTGTGATCGATGACGGGCAGTTCCGCGCCCGAAACGTCACGGACGCTTCTCCGGATGGCTTCGGCAACGGCGACGTAACGGTCGTCCGACGGGGTTACGATGGCAGAGGCGGCGCGCCCGTGTTCCACCAGGACGGTGTCGGGGTAAAGGAGTTTGGGTTGCCTGAGGTTTTCCAGGGACATTCTCCGCTGCGGCATCGCTGGCTCCGGTTGTCAATTCGAGCTTGTCTGTCTCCTGCTGCTTGTCCGGGAATGCTTCCGACCGGATCGAGTTCGTGTGTTATTCTCCTTCAATGAGCTGCTTCAGATACGCGATTTCATGCGCAGCCGTCTCGTGCGGCGGATGATGGCTTCCGTGTTCGATCGAAATATATCCGTCGAAGCCTTTTAATTGGAGAACGCGGAGAAATGCGGCGAAGTCCACGTCGCCGGCGTCCAGAAACGTGAGGTCCGGCCACGCGCCCACCCAGTTGTGGGCGTGCAGGTGAATAACGTGTTCGCCGAGTTGTTCGGCGGTATGGAGAACGGATTCGCCGATGAGAGGCGTCTGAAGGTTTACCGTGAGATTCCCCATACCCACGTCGTCGAGCAGTTTCAGCGTACTCGGACTCGTGTCGGTCAGATTGGGCCCATGGTGAATCACCTGGTGCGTTTCCAACGGGAAGACGATATCGTGCGCGGCGCCCATTTCACAGATTCTCCGCAGGCCCCGGACGCAGGCGTCCCATTGCCCGGCGGTGGCGTCCGCGCTCCCCACGTTGCCGGTGTATGTGCGGATAAAGGGACAATCGAGTTCGACCGCGTATTCGATAAAGGTTTCCGCATCCCGGATGCTCCGGTCCCAGGTGGCCTGGCTGGTGGTGAAGTCGAAGTAGGGGCAGATCTGCACGATCTCGAGGCCGTGTTCGTCCGCCGTTGATCGGACCCATGCCAGGTCCGCGTGGCAGAGGTACTGCTGCCAGAGCTCGATGCCGTCGTAACCCAGTTCAGCCAGGTAGGGGATGGCTTTTTCCTGATCGGCCTGATCGTTGCCGAAGGCGTTGGTGCAGAATGCGGATTTCATTGGCAGCAGGGATGGAAAACGCGCCGGGATGTGCGCGGAAAACTCCTGGAAATCGGCTTTGCGCGACCGTAAAATAGAGGCACGGATACGATTGTCAATCGCTAATTCGAATGCGTCCATCAAGCATACAGGAGGAATTTATGTCCGGACTCTTCGACTACGGGATCATCTACAACTGGGACGGGGCGCCGCACGGCTATTCCGAGGTGCCTCAGTCAATGGTCGCGTTTCTCGACAAGGCTTACGCGCCTATCCAGGAGACGCAGGTGGGGGCGTTGTTCTGGTGCATCGGCGAGCACGCCGCCCGCTGGCCGGATTCCGCGCTTGAAATGCCGGGCGACGTCCACGGGCGAAGGTACGAGAACGTCTCGGCCTATACCCACACCGAAAACATCCGCCTGATGCTCGAGCGGGGAGAGGACCCTCATGTCTCGCTGATCGAACACGGCCGCGCACGGGGCGTGGCCGTCTACGCATCCGTGCGCATGAACGACAACCACTTCGACGGGGCGCAGTTGGAAGACCTGTCCACGCTCCACCACAGCGAGTTGACCAGATTGCGGCGGGAACACCCGGAGTGGGTGCTGGGCGACCGGACGTCGGAGTGGTTCGCGCTCTCGTGGAATATGGCCGTCCCCGAAGTCCGCGAACACCGGTATACCCATATCGAGGAGGTCGTTACGCGGTACGACTGGGACGGCGTGGAGCTGGACTGGCAGCGGCATGCGTTCCACCTTCCCGAAGACGAGGCCTATCGGATGCGTTACGTGCTTACCGACCTTCAGCGCCGGGTCCGGCAGTTGACGGACGACATCGCGAAACGCCGCGGCAGGCCGTTCTATCTGGCGGCGCGCGTGGCCGGCTCGCAGGAGATGTGCCGCCGCATCGGCTACGATATTCCGGTGTGGATCGACGAGGGGCTGGTGGACGTCCTGATTCTGGGCGGAGGCGCCGTAACCGATGCGTCTCTGGAGGTGGCCGCGTTTGTGGAGATGTGCCGGGACAGGGGGATCGCCGTCTACGCGGGATTCGACAGCGGATTGCCCGATCCGTTCGTGGGTCCTGAGGCGCCTGAAATCAAGGACCGAATGCGCACCCGGGCGATTGCCTCCCGCTACCATCGCGCCGGCGCCGATGGCATTTACGTGTTCAACTGGCACGCCAACCGGGACATGAAGCGGGAATTGCTCTCGCAGATCGGCTCGCCCAATACGCTCCGCCGCACCGACAAGATCTATGCGGCCACACACCGTTTCATCCAGAAAGAGGGACCCTGGCGCGGGGCCTACCGCATCGACCGGATCCTGGGGGAAGTGCCGGTTGCCCTGATGAAAACCATAACTGGCGCAATGCCGGCCATCACCCTGGACATTGCCGATGACGTCGAAGCAGACGGCGCGTCACACCTGGAACTCCGCATCCGGCTGGATCAGTGGGTGGTCGGCGACAAGGTCCGCGTCTTCTGGGACGGGCAGGAACTGGAAGACCCTGAAATCCGGTACTGCGTAATGGACAACACCAATCCTCCGGGTGGCGCCTTCCAGCCTCCGCCGGGAATTCGCAGTATTTCAGACGTGAGCCGCGCGGCGTGGCTGTGCTTCCCGCTGCGTCACGCTGACGTCGCGCAGGGGAAGCATACGGTCAATGTCGGACTGGTTGAACGCCATCCGCAACTCGCGTGCGACCTCGTTCTGACGGACGTGGAAGTGGTCATTCGGTATTGACGCCCTGCAAAACCCGCCGGATCCGGAAGCGGTCTGAGTGACACCCTATTTCTCCGCGGGCAACTCGGCCGACCCCGGGCGAGGCGTCGGAAATGTCCCGTATTCGACGAAGACATCCACGTCTTCAATCACGATCCCGCCTTCGAATCCGGGGGGCCTTTTCTGTAAGGATATTTCGAGAACGTTCCGGCCCTTCCGGGGACGTACGTTTTCCAGGTCGAATTCCAGCAGTTGTCCCGCGTACGGATCCCGGGACCGGATCGGCGAACGACGAAAGGACCCGTTGTCCAGCCGGTCGCCGTTCAACCGGATCTCGAGTCGGTCGGCCGAGACGAGATTGCTTATGCCGATTCTGAGGCGGATGCGCCGAACGCGGTCATTTTCTGGGTCGTCGGCGATGGCGAAAGGGATCTGACTGTATCTCTCCCGATCGGGTGAGGCAATCTCAAGGGGCAGAAAGGCGCCGTAGTCGTATTCGGCTGCCGCGTCGCACCGGCGGCGCAGGAAGTAGTGCTTGTCTCCTTCCCGGACGAGGTCGGCATCGCCCAGTTGCGTGAGGAGACTGCGGCCGGCTTCGTCCACGGGCCAGGGAAGAAACCAGGCGTACAGGCCGTCAACGTCCAGTTCCTGGAAATTCGCGGCGGCCGCACGCATCATGGAGGCGGTGGCGTTGTCGGCCGTATTGAACCGCCGGCTCTCGTCGCTGCGGTAAGGCTGAAGCATGCCGTAGACGGAGATATTGTGGTCGTGGGCGGACTGCACGAGCCAGCCAACCGGCATATTGGCGTCCAGTACGAAGTCCAGATAGAGCATCGGAACCACGAAATCGACCAACCCTTCCCGAAGCCAGGCCCGTACGTCAAGCCCGGTCTTCAGGTTCAGTTCTTCGGTGGGGTAGACGCGGGCGCCGATCTGGGCGGGACCCCCCGGCCGGCTCCGGACGAGTTCAGCGGTCTCTCTTACGAAATCCGTGATCACCGGAGTGTATTCGGGCACGTCTTCCTTTCTCAGCCAGAAGGGACTCCCGCCGGGTGAGGCGGCGAAGTCCAGTTCCACGCCTTCGACGGCGTACCTCGTGGCGAGTTCTTCCAGTATCGCCCGCTGATGGTCGCGCACTTCGGGATGGACGAAACCCCGCCCTCCGGTATCGACCGCGTGCTCCGGGGCCATGCCGCCGTAGGCGCCCATCCGGAGGCTGGCGATGAAGTCCATGCCCTTCTCGTGGGCGCGTTCGACCAGGACGGTCAGCGGGTCGAGGCCGCGGGCGATGAGACTCTGCATATTCTCCCAGGCGCGCCACTCGTGGACATGCTGGAATGGTTGCCGGTCGTCACCGAACATGAGGCCGATCCCGGAGGGATAAAAGAGACCGTCCGCACGGGAGACACCATAGACGAAGGTGTCCACGGCCGTGCCGGCGACTTCGTCTACGGGCACCCGGGCGTCTTCAAGCCGCATCGGCGGTTCGAAGACGAACAGATAGTAGTGGCGGGCGTCGTTGAAGTAGATCGTGCGTTGTCTTCTCATCTCCAATACTTCCCTTCCAGCCCGATTTCCTGCGTCATCCGGTTTGAGATGGCGATGTTTTGCCCGGCTACCGTCAGGCTGTCGCCACGATGGACGAAGGATCTTGCGGGTCGTCCGTCCCGGTATTCGATGGCGGCCGCGTGGCCCGAGAAGGAAATGTCGTTGGTGGTAACGGTGACGCCGGGGGCGCCGTAGATCACAAGAAGGTGATGGTCTCCTGCGACAATCTTCAGCGCGCGGGGCAGAACCGGAGATTCTGCGCTTCCATCTACCTCACAGTCGAGCGACGTGACCGTCGCGTCGGGACGCTCGCCTTCATACGGCATCAGGAGGACGTCAAAGGGGGTAATGGGCTGCTCGACTCCCCATCCTCGAAGGGCGATGAAATACCGGTCCGGCCATGGCGCGGCGGGCGGATCGCCGGAATAGACCGGGATTTCGCGAACCATTTCCTCCAGGTAATCTATCCCGCTGAATGCGTATTTGAGCTGTCTGGGGTTTGCCGGGGCAGCCAGGATCCCCGCGCGATCACCCTCGGCGGAGGCAAACGTATCGTGCATGGCGAAGGGATAGACGCTGTGCAGGTACCAGAGCGCGCTCCTCCGGCGATGGGTGCAGGCCACGGCGTCCGAGACCAGGAATCCCCACGGCTTGAAGAAGAGGATCCGGCGTTCGATCACGACGCCCGCGCTGGCTTCGTAAGCGCGGTGCCGGCCCGAGAAGTAATCCCATGATTCGGTGCTGCCGAACTCGATGTGTTCGCCCCGGATTTCCGGGCGGGCCGAAGGAGCCCCTTCGATGACCACGTGGTTGTGCGCCTGTTCGGAGCGGAAGTACATGTCCCACGGGGCGTCGTACGGACCGAACCGGGAGACTTCGGCGACAAGGGGCACACCGAAGGCATAGAGGTTGATGTCCAGGATGCCCATGTGGCTGTGGCCACCCGGCCACTGACCGTGATTGACCAGCATGTACGTGTCCTCCGGTTCCCATCCGGAGCGCATCACGCAGAATTCGCTGGATTCCAGGGTCACGCTCCTGAAGTCGGGTTCACGGGGCTCCGAATCGATCGCAACCCGTTTGTGCCGGATGGGCCACAGATACGCCGCGTCGCCAGAGAAGGCGTATGCCTGATTCAGGAGTCCCGTCCCGTCCATGAAACTTCCGTCGTTGATGCCGGGCATCTCGCCCCCGGGACCGGCCATCTTGAGGAACCAGGCGTAGGCATTCGATGTGCGCTCCCGCCAATCGAGCGTCGCCGGCGGCTGGAGGTCCGGGTTGGCTTCGGCCAGAAGGGTGGCTTCTTCCAGGTGGCGCAGGCAACCGCTTCCATAGGAGTAGCATCGTTCGCTGTGGCCGCCGTCCGCGTAATAGTCCTTCTCCATGTGCTGTTCGAGGTAGTGCGCGCCGACGGAACGGAAGTCCCCGGACTCGCGGAATTCCGGCACAAGGAACCCGATCAGAATCATGGCGGAGATGCCATGGACCTGCCAGTTTCCCTCGCGGTAGCCTTTGGCGTTCTGTTCCATGGTCAGCCACCGGGCCGCGCCCAGGAGCGACTTGAAGAGCAGGCGGACGTGGTCGGGAGATACCAGGTGGCCCATTTCCAGAAGCATGACGGCGTAGAGGAAGTTCACGAACCTGTGGCTTCTTACGGAGAGACCGAGTTCGTAGAAAACAGGATGCATCCGGCGTGCGCCTGTGATTTCGTGCCGGACGGCGTACCACTGCCGGAAGATTTCGAGGTAGGCATTGATGTACCGCTCATCGCGCGTGTCCATGGCGGCCCTGGTCAGGCAGTCCATCCAGCCCAGGTAATGGAAGCCGTATTTGGACTGGTCGCCGAACCAGGCGTTGAACGCGACCGGCCCGGAGAAGTCGATTTCGACCTGTCCGAATCGCCGCCGCCCCCCGTTGACGATGGTGTCCGCCAGGCCCGGGTTGGCAGCAACCCTGGACGTGAGTTGCTCCGTCGAACCCGCAAAGGGGTTGACCGGAGTGCTCCGGGAGAGGAAATGCCGCCACCAGGCATCGAATGCCTCGTCGAATCGTCCCGAATCCGCAGCGCGCCGGACCTCTTCAAGGCCGGGATGGTCGGGATCCAGGGTTTCGAAGAACGAGGCATCCGGGATGTGAACGAGTTTATCGGGGAATTCGTCGTGGTGGAACATGAAATGCCCTTTGATAGTCGAAGATGCGTTTGGCGTACTGTCCGGTAGATTGGTCGCCTGAACTCGGATGACCAGAAGCAGCAAAAAACAGCGATCAGGTTTCTGTTGTTTGCCAAAACCGCAAATCCATGCGGCGGGCCTTGACGGTTTACTTCACATGGAACTGGTGGTCTGGGGGGTTTTTCCGTGTTGATCCGTCCAGCACTTTAGCATTGGTACTCCTGAGATGTTCGCAGGGTAGCCAAATCACGTTTGCGCCCTTGAGGTGGTTCACGGAAAAACCGGCCCCGCGCCGAACGGCGCCCTTCTTTTTCGCCCTTTTTCTTGGGCGAACAGAGTGTGTCAAAAGTAATTATAGATTGTCTATATCGTTGTTCATGCGTACCGTTATGAAGTCCTTGTCGGTCTCCCATCAAAAAGGCGGCACACTATGGATTTCATTCACGGTGAATCAAGAGATCAAGGCACGTTATTTCCCGAACGTTTGGACGACTATATCGATAAAGATAACCCGGTGCGTTTTGTCGATGTCTTTGTTGATGACCTGGATATGAGCGCCTTGGGTTTTCAACGCAATGAGCCCGCCTGGACAGGGCGTCGGCCTTATGATCCGCGTGATTTGCTCAAGCTCTACATCTATGGGTATCTCTATCAGATTCGGTCTTCTCGCAAATTGGATCGTGAGACGCATCGCAATGTGGAAGTGATGTGGCTTCTCAGACGGCTTTGTCCGGACCACAAGACGATTGCCAATTTTCGCAAAGACAACGCCAACGCCTTTAAAGGGGTCTTTCGGGCGTTCACGGTCGTTTGTCGGCGGTTGTCGCTGTTTGGGGGTGAGTTGATCGCCGTTGACGGCAGTAAATTCAAAGCTGTCAACGCTCCCCAACGCAATTTTACCAAGGACAAGTTGAAAAGAAGGCTTAAAGAACTCGAAGAAAAGATCGAGCGATATCTTCAAGAATTAGATGCCGAAGATGCTCAAGATGCACAATCGTCATCATCGGAAGCGGGTCCTTCTATCCAAGAGAAAATACAACGTCTGAAAGCACGAAAAGTGACGTATGCGCACTTGCTGGACGACCTTGAGGCGCGTGGCGAGACCCAGGTCTCTCTGACGGATCCGGACAGTCGGGCGATGCCGAAGAGTCCGAAAGCCAAAGTGGGATACAATGTCCAGGCAGCCACAGACGATAAGCATCATCTCATCGTTGAACAAGATGTGACCAATCAGGCCAATGACAAGGCACAGCTGAGCAAAATCAGTATCGGTGCAAAAGCGGCCCTGGACGTGGACGCCTGCAGCGTCGTTGCCGATGGTGGCTATTACGATGGCGACACGATCAAGGCATGCGTTGAGGAACACATGGTGCCGTATGTGCCCAAACCCGCCACATCCAACAGCAAAAGCAGAGGCTTATATAGTAAGGACGACTTCATCTATGATCCCCAACAGGATCATTATTTATGTCCTGCCGGGCAGGTGCTCACCTATGCGTATGACGCAGCGTATCCGAAAAAAACATCCAACCAATCCGTCATCAAGAAACATTACACGACATCGGCGTGTAAAACCTGTCCGGTGCGCTCTTTATGCACGACAAACAAGAATGGACGCATTCTCACGCGGCGGGTCGATGAACACCTCTTGGATGAGATGGCGCAACGTCTGGAAGAAAACCCGGAGGTGCTTCACAAACGACGGGAAATGGTGGAGCATCCCTTCGGCACCCTCAAGTTCTGGTATGGGTATGCCCACTTTCTTGTCAAAGGCCTGGACAAGGTTAAAGCCGAGTTCTCCCTCATGAGTCTTGCTTACAATATCAAGCGCTCCATCAACCTCGTCGGTGTGCACAAGATGGTTGACGCCGTCGGCTGAAAAGCTCACCCGACAACGTCTTTCCCGTCAGCCAATGGGTTAAATGCCCAGGTGAGGCACTTCTATGGCCCGTTCTCAAAGATCTGCAAAGGACCTCTCGACCGAAGCACCGTTACATGCGCCTTCGCAAGGACCTGGCCTCGATCATTGACACATCCTAAAGACAAATCTGACCCATCTACGATCGTATTGAGAGTTTTTGCACGGTCTCGCGAAACAAGAAAAAGGTCAAGGGAATAGGGGACGTTTGAGGGTGGCAAAGATCCTGACCCACGGGTGGTGAAACGTTGGTATTTCGACAAGAAGAGCGTAGACAACGCAGCCATACGGGACGAATCTGAGGATGAATGGCAACATGCTTACGGGTCGGGGCACCAGTTACGGCTGGAAGGGACGCCCGGTTCTCCTCAGGTCTTTCGTGATGCCGATCTGGCAGGTGACGTACGCGTGTTCTCTTCTGAAACCACGGGTATTGAGCTGCCCCGCGGCGTACCCCGGCCGGGCGTCGCCAATCGTGCCCACAATCAGGTTGGCGTGTTCCACGGTGGTGTCGTAACGGTCTGCAATGAGACCGACCATGTCCGTCCAGGCGATTTTCAGCGCTTCTTCCCAGTTCGCGCCCATGCCGCTGGTGAGGATCTCGTCCGCGGTTTCCACGACGGGACCGCCCGCGGGAAAGCCTGACGAGCGATCGAAGCGCAGCGTGAGCGCAGAGTCGATCTCCACGCCGGTGGCGGTGAGTTCGCCGTCGCCCATGCGGGCGTGGACGTCGCCCACGTAGAAATGGCCGCCGTATTTCTGCGCACGAATATGCACCGTACTGCCGGGACAGATGCTGTTATAGTCCATATTGCCGCCGTGATTCCAGGGTCCCGGGTGTTCCGAGACGGGCGCGAGCTGCATCACCCCGATCATGGGCCGCA
The DNA here is from genome assembly GCA_021295655.1 of Candidatus Latescibacterota bacterium. Classification (GTDB taxonomy): domain Bacteria; phylum Latescibacterota; class UBA2968; order UBA2968; genus JAAXHE01. Next base: position 39,417 of record JAGWBX010000016.1, read on the forward strand.
CGGGAACCACAAAGTCCGGCGGGAAGTGCAGGAGGCCGTCCCTGACCGGAGCGACCGAACGCAGGCTGCCGCGAAACGGTCCGCCGTTGTTGTAATAGCCGTAGGGACCCACTTCGATATCGATGACTTCAATGGAGACCCAGTCGCCGGGTTCGATGCCCTCGATGAGAAACGTACCCCCCTGGCGCGAACCCCGCGGCGTGGTGGTTTCGGGAATGACGCCGGGCTTCAGGTCGCCGTCGGCGCCGCCGGGTGTTTCGATGACGAGCGTTTCGCCCGGTTCGATCGTGCCGCGAACCTGGCCGCGTTCAGCGGCTTCGGACCCTGTCAGATAAGGTTTTCGGGTAAACCTGCGCATGGGAATCCTCCTGTTCTGAGACGCGGAGACGCATCCGCAACCGCCGTTACCAGCCCGTTAAAAAAGCCCATCCGGGCCACGTCCGGCCCTTGCGGTCGAAATACTGCGTTGCGCTCCCTCGCCTGCAGAGCGACTTTATCGATAGGACTGTTGCGCGGCCGCGCCCGGGCGTTCCCCGGTGGCCTTCCCGGGTAGCGCGATGTCCCGGTCGAAACTGAAAACGCGTACAAATTGCTTGTATTTCCATTCCGGGTGAGCAATAATAGGGATTGGCAAAGGGAGCGTCAAGGTCTTGCGGCAGGGTCTTCCGAACAGGAAAAGCAGGCATGCGGATCGATGCGCATATGCACGTGGCCGGTAGCCTGGCGAGCGTGGGCTGGCGGGGAAGGTGGACCGACGACCGCGACGTGATCGAAGCGGCGGAACGACTGGAGATCGATCAGCTTTGCTGCTCAATACCGATTCAGGGATTGAAAGACCCCCGACCGGACGGAATGAGGGAGGTGAACGACAGCGTCCTGCACGCCGTGCGGCGGTTTCCCGGACGCATTCTGGGATACGCGTTTCTGGATCCGCGTTTCCAGAACGAAGCAAGAGATGAAATTGACCGGTGTATTGTGAAGCACGGTATGATGGGCGTGAAGCTCTATAACCAATGCATGTGCTGGGACCCACTGGTGTTGCCGATTGTGGAGCGGTCCATCGATCTGGGCGTGCCGATTCTTCACCACGGGGGAAAGCAGACGCCCGTGTCCGGCAGGGCGTGGCAGACGCACCGCTCGGACAGCGGGGACTTCGCGCGGCTGGCGCGACTGTATCCCGAAGCCACCATAATAGAGGGTCACCCGATTGTGGGAGACTGGGAGTGGGCGATCAAGACACTGCGGGATGTCCCGAACGTCTACGTGGATACCAGCGGAAGCCTGAACGACGACGGATTTATCGAGATGGCGGTGCGACAGTTGGGGGCAGCCCGCGTGCTGTTTGCGACGGATGTGTCAATGGAGGCCGGGGTGGGCAAAGTGCTGGGAGCGGCGATCACGGCGCGGCAGCGCAAGGAAATCTTCGGAGAAAATATGAAACGAATTATGCGGCAGCGAGTGTAACAGTTTAAAAGGAACCGCTTGACGGCAGTGCTTTTTTGCTTATATTCTCTTTGCTTCACTATTGAAGGATCGCAATGGCCACGTTCAACTGCCGGAAGATGGCGTGGCACAGTGTGGCATCCCATTCGATTGGGCAATGATTGAAGGGATCTCCAGATGAGTTTTCGTGACCGCGTCGTTTCGGGGGCTGCCAACGTCGCCTGGAATGTTTTCCAGAGCGTGAATGCCAGGCTCCCCGAGGGTCAGCCATTTCAGCCCGCATGGGCGTCGGCGCCGCTGTTGAAGAGTTATCAGCGTTCCATGCCGACACTTGGTTTTCCACGCGAGACCGATTCGCTCTGTCCGGATTGCGTTAAGGACGTCCGGACCGCCATCATCGAAGGCACGCGGGACATTGCAGAACTGGTACACGGCAATCCCGGAGAGATCAGAGCGCAGATCCTGGAGGAAAACGGGTGTGTTCTCATGCGGAAGACGTGCTCGATCCACGGCCCCTTTGAAGACGTGCTCTCAATCGATCCGGAATTCTCGCGCATCATTGAAGGCCGGTTTCCCGGGCGGGATTACAACACCTGGGGAGACGAGCACGTGCACCGCCACGGTACGTCCAGCATCAAATACGGGCGGGGGGCCGTTCTGACGATCGACCTGACCAACCGCTGCAATATGATGTGCAATCCCTGTTTCATGGACGCGAACCAGGTGGGTTACGTCCATGAACTGACGATGGACGACGTAAAACGGATCCTGGACGCATCGATTTCCTTTAAACCGCGCCGGCAGATGTCGGTACAGTTTTCAGGCGGAGAACCTACGATTTCGCCACATTTTCTGGATGCGTGCCGGTATGCCAAAGAGGTCGGCTATTGGTGCGTTCAGGCCGCCACGAACGGGCTTCGCTTCGCCGAAGAACCGGATTTTGCGTTCGAGGCGAAGGCGGCCGGTTTCGACATGGCGTACCTGCAGTTCGACGGCGTAACCAATGCGGCAAACCAGCATCGGCACATTTCCAATCTGTTCGACGCCAAGCTGCTGGCCATGGAGAACCTCTCCCGCGCCGGTGTCGATATCACGCCCGTCACGACCGTTTTAAACACGATCAATAACGATCAGGTAGGGCCGATTCTCCAGTTCTGCATCGATAACAGCGACAAGGTCGGTTCGATTTCCTTCCAGCCCGTATCGTTTACCGGGCGCGACGAGGATATTTCCGACGAGATGCGGCATCGGCAGCGCTACACCATTTCACACCTCGCACACGATCTCCAGACGTGGTCCGAAGGGAAGATCGACGCCCACCGGGATTGGTACCCGCTGGGAGCCGGGACGTTGTTTACCACGCTGGCCGACCATCTGCGCGGGCAGGACGTTGAGTTCGGAGGTCAGACCTGCTCCTGCCATCCCAATTGCGGATCCGCCGTCCATATTGTCGTGAACGAGAAGACAGGGCGATGGGCGCCCATCACCGAGTTCTTCAACCAGGAACAGTTTATGAAGGACATCGAAGTGATGACGGACACTGCGCGGGATCCGGGATTGATCAAACTGCAGGTCGGCATGTCGCTGCTCCGGAATTTCAACCCGAAGACTGCGCCGGCCGGATTCGGTATTCAGGATCTCGCGCGGATTCTGGACCGCAGGGTGGGGGGTTCCATCAGCGGTGGCCCGAGGCCGGACGACAGGCAGTGGCGCATTATGTGGGTGGGCGGTATGTGGTTCCAGGATCTTTGGACCTATGATTTCCGTCGAACTGAAATGTGCGTGATCCCGTACGGTACCCAGGAAGGCGAAATCTCCTTCTGTGCGTACAACACGGGGGTCGGTTGGCGCCAGATTATAGAGAATATGCATATGACCGCCACAACGGCCGACTGGTTCAAGACCAGGGGCCGGCACCCCATTTATGCGGGCAACCGCGACATGCCGCTGCCCGGAGCGGAACACTCACTTCGGGTCCGGGAAACGGAAAACGGCGAACTCGAGCTTCCCCTCATAGACGACAACGGGAACGGGAACGGTAACGGGTGCTGCAGCTCCGAGAAGGACACCATTCGAAAGATCATTGCCGCGCCGGACGTAAAGGAGCCGGTGGCTTCCTGAGCGCACCGCCCACAGACGTCGAACCGATCCGGGCAGAAGTTGTGTCCGGATTTTTTTTCGCCGTTTGTACGGCTTCTGCCCTGCACAGCGCCGTAGATGCGGCAAACGGATTGACAATTCCGCTGCATTTGCTTATCATTTGCGCTTGGATTGCATTGAGAAATACAGCATGAACATCCACGCGCCGGAAGGATGCCTGACGACATGAGGGTGACCGTTTCAGAGTCGGATACGTGGCGCAGGACACTTGAGGTCGAGGTCCCGGACGAGGACGTGCGCCGGCGTTTCGAATCCGCGTACAAGAATTACAGTAAATCGTTGAATTTGCCGGGTTTTCGCAAGGGCAAGATCCCTGTGAACCTGGTAAAAAAGCGGTTCGGCAAGGCGATCCAGGGCGAGGTCCTGCAGGAAGTTATCCAGGAGTACTACCGCGAGGCCAGCAGATCGGAAGGATTGACTCCGATCTCGGAGGCCACAATCGAAGATGTGAACTACGAAGAGGGACAGCCGCTGAAGTTTACGGCATCCGTCGATGTCAAGCCGGAAATTGTCGTACAGGATTACCGGGGTATGAAAACCACCCGCCCCGTATTCGAAGTCGCCGACGCCGATATCGAAGAGCAACTCCATCACGTCCGGGAACAGTACGCCACGGAACAGGAAGTAGACAGGCCTGCCGAGTTGGGCGACGTTATCGTTGCGGACCTTCAGGAACTGGATGAGAACGGACTGCCGATTATCGGGCGCAAACAGGAAGAACGCACCTTTCATATCGGCGGGAGGAACGCCGACCACGACCTCGACAACCAGTTGGTGGGCATTTCCACGGGCGAAACCCGGCAGATTCGGCTGACGCATACGGGGGAAAACGAACTCGAAACCCACGCCGGGGACGCACAACACCAGGAGGGACGCGAGATCCGCATGATGTTCTCCGCCAGGGAGGTCCGGGAACGCACGCTGCCGGAACCGGACGACGAGTTCGCCAGGGACCAGGGCCAGTTCGAGTCGCTGGACGAATTCAAGGCGCAGATCCGGACGGATCTCAGGGCGCAGGCCGATTTCGCCTCCAGGCGCTATCTCGAGGGCCACATCGTCGACGAACTGATACGAAAAAACGCCTTCGATCTTCCGGAGACCATGATTGAGCACGCGCTTGACACGTTGGTGGAAAATCACAAGAAGGAACACGAGGGGCACGACCACGACATCGATGAAGAGGCGATTCGCCGTGAAAGCAGGGAGGGCACCATTCGCGGGTTGAAGCGTCATCTATTATTGGAGGCGATTCAGAAGCAGGAAGATCTGGTGGTGGAAGCGGCGGACGTGGACCGCCAACTCGACGTCATGTCTCGTCGATACGACACGGAACGGGAGCAGCTCCGCCAGATACTCAAGCGTTCGGACCAGATCGAACGAATCGAGTCCAACCTGCTGACTGAGAAGACGTTCGATTTTCTGATCGAACATGCGGAAGTCGAAGACGTTGAAGCGAAATAGGACGGCCCGCGATTTGGGTTCAGGTTCGGAGAGGGAGGGAGAATAGACGCTTATGGCACTTGTACCCATGGTATTGGAGAAGACGGGGCTCGGCGAACGGTCCTACGACATCTTCTCCCGTCTCTTGAGGGACAATATTATTTTCATCGGGTTTCCAATTAACGATACCATCGCAAACCTGGTGATTGCGCAAATGCTGTTCTGTAGTTCGGAATCGCCGGAAAAGACCATTCGGCTGTACATCAATTCGCCGGGGGGCAGCATTACGGCCGGGCTGGCCATTTTCGATACGATGCAGTACGTGCCCAACGAAGTCGAAACCGTGTGCGTTGGACAGGCATTCAGCATCGCCGCCGTGCTCTTGGCAGGAGGCACCAGGGGGCAGCGGCGCGCCCTCCCGAATTCACGGATCCTCGTCCATCAGCCCATGGGCGGCGCGGGCGGACAGGCTTCCGACGTGGAACGCCACGCCAAGGAAATTCTACAGTGGCGGGACAAGCTCAACGAGATTCTGGCTCAGCAGACCGGGCAGCCTATCGATCGGGTTGCCAAGGATGCCGACCGGGATTTCTTCATGTCCGCCAACGAGGCCCTTGAGTACGGTGTGATCGATGAGGTGCTGGCGCCAAGCAAGGACGACAGTCTCGTGATCGAGGACGATGAGTAACCCCCATCCGGGCGGTGGCGACTCTGTCAAACCGCCTTGGTCCAGGAATGACGGGTGACTTATGAAACGGCGAACTTCAAGGACTGAGGTCCGGTGCTCTTTCTGCGACAAGGGCAACGACCAGGTCGAAAAGATCATTACAGGCACTTCGGTGCACATTTGCAGCGACTGCGTCAAGCTGTGCAACGAAGTGCTGCAGGAGGACGCCAGGCAGAAGCCGGTTTCGTCGCGGCAGAAACTGCCCAAACCGGCGACGATCAAGACCCGGCTCGACGACTACGTGATCGGGCAGGAGGCGGCAAAGCGCACGCTTTCAGTCGCGGTTTACAATCACTACAAGCGGATCCGCTCCCGCGTCGTTACGGACGACGTTGAGCTCGAAAAAAGCAACATCCTGCTGGTGGGGCCCACCGGAACCGGGAAGACCCTGCTCGCCCAGACGCTCGCGCGCATCCTGGATGTTCCGTTCTCCATCGCGGACGCGACAATTCTCACCGAAGCCGGATATGTTGGCGAAGACGTTGAGAATATCCTGGTCCGCCTTTTGCAGGCTGCCGACTACGACGTGGCGCAGGCGGAAATGGGTATACTCTACCTGGACGAAGTCGACAAGATTTCAAGGAAGGCCGCCAATCCGTCGATTACCCGCGACGTATCCGGGGAAGGCGTGCAGCAGGCCCTGTTGAAGATCCTCGAGGGCACCGTTGCCAGCATACCGCCGAAGGGAGGACGGAAACATCCCGAGCAGCCCCTGATCCAGGTGAATACGCGGAATATTCTGTTTATATGCGGCGGCGCGTTCGACGGCCTGGAAGAGATCATCAGCAACCGGATCGGCGAAAAAACCATCGGTTTCGGCGCGAAGGACGATACCGGGGAAAATCGGAACACGGGCGCGCTCTTTGCCGAAGTGGAGCCGGAGGACCTCATCAGGTACGGCCTGATTCCCGAACTGGTCGGCAGGCTGCCCATAACGTGTTCCCTCAGCAATCTCGATGAGGGTGCATTGTACAAGATTCTGACCGAGCCGAAGAATGCGATCACCAAGCAGTATAAGAAACTGTTCGAAATGGATGGCGCCGATCTCGAATTCGAAGACGCGGCCCTGAGCGAGGTGGTGCGGCGAACCGTCCAGAAGGGTACGGGCGCCAGGGGGTTGCGATCCGTTCTGGAGGACATCATGATCGATCTGATGTACGACCTCCCCTCCACTCCGGATCGCAAGCGGATTGTAGTCACGAAAGAGATGGTGGCCGGCAAATCGAAACCCCGCCTTCACATCGAAGAAAAAAAGAGCGCATAGGTTCGGCTCCATCGTTTCCTGCGCCTTCGGAACCGGGGTTTATCGCCCCGGTTTTCTATGTGTCTGCTGATGAAAACGACTCCTGTTGCCCGTTATGCAGATCCGTTCCGCCGAATTCGTTACCAGTGTCGCCCATCCAGACCGTCTTCCGGTGGAAGGACTGCCGGAATTCGCGTTTGCCGGCCGTTCGAACGTGGGAAAATCCTCCCTGCTGAACCGGTTGTTGAACCGCAGACATCTGGCCGCCACCAGCAAGACGCCGGGCAAGACGCGTACGCTCAACTACTACCTCGTTAACGGGGCGCTGCATTTCGTGGATCTGCCCGGCTACGGTTACGCAAAGCGAGGGCAGCAGGAACGCAGGCAGTGGGCCGATCTGATCAACGGTTATCTGGATTCACGGACGTCATTGCGCGGCATACTGCATCTCGTGGATGCCCGCCACGATCCCACGGCCCGCGACGTGGAGATGGCCGTCTGGCTCACGCAGTTCGACCGGCCGTTTCTGGTGGTTGCCACCAAGGCTGACAAGATTCCGGGAAGCCGGCAGAAGTCCCGGCTGGACCGGACGCGGAACCTGCTTTCCGGGGTGGGCGAATTCGATCTCGTGCCGTTTTCGGCGGTATCGGGCCAGGGCAGGCAGGCTGTGTGGAGATGGATCCGGGATGTTATTGAAGAATAGCCCCGCGGGTATCGAAAACCGCGGCTCGCCGGACGAGCCGCTGCGGCAACGGCTCTTTACGCCCGGCCCGACACCCATTCCTGAAAGAGTCCAGGCCGCGATGGCCGGAACTCCGGTCTATCACCGCGGGCCGGAATTTCCCGCGCTGCTTCGAAATGCGGTCCAGGGGCTTCAGGAGGTTTTTCCCACGTCTTATGACGTATTCCTGTTGTCCTGCTCGGGTACGGGCGTAATGGAGGCCGCGGTCGCCAATACCCTCTGCGCGGGGGACCGGGCCCTGGTGGTGCAGGCGGGACAGTTCGGCGCGCGCTGGACGGACCTCTGCAGGGCTTACGGGGTTGAGGTGGTTGAACGTGAATTTCCCTGGGGCGAGGCGGTGGACCCGCAGGTCGTGGCCGAAGCGCTTCGGGACGATCCAGGTTTGCGGGTCGTGTTTGCCACACAAAGCGAGACGTCCACCGGCGTCTTGCACGACGTCGCCTCGATTGGCGAGATCGTGAGCGAAACAGGCACGCTGCTCGTCGTGGACGGCGTCTCCAGCGTGGCGGCTCACCCGCTGCCGCTCGAGGCGTGGAACGTGGACCTGGCGGTGACGGCGTCCCAGAAGGGGCTGATGCTGCCTCCGGGTATGGGAATGGCGGCGGTGGGGCCGCGGGTCTGGAAGGCACACGGGCGGTCCCGGCTTCCAAAGTTCTATTGGGATCTGGAGGGTTACAGGAGGTCACTGGCAGAGGGAAGGGCGCCGGCCACACTGCCGGTCACGCTCATGGCGGGGCTTCGGGCGGCGCTGCAGATGCTCCGGGAGGAGGGTATTCCGCAGGTCTGGGAGCGGCATGCCCGGCATGCGCGGGCGGTGCGTCGGTCCGCGGCTGCGCTGGGACTGACCAGCTTTGCACGGCAGCCTTCAAACGCGCTGACCGCGATTTTACTGCCCGGGGGTGTGGATGGTCTCGCGTTAATGGAATATATGCGGCGCGAACGCGGCGTGGTGGTCGGCGGCGGGCTGGGGGATTACCGGGGCCGTATGGTGCGGGTGTCCAACCTGGGGCACGTGGACGATGCCGGGATTCTGGAGGCGGTTTCGGCGCTCGAAATCGGCCTGCGGGAGACCGGATGGAAATTTGAAGCCGGCGCGGGCGTGAAGGCCGCGCAGTGCGTACTGAAGGTGAGCGGGTAGACGAAAGACGCAAGGGGTCCGCCGCGCCCGGTTCCGGTATAGCTTTCTCTCACGTCCCGGGTTTTAGCGTTTGGTTTTTGCTTCAAGCTGACGGCTGATCGCTGAAAGCTGACAGCTTGTTTCTTCCCACGTCTTTCGTCTGCTTTATCTGCT
>JAGWBX010000016.1:48650-56138 GCA_021295655.1 Candidatus Latescibacterota bacterium
CCGGACGTCCGGGTGGACGTCCGGACGGGCCTTTCGCCGGAGGCGCTGGCGCGTGAAATCGGCGCCTACGACGGCATGATCATTCGAAGCGAAACGCACGTGACCCGGGAGATACTGGCAGCGGCGCACCGGCTCCGCGTGATTGGACGCGCGGGAGTCGGCGTGGACAATATTGACATTGGCGCCGCCACGGAGCGTGGCGTGGTGGTGGTGCACTCACCTGGCGGCAACACGATTGCCACGGCCGAGCATACCGTGGGGATGCTGCTTGCGCTCAGCCGGAACATTCCGCAGGCGACCGCGTCTCTGAAACGCGGGGCGTGGGAACGAAAGTCCTATACGGGCGTGGAGTTGAATGGAAAGGTGCTGGGCATTGTCGGCGTGGGGCGGGTGGGACAGCACGTGGCCCGCCTGGCCCGGTCTCTGGGGATGACGGCCCTGGGCCACGATCCCTTCCTTTCCGAAGAAATGGCTGCCAGATACCAGGTGAAGTTGACGTCTCTGGATGAAATCTACGCGACAGCGGATTATATCACGCTGCATACGCCGTTGATGGAGAACACGCGGCACCTGATTTCCACGGCGTCACTGCAGAAGTGCAAACCCGGTGTGCGCATTCTCAATTGTGCGCGGGGCGGGCTGGTCGACGAGGCGGCGCTTCTGAACGCGATCGAGGACGGGAGGGTGGCCGGTGCCGCGCTCGACGTGTACGAGGAGGAGCCCCCGCCCAGGGATCACCCCCTCCTGCGGCGACGCGAGGTGATCTGCACGCCTCATCTGGCCGCTTCAACCACCGAGGCGCAGGACCGCGTGGCGCGCCAGATCGCGCAGGACGTCTGGGAGGTCCTGAAGGACAGGCCGGCCCATCGTGCGGTGAATATGCCTTCGGTGGATCCGTCCCTTTACGAGGACGTCCGTCCGTACCTGCTGCTGGCCGAGAGGGTGGGTGCGTTGCAGGCCCAGTTGAGCCGGGGTAGTCTGCGACGAATCGCTATCGAATACCACGGCGATATCCTGAAATTCGCAACCTCGCCGATGACGGCGGCGGTCTTGAAGGGGGCCATTACGAATCTGACGGATGAACTCGTCACGTACGTGAATGCCCCTGTCTTCGCCCAGAAGCGCGGGGTCAAGATCGACGAGACACGGAGCAGCGCCCATAAGGACTACACGAATCTGATGACGGTGGATTACGAAACGACGGCGGGAAGGACTTCGATATCGGCCACCGTATTCGGCAGCAGCGACGCGCGGGTCGTGCGTATCGACCGGTTCGAAGTGAAGGCCAAGCTGGAAGGCGACGTGCTGATCTGCTGCAACCGGGACGTTCCGGGCGTGGTCGGCTGGATCGGGACGCTCCTGGCCGAGGAGGAACTCAATATCGCCGATATGGCGCTGGGGCGGGACAGCCGCGGAGGGCAGGCCATCATGATGATCAGCCTGGATTCGCCCGCGCCGGAAAACGTGTTGAATCGCATCGCGGAGGCGCCGGAATTCCTCTGGGTCAGACAGGCGAAATTTTAGAGGCGGTGAGAGGGTAGAAGACCGTATAACCCGACCGGTTTTGTGATGTCTTGCAGGTAAGGGTTCCGCTGTTTGGTTTTCGGGGCACAAAAAAACCGGTGAGACGGTAGACGTGAGTCGGTAGAAGACGTCTTTTCCCGATTAAGTCTTCCGTTATGCGTCCGGCACGAAATGAAACCGGACGCGGCGGACAATCTCTCCCCTCTTACGTCTCCCCGCCTTTAAGGCACACATATCGTCTCACGTCTTACGTCTAACCGTTCTTCAGGCATTCACATCATCTCACGTCTCACGTCTTACGTCTAACCGTTCTTCAGGAGATAGACCATGTCCGTGCGCATTGTGCTCGGGGCCCAGTGGGGAGATGAAGGCAAGGCCAAGGTGGTGGACTATATGACGGCGGACTCGGACGTCGTGGTGCGTTTCCAGGGCGGCGCCAACGCCGGACACACCATCAAGGCCGGCGATCTGGAGTTCGTGTTTCATCTCATTCCAGCTGGTATCGTGCATCCCGACAAGACCTGCGTGATCGGCAACGGCGTGGTGATGGATCCGGAGGCGCTGTTCCTCGAGGTGGAGGAACTGGAGTCGAAAGGCATTTCAATCCAGGACCGGCTTTTTGTAAGTCCGAATACCCACCTGGTCATGCCGTATCACAAACGCGTTGAACAGGCCAGCGAGGAAAGAGACGGGGCGGACGCGATCGGGACCACGCTGCGGGGTATCGGGCCGTGCTACCAGGACAAGGTCAACCGCTCCTCCGGCATTCGCGTGGGAGACCTGTTCGACGCGGACGCGATGCCGGCCAAAGTGCGGGAGAACGTCCGTCAGAAAAACGAGATACTTGAAAACGTGTACGGTCAGGACGGGCTGGATGCAACGCCGATCATCGAGGCCTATACCGCGTTCGGCGAACGCCTGGCGCCGTTTGTCACCGATACCTCCGTGTACCTGAACGATATGATCGACGCAGGCAAGGACGTCCTGTTCGAGGGCTCCCAGGGCACGTTGCTGGATATCGATCACGGGACGTATCCTTTTGTGACGTCATCGAATACGACGGCGGGCGGCGCATGTACGGGCGCCGGTATCGGGCCCACCCGGATTTCCGAAGTCATCGGGGTGGTCAAGGCGTATACCACGCGTGTGGGCAACGGACCGTTTCCCACCGAACTCACGGGCGCAATGGGAGACCGGATCCGGGAAATCGGGCACGAGTACGGGGCAACCACGGGCCGGCCGAGGCGGTGCGGCTGGCTGGATGCGGTGATCCTCAGGTTTGCCGCCAGGGTGAACGGACTGTCCGGCATCGCGGTGACCCGGCTGGACATACTGGACCCCCTGGACGAGATCCGGATCTGCACGCACTATACCTGCCGTGGAAAACGGATGGAACACTTCCCGAACGACGTGAAGGTGCTGGCCGATTGTGAGCCCGTGTACGAATCCATGGCGGGATGGCGCGCGTCCACCAGCGATGCGAGGCGGTGGGAGGAACTTCCGGAAAATGCGAGGCGGTATCTGGACAGAATTCAGGAGTTGAGCCGCACGCCAATTGCCATGGTTTCGGTGGGACCGGACCGTAAAGAGACGATTGTCGTGGATTGAACACGTTTCGGACTTGCCGTTTTCCGCCGCGGGGATACAGGTTGACCCCCCAGGTAAGTTTGGTATATTTCGACAGGAATCACCGCTGAATGGATTGGCACGAAAAAGGCGCCCACGCCACCGATGTCGCAAAACGCGACACCTGGGCGACTCACGAGTCCCGCCTACGCGAACTGACGTCGCTTGTCTAATTCGTTAACGGATTTTTGCCGGGCACTGATCACTGTCCTCCGGTATTCCTCGCCGCAGGCAGGGAATTTGGGGAGAAGTGGATTTTGATCCTGGTTTTCGCTTTTGGCTGGCCACCGACCATTGGCCACTGACCACCTGGATAAAGGGGTAACGGATGGGCGCCGCGTTCGTCGACAGGGAAGCGTTGATTGCCAGGGCGAAAACAACGGGGGATCTGTCGGGAGAAGATCTCACGGGGATCGACTTCGAAGGAGAGGATCTCTCCGACGTCGATTTCTCAAACGCGCGGCTGGACAACGCCAGATTCAGAGGCGCAACGCTTCTGGAAACCAGGTTTCACAACGCGAGCATGAAGGGGGCCGACCTGAGCGGCGCGAAAATGAACCGGGCGTATCTGGTCGCCGCGGACCTGCTGGGCGCGAACCTCGCGGGTGCGGTGATGGACGGCGCGTTTCTGTCGGGCGCGGTTCTCGGCGGGGCGAATTTCGCCGGTGCGAGTCTGAAACGCGCGCGCCTGGGCGTGGTGCATGCGTCGTTTCCGAATCCTTCAGGGCGGCCGACGAGTTTCAGGAATGCCGACCTCGAAGCGGCGGTGGTGGGTGCAACGGATTTCAGGGGAACGGATTTGCGGGGCGCCAACCTGAACGGCGCATTCCTGTACGAGGCGCAACTGCGCGGGGCGATTGTGGATAAGAAGCAGTTTGAAACAGCGGTAACGCGGGTGGAATCGTACTAAACGCCCATGAGGAATGGCTCCTGGTCATGATGAACGCGGCGACAGACACATTGGGCAGACCGCTCAGGGATCTTCGGATTTCGGTTACGGACCGTTGCAATTTCCGGTGTCCGTACTGTATGCCGGCTGAGGTCTTCGGGGAGAATTACACCTTCCTGCCCAGGGCGGAAATATTGACGTTCGAGGAAATCGTACGGCTGACGCGGCTTTTCGTGGGACTGGGCGTACGTAAGGCCCGGATCACCGGCGGGGAGCCCTTGCTCCGGCGGGAATTGCAGGCACTGATCAGGCGGCTGGCGGCAATCGACGGTGTTGAAGACCTCACCCTAACGACCAACGGCTATCTGCTGCCGCGGGCGGTCGGGGGACTCAGGGAAGCCGGGTTGCACAGGATTACCGTTAGTCTGGATTCGCTGGACGAGGACGTATTCAAACTGTTGAACGGGCGAGGGTATCAGGTTGCTCAGGTGTTGGAGGGAATCCGGGCGGCGGAAGCGGCGGGATTTGCTCCGCTGAAGATCAACGCAGTGGTTCAGCGCGGTGTGAACGACCATACCGTCGTGGATCTGGCCAGGCATTTTCACGGTACCGGGCATATCGTCCGCTTTATCGAGTATATGGACGTGGGCAACCGCAACGGCTGGCGTCTGGATCAGGTGGTTCCCGCGGCGGAGATCGTACAGCGAATCCATGAGGAAATGCCGGTGGCCGCCGTTGCGCCGAATTACCCGGGCGAGGTCGCCCGGCGGTTTCGATATCTGGACGGGAGCGGGGAGATCGGCGTAATCGCGTCCGTGACCCAACCGTTCTGCGGCGACTGTACGCGGGCGAGGCTGTCCACCGACGGAAAGGTCTATACGTGTCTGTTTGCCGGAACGGGCGTGGACCTCAGGGGACCGCTGCGTTCGGGAGCGAGCGACGGCGAGCTTCTGGCGACCGTCACGGAAATATGGGAAGGTCGCGAGGACCGGTATTCCGAATTGAGGACGGCCGAGACCGCCGAAATGCCGTCATTCTCCAAGGTGGAAATGTACCAGATCGGGGGATAGTGTTCCGTTCCGTGAGACAGTTTGCGTAAATTCGGCTGACGGAATGCAGTAAGAATCAGCTGTCAACTTGAAGCAAGAGCGAAAATCAAAGCCAATAGGCAAGTTCAAGATCCTCATCTCCCCAATTTCCCTGCCTACGGCGTGTTCCTTCGCCTTTGGAATAGTCGCCGCTGGGCGCGGGGCCTGCCATATGCACAGCGCGAATACCCGCACGGGATTCACAGGATTCTCCGCCCTGACACCCGCAGGGGCACATCGAACCGCGCCGCTGGACGGAGCGGCGCGCTCTGCTCAGGAAGTCCTCCGGTCAGGACATCCCTTCGTGACCCGATTGGCGTCTGTATGATGAGGGAAGCCGTCAGCTATCCGCTTTCAGCCAGTAGCCTAGCGCGGCTTCGCTGTGCTCAGCCGCAAACAAACAGGTGGCAATGATCGGGCGAGCCCGTTTGAAGGTTCAATCACTCCCCCCTTGAGGGGGAGTCGCCTGTCTGCGTCCGCAGGACAGGCAGGCAGAAGCCGAGCCGATCCCTGAGCTTGTCGAAGGGCCGGCGACGGCTGATGCGGTGGGGGGATTTCAACGCCTTACCGTATGAAAGCATCATGAACAAACATGTACGCATCTTGCGTTGAAGTCTTACTGAAAGACTCTAATGAACCAGGCAATGTATCTGAAAAACGAGAGACCGTCGTCTTTCGTTTTTGGTAGACAGTATTCCCATCTGTCCTGTTATTTATTATATTGTTGATTGAAATACTCAAGAATATCCGCAAAGCCCATTTTGCCCGATCGGAACGGCTGCTGTTTCCGGATAAATTCGTTGACTTCACAGGGTGAGTTCGATAGATTACCCGCCAGATCAACGCCTTCGCGTTTGGAAATGGGAACCGGGAGACCTAGCCATGTCTGAATCTTCAACCTGGAAGGAAGTTCTCGCGGATCGCATCCCCGACGAACTGGGCCGGGAAGTCGATATATTCTCCACCCAGATCGAACTGCGGAAACAGGGGAAAATCGAAGATACCGTTTTCGCCGAAACCCGCCTGCGCCGGGGGGTATACGGGCAGCGTTACGATAACGGCAAACGGTTCGACGGCAACAGTACGCAGGTTCTGGAATTCCCGAGCGGAGACCTGGTGAAGGGACCGGATACGGTGTGGGATGCGCCCGGGATGCAGCGGATCAAGATCCCGTTCGGCGGCCTGACCGCGGATCAACTGGATACGCTGGCTGACGTGGCGGAGGAGTATTCGGACGCGATCCTGCACATTACCACCCGCCAGGACGTTCAGCTGCATTACGTGCATATTGACGATACGCCGGATCTGATGTACCGTCTGGCGTCGGTGGGCATCACAACCCGCGAAGCCTGCGGTAATACGGTGCGGAACGTGACGGCCTGCCCCCTATCCGGGGTATGCAGGACGGAGACATTCGACGTAACGCCCTATGCCCGGGCATGCTCCGGATTCCTGCTGGGTCACCAGGACGCGCAGGACTTCGGCCGGAAGTTCAAAATCGCCTTCTCCGGATGCGAACACGAGGCCTGCGGGCTTGCCAATATGCACGATATCGGCGCTATCGCGGTTACGAGGACCGTGGACGGCAGGGAGAAACGCGGGTTCCGGTTCTACGTTGGCGGCGGGTTGGGCGCCGTGCCCCACCAGGCAAAGTTGTTCGAGGAATTCCTGCCGGAAGAGGAATTGTTGCCGGTGTCGCAGGCAATTTCCCGCGTATTCGCCCGCTTCGGCGAGAAGCGAAACCGGGCGCGGGCCCGGCTCAAGTTTCTGATCGCCAGATTGGGCCTGGAGGAATTCAAGCGCCTGGTGGAAGAGGAACGGAAAGTGATGCCCGACGACCCCGAGTGGACGGCGTTCCTTTCGGACCTCCATGCTTATGACGAAAAGCCGCTGAAGATCGCCCAGCCGCTGAACGGCGCCGCGGCTGCCGAAGGCTTCGAGGAGTGGACCCGAACCAACGTCTATCGGCAGCGCCAGGAC
Source organism: Candidatus Latescibacterota bacterium (assembly GCA_021295655.1). Classification (GTDB taxonomy): domain Bacteria; phylum Latescibacterota; class UBA2968; order UBA2968; genus JAAXHE01. The sequence continues at coordinate 55,758 of JAGWBX010000016.1, forward strand.
GGATACGCGGTGGTTACGGTCACGTTGCCGCTTGGGGACCTTACATCCAACCAGACACGGGCCCTCGCCGATATTTCAAGGCGTTTTGTGAACGATACCATCCGCGCCACCGTGGAGCAGAATATCGTGCTGCGCTGGGTGAGCGAGGCGGATCTCCCCGAACTCTACAACGCGCTTGCGGAGATCGGATTGAATGATCCCGGCGCCGGGACAATTGCGGACGTGACAGCCTGCCCGGGAACCGATACCTGCAAGCTGGGCATCGCGTCTTCCCGCGGGCTGGCCGCCGAATTGCGCACGCGCCTGGCCGAAAAGGGCCTGGAAATGGACGCCGCCGTGGAAGGCCTGCGCATCAAGATCAGCGGTTGCTTCAACTCCTGC
>JAGWBX010000016.1:56224-57768 GCA_021295655.1 Candidatus Latescibacterota bacterium
AACGCCGCATCGTTCGGACTGGCGATGGGCGCGGTCCCCTCCAAGCGGATCCCCGACGTGGTGGCGCGAATCAGCCAGAGCTACATTGAGGGACGAGAGGAGGAAGAAAGCTTTCAGGATTACATCCGGCGAATCGGAAAGGTGCAGGTGAAGCGGATGCTGGACGACCTTACCGAAGTGCCCCCCTACGAGATCGACTCCTCATACTATATGGACTGGGGCGACAGCCGGGTGTTCACCACCGGAGATATGGGGAAAGGCGAGTGCGCGGGCGAGGTGGTACCGCTGGTACAGTTCGAACTGTCGGGTTGCGAGCGTGAGGCCTTCGAGGCCCAGGTGCAACTGGATAACGGCCAATACGAAAGCGCATATAAACAGGCATACAGCGCGATGGTTCACGCCGCCAAGGCCCTGGTAAAATCGCAGTTTCTGGATGTACCGGAAGATCCCGATACAATTGTGTCCGAATTCCGCTCGAGGATCGTCGACACCGGGCTGTTGCACGACAATCCCGTCACCCGGGGCAAGTTCGCCAATTATCTCTTTCATGCACATCGACGAAACGTCGAATCCTACAGTGAAGACCTTGCGCACCGGTTCATCGAGGAGACCCAGCTCTTTATCGAGGCCGCGTATGCATGCTACGGGCGGATGAACGTCGTCAACAATTGAGGTTGTTTCCCGATCTACTTTTCTGACCCATGAACGTGTATAGAATCCAGATCAAATTCTACCTCGAGAGCGGGCAGGATGTCGCGCCGGATACCTGGTTCAGGGTCTTCAATACCTGGATTCCCGTGACGACCGACGAGGTGCTCATTGACGTGGCGGATTACAGCCACGTCCACAATGGGCCGGTCACCCTGCTGGTGGGACACGAGGCCAATTACAGTATCGATCGGACGGACGGAAAAACCGGGCTCCTCTACGACCGCAAGGAGCCGTCTGAGGGCAGCTTCGCGGACCGGCTCGAGTCCGCTTTCGTTTCGGCGCTGAGGGCCTGTCGCAAGCTGGAACAGGATTCCATATTGGCGGGAAGCGCGAAATTCAGGACGGATGAAGTTCTCATTGCCTTGAACGACAGGTTGCTGGCCCCGAATTCAGAAGAAACGCATGCCGCGGTCCAGGCGGACCTGAACCGGGTGCTGGAAAAACTTTATAGCGGTTCCGACATTGCCATCAGGCGCGATCCGGACCCCAAACAACGATACACCCTGAACGTCGATTCAGGCAGCCGGGAGCGCGTCGCTGATTTGATGCGGCATCTCATTGGGAAATGTTAGCTTTTTGTGGCTTGACAAACCGAAAGAAAGTTCTATATTTCGGTTGAGATTTACGGGGATGTCGTGGTAGGGAGGTGGACTTCGTGAGCAGATCCCATATGCGTATCTGTTTGCCGGATTCGGTCTCACGAACCTGCATTCCATGTTTCAATTGCGACCTGTAGGCCGACTCAAGGAAAGGGGTGAAGAGAATGACGTACATTATCGCCGAGCCATGTATCGACGTCATGGACAGGGCATGTGTGGAGGTCTGCCCGGTCG
>JAGWBX010000017.1:0-15629 GCA_021295655.1 Candidatus Latescibacterota bacterium
ACCCTTGAGCCGGTGAACGCCGTGCTGACGGAAGTTTGTGCGGCTACCCGAAATATTGACCCCGTAGCGGATGGAAACACAATCAACGCCCGCACCTGGGGCGGGGGCGCGTGCATCCACCGGCGTGTAACTATGCGGACCGTACAGAATACGTCCTGTTGATGCGTCAACAGAACCCGGACAGGTCATGGCGCGTGACCGGTCTGCGAAAGAAAGGAGGCGAATCATGAAGGTGATTGCGACGTGGAGGGCGACCGCCCGATAATTGCGGTCGATGTCCCTTCGACAAGTCGAACCGGGCGCCCCCTCACAGGAGCGCCCGGTTTTGCTTCGTTGATTGCTATGCGTTTGCACCGGTTTTCCCACTGACGCCTACTCCATTCGCATCGGCATCAGAATTGACTTCCGGTCCGGATGGTCCTGTGAAACGAACAGGAGCGCCTTCCGCGGATCGGAGAAAAACATGTCCACCGGCCCTTCGGCTTCGATCCCGGATATTACGTCGCACAGTAAGTCGTGATTTACATGGATCCTGAATGGTTCGGGACTGTCTTCCAGGTTGGCCTGGCCTTCCAGTGAGGTTGTAAACCGCCAGTACGGGACACCGGCCCAGGGGGCATCGTCGTGTGACACGGGCGCATCGGCTTTTTCCCTGGCCACACCATAGCCCATGTCTCTGGACGTGATCAGCCTGAGCGTCTGCCGAGCCTCAGAAACCTCGATCTCTACTTTCGGCGTATAGGTCCAGACCTCGGTAGCCGGGTGTCGCGGCTCCAGATGCTCTGCAATCAGGTTCACAGCATTTCGCAGTTCATCCGACGATACCCTGATGAGACTACCTCCCGTTTCCGGAATGACTGCCCCATAATTAACATACGGTTCGTCCAGAATCGGTATTTCGAGTTCGCCTTCTCCCCCGGGGTTGAGAAAGGCCTGCTCCTCCCCGATCATCAGCGTAGCCCGCTCGGGATATGGCGACGGCACCTCGAGGCCGGGTCCGAAGATCACCTGCTTCTCCAGGTCCTCAGTGCCCTCGAGCGTGCGCAGCAACAACCTTGCGCCGTCCGTTGCGACAACACGTCCCCCCGTATCCAGGCACACCCCGCAGAGTCTGAGGCGGGACTCGTCCGTGCTTACAAACCGGGTCGCCCAATAGAGGGCCCGAAGGTCCTGCGCCGTGAGATCGTATGTGTTTCCAACTCTGGTCATCTCGCTCATCTCCTTTTTGATCCGTCGCCTCGCCTTCTGCAGGCGGCTGCGGACGGTGTTCATTTCCAGCCCCAGTTGATGCGCGGTTTCCGCATAGGAATTGCGCTTGAAATAGTGATGTTCGATCACGTCCCGATGGGCGCCTGAAAGCCGGCGAATTGCCTGCCTGACCATCATGCGGGCTTCCCGCTCCGCCTCGGATTCGTCTACGGCGGGCTCGGCCCACTCCCTGGACAATGACGCCTCGAAACGGACCTGGACCATCCGCCGCCGGTACCATCTTCGGGCGGTGTTTTCCGCGATTGTCGAGAGCCACGGGGAAAACCGGCTGCCATCGCGGAGTTGATCCAGGCGTCGATACGCCAGCAGAAACACCTCCTGGACAAGGTCTTCGGCATCGTCCGGCTGTCTGACCAGACAGCGAACCCTCGTGAAAATTCGTCCGCCGTAGCGCTCCACCAGGCGGCCGAACGCCCATGAATCTCCCGAAACCGCAAGCCGGACCAGGTCCCGATCCCCGAGCGTCTCCAAAAATCGCCTCCAGGAAGGGTCAAATCACCGCGCGTGTGACATGAATACAGATGCGCTTCCAACCGGAAAGTATCCTGTGCAAGTAAAAAAAATCGGTGTCGGGGCACATGCCGTCACAAAAAAAGCCACCCCGATAGGGGCGGCGGCCGGCGACGTATTCGCAAAATACGAAAGGAATATGGTTACAACGCGACCGTGAGACTGCTGACGGGGCCCTTCACGCCCGCGCTGTTGACGGAACGTACCCGCATTGTGTTCAGCCCGCGGTGCAGATGCCAGTCAAACGCCTCCGGACACGGTTTCCACTTCTCCCCAAAGTCCAGGCTGGACAGATAACTCGAGAAACAAGGCGTCTGCGTCTCCAGGTTGACCCTCAATGCGGTCCCGTCTTCATTCCCCACCGCGGTGTACCGGGTCTGGTTCATCGATGGATAGAAATCCGATCGCCGGTTTGTGTGACGCGTGAAGTGAGGCAGTGGCGGCACCTTGTCGTCGGCCCAGTTGAGATACCCGTCCCACGCCCAGACCTCCGTGCCCTGACTCACCGGCAGCGGACGCGGCCGGCTGAACACGTTGCTTCGGGGAATCATGCGGAAATGACAGAACGACCGGAACAGAAAGTGCGCCCCCTCCGTTGTGGAGAACTCGTGACCTCCTTCCCGAATCGCAATCGGCAGATCCTGAACGAGAGATTCAAGGTCCTGCCGGAACAGATACGGACGGTCCCAGCGTTCAACTTCCTCGAGCCTGTCCTTCAGGACCTCGTGCACCTCGAGCGTGTTCAGCGGCACACGCGTTTTGGGATCGTACCAGAAGAAATCCCGCGTCGCGTCCAGGTGGACCCACTTGCCGTAATCGTTGGACCAGACCTCCGCGATCTCGTGCCCGGTCATGCCTTCGCTGTGGAAGTTCACGTGCCGTGCGGGAAATCCGAAACTCAGACAGGCGGCCACGAGCGCCACGTTGGGATAAAGGCACATCTTGTCGCGCCGCCGTTCCGGGTACCGGTTCATTACAATCGCGCCGGATGGATCCCGATCGAGGATCAGCCATTCCAGCACGTCCCAGGGAAAGTGCAGGCACGCACCCAGCGGAACGGCATACGCCCACGCCATCAGGCGCTCGATCGCTTCGAATTCCGTCTGCGCCCCGGCGACAACCGCATCCAGTTCGAATCGCTCGCGCAGTTCTCTCAGGTTGACGTGCCTGTAGTCTTCGTCCGCGATCCAGTACGAAGACCGCCGGATGGACGCATTCTCCGCGCTGACAACCCGGGGCGGCGCGTCTCCGTCCGGGCGTGCTTCGGCCAGGACATGCATCGACTTCAAGACGGGCGTGCGCGACGGGTCCGACGTCTGTAACCGCATCCGCCACTGGAGGTAACGTCCCGAGATGCGCGTTACCGTCGTGCCGTGTTCACACGACTGCCAGTCGCTCCAGCCCGGACCATTCACCAGGGGATCGGGTCCGGTCCTCACGTCACACGGGGCGACGGTACCGGCGGGCAGTTCGACGTCCCAATCCAGACGCAGTCCACGGATGGCGTGCCCCCGCTTAACCTCCCCTTCACCCGCGGCATCGATGACCGGCGACACGGCATACCCGCTTTCGCGGTAGCCATCCAGGACCAGCCGGATCACGTATTCGCCGCGTTCGGATGCCCATTCGCCGTTTCGACGGGCATGACTCGAAGCCGGCAGCACGACCGGGTCCGCCATACCCTTCACGAAATCCCGATAGTCCGCCACCATCAGGCTCCACCCCACCCCTCCATCGGCGACATCGAACACCAGCTGGTTTTCGCCCTGGCGAAGGCAACCATCGGGCAGTTCCACGTAATACCATCGGCTCCAGCTCCAGGCGCCCTCGTCGGGGGCCAACTCCCAATACTGCCTCGCGTCGGGGGTCGCCAGCGGGGAGGGCGATCGCAGTACTTCCCGCCCGTTGACGTTGATTCGCAGCGTGGCCGAATGACCTCTCCGCTCCCGTGCGATAAAGGCCACCTGCGCCGGCCCGGCGGGATTTTGCCGCAACGTCAGGGATTTTTTCAGCGCCAGGCCGCCGGATATTTCCAGAAACGGGTCCACGTCCAGGTCGTCCGACCGTCCGGCGCCCGGGTTGTCGTTCTCGACCACCGAACCCCTGAAAAGTCGGATACCGGAATCGTTTTTTTCCATCCAGAGATCGGCGACGTCGGCCGTGCGGTAGATCTCTTGTGCGGTGAAAAGCGTTTGTATCGGTCTGTAGTCCTCTTCAGCCATTTCCGTTACCGGTGTGTTTCCGGTGTGCGCATCTCCTTAAGTGCCGCAGACGATGAACGCCTATTTCAGATAGGCCGTCTCCACCTTTTCAAGTGCGGCAATAATGTCGGACACCTCCTGCTCTCCGTAGTTCTCGTGAATTGGCATTGTAAAATGGCTCTCGGCGGCCTCCACCGCGTTGGGACACGGGAAGGTGGCGTTGCGGTCGCCCCGATAGTCGGGGAGTCCCCAGGGATAGTCGCTGTTCCCGAAAACCCGGCGTTCCCTGAACCACGCCGACTCGGAAGGGATATGCCGGTAGGATACGGACGCCGAAAGGCCTTCGGCCGCCAGCGCTTTGACGAAGCCTGCCTTGTCCACGCTCAGTTTTGACGAATCCAGGTGAATGCGCATGAACCAGTATACACATTCAGTACCCGCCACTTGCCTGCCCATGGATACGGCCTCCAGATGGTCAATGCCGTCACGTATCGCGTCTCCGGCCCGTCTACGGTTGTCCGCGATCTCCCCCAGGCGGCGCAGCTGGACCCTGCCGATGGCCGCGGCCAGGTCGCTCCCGTTCATATTCAGGCTCGCCCTCACGTTGGAGAGACCGCTTCCTTCGAGATTCAAGGGCTTGCCCCGATCGGAGAATCGTTTCACCCGCCAATAGAGATCGTGATCTTTCGCAAAGACCACGCCGCCCTGGGAGCCCGTGGCGTGATGCTTGCCGCTCATCGTCGAAAACGTCCCCATCGCCCCCATACTGCCCACGAGCCGACCCCTGTACATGGCGCCGTGCGCCTGCGCGCAATCTTCGATCACCGGCAACCCGCGGGAATCCGCCAGCTCCAGAATCGGGTCCATGTCCGCCGGTTCCCCGGCGATGTGCGCAACAATGATCGCACGCGAATGTTCGGTCAGCACGGCTTCGATCTGTTCCGCCCCGGCGTTGAACGTGCCGGGGTCCGCGTCCGCCACCACCGGTACCAGGTTCAGGAGCGCAACGGGCATCACCCCTCCCGGATCGGTGATCGGCGGCACCACCACCTCACCCGGGACCTCCAGCTCGAGGGCGCCAAGCGCCGAGTAGAGAGACGTTGTGCCCGAATTCACAAGGTCGGCGTACCCGCCGCCCATGAAATCCGCAAAGTCCCGTTCGTACGCGCGTTCCTCGGGTCCATCGTACCCGAACGCGTTCCCGGACCGGATACTTTCGTCGAAGAGCGCCATCACGGCCTGCTTCTCTTCCTCTCCGAAGAGACGCCGCGCGGGCATGGGCGCTTTGCGGACCTTCTCGCCGCCATCGATCGCCAGCATACTCCTGCCTCCTGTAGTCTATCGTGAAGTGGAGCCGGCAAACGCCGTCCACAATGATTCGATTCCCTTGCCCATCGCCCGTGCATCCGGAAAACAGCGATAAACCATTCTCGTTTGCGTTACCATTTCCGCGCCCGCAGTCAGGTCCCCGCCAAACCACCAGGCGTGCGCGGTATCCCAGCCGTGGTACTGTCCGGTCAGGTAGGTGGTGTAGACGGGGTCGCAAAGGAAAACCAGCGTGAACCCGTTGGACGAATTCCTGGCGGCCAGGATGGGCATGCTGAAGTCCCTTTCTTCCAGATCCCGGTGCAGCCCCCGGTCCGGCTCTCCGTATCTCCCGTCCCGAACCATTTCGTGCGCCAGCCGACCGCAAGATAATATCCTGGGGGGGCAATGCAACCGGATTCTGGACACAAAAAAGCGCGGGAATCGAGTTCCCGCGCCCGTTCGAGTTTGAAATTCTTCGATTGCTGCGCCGACGATGCAGGCGGAATCAGGTTGTACGCGCTTACTCTTGCGTTTTTGCCGTATCCGCCTCGATATTCAGATCCAGCTCCAGCGGACCCGACGTATCCCGCTTCGTATCGATCAGAACCGGAGACGCCGGCGGTGTTGCGGAAGGGGCGGGCGCGCCCACGTCGATATCGGGCCCCGTCGTGTCCGCCACAGCCGGCTCCGGCTTCCGGCCCCAGAAGTCAGGCGTCGCATTGAGATAGTAGGTGATATTGTTATTGGTCAGATATACCGGCCTGTCCGACCCGAGACGCACATAATTCTTGCTCCAATCCTGCCTGGACTGGCCGAAAACGAACGCCGCCAGTTCCGCACCTCCCGCGTTCCTCACGGACAACCGGATCCCGGCTGAATCGTCCACTGAATATACGTTCCACCGGTCCGCGCTCCGGGTCATCAGGGTGGTTCGCTCGACCTTCAGTACCCGGTCGAACAGATTGTCGATCGGAGCCTCCCGCACCTCCAGGGAATCGTGGTCCACAAGCCGCCAAACGTCGCCGTCGAGCCGCAGTTCAACGCGCTCTCCCCCGCGCTCGATCACGACCTGCTGAATGTCGTCCCGGCTTCCCTCAAATATCGGCACGCCGGAAGCCGTATGCCTCGTCTTGGAAAACTGAACGTAGGCGACGCCGGCCGCCAGCGCCAGGATCAGAATCAGCCACAGCCTTGCCCGTTTAGCCATATTGCTCCTCCAACATCCTTGCGCGCCCGGCTTCCCGTCGCCACCTCAGCAGCCCGTACGCAACGATCAGAACCGGCGGCAGCAATACATTCAGCCATTTCCAACGCGCCTTTTCGGCGTCGCCGAGTTCCGCGAGAGGACGGGTCGTGATCTCCCGGGAGCGGAGCGCCACCAGGTCGCTGTCCCCCATCAGAAAATCCGCGACATTCGCAATAAATATGAAATTCTCCTGAAATGTGCCCCCCGATTCGTCTTCGAACAGACCGGAATCACCCACCAGCACGACCTGGCTCATTCCCCCCGGGCCTACCCGATGCGCCAGCGCGCCCACCACCTTTCCCGATTGATTCAACGTGTTGAAGAACGGATTCTCCAGAGGCCGCAGATTGAAGAATCCTGTCATCACGCCGGACCGGTCTGATGTATACATCAACGGCGTCGTCCGCGCGGCGCCCGCTGCCGAATCGGCAAGCGCAATCTCGCTGCTGAAGAGCAGGCGCACCTGTTCAAGCCCGTCCACCGTCAGATGCTCGCCGAAGCGGTGTACCACCGGGAAGAACGGATACTGTATCTGCGAACTCATTTGAAGAAATCCGTGGCGCTGGCTGATCGTGATCGCGCTGCACCGCTGGTCCAGCACCAGGTTTTCCTTCACCTGCAGGCCCACAGACTCAAGAAAGTCGAACAGATTTGACTTTACAGGCGTGCCGCGTTGACCGTTCAGGTCGCCGGTGACCCGCCCCTGACCGATGAACAGATTGCCCCCGCGATCCGCGAACGCCTTCAGGTTCCTGAGTTCATCCTCGCTCAACGAATCCGTCACCCCGCTGATCATCAGCAGGCCGATGTCATCGGGCACTGGAGAGGCCAGTCTGACGTTCCGAACGAGATACGACTGCTGGAGTACGGCGGAAATATTCCGGACCCGGGGCGGCCCGGCGCCGATGATCGCAAATGCCAGCGCCTGTTTTTCCGTATCGATCAGCTTCTTGATCTGCGTGGTGATTTCGTATTCCAGGCCGGTTGTGCTTTCAATCACCGGGATGACCTCGCGTCCGTCCCCGTAGAGAAACACCATCCCCATGTAGACCCGTTTCACTTCCAGCTTGTCGTTCTCAACCACCTGGAGCTGAACCGGTTGAATCCCGTATTTCCGTGCTTCGTCGGCCAGCGCCTGGTCGTCTTCGGGCCGGAAAAACTCGAAACGCACACGGCCCCCGCCGAACGCTTCGTATTCCTCCAGTATGTCCTGCAGGTAACGCCGGTTGTTGCCGTACTGAGCGGGAAGGTTGTCCGTAAAGTAGACCTTCATGGTCAACAGATCTTCCACCTGCGCCACCACCCGTTTGCTGGAATCGGAAAGCGAATAAATTCCGTTCGCAGTCAGGTCCAGCCGAAAGAACAGATCTCTGGACACGAAGTTCAGGGCCGCCACAATGACGACCGCCAGGAGCAGATAGATGGTGAACGAACGTCTATTGTGAACGGCAAACATCAACTACCTCCACTTTCTCATTTCCAGAACCCGCAGGGTGAGCGCCAGAAACAACCAGATGATCCCCGCAAAATAGACGAGATTCCTGGAATCCACGACGCCCCGTGCGATATTCGACAGATGGTAATCCACACTGATATATTGCGCAATCGTGGCCAGCCCGGCAGGTATGAACAGCAGCAGCTTGTCCAGCAGGAAAAACACCATAATAATCGCAAGCGCGATAATCAGCGAAACCACCTGGTTTTCCGCAAGACTGCTTGCAAACGTACCCACTGCCGCGTAAAATGCGCCCACGAGGACAAGGCCTATGTATCCGGTAATCACCGCGCCCACGTCGACGTGCGTGCCAACGGCCAGGAGCGTAAGAAAATGCACCAGCGTAAACAGCAGCCCCACAACGATCAGGCTCACCGCAGCCAGGTATTTGCCCGTGACGAATTCAACGTCCTGGATTGGCATGGTTGACAGAACTTCCATTGTGCCCAGGTTCTTTTCTCTCGCGATCAGGCCCATGGAGATGGCTGGCACGAAGAACAGAAAGACCAGCGGTACGATGTTGAAGAGCGCGCGCATATCGGACTGTCCGATAAGGAAGAAGGTGCTCGTGAAAAAGTACCCGCTCAACACCGCGAAAATAACCAGAAAAATGTATGCCATGGGGCTGTTGAAATAGGAGCGGATTTCCTTCAGATAGATCGCTTTCGTATTACGCATTGGACGCCCCCTCCCCCGTGAGATTCCTGAATACGTCCTCCAGCTGAACTCGAGCCTGGCTCATTTCCAGAATCACCCATCCATTGTCCCTGGCATAATGGAAAATACGTTCCCTGGGATCCGTGTTGCGGTCGTATTCCAGGACGAGCGTTGTAGATCCATTGTTCCCGGCCACGTCTGAAAGCGAGACCCCCTGCAGCTGTTCAGGCAGCCCCTGCACGCTTTCCTCTTCGGCCTCTTTAACCTCAAGCGTCAACTGCGTCTGTCCCCTGAAGCTGGACATCAGTTCCTCCCGAAGACCGTCCGCCACGATTTCCCCGTTGTGAATGATGATGATACGGTCCACGGTCGCTTCGATTTCCTGCAGGATAAGGCTTGACATGATGAGCGTCATCTGGCGCCCGAGCGAACGGATCAACTCTCGGATTTCCACTATCTGGTTGGGGTCCAGCCCGGTCACGGGTTCGTCCAGTATCAGGATATCAGGATCGTGCAGCATCGCCGTTGCCAGGCCGATCCGTTGCTTGTACCCCTTGGAACATTCCTGCACGGCCCTGTGAACAACGCCCGCAAGCCCGCATTGCTCGACGACCCGCTCCAGCGCCTGCCGGAACGCCCGCCCCTCCATCCGCCTGATCTTCGCAATAAACGAAAGCAGGTCGTAGACGATCATCTCACCATAGAGCGGATTCAATTCGGGCAGGTACCCCACCCGCCTGCGGATCTCCAGCGAATCGTCCACGATGTTCATGTCGTCCACGAAAACGTTGCCTGCGGTTGCCGACAGATACCCCGTCATCACCTTCAGCGTGGTTGACTTGCCAGCCCCGTTTTCACCCAGAAACCCCAGAATCTCGCCATCGTTGACCTTGAAGCTGATGTCCCGAACGGCACGGACGTCACCGTAGTTCTTGACTAGGTTCTCCACCCGGATCATGCACGGTCCTCCTTCAACCCTCGGTACCGGAAAACATCTGGCGCACTAGAATTCGACCGGAAAATTAAAAAAAAAAAGCGAATCGTGTCAAGTCCCCTAAAAGAAAAAAACGCCCCGTGCGGGTCCACCCGCCCCTTGCGTGGAACGCCCGTCACACAGTCTTCGCTACGGGCCGAACACCGAAAGCGTGACGATGAATTGATGCATTCGCTTGATTTTTCTTGACATGCCTGTACAAATCCTGTAATATTCGTATTTTAAGATCAGGATGGTCGGATCCGAATTGGAGAATGCGACGATGACGCCTTACGCTTCACCCTACGCGCCGGTCTCTTCAGGCGCCTGCCCCTTCCCGGTACCGCGTCTCTCCACGGCGCTCACCGTCGCACGTACGCGAATTCTCATTCTCCCCGCATCCTCAAGCCTCTTACTGTCCGCCATCCTTCCGGACAATTGAACGCTCAAGAGGCTCTCTTCCACGTCGAATCCCCTGAAAAACCGCAAAACGCCGATCCCGGAACGAGCCTCTCGGGCAATCGCCAGGTTCCTGCCCTGTCATAGGCGTGCCATGAGGACCCAACAATGCCGATAAGACACACCATATCCGCGCTGGTGGAGAACCACTTCGGCGTTCTCTGCCGCATCTCGGGCCTGTTTTCCAGCCGTGGGTTCAACATCGACAGCCTCTCCGTCGGAGAAACCGAAGATCCTACCATTTCGCGCATGACCATTGTCGTGGAGGGCGACGACCGCGTACTGGAGCAGGTGGTCAAGCAACTCAACCGGCTGGTGGACGTCATCCGCGTCATCGACCTCACGCAGGGTGAATTCGTCGAGCGCGAACTGGCGCTCATAAACGTGAAAACCCGCATCGATACCCGTTCCGAGATCATTCAGATTGCGGAGATATTCAGGGCGGGCGTCGTGGACGTCAGTACCAGCTCAGTGACCATTGAAGTCACCGGAAAAGAGGACAAGATCGCGGCGATGATCAATATGCTTCGGGATTACGGAATCAATGAAATCGCCAGAACCGGCACGGTTGCTCTTCTGCGCGACTCCCAGATGAAACAGGATGCCGGGGATGGCACCTAGCACGGCTCACGGCCGGACGGCCGGCGTTTTAAAATACGATACGCCGGAACGAATTCCCCTTCATCTCGATTCGGACAGGACCGATCCCCGCCCGGCATCTGCGGCGCATGCGCGGGGACGGCGGGTTTCTTCAGCCCGCGGTTGCCTGCTTCGGACGAAGGAGGCGACATCACCCCATGGATAATCGAGACCGTGTCGTCATATTCGACACCACGTTGCGCGACGCCGAACAGACGCCCGGCGCGAAACTTTCCGTTCGGGAGAAGGTCGAAATCGCCCACCAACTCGGCAAGCTGAAAGTCGACGTCATCGAAGCCGGCTTCCCCATCTCGTCGGACGAGGACTTCGAAGCGGTTCGGCGAATCGGACAGGAAGTTGACGGTCCCACCGTTTGTGGTCTCGCCAGAGCCGTAATGAAGGATATCGACCGGGCCGGCGAGGCGCTCAGCGGCGCCGCCGGACCCAGAATCCACACCTTCATCGGTACCTCGCCGCACCACATCACCATGATCGGAAAATCCGCCGGCGAAGTGCTTGGAATGGCCGTGGATGCCGTCAGCAGGGCCCGGGTTTATGTGGATGACGTTGAATTCTCTCCCATGGACGCCGCCCGGACCGAGCCCGATTTCCTCTATGCCGTCATCGAGGCTGCAATCGGGGCCGGCGCCTCAACGGTCAATATTCCAGATACCGTGGGCTATGCCGTGCCCGAACAGTTCGGCGCCCTGATTCGCAATATCCGCGAAAACGTCCCGAATATCAGCCAGGCCGTTATCAGCGTTCATTGTCACGACGACCTCGGCATGGCGGTCATCAACAGCCTGACAGCCATCCTCAACGGTGCACGGCAGGCGGAATGTACCGTTAACGGTCTGGGCGAACGCGCCGGAAACGCCTCGCTCGAGGAGATCGTGATGGCAATCCGCACCCGGGGCGACTATTACGAACTGTACACGAATATAGATTCGAGGGAGATCTGCCCGACAAGCCGGCTCGTCAGCCGGCTGATGGGAATACCCGTCGCTCCGAACAAGGCGATTGTAGGCGCCAACGCCTTCGCCCACAGTTCGGGGATACACCAGGACGGCGTCCTGAAGAACCGGGCGAATTTTGAAATCATCGACCCGAAAGACGTGGGTCTGGAAGCCACGAGCATCGTGCTCACGGCAAGATCGGGTCGGCACGCCCTTCGGCATCGGCTGGAAGAACTGGGATACCACCTGGATCAGAACGACCTGAACAAGGCGTACGAGCGATTCCTGAAAGTGGCAGACAAGAAAAAAGAAGTGTACGACGAAGACCTGATGGCCATTGTCGAGGACGAGATCCGGGACATTCCGGAGAAATTCCAACTGTTGTACATGCACACCACCAGCGGCACCGGTACCATTCCATCGGCCACCGTACGAATCAGCGTCGACGGCGAAAGCGAAATCCAGGAGTCCGCGTGGGGCGATGGCCCGGTCGACGCCACCTACAAAGCCATCGCGGAAGCCACCTCGACGAACGTCCAGGTGGACGAATGCCACATCCGCTCGGTCACGCACGGCGCCGAAGCAATGGGTGAAGTGACGGTTAAAGTCAGTCATCAGGGTGACGGCGCCACGGGAAGGGGCGCATCCACGGACATCATCCAGGCCAGTGCAAAGGCGTACATCGATGCCCTGAACCATCTGGCCCTGCGCGCAGGCGTACGGCGTCATCGAACAGAAGCGGTATAGAATCCCGCATTTGGACGAACCGACGCCGATTCCGTCGTCTGAAATGCAATTCACGGAGGACAACACCACGCATGGGCAAGAGTCTGTTTTACAAGGTGTGGGACGCCCACGCCGTTCGCGAGCTTCCTTCGGGGCAGACCCAACTCTTTATCGGCCTGCATCTGATTCACGAGGTGACCAGCCCCCAGGCGTTTCAGATGATGCGTGAACGCGGCCTCAAAGTCGCATATCCCGAGCGCACCTATGCCACGGTAGACCATATTGTCCCCACCGATATTCGCACCCGTCCACTGATGGACGCCATGGCGGAGGAGATGCTTGGCGCGATCGAGGAAAACACGCGAGAGTTCGATATCCCGCTCTTCAACCTTCACGACGACCGTCAGGGCATCGTCCACATCATCGGACCGGAACTCGGGCTCACACAGCCGGGCATGACCATCGCCTGCGGCGACAGCCACACGTCCACGCACGGGGCGTTCGGCGCCATTGCCTTCGGCATTGGAACGTCACAGGTGCGCGACGTTCTGGCCACGCAGTGCCTGGCCTTGCACCCGCTCAAGGTCCGGCGCATCGAGGTGACCGGCAGCCTCTCCAGAGGTGTCTTCGCGAAAGACGTCATACTCAACGTCATCCGTCGTCTGGGCGTCAAGGGCGGCGTTGGTTACGCTTATGAATACGCCGGCCCGGTTGTCGACGGATTGAGTATGGAAGAACGCATGTCCATCTGCAATATGTCCATCGAGGGCGGAGCGCGCGCGGGATACGTCAACCCGGACAAGACCACGTTCGACTATCTCAGGGGCCGGGCGTACTCGCCCTCCAATGGCGGGTTCGAACGCGCCGTGGACTGGTGGAAGTCCATGGCCTCGGATACCGACGCCCACTACGACGACGTTTTCGAACTGGACGGGTCGGCGCTCGAGCCAACCGTCACGTGGGGCATCACCCCCGGCCAGGGCGTTTACGTGTCCGAAAAAATCCCCGCCCTGCGGGATCTCCGCGAAGACGAACGGGACGTTGCCGCCGAAGCCTACGAATACATGGATTTCGACGCCGGAAGCCCCATTGCGGGCACCCCAATCGACGTCGCGTTCATCGGTTCCTGCACCAACGGCCGGATTTCCGACCTCCGGGAGGCCGCCGGCATCGTGAAGGGTAACCGGGTGTCCGGCAACGTCAAGGCGCTGGTGGTACCCGGTTCCGCGGCGGTACGCAGGAACGCCGAAGCGGAAGGCCTGCATGAAATCTTCTGCGAAGCCGGGTTTGAGTGGAGAGACGCCGGCTGTTCCATGTGCCTGGCCATGAACCCGGACAAGCTGCAGCACCGCCAGATATGCGCTTCCTCCAGCAACCGGAATTTCAAGGGCCGCCAGGGCAGCCCGACCGGCCGAACCCTTCTGATGAGTCCCGCGATGGTCGCGGCGGCTGCCGTTTCAGGTGAAGTGACCGACGTGCGCGCCATGTTGACGTGAAAGGACCTGTTGATGAACGGTGCAACATCCTCAGTGACCCGCGCGGCTGGCCGCGCTATTCCGTTGCGGGGCAACGACATCGATACCGACCGAATCATTCCCGCGAGGTACCTCAGAAACATCACTTTCGAGGGCCTTGGGGAATTCGCCTTCGAAGACGACCGGAAATCCACGGACCATCCCTTCGACGACGAACGGTACCACGGCGCTTCGATTCTGCTGGTCAACGCCAACTTCGGATGCGGTTCTTCCCGGGAGCACGCACCCCAGGCGATTATGCGGTGGGGCATCGGGGCCATCGTCGGCGAATCGTTCGCGGAAATATTCCAGGGAAATTGCACGGCAATGGGCCTGCCCTGCGTCACCGCGCCGGCCGGGAGCATTCGGGCACTGATGGATGCCGTCGAATCCCACCCGGAGACGGAGATGACCGTAAACCTGGAAGAAAGGACCCTGTCGTGCGGCGATCTCACGTTCGACGTCCGCATCCCCGACGGCGACCGCATTCAACTCCTGGAAGGGACATGGGACGCCACCGGGATGCTTCTGGAGGGTCGTGAAACCGTTCGTTCCGTCTCACGCAATCTCCCCTATATCTCTGGATTCTAACTCATTGGAGGAAGCCTTTGTCCTACAAGATCGCAGTCATTCCCGGTGACGGCACGGGTCCGGAAGTTGTGGTGGAAGGGCTGAAATGCATCAACGCCGCCGCCCGGAAATGCGGTTTCGCCTTTGAAACCGCGACCTTCGACTTCGGCGGCGAACGATACCTTAAAACCGGCGAAGTCCTGCCGGACTCCGCCCTTGAAGAGCTGCGCGGCTTCGACGCCATTTATCTTGGCGCCATCGGCCATCCGGACGTTCGGCCCGGGATCCTGGAGAAGGGCATTCTTCTCAGAACCCGCTTTGAGCTGGATCAGTACATCAACCTGCGTCCGGTCAAACTCTACCCCAACGTGGAGTGCCCATTGAAGGACAAGGGGCCCGCCGACGTCGACTTTGTCGTCGTACGCGAAAACACCGAGGGCCTCTATTCCGGTGCGGGCGGATTCCTCAAGAAGGGCACCCCCGACGAAGTCGCCGTCCAGGAATCCATCAATACCCGAAAGGGTGTGGAGCGCTGCCTCAGATATGCCTTTGAATACACGCGAAGGCGCAAACGAGACAACACCCTCACCCTTTGCGGCAAGACCAACGTGCTCACCTATGCCTTCGACCTGTGGGAGCGTACGTTCAACGAAATCGGAGACGCAGAGTATGGCGACGTCAAACGGGACTACGCCCATGTTGACGCCATTACCATGTGGATGGTAAAGAACCCTGAGTGGTTCGACGTCATTGTCACCGATAACATGTTCGGCGACATCATCACCGACCTGGGCGCCATGATTCAGGGCGGCATGGGTGTTGCGGCGGGCGGCAACATCAACCCCGAGGGCGTTTCCATGTTCGAACCCATCGGCGGCTCGGCTCCCAAGTATACCGGCATGGGCGTTATCAATCCCGTCGCCGGCATCGCCGCGGCACAAATGATGCTCGACGTCCTGGGCGAGACCGAAAGCGCCGCGATCCTGGAAAACGCCATCATCCAGGTCGTCGGCACGAAACTCAAGGGGATGGGCGCCGGTAAAATGGGGTACAACACCTCCGAAGTAGGCGACCTCATCGCCAACGAGGTTGCGCGCGCATAACAC
>JAGWBX010000017.1:15653-64242 GCA_021295655.1 Candidatus Latescibacterota bacterium
AATCGCCCGGGCGGCTGCGACCGCCCGGGCCGCATTGGAACGGCGGTCTGCTGAACGCGTGGACGCGGCCGTCGAGCCGACCGGGCGCGTCTGTTCCGTATTCACCGAAACGCCGATCCAATGCAAAGGAGACTTAAGTGTCCAACCGCGTACAGATATACGATTCCACCCTCCGAGACGGCGCGCAGGCCGAAGGGATAGCGTTCTCGCTGGATGACAAGCTCACGATCGCGCAGCGCCTGGACGCCCTCGGCGTCCACTACATCGAGGGCGGATGGCCGAATCCCACCAATCCAAAGGACATGGAGTTCTTCAGTCGCATCCGCGAACTCCCGCTGGAGAATGCGAGGGTTACCGCCTTCGGCAGCACGCGCCGGGCGAACAATCATCCGGAGGACGACCCCATCCTCAATACACTGCTGCAGGCCGGCACCGGCGTCGTGACGCTCTTCGGCAAGTCCTGGGAACTGCACGTCACCCACGTCCTGCGAACCACTCGCGACAAGAACCTGGAACTCATCCGGGACTCGGTCGCGTATATCGCATCGAACGGACGGGAGGTCGTCTACGATGCGGAACATTTCTTCGACGGGTACAGGGCCGATCCTCAATACGCCATCGCCACACTCCTGGCCGCACAGGAAGGCGGCGCCGGCATTCTGGTCCTGTGCGACACAAACGGCGGTACCCTTACATCGGAACTCCGGGAGACCATCGAAGACGTGAAAGCAGAGATCACGGCGCCTTTCGGGATCCACACCCACAACGACGCCGGCGTCGGCGTTGCGAATGCGCTTGAGGCCGTTGAAATGGGCGCCATTCAGGTACAGGGTACGTTCAACGGATACGGAGAGCGCTGCGGCAACGCGAATCTCTGCTCCATTATCCCGAGCCTCGAACTGAAACTCGACAGATCCAGTATTGGTCCGGATAAACTCGCGGGACTCATGGACGTCTCCCGTTTTCTCAGCGAAATCGCGAACGTCCATCACGATCACCGCCAGCCTTACGTGGGGGAAAGCGCGTTTGCGCACAAGGGCGGCGTACATATCGATGCCATGGTCAAACAGCCCGCCACGTACGAACACTGCCGGCCCGAAAAGGTGGGCAACGAGCGACGCTTTCTGCTGTCCGAGCAGTCCGGAGGCGCCACCATCGTCGCCAAGCTGAACCATCTCCTTCCTGGACTGGACAAAAAACATCCTGCGCTCCAGCGCCTTCTTCGACGGATCAAACAACTCGAACACGAGGGATACGTCTTTGAAGCCGCGGAAGCATCCTTCGAGATTCTGGCCAGAAAAGCGCTCGGCGCCATCTCCGACCCGTTCCGCTTGATCGGATTTCGAACAATCAACCGGAAATCGGCGGAAGGGACCGAAGTCGAAGCGATCGTCAAGGTCGAGGTGGACGGCCGGGTCTATCACACAGTGGCCGAAGGCGACGGCCCGGTCAATGCTCTTGACGCGGCGCTCCGGCAGGGTCTGGAAACCGTGTACCCGATCCTCAAGGAAGTCCATCTTGAAGACTACAAGGTGCGCGTCCTGTCCGCCCGGGACGGCACCGCCGCGAGGGTACGCGTGCTCATCGAGTCATCCGACAGCCACCGGGTCTGGAATACGATCGGCGTCTCCGAGAATATCATTGAAGCCAGCTGGATCGCACTTGTGGACGGCCTCACGTACAAACTGCTCAGGGAGGGCTATCTCACCGCCGACGAACCGATCGTGCAGGAAGCGCTCGCATAATCGTCCGTCCCACCGGGGCCGATCACGATCGGCCCCTTTTCAGGTTTCGAAAATGAAAATCACGTCACGCAGAATCGAACGCCTTCCGCCGTATGTGTTTGCCGACGTCAACGCGCACAAGATGCGCCTGCGCCGGCAGGGCGCGGACATTATAGATCTGGGTATGGGAAACCCGGACCAGCCTACCCCTGCGCATATCGTAGAAAAACTGGTGGAAGTCGCCGGTGATCCGAAGTCCCACCGCTATGGGCCCTCGCAGGGCATCGCCGCGTTGCGCGCGGCCATCTGCCGGCATTACAGACGTCGCTTCGGCGTAGACCTGGATCCCGATACGGAAGCCCTTGCCACCATTGGTTCGAAGGAGGGGCTCGCCCACATCTGCCTGGCACTCCTGGACCCCGGCGATCTCGCGATCGTGCCAAATCCCGCGTATCCACTGCATCTGTACGGCGTCGCCATTGCAAACGGCAATGTGCTGAGCCTGCCTCTGCGGCCGGAAAAAGAGTTCATTCCGGAGATCCGGATGGTGGCGAGAGAGCTATGGCCAAAACCGAAGATGATGATCTTCAACTTCCCCAACAACCCAACAACCGCAACGGTGGACCCCGCTTTCTTCGAAGAAATCGTGGACTTCGCCAGGCGGCAGGAAATCATAATCATCCACGACATGGCGTATTCGGACATCGTCTTCGACGGCTACGAGGCGCCCAGCCTGCTTCAGGTCAAAGGGGCAAAGGAAGTGGGCGTGGAATTCTACACGATGTCCAAGACCTACAACATGGCGGGTTGGCGGGTCGGTTTCTGCCTGGGCAATCCGGAAGTCATCGAAGCATTGAAAACCATCAAACACTACTACGACTACGGCATCTTTACGCCCATCCAGGTCGCCGCCATCGCCGCTCTGGACGGTCCTCAGGACTGTGTTGTTCAGGCTGCCGAGATTTACCGATCCAGGCGCGATGTGCTCGTGGAGGGGCTTAACAGGATCGGCTGGCCCGTCTTCAAGCCCAAAGCCTCCATGTTCATCTGGGCGCAGATTCCCGAAAAATACCGCTATCTGGGCTCGATGAGATTTGCGCTCAAAATGATGGAGGAAGCCGAAGTCGCCGTCTCGCCCGGTATCGGCTTTGGCGACATGGGCGAGGGTTACGTGCGTATTTCCCTCATCGAAAACGAGCACCGTATCCGACAGGCCGTAAGAAATATCAAGCGGGCATTCTTCTGAGAGGATCGGCATTGAGAGTCACCGAAGACCGCTGCATCCGCCCCGAAGGGTTTCTCGCATCCGGCGTGGCCTGCGGGCTGAAACCGGAGGGCAGGGATCTGGCCCTCATCGCGTCCGACAGGCCGGCGGCAGCGGCAGGTGTGTTTACCACCAACCGGGTACAGGCGGCGCCAATCCAGGTTAACAGGGAACACCTGACCGACGGGACCGCGCAGGCCATTGTCATCAACAGCAAGAACGCCAATGCCTGCACGGGAGAACGCGGACTGGCCGATGCCCGGCAGACGGCGCGCGAGGTGGCGCGCGAACTGGAGGTCGCGCCGGAAAACGTGCTGGTCAATTCAACCGGTGTCATCGGCGTGCCGCTTCCGATGGACAAGATCCGGTCGGGCATCCCCGCGGCGGTCAGCGAACTTCGCGATGATGGCTGGGCGGACGCGTCGGCTGCCATTATGACCACCGATACGGTGCCGAAGATGGCTTCGGTCCAGATCCGGCTGGACGGACGCATCGTCACCGTCTGCGGCATCGCGAAGGGGGCGGGCATGATCGCTCCGGATATGGCCACCATGCTCGGGTTTGTCGCCACGGACGCCGGGGTAAAACCGGAACGGTTGGAAACATGCCTTCGCGAGGCCACAGACCGGTCTTTCAACTGCATTACGGTGGACGGCGACACGAGCACGAACGACACGGTTATCCTGCTGGCCAACGGCGCCGCATGCGAACGCCCGCTTTCCCCCGGCGAAATCGCGTCCTTTCAGACAGGTTTGAACGCCGTCTGCGGCAGCCTGGCCAGGCAGATCGCCCGTGACGGCGAGGGCGCAACGAAGCTCATCACCATCCGGGTCACCGGCGCCGAGTCCACCGATGACGCCCGGACCGTCGGGCTTTCCGTGGGCAATTCAATGCTCGTCAAAACCGCCGTCTTCGGCAGGGATCCAAATTGGGGCCGCATTCTCTGCGCAATCGGATACGCGGGCGTTCCGGTAGACCCGGACGAAATCTCCGTGTCGATGGCCGGCATTCCGATTTACGGGCTGGGACGCGGTCTGCCTTTCGATACCGACGACGCCATACGGGCATTGTCGGCGGATGACGTTGCTATCGAAATAGAACTCGGCCAGGGAGACCGGTCCGCCACGGTATACACCTGCGACCTGACGTACGACTACGTTCGCATCAACGCCGAATACACGACCTGACAGGACACGGGGCGAGATTTCCAAACTGCAGCCGCACGGCGGTTCGCACGGACATTGTCCGAGATTTCCCGATACCTGCAAACATCCATGTCAATCCAGACGATGAACAAGACCGTCCCGCCGTTTTCCAACCGCGTACTCAACGTCGATGAATCGCTCACGGTAGCCACCTTTGCCAGAATGGGCGAATTGAAACGCCGTGGTGCGGACCTCATTTCACTGGTCGCAGGCGAACCCGATTTCGATACCCCGGGTAACGTCAAGGACGCCGCGATTCAGGCAATTGCCAAAGGCTGCACGAAGTACACAGCGCCCGCATCGGGCCTGCCCGAACTCAGGCAGGCAATTGCACAAAAACTGAAGCGAGAGAACAATCTGGACTACGAACCGTCCCAGATTGTCGTTACCTGCGGCGCCAAGCAGGTCATATTCGACGCGGTGGTCGCGCTGATCAACCCCGGCGACGAGGCCATTATTTCCGCTCCGTACTGGGTCAGCTATGCCGACCAGGTCAGACTGATGGGCGGACGGCCGGTCATCCTGAAGACGTCCGAAGAGACGGGATTCCGGATGACTCCTCGTGCCCTTGCGGATGCGATCACGCCGCGTACCAAGTTCATTCTTCTGAACAGCCCTTGCAACCCGACCGGTGAAGTCTACACGCACGACGCACTGGGCGCCCTGGCGGACGTTATCGCGGACGCCGGCATCTTTGTGATCTCCGACGAGATATACGAAAAAATCATCTATGACCCCGCCGAGCACCACTCCATCGCCGCCGTACACCCCGGGGTCGGCAGCAGGACCCTGCTTGTCAACGGCTTTTCCAAAGCCTATGCGATGACAGGATGGCGGGTTGGCTATGGCGCGGGTCCACCCGAACTGATGCGGCTGATCGCCAGAGTACAAAGCCAGGAAACCACCAACACCTGCACGATTTCGCAGTATGCGGCCATCGAAGCGCTCAACGGAACCCAGGAGAGCGTGGAAACCATGCGGAACGCATTTCAGGTACGCCGTGATCTGATCGTTGCACGCTTGAACCGCATGCCGGGCGTCACGTGCCGCCTTCCTCAGGGCGCTTTTTACGCCTTTCCAAACGTGTCGGATCTATACGGCGATCGTGTCAGGAACGACGTCGAGCTCGCAAATTACCTGCTGGAAGAGGCCGAGACGGGATGCGTTCCCGGCAGCGGCTTCGGTTCCGGAGATCACCTGCGTTTTTCATATGCCGCGTCTCTGCCAATGATTCGCGAGGCGATGGACCGCATCGAGGACGCCCTCAATAGGATGTAAGCACCCGGAACCTGCCGGAAAGGACACCTGAGCATGAACGGCAAGAAGAAGATCTACCTGGACTTTGAGCGTCCCATTGCTGCGCTTGACAGGAAAATCGAAGACCTCGAGGCACGCGCAGAATCGGAGAATACCGACGCGACGGCCGAACTGTCCAACCTGAAGAATCGTCTGCAGAAGGTGGAAAGGGAAATCTATTCGGATATGAGCCGGTGGCAGATTTACCAGGTGGCGGGGCATCCCGAGCGCCCTCACACGCTCGACTATATACGACTGATGCTCACCGACTTTATGGAACTTCACGGTGACCGGAACTATCGGGACGATCCGGCTGTCATCTGCGGCTTCGCCCGTCTCGACGGACAGCCGCTTCTGGTCGTGGGTACGCAAAAGGGACGCAACACGACGGAGAATATCCATCGAAACTTCGGCATGGCCCATCCGGAAGGGTATCGGAAGGCACTCCGCGTGATGAGACTCGCCGCCAAATTCAATCGCCCTGTCCTCTGTCTGATCGATACGCCCGGTGCATACCCGGGCATCGGATCGGAGGAGCGCAGCGTTTCGGAAGCCATCGCCAGGAATCTCTTTGAAATCTCGCGTCTTCCGGTCCCCGTCATCGTCGTCATTATCGGCGAAGGCGCAAGCGGCGGCGCGCTCGGCATTGGTGTCGGCGACCGAATCCTGATGCTCGAAAACGCCTGGTACTCCGTGATCAACCCCCAATCCTGCTCTCTCATCCTCTGGCGGAACCGCGATAAGAAAGAAGAGGCCGCGGAGGCGTTGAAGATAACGGCGCAGGACCTCGTCCCTCTCGGTATCGTCGATCGAATCGTACCTGAACCTTTTGGCGGCGCCCACCGGGATCCGGAGACGGCCGGTCGGAACCTGAAGCGAATCTTATCGGACGAACTTCAGAATCTGCTGCGCAAACAGCCGGGGGAACTCGTCCGCGAGCGGGTCGACAAATTCGGTCGAATGGGCGTCTGGGACGAGTGATCGGTACACGCTGCCCTGGCATACGATCTGCACCAATGGAACACGTCGGAATAAGCAAAAAATGGGCCACAGGTTGCCCATTTTTTTTTCGATATGACGTCCTCCATTCACGGGATTACACTAACTTGCTGTTTACGTGAAGGGTTCAGTAATTCAACCGGATGTGGGGATTTTTTCCGGTGAAAGAGACACCACTGAAGCCGTCTGCGTCCACAAAAATAAAATTCAACGTACAGCCAATTGCGTTTCAATATCTTATGCGAACGTTGCCGATTCGGTACCGTATTTTTCTCATATTACCCCTTGACGATTCCGCAATCGGATTATATATTTCAATCGTGACCAGCCGAAAGACCGCTTACTCGTAAGGCGTTGTCTCGAAGCAAGTTACGTCAATAAATCCGTGTGCCTTTGCCATAGAACCTTCCTGGCAAAAACGCACGGATTCGAGAAGGAACCGGGGGATTGCCACGGTTCATTTTGATGTTGGGCCCGAACCCGCATCATTCCGGTTTATTCTGTTTGAAATTGCGCATCTTCCGTACTTCGTTTTCACGCTGTGTGTGAATGGGCGGCATGGCCGTTACCGGGGTTCGCTTCAGCACGTGATCCAGCCTGGGGGAAGTTGAAAGCATCGGATCTTTGGTTGGCGGCAGTCTTATTGGGGGAGATAATACTGCCGGCGATACCTATCATTCAGAACTGCTGCTTTTCTTCTTATGCATCTTGGCTCTGTGCTGATTCCGTGTTCCTGTACGGCTATCCGCCCATTTTAGCGTCGTAAGCGGATACGCGGCCCGGTCACCGGCCGTTTCAGGTAGCGGGTTTCGCACGTGCTACATGCACAACGTCTGCATTGCGGTCCCGCACGCCTCATCCGCATCCAGCCCTCCACACAACGCGTGCCGGTAACGGTTCCGTTCCCTCCTCACGGCGCTTCAAGCCATCCACGCGCGTCAATTCCCTTCCCGTCGATTCGTATCTCTACCGCGCCCATCTCATCGGTCCTGTAGACAGAAATCCCCATTGCCTTGTATCGCTGGATCACCGCGCGGGACGGATGGCGGAATCTGTTTCGGACTCCGCAAGAGATCGCCACCAGATCGGGGCGTACGGCGCCGAGAAATGCAGCGGTGGACGAAGTTCCGGATCCGTGGTGCGCCGCCTTCAGCACCTGTGCGCGGAGCCGGTCCCCCCACCGCAGGAGATCGGGGTCCGTTTCATGCTCAATATCGCCCGTCAGCAGTACAGCCGAGCCCCCATACGCCAGTCGGATAACCACGGAACCGTTGTTCAGGCCCAGCGGCGCAGGGCCATGCCGCGAAACGTAATCCGGCGTCGGATGCAGCACGACAGCATCCACGCCGCCCAGTCCTCCAAGCCGGTCGCCGGCCTCAATCGCCGCATACCGTATGCCCTTCTCGCTGATCAGTGCTCGGATCCGGCGGGCCGTCCATGAATCGTAGAATTGTCCGGCGTCGAGGTACCAGCCGATTTCCATCCTTTCCAGAAGTGTGACGAATCCACCAATGTGGTCGCTGTGCGGGTGAGACGCGACCACGGCGTCGATCCGGTTGACTCCCGCAGCCTTGAGAAACGGGATCAGAACCCGTTCACCCATGTCGATGTTTGGCGCGCGCAAGCCACTGTCTACCAGCAACGTTCTCCCGTTCGGGAACCTCAGAAATATCCCGTCGCCCTGGCCCACGTCCAGTATCAGAATCCTGAGGTCGGCGGGGCGCTGCCAGAGGCTCGACCAGACCCACAGATTCGCAAGAGACAGGCCGGCAAGCACGAGCCGGCGGCCCCATGGTCCGGACCGCGTCTCCGGCAGGATCAGAAGCGCGGCACAGAGATACAGCCCCGTGACGGTCCATCCGGGACTCTGTATTTCCACGGCGGCCCACGACGGCGCCGCGAACCAGCCAGCGGCCTGAATGGCGCCCTTCAGAACAACCCAGTTCGCGCCGTTCAACAACGCAGCGACCGGCGACGACACGTGATAGACGATGACGCCAAGCAACCCCAGGGCGACGGCGGCCGCCATCAGGGGCACCACAACCAGATTGGCAAGGATCGAGACGACTGAGAGGAGCCCGAAATAGGTCAGCACAAAGGGAAGCGTGCCCACCTGCGCGGCCACCGACACAGCAAGCGGCGCCCATACCCAATGGCCGATGCCGCCCGCGCCGCCGCCGGGAAGACAGCCACGGATCGGCCGATAGAATATCAGGATTCCCCCGGTGGCGGAAAAAGAGAGCTGAAAGCCGACGTCGAACAGGTCCTGAGGCCTGAAAATCAGGATGACGAGGGCAGCCAGGCCGAGTGAATTGAGTCCTTCGCCCTGCGTTTTGCCCAGGCGACCCCAGATGGTGATCGCGCACATCATGGAGGCCCTGACAACCGACGGCGGCAGGCCCGTGACCAGCGCATAGAGCAGCACGGCGCAAACGGTAGCCCAGGCAGTCGTTTTCCTCCCGCATCCGACCGCACCGAACCCAAAAAAAACCACCGCGGCAATCAGGCCCACGTGCAATCCCGAGACGGCCAGTACATGGTTGACACCGGCCCGGGTAAACGCGGTACGGACGGGGTCGGGAACCCCGCGTTTTTCGCCCAGCAGGATCCCGTTCAGCAGCCCTGCCGGACCTCCGGACAGGTTGTACGCCACCCCGGCCCGCACGCCCCTGCGCACGGGCAGCACCACGTACGTCCACAGCCAGCCTCCCCTGCCCGGGCGGGTCTCGAGGACCTGCTCCCTTCTCGACACGGAGCCCATGGCATGGATTCCCTTCCGTTTCAGGAAGGCGCGGTAATCGAACGCGCCCGGATTCCTGGGCGGATGCGGCCGGCGAAGGTGCAGCCGCGCCGTCAGACGGTCTCCATAATCCACGTCCGGACGAAACTTGCGGAACCGCAAGAGAACCGATCCCTGAACGGAAAACACCGTATCGCCAACGGTGACCCTCTCCGCGGCCATCCGAAGACGCAACCCGTCTGCCATCCATTCCGGTTCCTCAGCCACGCGACCGCCAAGCACGACAGGACGGTCTCGTCCGCCAAAGTGTGCCACATGGTCTTCGGGCAACTCGTGCATAACGCTTTCATACCGCATTGCACCCAGAACCAGCAGCAGGGCTCCCGGCCACGCGCAATGGCTCTTCGAGCGGATCAGGCACACGAGCCAGATTGTGAGGCCCCCGGTCCAGAGCGCCCATACGGGCACATCCAGACGATGTGCCATGAGTACCCCGGCGGCAAAAAACGCCGCGGACAACAACGCCGGACGCCGCATCTCCGCCCCCTCCGTTTCGCACCGAAATCCCTGAATCCAGGTGCAAAATCCGTACCGCTTCAGATAACGGCGGACCTGCAGGCTTTTGCATTGCCATATTGAAAGACACGTTCAATCGATGCATCGAAATTTTCATCCGCGACCCGTCTCGCAGGGCGGAACCTCACCCGAACAATCGATTGACATTATCCCGTATAGATGCTATATTCCGTAGAATTCTCATCGGCTACCGGTCTGTTTTCCGGTAGATGCAGTCCGATCTTTCCGGGCGTTGTCGCCGTGATCCGTTGTCCGTTCGCGGGCCACGAATGTCGCGCCGAAACCAGGCCCTCTTTCGCACCGTCTCCGAAAATCCAAGCCGAACCAGCTGGAATGCAACGGAATATTCGGCTCCGTCTGGAATACGACGGTACAGACTTCAAGGGCTGGCAGGTCCAGCCCGACCAGCGCACCGTCCAGGGAACTTTGGAAACCTGTCTGACTTCGCTTTTGGGACATCCCATCCGCGCCATCGGCGCCGGGCGTACGGACGCAGGCGTCCACGCACTTGGGCAGGTGGCCAATTTTTCCACGTTCAATCCCTTGCCGTTAAAACGGATCGGCGCCGCGCTCAATAGCACGTTGCCACCCGATGTTGCCGTTCTCGACGTTGACGAAGTTCCGCCGACGTTTCATGCACGACGTTCCGCGAGGCGTCGGACGTATCTGTATCGCATCGTCTACCGCCGGAGGGCCATCGGCCGCGGCCAGGCGTGGTACCTGCGCGGCAGGCTGAATATCGACACGATGCGGTCCGCCGCGACCCGCACATTGGGATACCACGATTTTACGTCGTTCTGCGTTGCTTCGTCCGAGAAAGAGAACCGGAGCTGCCGTGTCTTCCTGTGTATGCTGGCCTGTCTCAAGGACGGTGTCCACGTGGAAATCTCGGCCGACCGCTTTCTCCGGTCGATGGTGCGTGGAATAGTGGGTACTCTGGTCCAGGTGGGGCGAGGCAGACGCGCGCCTGACGCGATGGACACGATTCTGCAGGCCCGAGACAGGCAGTATGCGGGGCCCAACGCCCCGCCCCATGGCCTGTTTTTAAAGGAAGTCACGTACGAAGAACCGGAAGAATAGGACGTGCGGCGACCGGTCTGGATTGTTCTTGCAGGCGTCTTTGCGGCATTGAATCTGTCACCTGCCGCCGAAGATAAACCGGAAGGGGCAACCCCGGCCTCCGCTGCGGGTCCCCAAATTGACGCCTCCAGAAAAAACGCCATCGTCCGGGCGGTCGAAAGGGTTGCACCCTCGGTTGTGGGGGTTACCACCGTTACACTCGAACGGTACGACGTCCGGTACGCGCATCCTTTTTTTGATTTCTTCTCATACCGCGGGACCGTTCACGAAAAACGGCCGGGGATCGGATCCGGCGTTGTCATTCGATCCGACGGTTACATACTTACCAACTACCACGTCGTCGAGGGCGCACGGGAAATCACCGTCACGTTCTCCGACGGACGAAGTTTCAAGGTTCAGGACACGCGCAAAGACGTAATGGTGGACCCGGGCGAGGACCTGGCGGTCATCCGGGTAAACGCGACAGACCTTGATGTCCCGGACCTGGGCGATTCCGAAGACGTCATTATCGGCGAGTGGGCGATCGCCATCGGCAACCCCTTCGGGCTGCTCATCGAAGATCCACAGCCAACCGTTACCGCGGGCGTGGTTAGCGCGGTTAACCGCAATCTGAGAATGCAACAGGATGAGGGTGGGCATTCCTATTCCAACATGATCCAGACCGACGCGTCCATCAATCCGGGCAACAGCGGTGGCCCCCTGGTCAACGGCGTCGGGCAGGTCATCGGCATCAACACGTTCATCTTCACGAAAAGCGGGGGTTCACTCGGCATCGGTTTCGCAATCCCGATCATCCGGGCGAAAAAAATCGCCGACCGGCTGATCGCAGGGGGCGTTCAGGAATTCTGGGCAGGATTCGAATTGCACCCGAAACTGACCCGAGGGCTGGCGAACGCACTGGGTTTATACACGCATCGGGCAGTTCTCATCACGGGTGTCGCCGATAACAGTCCCGCTTCCCGTGCCAAGCTGAATCCGGGCGACCTGATCATCGCAATAAACGGCAACCCCGTTCGAAGCGCTGAGGACGTGGACAGGATACTGGAAAACGCACACGTTGGGGATGCCCTGGCGTTGGAAATCGTACGCGGCCGGCTGCGCTTTGCAACACGCCTCGAGCCGGAGAAGGCACCCGCCGGGCAGCAATAGGCAACGAACGAAGAATAGCCGATTCCCGGAGCTACTACGACATGAGAAAAAGGGCCGCCGTCCCGAGCATGGTCACACTGTGCAACCTCTGCTGCGGTTTCCTTGCGATCGCGTATGCCATGGACGGAAAACTGGTCCCGGCGGCCTGGCTGATTGTCATTGCGGGCTTTCTCGATGCCTTCGACGGCAAACTCGCCCGGCTGATGGACTCACCGAGCAACTTCGGGGTTCAGTTCGACTCCCTGGCCGATGTATGCTCGTTCGGCGTGGCGCCGGCCGTGCTCATGTTTCAATACCTGCTGGGAATGCTGGATGCGGTATGGTTACCGTTCGCGGCCTGTTTCCTGTTCCTGCTGTGCGGCGCGCTTCGCCTGGCGAGGTTCAATGTTCAGGTCAAAGGAGACGAAAAGGAAGACTTTGTCGGCCTGCCCATTCCCTCGTCGGCCGCTACCATGGCTGCCTATATCGTCTTTGCCGAACGGGTCTGGCAGAGCACGCGCGAACCCCACGTCGGCCTTCTATTGTGCCTGGTTCTGGGTCTTCTCATGGTCAGCCCCTTCGGATATCCCGCCTTTCCACGGTTCAGCATTGAAACGCGGAGGGACCGTTGGAGACTGGGGATCGCCGTCGCCGCGTTTATCCCCGTCGCAATCTTCCCGGACGAAGCATTTTTCCCGATCGCGTTTGCATTTTCGATCTCCGGCGCGGTACGGTGGCTGTCGCATCTGATTGTACATCGGGAAGTGGCGGATACGTAAGCCGCACCGGAACAGGAGTGGAGCGGAAGTCGATGAAGAACAAAAGCGTCGGTCACCTGATTGTTGCGATCTTCGTGAGCATTCTTGCCAGCCAGGTTTTCGGTGAGGTGTTGAACGTGGTCTTCGGCAGCCTCGGCCTGGAAGACAACATGGTGTCCAAGGTGCTTGTGGCTCCTCTGGTCGACTACGAATTCTACCCGATGCGCCTGAACCTTCTGGTGATGACGTTCACTCTGGGCTTTTCACTCAACTTCAATGTACTCAGCCTGATCGGCATCGGAACGGCGTATTATTACGTCAAGTACTCCTACTGATTGACTGTTGTGACGGTATTGACGGTACGGGCCGCCGCGTGACGCGGCCGCTTCAAAACCCGGCAGACACCGAAATATCGCCGATGGGCTCCCCCGACGATTGGTCGGTGGTACTTTACGAATGTGAGGCAATTCATGCTCGGTGGAATCGGAACATGGGAAATTCTCCTGATATTCCTGGTGATCCTTCTGCTGTTCGGGGCCAAACGCATTCCCGATATCGCCAAAAGCGTGGGCAAGGGCGTTACGGAATTCAAGCGAGGCCTTCGGGACATTCAGGATGAAATCGAGACCGGAGTCGAGCCACCTCCGAAATCCGACGACAAGACGCCGGATTCGGAAAAAACCGCCAAACCGTAGCGTAGCAGGGAGGAAAGGTGGCAGTTTCCGGGAAGCCACTGAACGAACGGCCCGCCCACGAACTCACGGCGTCGATTCTGTCGGGAAACATTACCTCCAGACAGCTTGTCGAGGCCGTTTTTCATTGCATTCGCGCGACAAATCCGGCGCTAAACACCTACATCACTCTGAATGAAAGCGAAGCGTTCCGCAAAGCCGAAGAAGTGGACGCCAGGGTATCGGCCGGAGATCCCGTGGGCCCGCTGGCGGGTATCCCGGTTGCCCTTAAAGACCTGCTTTGTACCCGCGGTCTGCTCACGACCGCCGGCTCCCGCATCCTCGCGAACTTCATTCCACCCTACGACGCGACGTCCGTCTCGCGCCTGCGGGAAGCCGATGCAGTTATCGTTGGCAAACTCAACATGGATGAGTTTGCCATGGGTTCCTCCAACGAAAACTCCGCGTACGGGCCTGTGCGCAATCCCCACGATCCAACGCGCGTTCCCGGTGGTTCCAGCGGCGCCAGCGCCGCCAGCGTGGCCGCAAATCAGACGGTACTCGCCCTGGGTACGGATACGGGCGGGTCGATACGTTTGCCCGCTTCGTTCTGTGGCGCTGTCGGCCTCAAGCCCACCTATGGTCGCGTCTCCCGTTACGGCCTCGTTGCCTACGCGTCGTCGCTGGACCAGATCGGTCCGGTAGCACGAAACGTAAGGGATGCCGCCCTCCTGCTTAATGTTATCGCCGGTCACGACCCGAGAGATTCCACGTCCATAGATTTACCCGTTCCAGACTATACGGCGAGCCTCGAAACGGGTGTCGACGGCCTGACCATCGGACTTCCCGCGGGATATTTCGCGCAAGGCCTCGACGACGAGGTGCGGGCGGCGATCATCGGAAGTGTTGAAGTCCTCGAAAAAGCCGGGGCGGAAGTGCAAGAGGTCGACCTCCCCGTTGCCTGCCATCCGGCCTACTCGGTAGCCGCCTATTATATTATCGCCACGGGCGAGGCATCCTCGAATCTCTCACGCTACGACGGCATCAAGTACGGCCGTCGAACGGAAGGCGATGATCTGATCGACATGTACTGCCGCACCCGCAGCACGGGGTTCGGCGAGGAGGTCAAGCGCCGCATCATGCTGGGTACATATACCCTCAGCGCCGGCTATTACGACGCCTATTATCTGAAAGCCCAGAAGGTGCGTACACTCATCAGGCGCGACTTCGAGCGTGCGTTCGAATCCTGTGACCTTCTCGCCGCGCCCGTGTCGCCGACACCGGCTTTCCGCATTGGCGAAAAGACCAGCGACCCGCTCCGGATGTACCTCTCCGATATCTACACCGTCTCGGTAAACCTGGCTGGCATACCGGGTATCTCCGTCCCCTGCGGCGTTTCAACGGAAGGCCTGCCCATCGGACTGCAACTGCTCGCGCCGGCCTTCATGGAAGATCGTCTGCTCAGGGCGGCTTACGTGGTCGAACAGGAATTGACCCGATGAAGTACGAGTCCGTCATCGGTCTGGAGGTCCACGTCCAGCTCGCCACGAGGACCAAGATATTTTGCGGCTGCGCCGTGTCTTTCGGCGACGAAGCCAATTCGCGCACCTGTCCGGTCTGTCTGGGGCTTCCCGGCGCATTGCCCGTGTTGAACCGGGAGGCCGTGGAGCACGCCATTCGCATTGCTCTGGCGGCAGGCTGCACCGTCCAGCGGCGAAGCCGCTTCCTGAGGAAGAATTATTTCTACCCCGATCTGCCAAAGGGGTATCAGATCTCCCAGTTTCAGTCCAACGAAGAAATGCCCCTGGCCACCGGAGGCAGTATCGACATCCCCTCCGGGAACGGCACAAAGACCGTACGCCTCATTCGCATCCACATGGAAGAAGACGCGGGCAAGAGCATTCATGACGAGGCTTTTGTGGCCGCCGGCGAATCTCTGGTGGACGTCAACCGCTGCGGGGTCCCCCTCATCGAACTCGTCACCGAGCCGGACATTGCTTCACCGGAAGAAGCTTACCATTTCATGTCCAGCCTGCGACAGTTGCTGACCTACACGGGCGTTTCAGAAGGGGACATGGAAAAGGGCCACATCCGCATTGACGCCAACGTGTCGATCCGGCCGAGCAGAACGAGCGGACTCGGCACCAAGGTTGAAATCAAGAATATGAACTCCATACGCAACTGCCGGCGGGCACTCGAACTCGAAATCCTGCGTCAGATCGACACGCACGAAGCCGGGGGCGAAATCCTGCAGCAGACCCTGTTATTCGATCCGGACCGCAGCCGGCTGCGGGCGATGCGAGGCAAGGAGTCTTCCGACGACTACCGCTACTTCCCCGATCCGGATCTGGTTCCGGTCGTCGTCGACGGGGAGTGGGTGGACCGGGTGCGGGCGACGGTACCCGAATTGCCCGACGCGAAACGGGCACGTTTCGCGTCCGCCTACGGTCTCCGGACAGAACAGATCGACACCCTGGTCGCAGACCGGATAGTGGCCGACTATTATGAAGCCGCCGTATCGGCCGGGGCCGAGCCCGCAGCCGCCGCGAATTGGGTGCAGGGCGACGTCCTGCGCACGCTCAACGAGCGCAAGATCGACATTGCGGAACTCAAGGCCACACCGGAACACCTCGCCACGCTGCTCAAATTGATCGGCGCCGGCACCATCAGCGCAAACATCGCCAGAGACGTATTCGCAACGATGGCCGAAACCGGCGCGTCGCCCGAATCGGTCGTTGAACGGCAGGGCCTCGAGCAGATCAGCGATGCGTCCCGAATCGAGGATCTCATCGAATCTGTGATCTCGGAACACCCTGACGTCGTTGACAGATACAGGAACGGAGACAGAAAGCTGCTGGGTTTCTTTATGGGACAGATCATGAAGGCCACGAGAGGGCAGGCGAACCCCAAACTGGCCAACCGGTTGTTGCGACAGAAGCTGGAGGATGGGAACACCCCGGCCTGAATCCGCCCTTCAACGGGACCGCCATCCGTAAGCGCGCGCAACCCGGACTGTCAGGAGGACGGCGCCCCCGCCTTCCAGGCAGATCCGGTCTCCGTGATTGTTTCCATCGGGTCCGACCCTTCCTCTCGCCCGACATCCGAAAACCCGAACAACAGCGCAACCGTGAGCACCCATCTCGTCATCTTTGCCAGGAACCCCAAACCGGGCACCGTCAAGACCCGCCTGCACTCCCGGTACACACCGGATCAGGCAGCGGCAATTTACCGTGCATTCATCCGGGACACCGTAAACGCCGCAAAAAAAGTCAACGTAGACCGGCGCTGTGTGGCCTGCGACCCGCCAGGGTCCGAAGCCGAACTTGCGGTTCTGACCGGACCGGGCTGGGTCCTTTTTCCGCAGGTCTCCGCCGACCTCGGTGAACGTATGTACCGGGCGGCACGCCACTGTTTCGATCTGGGCGCCGGACGCGTCGTGATCCTGGGAACCGACGTGCCATCGCTGCCGCCCCACCACGTCGATCGGGCATTCGAACTCCTTCAAGAGCACGAGATCGTACTCGGACCCAGCATGGACGGCGGGTATTATCTGGTTGGCCTCGCGAGACCCCTGCACGAGATCTTCCGTGACATCGCATGGAGTACGGAGCACGTGTTCCGCCAGACGCTTGAACGCGTGCGGGCCCTCCGTCTCACCGCTGGTTTCCTGCCGTCCTGGTACGACGTGGACACCCCGGAGCAGCTGGACCATCTTGTCGACGACACGCGTGCGCATTTGCAGGCCGGTATGGCCGACCCCATTCCCCATACACGCGCCTGCCTCCCAACCCTGGACTGCCTTGCCTGAAGGGATGGACCCGAAGATCAGGCAGTGATCCTGCTCATGTTAAGGAATCCGCATGAAAATCGATCGCATCGAACAGTTTTTTCCACGGCCGCGCACCCGCCTTCTGAAAATCTCGACCGATAACGGCATCGTGGGATGGGGGGAAACCACACTGGAAGGCAGGCCAGGAAGCACCGTGGCCGCTATCGAGGAACTGGCAGCCTATCTCTCCGGCAAAGACCCCCTCCGAATCCAGCACCACTGGCAGCATATTTACCGTTCCGCGTTCTATCGGGGAGGCGCCGTCCTCATGACCGCCCTGTCGGGGATCGACCAGGCGCTCTGGGACATCGCGGGCAAATACCATGGTGCGCCCGTGTACCGGTTGCTTGGCGGACCGGTCCGGGACCGGATTCGGGTTTACGCGCATTGGGGAATAGGCGGGCTTTCGGATTCAGAGCAGGCCGCTTCAAGACAACGCCTGGACAGCCTCAGGAAAACCGGCGGCTATCAGGCCTACAAGGCCGGGCCGGGAGGAAAGTGGCGGGCGCATGAACCCCCAGCCGTCATCGATGACTTCGTCCGCAGGGCGTACCTGATGCGGGAGTGGGTCGGGCCCGACGTGGAGCTGTGTTTCGACTTCCATGGAAAAATGACGCCTGCGCTGGCGATTGAAATCTGCCACGAACTCCAGGGCATGAGGCCGATGTTCGTGGAAGAACCCGTTCCGCAGGAAAACGTGGATGCCCTGAAACGCGTCTCCGACGGGGTACCCTTTCCCATCGCAACCGGTGAGCGGCTTCTCAGCCGATGGGAATTCCGCGGGATCTTCGAGAATCAGGCCGCAGCTTACATCCAGCCGGACGTTTCGCACGCCGGAGGCATTTCCGAAACCCTCAGGATTGCGAATATGGCCGAAGTCTAATATATGCACATCATGCCCCATTGCGCCATCGGACCCGTCGCCTTCACGTCATGCCTGCACGTCGACGCCATAGCGCCCAATTTTCTGATTCAGGAGCAGGTCGACTCGTGCCTCGGTGAAGGACTGCTGAAGCACCCCTGGCGGGTGAAGGACGGACACATTCTGCTCCCATCCGAACCCGGACTGGGCATTGACCTGGATGAACGCGAAGTCCAGAGGAAGTGCAGGTACACCGAGGAACTCGGCGGCGAATACGCCTACGAATCCGACGGGAGCGTGGCCGACTGGTAGGTGCGGCCGGTTTCTCCGGGGAACGCGGGACGGAGGCCGGAGCCGACGACCGCGCCGGCGATCACGGTGTATATTTCCAGTTAACGCCAGTGTCGCTGAATCGGTACCGGCACAATCGTCGTCTCCCAGTAGTCCTTGGGCAGGTCCTTCCACGCCGCGACGGTCAGGGCATCGCTGTCCCACACCACCTCGCCCTTTCGCAGCGTCAGTTTGCACGCCAGGCGCTCGTTTCCGTCCATCCGTCCCCATCCGCAATCCCGGAAGGAAAACGCACCCCTGAGGTGCGTGAGCACCGCGACGTCGGCCTCGGCGCCAACCGCCAGCGTGCCCAGGTCCGGCCGTTGAATCGCCCGCGCGGGGGCCGCCGTCGACCGGTAGATGACCTCCTGCAGGGGCATACCCATTAACAGGCATTTGGACATCGTATCGGTCATGCGGACGACGGACCCGCGAATATTACCGGTATGAAGGTCCGTACTGATCGAGTCCGGCGGAAACCCGTCCGCTATCGCGGGCACTCCGTTGCGGTACCAGAAACTGGCCGCGCCGTGGCCCAGATCGAACCAGACGCCACGCTCTCTGGCCTTGAACATATAGTCCCGCACCTTCCCCCGCGCGTCGACGACGGGAAACTGCCGGGCGAAAACGTGCGTGTGAATGTCGCCCGGACGCAGCTTCCGGAGAATCAGTTCCGGGTAGGACCGCTCGGGTGGCCGTGGCCAGAAGTCGACCATCACCGGCATCCCGCACAGGGCGCCCGCCTCCA
Source organism: Candidatus Latescibacterota bacterium (assembly GCA_021295655.1). Taxonomy (GTDB): domain Bacteria; phylum Latescibacterota; class UBA2968; order UBA2968; genus JAAXHE01. Next base: position 34,864 of record JAGWBX010000017.1, read on the forward strand.
CCGCACCCTCCACGGAGGCCCAGGGAGGATGGTCGGCGTCAAACGGTCCTCGCGGCCAGTAGTGTGCCGTCTTGATGCCGACCACCACGTCCCTGTGGTCCGTCGCGGCAGATGCGGCGCCGGCTGCGTCGAACGTGCGGATATCCTGCTCCGAACTCCCCATCCCCGGCGCCGAGATGTTCACGAATGCCAATATCCGGCAGATCTTCGTCTCCATCACGGTCCGTCTGAAATGCGAGATTTCGTCACATCCTGCCGTCCCGGTATCCACACAGGTCGTCACGCCATCGCTTAGAAAATACGCATCCGCATTCAGACTGCCGGTGAATTTTCCCGGCCCGGGGTCCAGCCTGGTGTCGTACGCGTGGACATGAATGTCCACCAGCCCCGGCGTGACCAGCAGGCCGGAGACGTCGATGACGTGCTCCGCCCGGTTTCCGACGATATCTTCCGAGACCTCGGCGATCTTTCCGTCCCGAATGCCCACGTCGCGAATCCCTTCAACGTCGTTCGCGGGATCGATGACGTACCCGTCCTTCAGCAGCAAATCCAATCGAACTTCCTCCGGAACGCTTTCCATTGTAACAGGCTCCCTGTCTAAAGGTGACGTTGCGGCTGCCACGAGCGCGATAACCTGTGGCATTCCGGCGGCCCTTTTCCGTGCGCGTCACGGGGAGCCGCGGGACCTCGGGTGCTTCAAAGTTGCGGGCGAGGGTTTTCTTGTATTGACGAGATGCGCGTGGGAATTCCTCCGGCGTTTATCCGGCGACTAGAATTTTGAAATTGATTCGCCATATGTTATATTGTAGCCGCAATTGTCCTTTAACAGTCCGGCAGGCGCGCAGAAAGGCGCGTTTCGAGCCGGAACGTTACACTGGAGCAGCCGTGAGGCGGAAGAAGCACGGGCTGAACAGATACCAGAAGCGAGCGTTCAGGATCGGAGAGGCGCGCATCAACGGCGAGAACATCGGGAAGCTCATAGAACGCTCCCGCAGCAACAACCCGGTAGATCGGGAAACCGCCGCCAGATTCCTCTGCCCCTGCCATATCAGACGCCGCCGGGAGGACGTGTGGCAGGCGCTTTACCGCATGCTCGAAGACACCGATCTGCGCGTGCGCAAAGCCGCGTGGCACACCCTGGAAGACGGAGGGCTACCGGACGACCCGGCGCTTGGCGCCATATTCGAACGTGCGGTGGAAAAAGAACCCGACAAGGGGATCCGGCGCCAGGCCGCCGTCTATTTGAAAGCCCGGAGAGGCCCTGCGGAATCTGCACTTCAGGCAGGAACGCAAACCGATAGACGCAAACGCGGAAAATGCGACTTCTGCGGCTCAACGGACGTATTCGTCAAGGCCGACTTTGGGACTGAGATTCCGGACGGCGGCCAGATGCGCTTCGGTCTCGTCTGCGAGAGTTGTGCCGGTTGAGTTCCGCGTGTGAACAGGAGGAAACATGCAGATCATCGTCCGGAACCACGACGAACTCAAGCATCGGTGGAACGGCCTTCAGAATTTTCTGATCGACCCTGATTACTTCTGCTTTGACATGGCGTTTCCCCCCGCGGACGAAATCGTGGACATCCTGAGAAAGGACAGCCAGGCACGGATCAACATACCCGGCGACCTCTCAGAAGATGAGAAAAAAAAGAAGGCTGAGGAATTCAAAACGTTACCCATCGCCGACGTCATCGACCGTCCCTTCTCACTGGCCCACTTCCACCTCCAGAACTTCTACGGCGAGGGCCAGTTTCTGCGGGATTTCCAGAAAAAGGTTATGATTCCCTGGCGTACTTTTCTGGCGTCGAGCGGCTTTACCTGGCAACGCTGCTATCCCATCATTTTTATATCCGGAAGGAACTGTCACTCGTCGTACCATATGGATACCTCACACGTTGTGGCCTGGCAGGTCTGGGGGGTAAAATACTTCAATGCATACAAAGACCCCTACAAATATGCGCCCCTGGATGACGCCGTCAACAACCGCGAGGCCCTGAGAAGGCCGGACGGCCCGCCGGATCACGACCCCGATGACATTCTTTCGTACAAGATGGAAAAGGGCGACCTGCTCTGGAACCAGTTGCTCACACCCCACTGGGTGCCTGCCGGCGACAGCGTCGCCGTGAGCGTCAACATCTCGCACGGCGGTATTTCCTACGGCGGGCAGTTCAGCCCCAACGAAACGGCCCTGAGAAAACGCTGGGAGACCCATCCAAAAGAGGCCTGGCTTGTGGATACCCGTTACTGACACCCGACGATCCTGGAGAGCCCTTTCGCGCCGGGTCAACGGCAAACCGTAATCCCGCGATCCCCACGGTCGAGGTTGTCTTTGCAGTGAGAAACGCGAGGGGTCAGTTGCGATCACGTTCGGTTACATCCTGATGAAACACTTACAAAACGGCGGCCGGCCGGTTTCCGGATGGCGTCTGCGTCTCCGGCAAATCTTGTTCGAATCGGAAACGCCTGCGGGGCGCCGGTTCGCCCTCGTTCTCATTTTCAGCATCATATTGAGTGTGGTGACCGTGATGCTGGACAGCGTCGACGCTGTCCAGCAGACCCACGGTGACCTGCTATATGCCCTTGAGTGGTTCTTTACGCTCATATTCACACTCGAATATTTTTTGAGGCTTGTCTGCTCCGGCCGTCCGTTGCGATACGCGGCGTCCTTCTTCGGCGTTGTTGACCTGCTTGCCATCATTCCCACCTATATCAGCCTGCTCCTGCCCGGCAGTCAATATCTCTTAGTCATTCGTATCCTGCGTGTCCTGCGCGTATTTCGCGTACTCAAACTGGCGCAGTACCTGAACGCGGCCCGACTGATGGTCCAGGCGATTCAGTCGAGCTACCGAAAGATTGCGGTGTTTCTGGTCACGGTGATGACGACGGTAGTCGTGCTTGGATCGCTGATGTACGTGATAGAAACACCCGATAACGGTTTTACGAGTATTCCCCGAAGCATTTATTGGGCCATCGTGACCCTCACCACCGTCGGATACGGCGACATATCTCCAAGAACCGCACCTGGTCAACTCCTCGCGATCGTTGTCATGTTACTGGGGTTCAGCATCATCGCCGTGCCCTCGAGCATCCTGTCGGTCGAAATCTTCCAGGCTGCGACGGGCCGGGCCGGCGCCCGGTCCTGCCCGGCATGCAATGCGGAGACTCTGGAGTCCGATGCGAACTATTGTCAATATTGCGGTACGGAATTATAGGTCACTGGCCGTACTGCTTCCGGTGGCGCTGGCAATCGTCTGGTTTTGGCCGGCATCCGGGACTCCTGAACAGCGGGCCGCCGAACTCTGTGTTCGCGCCGAAACCGCGCTGAAACACGGAGACGACGAAAGCGCGATGGCGTCGTACCGGGAATCCATCGACATCCACTCGCCCTCCGTGGGTGCCCGGTACGGCCTTGCGGATCTGCTGGCCGCACGGGGACGGTTCGCCGAATCGAAGACGACCCTCAAGCCGATTGCGCCTGTTGTGTCAAGCCCGCAGGAGTGGATAAGGTACGCGCGCGCCCTTCGCAACGCACGGGCGGATCAGGAGGCGGAGGCCGCCTATCTGAACGCCGTCGAAGGGATGCCGGACAACCCCGCGCACGCCCTGGAACTGGCCGAATTCTACCTTGCAGCGGGAAACCTGGACAGCGCGGAAACCCATTTCCGGCGCGCCGGATCCATCGGCGGCGACCGCGGCGGGATTCTCGCCGGCCTTGGGCGCGTTCACTTCAGCCGCGGCGAACTCGACTCGTCCGCGGGCTGCTTCCGGCAGGCCCTTGAGGACGCCCCGGGAGACGTCGATCTGCTCTGCGACATGGCCAGCGCCGAACTCGGGAGGAGACGTCCGCGCCCTGCATTATCCCATCTCCGGCGCGCGGCAGCGCAGGACCCTTATCACCCTCGCACACGATATCAGATGGGTCAGACCCTGCTCGTCCTCGGGCATCACGAGGAAGCCGGGACGCAACTGGCTGTTTTCGAACGTCAGAGCAGGCTGGCCGCACGCATTCGCAATCTGGAACGTAACGCCGCGGAGAACCCCACGGCGGAACGCTATCAGACCCTTTCGCACTACTACATGCTGTCGGGGCGGGACAGCCTGGCCGCGGCGTGTCTGCAAAGGGCAACCGCACTGAACCCGCTCGTTACCGCGCCCGCGGAAGCCAATGGTCCCGATCCCTTCTGAGCGGTCCTGCCAGTGGATCGTTGCAACCGGAGATTGGCGCCATGTTCCGCACGGGATGTCGGGGCCGCTCAACTTCGTTTCAGGAACCAGCAATCCATGTCCATGCCATCGGCGAAATCGATGAACTCCGATTCCGGGACTGCCGCAGGCCCGGAAGCAGTGAAGAATCGTGGCGTGACCGTCAGGTCCATCGTCTACGGCCTCTTCCTCTCTGTGGCTATCGGCATTCTGGGCGACACGGTGCGCTATATCCTTCACGCGTCGTTTATGGCGTACAGCCATATGCCCATGGGCAACCTGATCCTCACGCTGGTCTCCATCCTCGTCTGTTCGATGCTGGCCTACCGGTTCGGCCGGCGGTTTCTGTTCTCCTCGTCGGAGTGGATCACCATATTCTGCATGGGATTCATCAGTTCTCTGGGGCCTACCTACGGGATCAGCGGTTACCTCGTGGGTATCATGGTCGCGCCACACTATTTCGTCACCCAGGAGAACGAATGGGCACGATACCTTCATCCGTATCTGCCGGGTTGGCTGATTCCGGAAAACGAAGGCAACGCGATGGCCTGGTTCTACGAGGGTCTGCCCCAGGGCGCGTCCATTCCGTGGGGTGTCTGGGCCGTGCCCCTGTTCTGGTGGTTTACCTTTCTCTGCTCGGTCGCTCTTGCCGCTGCCTGCCTCTCCATCATCTTCAGAAAGCAGTGGTCCGAATACGAGCGCCTCGTCTTCCCCGCGATGGAACCCATTATTGAATTCACCACGCAGGCCGGAACCGGTAGACGATGGTTCCCTGAATTCATGAAGGGCAAGGCCTTCTGGGCCGGATTCATGCTCACCACGTTTGTTTTCGGCTGGAACATGATCGCCTGGTTCTATCCGCAGTTTCCCCGCTTTCCCACGGCTTCCGCCCGCTGGTTCTTTTTCTCCCGGGATTTCCCGCCCGGATTCTTCTTTCTGAGTACGGTTGTCATCTGTTTCTCGTACTTCGCCAGCCTCGAGATCCTCTTCAGCCTCTGGTTTTTCGACGTTCTGTTCATTCTCGAGGGCGGCATTCTCAGCGGGTTTGGCGTCTCGGCCATCTCACCCTACTACGGTCGCGGCCGTTACATCTGGCAGACGGCCGGCGGGTTTACTGCCTTCGCCCTCTGGGGGATCTGGGTTGCAAGACACCACCTGCGCGACGTCATCAGGAAAGCCTTCAATCCCAATCGCCCGGCTCCCGACGACAGCAACGAACTGCTCTCTTACCGGCAGGCCGTGATCGGCCTGATTGCCGGGTGTCTCTACATGGCGCTCTGGCTGGGATGGATCGGCATGCAGGTGAAGATCATCGTCCTTCTCATCCTGTGCATGCTCGTCGTGTATACGACCGTTTCGAAGATGCTCGCGGACTCGGGAATTGTCTACCTCAACCCGCCCACGTCGGCGTGGGGTCTCCTCAGCCGATTTCTGGGCGGCTCCCATACGTTTACCGCGCACACCAAAATGGCGCTCAGCATGTCCTCCCGTGCGGTCAACCACTACCGCGGCCTTACCATGGGTACGATGACCCACATCAACCGCCTGGCGGAGTTCCTGCCGGCGGGCAAACGGCGGCTTTTCGGAGCGATCTGCGCGGCATTCGTGGTGGGGATGGTCACTTCCACATTTTACACGGTGTGGCTGGGCTATACGATTGGCGGATACAATATCCAACCCAACTGGCTGATCATCCACGCCGGCGTCCGGCAGGTTCAGGGAATTGCAAACTCCATCAAGGCCGTCGACAGCCCCATCGAGACGGTCAACTACTGGTTCTTCTTCGCCGGGGCCGCCGCCATGGCTCTTTTGAATCTGATGCGGTATCGCTTCGTATGGTGGCCGCTGCATCCGATCGGCTTCGCCCTTTCCGGCACGGCGCTTTCGAGGCTGACCAGCGCGACCATATTTGTGGCATGGCTGGTCAAACTGACCATGCTCAAGCTGGCCGGCGCCGCTTTTTACCGGAAATCCAGACCCTTTTTCATCGGTATGCTGGTGGGCTACATATTGTCCGTGGCCGCAGGCGTTGTCGTGGACGCCATCTGGTTCCAGCCGGACGGCCACGTCGTACATAAATGGTACTAGGACATTCCCCAACGCGAAACTGAAGACGCGCGCAAGATCCTTTTCCCTATTCAGGTGTTTCCGTGAAAACCAAAAACATCACGATCGGCCTGGTCATCCTCATCGCCTTTCTCGCGTTGACCCTGGTCTCCCCTCAGGCGCTGACCGACCGCCTGTTCGAATGGTTCGATATCCGCTATCCGGAACCGCCGCCCGCCCGGGTGGCCACCGGCCAACAGCAACTGGCCGACAGCATCCGGGAACGGATCACGCCGGCCGGAGTCGAATCGCGACTGCTCCGGCTCAGCGGCTCGGGTTCCCGGGTGGTTGGCTATCCGGGTCACAGGGATGCGTCTCTCTATATTCAGGAGGAGTTCAAGCGCATCGGTCTCGAAAACGTCTCGGTGGAAACCTACGACGTCACGTCTCCCGTCGACAAGGGCGGCGGCCTTCGCATTATCGGTGAGCCCGGCGTCATCCCCATTCATGCGGTGTGGCCCAACCTGGTTCGCACCTCCACGCTGCCGCGCGCCGGACTGCGCGCCCCGCTGATTGACGGCGGCGCAGGCGAATTCGCCGACTTCAATGGCAAAGAACCCGATGGCAGCGTCGTGCTGCTGGATTTCAACTCCTGGAACCGCTGGATGAATGCCTCCATGCTGGGCGCGAAGGCGATTGTCTTCGTGGCGCCGGACTCCACAACAACGGCCGAAGCAGAGCAGAAATTCTTCCAGGTTCCGCTCAACGCGCCCCGCTTCTGGATCGGCAAGTCCGAAGGAGAACGCCTCCGGCGCCGACTGGCCACCGGCGAGCGGATCGAAGTGGAATTGAAGTCACGGATGGACTGGGAACGGCACCCCACGCAAAACATCATCGGCTGGATTACAGGCGCGGACCCTCAACTTCGGGAACGCGTGGTACTCATCGACGCTTATTACGACGCCATGTCGGTGGTACCCGCGCTCGCTCCGGGCGCCGAGCAGGCATCCGGAATCGCCGCCTTGCTGGAAATGGCCGAATACTTCAGGGCGAATCCGCCGGCACACACCGTCCTCTTCCTGGCCACGTCGGCGCACCATCTCGGTTTTCGTGGCGTGTGCGACTTTCTGGGGAGGCATGCGCGGAAAGAGGAACACTTCGCCGCGCTGATGACCGATCCCATAGATATCCGGCTGTGGATCTCCCTGGACCTCACCTCCCAGACGGACCAGATGGCCGTCTGGAACGGCTCCACCGCGTTCTACTTCCAGCGGTTCTTCACGCCCCTGGGCAAACGCTTCAGCGGCCTTGGCGCGGACTTCGCCCCGGCATTCGGCATGGACCCGAAGCGGTCGCTCGTCGACGGAATCAATCCGCCATCGGGCATGAGCTGGAGCATGTTCATTCCCGGTGGGAATTTAAAGACGGACTCGCAGGTCGTACTCACCGCGGGAATGCCCACACTGGCTTTCGTGACCATCAACGACGCGCGATTCAGGGTCGATACCCCCCATGACACCGTGGACAAGGTCAATCTGACCAATCTGACGAATCAGATCAGGCTGCTTACGGCGGCGCTCAGCAAGGCCTTGAACGATCCCGGCTTCCTGCCCGATTACCGTATTGAGATGAAGGATCGCATGCGCGCGCTGAAGGGACGCCTGCTCACCTTTCCCCGGCGCAGCATCACGCCGGACCGGCCCCGAAAGGGCGCGGTGGCGGTTTTGCGGATGTCTTACGAGAAATCCGTCAAGGGCGTGCGCGCAATTTTCTACGATCGGGCCGACGAAAAGGGCGAGTTCTACGTTCCCGGCCTGGCTGTGCGCTGGGTGGGCCTCGATGCCTTTTATCTTGACCCGGAAAGCGGCGAAATCACCTATGCGTCTGATCGAGGGCAGGCCGCGCGGATCTACAAGCCTGAATTCGGTATGGACTGGTGGATTACACGTGCCACGCGCATCCTGTTTCCCTGTGTTTCAACCGACTTCTACGAAACCGTGGACCCCCGTTACCTCACCAAGCTCCCGAACCTCTCCCTGTACGGCGACGGGAACACCGCCCCGCGGGAATATGGATATACCCTGGGTTACGGCCCCAACGAGCCGGTGGGCGTTGTGTTCACCCCTCCCGGCACAAGACTCAAGCTCACCATGCATACGCGTGGGATCGGTATCCGTTACCTGCTGCTGAATGCAACCGATACAACCAGCGTCGAAGCGGCCCACAAGAGCGGATTTGTCGCCGCCACCCACGGCGCAATCACGCACACGGCGTACCAGGCCGCCAAAGACATGTGGGTCCTGGACCACGCCAGGATGCGCGAACTCCACAAATACGGCATCGAGAACGATCGTCTCGCCGATCTGCACACGCGCGCGAAGGATCATCTGGATCAGGCGGACATGGCCCGGGACGAGCTTCGGTGGGACGATTTCATCAGACATTCGCGGGCCGCTCTGGGCCTCGAGTCACGCGCTTATCCCGATGTCAAGGGGACGCAGAACGACGTGATCCGCGGCATCATCTTTTTTATGGCGCTGGTCCTGCCCTGTGCCTTCTTCGGGGAGCGGCTGATTTTTACGGCGGTGGACATCAGGCGGCAGATTGCCGGCTTTACCGGCATTTTCCTGGTGATCTGGATCTTTCTGTCGATCGTCCATCCCGCATTCGACCTCTCCAATCCATTCGTCATACTGCTCGCCTTTGTACTCCTGTGTCTGGCCAGCTTCGTGATCAGTCTCGTGTTTTCCCGATTCAATGCTCAGATGCGCAACCTCCGCACGGAGGCCGCCGTTATCCACGACGTGGACGTGGGCCGGATTTCCGCCTCTCTGGCTGCCTTTCAACTGGGCATCGCCAATATGAAGCGGCGCAAACTCAGAACGCTGCTCACCTTTACCACGCTCGTCCTGCTCACCTTTACGGTCCTGTCATTCTCTTCCATCAAGTCCCAGCTCAAGTTTCACCAGATCGAGCGGGACAATCTGGGCCCGTATCCTGGAATGCTTATCCGCAGCAAGTACTGGGCGCCGCTTGAGGAATCCGTTCTCGACTACGTTCACGCCAACTTCGGAAAGGAAGCCGTTGTGGCGGCGCGCAGTTGGTACGCCTCCAAGGAGAAAAAGGCCATCCAGGTCGTATCGGACAGCACGTCGGCCAACGCGCTCGGTATTCTGGGACTGACCGCGCAGGAGACCGATGTGATCGGGATCCAGGACTGCCTGTCCGCCGGTCGCTGGTTCCTTCCGGACGAACGAAACGTCGCCGTGCTGCCACAGGCAATGGCGGACCTCCTGAAGATCGGGGAAGCCGATATCGGACGGGCGGAGGTACGCCTCTTCGGCGAACGATTCAAAGTGGTCGGACTGATCGACGCCGAGCGCATGAAAGATCTGGAAGACCTCGACGGGGAGACGCTCACACCCGCGGATTTTGTGCTGACCGATGAGAACGTGTTCATGCAGATGGCGCAGCAGGAGAAGCGAGAGAAGGCCGGACTGGAAGAGACCGACGTTGAAATTATGGAGTTTGAACACCTCGACCCGGCAAACGTCATGGTTGTCCCCTACCAGACCCTGAGGGAAGTCAACAGCCCGCTCCAGGCAATTGCGGTCCGGTTCAGGGAACCATCGGTTGTCAAGCAGCGGGTGGAGAGTTTTATCTCGAGGCTCTCCGTCGTCCTGTTTGCGGGCATACCGGAGATTTCGCCTGAGGGAAAGGTCGGGCGCATTGCCGTTTCCGTCTACTCCTCGTACGGACAGGCGTCCCCCCAGGGCCTCGCCAACCTCTTCGTTCCCATCGCCATTGCCGCGCTGATCGTGTTGAACACAATGATGGGATCGGTGTACGAACGATTCCGGGAAATCGGCATTTATTCCTCGGTTGGCCTGGCGCCGGTACACATCGCCTTCCTGTTCCTGGCCGAGTCCTGCGTGTACGCCGTGCTTGGTGCGGTCTCGGGTTATCTGCTCGCACAGGGCGTGTCCAAGCTCCTCTTCTGGTACGGGTTCCTCGAGGGCCTTACGTTGAACTATTCCTCCGTGTCGGCTATGGCCTCGTCCACGCTCGTCATGCTCGTGGTCATCCTGTCCACCGTGTACCCCGCCCGCCGGGCGTCCCAGATGGCGGTTCCCGACATCACCCGGCGCTGGAAGCTACCCGATCCGGATGCGGACCGCTGGCATTTCGAGTTTCCGTTCACCATCTCCGCCGGCGAGGTCCTGGGGCTGTTTACGTTTCTTACCAGGTACTTCGACTTTCATACGGAGAGTTCGATGGGCACCTTCTTTACCCACGGCGCCAACCTGTCCACGTATGACACCGCCCGTGGCCGCGGGTATCGTATAGCGACGACCATCTGGCTGGCGCCGTTCGATCTCGGTGTCAGCCAGAACATCAGCCTGACGTCCACGCCCACGGGCACTGTTGGCATCCACGCGCTTGAAATCACCATTGACCGGCTTTCCGGCGACCTTGCCTCGTGGAAACGATGCAACCAGCGCTTTATGAACCAGATCCGGAAACAGTTCCTCATCTGGCGTACCATTCCCGAAGAAAGTCAGCGTCAATACGCGAAAGACGGCAATGAACTGATCGACAGGGGCCCTGTGCCCAACCTGGCGTCCGCGGGGGAGAGCGTCTGATGCCGTTCCATCCCATCCTTCCAACACCGTTTGCACCCCCCGCCGCTCGCCCGGCGTGTCGATGGCCGTACCTGCTGTGGAAACCGTAAGCCGTGCCTCTCGGCAGACACATTCTGGTGGAGCTCTACGGGTCTCCCGCATCCGTACTGAACGACGTCATTCACATTGAAGCGTGTATGGTTCGCGCCGCTCGCGCGGCGAACGCCACCGTTATCAACTCGTCCTTCCATCGTTTTTCGCCATACGGCGTCTCCGGCGTCGTTGTCATCCACGAGAGCCACCTCTCCATACATACCTGGCCCGAGTACGGTTTCGCCGCGGTCGATCTGTTCACCTGCGGAGATACGATTGACCCGTGGCCGGCGTATGAAGTGTTGAAGTCAGACCTGAAAGCCGCTCACGGTACCACCCGGGAAATTGACCGCGGCCAGCGAAATGATCCCGTACGGGCCGACGCCGCTCCGGCGCAGGGGCCCCCGGAAACGCCTCCGGCACACATCCGCAATCTCTGGTTTACCAGACGCGAGGAAGGGATTGCCCTCTCGCTCAGGCACGCCGGTGCGCTCTTCCAGCACCAGTCCCGCCATCAGAAGATCGAAATCCTCGACAGCTACGGGTACGGCAAGACGCTCGTTATCGACGGTGCGATTGTGTGCACGGAACGGGACGAACACATCTACCACGAGATGATCGTCCACGTCCCCATGCAGACCCACCCCGACGCGAGGCGAGCCCTGGTTGTCGGCGGCGGCGACGGCGGCGCCCTGCGCGAGCTGTTACGCTATAAGCGGATCGAGGAGGTCGTCGTCGTTGAACTCGACGCCATGGTTGTCAGCGCATGCAGGAAACACTTCCCGGCCCTTGCGCCGGCTTTCAAAGACCCCAGACTCTCGCTTCACATTGCCGACGGGTTCGACTTTCTGCAAACCTGTCCCGTCGAATCCTTCGACCTCGCGATCGTCGACGTCGCCAATCCCTCCGGCGGACCCCAACATCTGTTTTCAGAATCCTTCTACGGGGGGGTCCGGGCGTGCCTCAGGTCCGGAGGCATTATGGTCGCGCAGACGGAACCGCCCGCGCTCGACAGCCGGACCTTTGCCGAAATATACAGACGCCAGGAGACGGTCTTCGGCCGTGGAAACGTGTACTGCTACCTGGCCTGTATCCCCACGTATACGACCGGTCTGGTCAGCTTTTCATATGCGGCAACGGCGTGCGCCGACCCGCTGGACGCCCTCAGTCCGGCGAGGGCCCGCCGGTTTGCGGATGCCCACGGCCTGCAGTATTACAACGACGAAGTTCACAGAGCCGCCTTTGTCCTCCCTCCATACGTCAGACGTCTTCTGCGGGGTGAAACCACGGCGCCGGCGCGGTCCGAACACCGGCAGAGCCGGGGATGACCACAGTAAAATCCCGATGGAGACCCGTTGGGCCATCAGACGGCGGTTTGTCTACTTTCCGGTTGACAATGCGCAGGACTGAACGTAGCTTCAGCGTCGACAGTCTTTTGATATCGGCAGGACCGCACAGAAGGAAACAACCATGGCCGACGACCCGCCCGCGGCGATGCGTCCGGTTGACGCCGCCGGCAGAATCGGATTCAACAGACGGTTCGGCGCGTTTGCGATTGACGTCATCGCCGTCTGGATCCTGACCTCAATCACGGGCATTGTCACGGGAGAAAACGGCCCCGAAGCATCGTCGGGCCTGCACCACCTCTCCGATCTGACGCGGATGATGGCGGGCGTGGGCGTCATCGTTTCCTCCGTTCAGCTCCTCTACTGTCTGATCGAGGGTCTCACCGGTGCATCTCCCGGAAAGATGGTCCTCAGGATTCATATCCGGGACGCCAGCGGCGCGCCGGCTGCCACAGGTACGCTGATCCTCCGTATGGCTGTAAAACACATCAAGGTCGTTGCAACGCTGCTTGTCTCACTCACCGGGAGCCACCTGCTGACGATCGTGGGTCTGGCGGGGGGCGTCATCTTCTTCTTTGGATGCTTTCTCGCGCTGGGCGCCGCCAGACAGGCGCTGCACGACCGAATCCTCCAGACCGCCGTGTTCGCCACCGGAACCCGTGACTGACCCCACCATCTATCCTTTAAATTCTCCCTTAGCGAGGCGTCCCGGGAGAATTTTTCATTGCGTATGGGAACTGTCAGCGAATTGACGTCAACAGGGGACGACCCCGTTCCCCGGACACATACGCTGGAATCACTCGTCCGGGACCTGAGAGCGCTTGGCGTGGAACCGGGCGACACGCTCTTTGTTCACTCGTCCTTCAAGAGCCTCGGAACGGTCGAAGGCGGCGCGCAAACCGTCGTGAGCGCCCTCGAGAACGCGACGGGGCCCGGCGGCCTCATCCTGATGCCTTCATTCAATTTACTGGCGGACAACCGGTTGCGGGCCGAAACCTGGGATCCGAACACGACCCCCTCCACCGTGGGCTGGCTTACCGAATTTTTCCGTACGCTGCCCGGAACGTTTCGCTCCGACCACTATTCCCATTCCGTCGCCGCCCGCGGCAGAAACGCCCGGGCATGCGTTGACGGGCACCGCGACAGAATCGGGCGTTCGTCCCCGTGGGACCGGGACCCATGGGGAAAGACCTACGGGGACAATTCTCCGATGGTCCGCGCGTACGCGGCCGGCGGCAAGGCACTCATGCTGGGTGTGACGTACGAGACCTCCACCTATATCCACCTTGTTGAAGTCATCTGCTGGAACCGGCGCCTCGTATGCAGTCCGGATGCAAACTATATGTGGATCGACCGGACGAAGCTCGGCGCTTTCTGGGAAGCGAACGGCCACGTCCGGCGGGGCCCGGTCGGGGACTCCGAGTCCCGGCTCTTCCCCATCCGGACCTACGTGGATACGCTTGTGAAGGAGGTCGAAGGAAGGCCGGAGGCCTATTTCAAATAGGCTGTTTTCCGCCGGTTCACTCGTGGGCCGAAACCGGGCGATCCCATTCCGGGACGAACACCAGACCTGAAGGCCCATTGAAAGAGTCCAGCCGCATGCAGGATCCTGAAGGAGGTTTTTGTGACGTCGGCACAAGCTGCATCGCTGAGGAACGCATTGGAAGCGCTGATGGACGCCATTGAAAAAAGGGAACCGATCGCGGAGCGCCTGCACCATCTGGCCGCGCTCCAACGGAAACTTGCCCCCTTCACGTCCCGGCAACTGGATCATTTTCTGCAGAACAGAAGTTATACCAAGGCGCTGGAATACCTCCGCGACGGCGTTGTCATCGAGGACCCGGACCGCCCCGACTGCGACGACACATAGTCCCACCCGTGCGCCGCGCGCGGTTCCGCCCAACCAGTACCGGGCGCGGGAGACGCGGCGCGACCGCCGAACGGGTCCCGCCGTGCACCCAAAATCCATTGCAAGAAGCAGAAAGGTTTTTCCATGGTTAACAGCATCCGCCAGCGCGCGCTCGAACGCCAGGTCGTGGCAGGGACATTCCTGAACCTGGGGTCCGCCGTCACGGCCGAAATCGCCGGCAAGAGTGGTCTGGACTGGGTCCTGATCGACATCGAACACGGCGCTTCGGACCTGGAAACGCTCCGGGTCCAGCTTCAGGTCGTCTCGGGAACTCCCGCCGTGCCCATTGTCCGCATTGCGGCCAACGAACCGCCCCGATTCAAACGCGTCCTGGATATGGGCGCTTCGGGTGTTATGGTACCCTACGTGAGCACGGTGGCCGAGGCCGAGCAGGCGGTGGCGTCGAGCCGCTATCCGCCGAGGGGTATTCGGGGCGTTGCCAAGTTGAACCGGGGCAGCGAGTTCGGACGGGATTTCGAGGCATATTTCGAGACGTCCCACGAGTTGCTGACGACCGTTGTGCAGATTGAAACCCCCGAAGCCTTGAACGCCATTGACGATATCGCCGCTGTTGACGGCGTGGATGTCCTGTTCATCGGTCCGCTCGACCTCAGCGTCAACCTGGGGATTCCGCAGCAATTCGACCATCCCCGGTTTCTGGATGCCAGGGCAAGGGTCTCCGAAGCCGCCATGCGGGCGGACAAGGCCGCCGGAATCCTTCTGCTGGACTCGGGCCATCTCGACGCCGCGGTGCGGGACGGATTCACCTTCATTGCGCTCGGATCGGACGGCGGCCTTGTCGCGGCCGGCATGCAGAACATCGCGGCGGCATTCGACCCCCACAGGACGTAGCGGCAAAGCGCCACGGCCTTACGGTGAATCGGCCGAATCGGACGTGAAGGACGTCAATGATGAGCGACAGCGGCGCACTGCGGGAATCGATGAACGCGAGAGGGGTTTACGTCTTTGTGATGACGCCCATGAAGACGGCCCTGAATCGGCAGGGCAAATACCGGATCGATCCGGTGGGCCTGGAAAAGAACGCGCGTTACTTTTCGGGAATTAAAGGCCGCAAGACCCTGGTAATCTGCGGCGGCTCGGGCGAATTCTACGCCCTTTCGCCCTCCGAAGTCAGAGATCTCGCCGCCGCCGCGGTTTCGGGCGCCCGGGGGCGTTGCCAAATTGTGTGCGGTATCGGCTGGAGCACGAAGATATCCGTGACAATGGCGGAAAACGCACAGGAAGCCGGCTGCGATGCCCTGCTTGTCATGCCGCACGATCCTGTTGTTGCCCGCGGCGAAGCGGCGATCTGGCGCCATCACCGTACCATTGCCAAAGCCGTTGATATCGGTATTATCCCCTTTCGCGCGCCCCGGCAGCTTCTTTCAATAGATCTTGTGAAGCGTTTTTCCGGACTCGGGAAGGTCGTCGCCATCAAGGAGGAGAGCAACGCCGTCGACTGGGTGCGTACCGGTTGCATTGCCACGGGAAACGCCGTCCCGATTATCACGGGAGGCGGCGAGAACATGGCGCCCTACTACTATCTCGCCGGCGCCCGGGGATTCACGACGGGCATGGCCAACCTCACCCTGCCAATGTCAATCGATATGCACAACGCCTGTATTCGCAGGCGCTGGAATGCAGCCATGGACCTCCGCGATTTCTTCGAGCCGCTGGCCGCCCTGAGGGGAGAACTCGGCACACCCATGCTGAAGGCGGGTCTGGAATTGATGGGCCTTGCCGGCGGACCCATGAGAGACGCGCAGCAAGCGCAACCAACCGGAACCCCTTCACGCG
This sequence comes from Candidatus Latescibacterota bacterium, assembly GCA_021295655.1. Taxonomy (GTDB): domain Bacteria; phylum Latescibacterota; class UBA2968; order UBA2968; genus JAAXHE01. The sequence goes on from JAGWBX010000017.1 coordinate 50,877, forward strand.
ACATGCTTCCGGCGAGAGACCGGGCCAGGGTCCGAAACCTGCTAAAGAAAACGGGGGTGCTTTGAACGCACCCCCGATTCCGTTCCCTCATTCCGTGTAGTGGATTGTCGACCCGCATTATTGCGATCATCCACCGTCAGTGCCTACCCCGACCCCGGTTCTGACGTGGACAGATTGCCCTCCCCGTCGAAGTTCATTCCTGCCGGTTCGCCTGATATCTCCACCTCCGGCACCTCGGAGAGCTCCGGGAGCAGCGACTCGGACGCTCCGAGGTGCTCCAGTTCCAGTGTCGAGCGTATCCGCATCACTCTCGCGTCAGGGTTCCCGCCGCCGCCGGTCGCGCCAAGCGCGATTTCAATCGCCTCCCTGTCGTTTTCGCCCACAATGGGTATGTACGCGCGATTCAGGAACGTGCTGGTCATCGCGTTGGCATACGTTGCCTTGAAGTCTATGTTGTCCACCAGCCGGCGGGTGGTCACGTCAGCCAGCCCGATTCCATTGGCGTTGCCGTGCGTCTCGGCTGTCAGGTCCAGTACGACAATGCGTTCGATACGCGGTGAATCCGGCTCCTCGATGCCCTCCAGCCATATCCGTCCGATAATGTTGGGGTCCATCCCCGTACCGCTGATGTTCTTGCCGATCCGGTCCACGATCAGGACGTCGATCCGTTCCGAGGGTATCCGGGGCATCAGTTCCCGGGCCTCATCCAGCAATTCCGGCTCGACCGCCGCCAGCTCCTCCGGCTCCACCGCAACCACTTTCGCCGTCTGCTCGTAAGCGTTTTCCAGAATCGCCACGCCCAGTGTGATGGGCGCCTCCTGAAGGATAATCCGGCCCCAGGCCGGTATCATCCGCGGCAATCCTGCCGCACCCATCGAATGCGCCAGCGTGGCGCCACGGTGAGACCCCAACCCGATCGTCATCATCTTCATCAGTCCGCTCTCAAACGGTCCGCGGAACGACGTGTGCGGCTTGACCCGGTTTACAAGCACCACCGCGTCGGCCTCTCTTGCCAGTCGGTTCAGCACGACCGGAATACCGTCATCCGTTTCTCCGACCTGTACCACGTCCATCGTGGCATCGACCGGCGCCCCCATCGTGGATTCGTCAATGCCGTACGAGGCGAGGATCGCCTTCTGCCCATCTGCTGTGGCCGCGCCGTGACTGCCCATTGACGCCAGAATGAATGGAACGCCCCCCATTTCCCGGACGCCGTCCACAACCGCCCGGGTCAGCTGCGCGATGCGGTGAATGCCCCTGCTGCCGGCCGTAATCGCGACCCGAGCGCCGCCCGATATGCGTTCGCCCAGCGATGAGTTCAAGACACACCGGCGTGTCTGTTCAACGGGGTCGTGCAGACTCTTTGCGTCAAACGTCTGGCGCAGCGGAAACATCCGGGGCAGATCCATTTCCATCCTTTTCCATCAGGACGAGTTACGATAACCGGAACACCGCTTCTGCGTTCCCGGCCGTGATGCGTTCAAAGGCATCTATTGAAAGATCGGCTTTCCGGATGTAATCCAGCATCGGCGGGGTGCCGACGATGGAACACGCCGGCGACGGCCGCGTGTGGATGGTGTCCGTGGCGAACAACAACCGTTGCTTCCATCGCTTCACGAAGCTCAGCCCGAATGCCGGATCCCGCGTGATGGCGTTATAGCCCGATTGCGCCGAGAGGTCGGCATACAGATTCGAATATTTCCGAAACAACGTATCCAGACGACCGCCCGGCGCCACCGGTCCCTCCGGATAGCGCTCGCCCTGTCCGACCTCCCCTGAGATTTCCCGCCAGAAGTATTGGGCGTGGCCCACCCACTTTACGTTCCGGTAGGTCTTCACCATCCGCTCAAATCCCGGCAATCCGGTGTCGTCGCGATTAATCCAATGGTCAATATGCATGACAATGGCCAATCCCAGCCGGTCGCACGCCTCGTACACGCGCTGCTGCATCGGATCATCCACCGGGAGGCCGCACAGGTTCTCTCCGTAACCCACGCATCCCAGGCCCATGTAATGCTCGAGGATCGGGTACGGCTGGAACCTTCCGGGATATCGGTGTCTCGGATCCACGGCGCAAAGCGGCAGCAACCGGTCCCTGTGAGGCCGGGTGAGCCGCAGCAACGCTTTCGTTGTCATGTAGAAATCGAGCTCCTCGGGTACTTCCACCGCCATCACAATCCCTTTTTCGATCCCATGGCGGTCCATCCAGCGCAACAGCCTGGCGGGGGTGAGGCCCGGGTCTTCCAGCACGAGTTGTCCCAGATGCAGATGTGTGTCGATCATTGTCTACTCCCTAACGGGCACCCCGGGTAAGCGACCTGTGTGGCTAATCTACCCGGAACCCGCTACGGACAGCGTTTCACGGTCCGGCGGAGGTCTGTCAGAGCCGGAATACCTTCTCGGCATTCTTCCGCGTAATACGTTCGAACGCGTCTTCCGACAGCGGCGCATTCTTAATGTATTCGACAATCGGCGTTTCCTGCCCCACCCGCAGATAGTCGGTGGCGAACATCAACCGATGTTTCCATCGCTTCAGGAATTGCAGGCCGAATTCCGGGTCTCTCGTTATCGCCCCGTACCCGGAACCCGCGGAATTCCGGTACTTTCTGAAGAGCGCTTCAACCCTGCCCCCAGGCGTTACCCTGCCATCGGGATACCCCGCGGAGGAGTCCACGTCTCCGGATATCTCGCGCCAGAAGTGTGGAGAATGCCCGATGAATTTCACGTTTCGGTAGGTCTTCAGCATGCGTTCAAATCCGGTAAGCCCGGGCTTGTCCCGGTTGATCCAGGAATCGAAGTGCATCACGATGGCAATGTTCAGCCGGTCGCACGCTTCGTAGACACGTTCCTGCATGGGATCGTCCACGGGCAGTCCGCACAGGTTCTCCCCGTATCCGACGCAACCCTGATCCATGTAACTCGCGATAATCGGGTATGGCTGGAACCGGCCGGGATAGCGGTGACGGGGGTCCACGGCGCAAAGGGGCTTCAGCCGGTCGCGCTGCGGGCGCGTCATACTCAGCAGTTCCTTCGTGGTTACGAAGAAGTCCAGTTCCTCCGGCACCTCGACCGCCATTACCACCGCCTTTTCGATTCCCTGACGGTCCATCCAGCGAAGGAGTTTCGCCGGCGTCAATCCCGGGTTGTCGAACAGGAGTTGTCCCAGATGAACGTGTGTGTCGATCATTGCCCTCACTCCATCCGAATGCGTACCGTTTCCTTGTTTCCGGCACAAGACCCGTTTCCCGGGGCTTCGGCCGGCCTACCCGCCTTTCGAACCCTTCCGCAGCGTATCCATAATCAAGAGCGAAATGGACTGCACAGTCTCGTCGAGATCCCCGTTCTCGAATGACGGCACACCGGCCACGTCGCCAACGTCCAGTATATGCTGCTGGATTTTCATGATCTGGTCCATGTATTTGATGTACCGGTGCCGCGTGCGACCGGCAGCGTGCTTCCCGCGACTTTCAAATCGATCCGTAAATTGCTGTAAATCATTAAGATATAGATTCATATGGATAAACAGCGCCTTCCCGGAAAACGCTTCCAGTTCGAGCAGGTCGGGCATCAGATGAACGCCGTCCACAATCAGGCTGACGTTTTCGTCGATCGCCCGTGCGATGGTCGCCCGCACGCCGACGGATACGCGGGCCGCCTGCTCGCGAAAACCGTAGATCACGGGATCAGGCGCTTCGTCGGCAGGCACGGGAATGGCCTCCCATGCCGCGTATGACGAGACCTGTAATTCCGGCATGAGATCGGACGAGATCATCAGTCGCATCACCTGCCGGATCTCATCCGTGGACGCAACCCGCGAAACCCGGAGCAGATTGGCAAGCGCCACCCCTACCGTGGTCTTACCCACGCCCGTCCCCCCGCCGATCAGCACGATCAGGGGCAATGTCTGCCCGCCTTTGCGAAACCGGTTCCAGGTGCGGTACCGATCCGCGAACGCGTCGCCTGAATCAATGCGAAGCATGTTCAGCGTCGCTTTCAGGATGTCGTCGCGGGTAACCACGGTCCGGTTGTTGTGTATGAGATCGCCCTCGATCCGCTCGGCAATCCGGTAGGCCTGGCTTTCGTCAACACCGGTGATGGCCAGGGAGTCAGAAAGATGGTCCTTTGAAAACGGGCGGGTGCCCAGGTCGTCTTCGACCAGTACCTGCCTGGACCGCGGCGCCCAGAAAACGCCGTCTCCCACCGGACGGTCGGCGAAAAGCTCGCGCGCATGCATATGTACCAGATCGATCATTTTGCCGGCGGGTACCTTTTTCTGTTTCTGGATGGAACTTCTGACCCGGTCCGCGACCTGATATGCCTCCCGGAAAGAGAATCCCTGCTCCAGCAGATAGTGCGTCAGCATTCCTCTCAGGAATGGGATGCGCCTTCCGCTATCTACGATAATGGCCACGAAAACCCCCGAGACGCTGCAATCTCAGCCCGGATTATAACCGGAATCGAACCGTGCCGCGGTGAAAGACACTTCCGTTAGAATTAGGCCGGTCGGCGAACGGAAGTCAACCGAAAATACACGCGACCGGCGTTGAAACGGCACGTCACTGAATATTCGTTCAACCCTTCCATTCACCGATGATTTCACCCCTTGTCGGGCATGATATCCAGCGGATAATCAGAAAGCGTTTCCACGCCGGCGGGCGTAATCACGAAGGTATTCTCCAGACGGATTCCCGAGCGCAGTTCGTTACTGTATGCCCCGGGTTCGCAGGAAAACACGTCTCCAACTTCAAAGATCGCGTCCCGGTCGCGGTTGATGTCCGGCGTCTCATGGGGCCGCAACCCCACGCCGTGGCCGCCGTGATGAATCAACCCGGAACCGGCAAGATGGGCGTGTTCGCGAATGCGCGCGTCGATCTCTTTCCACAGTTCGGTTGCGCTTCCGCCCGGCCGGACCAACCGTGGAATTTCCTCCAGGATTCCGGCAAGGTGTTCGTAGACCGACATCTGCAGGTCCGTGGGTTGTCCGCCCACCGCGAACGTACGCGCCAGGTCCGACCAGTACCCGCGATAGGTGGACTGGGCGTCGATGATGTAGAGCTCGCCAGCCTCGATCTTTCGATCCCTCGCGGTCCCTCCGATGACGCCGGCCTGATAGTCTCCCCCGTGATAGACCACCTCTCCCGCGGCGCTCATGGCCGCCTGCTGCGCCTCGGCCAGCACATCCAGTTCATTCACCCCCGGCTCGATCAATGCCTGAGCCCGCGTATATGCCGCAAGATCGACTTCGATACTCTTCCGCAACAGCGCCAGTTCGTCGGCATCCTTCCGTTTGTGCAGGTCTTCCAGCAGATTATCTACCGGCGACCAGGTATCCGGTGACAGTCTGGCGTCCACCGTCTCCGCCAGCAGTCTGTCAAGGCCTTCCTGTTGCCACCCGATGCGGCTGACCGCCCTCACGCCGCTCAATCTTGACGACACCGCCCTGTTGAGCTGGCGGACGGGATCGGGGTTCATGGTGCTCATCTTGTGCCACTCGAAGGTGATCCGGTCGTCCACCAGCGCGTCGCCGTCCTCCGTATGGGCCGCCAGCCAGGAGCCGCCGTCCGTCTCGAAAAACAGGAAAGCCGGGAAATAGAACGCCGGATAACCCGACAGCAACAGTCCCGTCAGATAGTAGATTTCGATATGATCCGTAAGTACGACGGCGTCGATTCCATCTGCGTCCAGTTTCACGCGAAACCTGGTCTGCCGGTCCTTGCAGCCTTCCGCTGTCAACATGAAAAGTTACTCCTTTCCCTGGCGTTCTGACCGGGAAATGGATTGCCGCATGGGCACCTATTTAGGAGACACGATACCTCGCCTGCAGGGCACCTCTTTCAACGGACTGTCAGCCGGTTTGTTTTGCTGTTCAGAACTCTGTTTCTGTCGTATGATAACAGGACCGGAGGCGGCCAGTCAAGCGAATTGGCGGTCAGTGGTTCCAATTCGGGTTCGATAAAACTGAAAGGAACGCTATGGCATCTCTTCGTGCCGGCGTGGTGGGCGCCGGTAGTATCTCCCGCAGGCACATCAACGCGTGGCAGGCCCATCCCAACGTGGACCTGACCTGCATCGCGGACATCAGCGAGCAGGCCGTGAACAGCCGTGCGGATGAATTCGGCATCCGGAACCGTTATACCAGTTATATGGAGATGTTCGCCGGGGAGCATATCGACATCCTCAGCATCTGCACGTGGATGAACACCCACGCGGAGGTCGCTGTTGCCGCGGCGGAGGCCGGCATTGGCGGCATCCTGTGTGAAAAGCCGCTGGCAGGCAGCCTGGAGGAAGTGGACCTCATTCTCGACGCCGCAAACAGAAACGGAACGCGCGTCGCCGTGGGGCACCATCACCGGTTTCGCGGCGCCTGCGAGAACGGACGGGAAATGGTGCTGGGCGGCGCGATCGGGCAACCCGTACTCTTTCACGGCAACACGTCCGGCGGCCTGCTCAACAACGGCACGCACTTTGTGGACATCGGCCGCTACCTGATGGACGATCCGACGCCTGCCTGGGCGATCGGCCAGGTGGTCCGGCACACCGACCGGCACGAACGACACGACCCCATCGAAGATCTGTGCACGGGAGTCGTTGCGCTGGAAAACGGCGCGCGCATCCTGATCGGAAGTGATATGCCCGAACCGGCGCCGCCGGACGGCGCGATGACGCTGCAGGGAACCGAAGGCACCCTGGTCGTCACTTCCAAAGGCGCGCAATTGCTCAATGACGCGGGGTGCCAGGACGTGAACGCCCCACAGGACACGGACGTGGGGATTGCACAGGCCGCGGAACTCGTGGACTGGATGGAGGGCCGCGTGAACGAGCACCGCAACGCCATCCGGAAGAACCGCGGGGTCATCGAAATCCTCATGGGCATCTACGAATCCGCCCGAATCCGCGACACGGTCACCTTTCCGCTCGCATCCGAACCCTCTCCCCTGCATCGGATGATCGACGACGGCGACCTGCCCGTGACCGTGCCCGGGAAGTATGATATACGGATAAGATAAAAACCGGACTGTGATTCGGGTGATTACGGTGATTAAAACCTGATTAAGACCCATGTAAACATTTTGGTTGATGTGATTTCAGGACGACATAAGCCGGGGAATACACGATGGAGAAAAATTGCGGGAAGGCGGAAGTTACCGTCGGGCAGTCCGGGGCGGATATCGTTGGCGGCGACAACAGGGCGCTGCAGGCGGCTGTGGACTATATCGCGGGTCTGGGCGGCGGGACCGTGGAAATCGGCGCGGGAACCTACACGATGCGGGACTCGCTGCACCTGAGGAATCGTGTGACCGTCCGCGGTCAGGGGCCGGAATCCGTCCTTTTCAAGGCGGATGCCGTTGAAAGTCCGCTCACGCTCGACGGCGACTACGGCGAGGAACAGATCACGGTTGCCTCCCCCACCGGGTTCGCGTCGGGCTACGGGGTCAGCGTTACGGACGACAACTCGGGCGGATTTCACACCGTCGTCTGCACGTTGATCTGGGCGGATGGAAACACATTTGGCGCCAGCAAGCCCATGCTGGGCGATTACCTCGTCTCCCGAAACGCCCGTGCGGCAACCACGTTTCCCGTGATCAGCGGCTATGGCGTCGAAGGCGCGGAGATCGAAAACCTGACGATTCAGGGCAACAGGAAAAACAACCCGTACCTCAACGGATGCAGGGGCGCGGGCATCTTCCTGTACCGCAGCCATGGGACGAGAATATCCGGCTGCACAGTCGAAGACTACAACGGCGACGGGATCAGCTTCCAGCAAAGCAACGATGTGTCCGTGGAAGACTGCGTCTGCAGCGGGAATACCCACCTGGGGCTGCACCCCGGCAGCGGAAGCGGGTCGCCAACGATACGAAACTGCCAGGCGACAGGGAACGGGCGAATCGGTCTGTTTCTCTGCTGGCGGGTCAGGAACGGGTGGTTTGAAAACAACGCACTCCTTGACAACGGCGAGACCGGAATTTCCATCGGCCACAAAGACACCGACAACACCTTTATTAACAACCGTGCCAAAGGGAACGGAAACGAAGGCGTGCTGCTCCGAGACGAATCCGAACCGATGGCGGGGCATCGGAATTATTTTGAGAGGAACGAGATTCTGAACAACGGAACCGGAACCGACGGCTGCGGCATTCGCATCCTGGGTGAGACCCGGGACCTGACCTTCGTCAACAACCGCATTGGCAATGCGCCAACGGGTCAACAGCACATCGGCATCTTCATTGGGGAAAAATCGGATCGTATCGAACTCAGGGACAACGACTTATCCGGAAACCTTGATCGAAAAATCGAAGACCGCCGTGAAGGGATTCAGCAACAGGAACCGTATCAGGATTGACCACGATTGGATCTGGATTAAAGGCAGATTGAAAACCGGAAAAAACCCTGATTGGCGTCCTTGCGAAGAATGTGGATCTTGGGTTGAGGCGCGAAGCATCGCATGAGTATATATATGTCCCGATGGCATGTTCTCACAAACCACCACCAACGCCACGTGTTTCAGCGCAGACGCGTTTTACCCTACTCACCTACAACGATTGAATTTGAATACGTAATCCGGATGTAAAACGCATGTACCAGGGCCTCTATCTTGGCCTCGGAATGGAGATTAACATGAGACGATATCTGGTTCTGGTTGTTCTACTTGCAGCGATTGCTCCGGGTGATTGTGTGGCATCGGGCGATCCTGTCAAGACCAAAGGTTCGATAGAAGAATTCAGATTGTACACAAAATGCCTGGGTGTCATTCTCGTGGTTGAGCACCGGTCCGACGACGGGAGAAAAATCGGACTCAGACGGGAGGAGATTATCGCTGCCGTCGAAGCCAGATTGCGCGCCGCCGGCCTGTATCAATCCGGTTATTTCGGGTTTCCCGAGGGGTCCGTGGTTTTCTACCCGCACCTATATGTGGATGTGAATGTGAAGGGAAACGCGTTCAGCGTTCTCGCGGGAAAGTCACACCGGAGACGAATTCAATAGCCTATGTGCTTATAGCCTGGTATCTGGCCAAAGCAGTCACCTATACTCTCGAATCGAATAGAAATCATTATAGGGGAATGCGTTATGAGTTACCGCTTTTTCTACATCTCCTGCCTGCTCTCCCTCTCTCTCTCGTGTTACAAGTCGCTAGAACCGATCTCCAACGATGCGATAATAATCGGCTTCCACGCGGCCCTGTTGGCTGTAGACGAGATCAACGCCAACGGCGGTCTGCTCGACAATAGTCAGATCGAACTGGTAACACGAACCAATATCGAGGAGGCGTCCGCAGCGGTACAGGCCGCTCAACAGATGATCCAGGATGATGGGGTCTTCGCGATCCTTGGCCCTAACCGTTCAACCCATGCGGTTCAGATAGGGCCGGTTGTTCAGCGGGCACAGATACCTATGATAACGACCGCGGCCACGAACCCCAACGTGACACGGGCGGGTGACTACGTATTTATGGCAGCCTTTACGGATCAGTTCCAGGGCGCGGTTCTCGCCCGTTTCGCGTGGGAAGATTTGGGTAAGTCTGTAGCGGCGGTCCTGACCCTGGAGGGTGATGTATATACTGAAGGTATTTCAATGTTCTTCATCTCCCATTTCACTGAGCTCGGCGGGACGGTCGTCGCAAACGAGATTTATGCTGCCGGCGACACCACCTTTACAGAACAGCTTGGGCGGATCTCCGAGGCCGAACCGGATGTGTTCTTTATTTCGGGCCTGGTCTCGGATATGACCCACGTGGTCCGGGAAACGAGAACTGCACCCGTGATGAACGCCCAGGGTACGCCCGTGACCCTCCTGGGCGCTGATGCTTGGGACAATCCGTTGTTTCTGGATGCGGTACCGGCCGAGGTCGAAGGAAGTTTCTTTAGCGGACACTTCTCCGCGGAATCAACCGAACCTGGCGCGAGGATGTTCGTAGAGGCGTACGTGGCCGCATACCAACGTACCCCCAGCGGTGGGGATGCGGTCAGCTATGACGCTGTTCGGCTGCTCTCCGAGGCTGTAAAACGGGCCCGGAGTTTTGAGGGAGAGGTGGTCCGGGACCAGCTGGCGGCAACGCGAGACTACCGGGGAGCGACTCAGATCGCACGGTATGATGAAAACCGACATCCGACCAAGAGTGCGGTGATATTGACGATTCGGGATGGGGAGAGAAGGTTCTTCAAGGAGGTTGGGGCGCAATGAAGGCGTAGAGAAAGACCGGGACAAGGTGTTGGCGTACCTCGTATTGATCTCCCAAATGCCATTAATCGGACTATGGAGTATGGGCCATAGCGCCAGGTGGAGAGTTTACAATTGCGGATAGAAAATCTGAAATTGACCGGCGCCCTGATGAGTTGGTCGAAGCAACGAAGGCTCAGCTTAATGGGACGCAGCAGACCTTCGATGAGTTCTTGAAAAGTAGAACGTGGACGGATTAGAAGGTGGTGAGATATGGAATGGTGGAGAGTATTGGCTTGGTTGATAACCATCGGTGCTGCGCTTATTATCCTGTCTCTCTTCGCTATTCCGCCGATTGCCTGGTGGGTCTATAAACGTTCTTCCGTTCCCTTGGAGCACCGATATAAGACCTTCTGGGCCAGGCTTTGGGCGAGTTGGACTGATGGACTGGTGCTGATGCCTGTAGCTTTACTCTTCTGGTACTTACTACTCTCCAAAACCTCCTTGTGGGAAACCGCACGTTGGCTTGCGGTTATTGTATTGATAATGCATCACGCCTATTCCTGGTTCTTTTCGATATTTATGCATGGTCGATGGGGCCAAACAGTTGGAAAAATGGTCACACGTGTTAAGGTCGTTGATGCAACGACCGAGGAACCGATAACCTACAAAAAGGCCTTCCTTCGAGACGCTGTCCCTATTCTACTCGTATTTCCATTGCATGCCCATTCGCTGTATCAATTGATAACGGGCGCCGAATATCAAGGGTTTCAGCCAAACTTTGGTCTGAGTGCGCAAGCTGGCGGCACTACCTGGACAGGCTTTATTGTTTGGATCTGGTGGTTCGCCGAGATTGTATCGATGCTCACAAATGAAAAACGACGGGCCATACATGACTTTATCGCGGGGACGGTTGTGGTGAGGACGAATATTGTGGAACCAATGGAGGAAGAATAACCTGCCTGAACACCAAAACGCACCCGGATAAACACGGATAGTAACCCGATGGCCTGATCAGGCCGATCTTCGACTGGCCTGATTAAACCGATCCTGCAGTGGCCGCATTAGGCCGATCCTGCAATGGTCAAATATCGGCGATCATCAACATGAATAACGAGGTCAACGGAGACGGACCCGACAGTTGCGGCATCCGCATCCTGGGCGAAACCCGCGACCTGACTGTCGTCAACAACCGCATTGGCAATGCGCCAAAGGGCCAACAGCACATCGGCATCCTGATCGGAGAGAAATCGGATCGTATCGAACTCAGGGAGAACGAGTTATCCGGAAACCTTGATCGAAAAATCGAAGACCGCCGTGAGGAGAAATTATGGCCGGTGCAGATAAGACGATGAGAAAAACCATCGAAGACGCCTACGACTACCACAACGCGCTTGTCGAAGAAAGTGACAGGGGCGCAGCTGTGCTTGCCGCATCGAGATTTGAGGAATTCTTACGTGTGGCCATTAGCAAAAGGCTCATTGATCTAAACGAAAAGGACCAAAAGACAATATTTGGTCCGCGTGGGCTACTTTCGGGATTCTATAGAAGAACAAACATCGCCTACGCCTTTGGATACTATGACCGCGATACTCTAAGCGGACTAGATATCATTCGAAGGATTCGCGACAGGTTTGCTCATTCAATTGAGCCGATGGGATTTGATCATCCCTATATAACCAATCAATGTCGAAATCTTGTTACTCGGAGTGTTGATGATTCGCGCGAACGGTATCTGGCCTATCTGCGGGAGACAGAGGAAGAAGTTCGGCGAAAAATGCTTAGTGGCTAGATTTGTCGGACGCAAGAGGTTGCCATTCTAGCATCTCTATATGCCAAAATAACATATATCTTCGCTAGCGCTCGCGGAGGTTCCTCAGGTTTCATCCCCGCGGCCTCAGTCAGCATCAACGGGCTTGACCTGCCAGGTACGGTCAATGCATTATCGACTATTGACTTCGCCATAACTATTGCTTAAAGTTAAACTAACCAAAGGGGGTACCTAATGAATCATCAATTCAAGTGGTGGTGCTGCAGGTATCTGTTGCGGGTCATTTTCGTCCGGGACAATAGAGCCACAAAGAACAGGCCTAACCCAGCTCTCATTGTCCACCGGTGCAGGGATCTGAAATATCGGCCCGACAGGTCTGATATGACCTGCGATAAGGAAGATTGCGAGAACTGCCGTCAGAAACACGGCCGGCCACGGACTGTTTTGCATTATTTGACTGAGGGTGCGTAGCATCGATTAGCGGAATTAAGAGATAAGCCCAGGGCGATCGAACCGCTCTGGGCTTTTGATAATATGCGTGACAATCAGAGAATACATAGGGTGTCCGGATTCTGGAGATCTTCAGGTCAAAGTGGATCAATCATCGCGATTGTGCCTGCCCTGACTGGGAGGATCCGCGACGGGGGATGATCTTTCTTGAGTCAAGCGCCACACAAACAGCCGGACTCCATACTTGGGAAGGCCTACGCACCACCCATTTCGCCCGTGAATTCCAGTGACCGTTGACCCATTTTAGCTGTCAGAATTCGATATGCTGAAGGAAGAATATGGATGCGATCAATTCGAAAAATGTCATTGAAGGCGTCGTAATCGGTATTACTTCGGGACTGGTTGTTTCTGCGATATTGTGGCTTAAACACATTGTGGGCATTAGATATCATCGAAAAATGGAAATAAGACGCTTGCGAAGGATAATATTGGATTTTAGGGGGCGGATTTACGAAATCGAGCGGCGTGTTCACAATGAAGCGAAGGAACATGGTTTGGAACACAAGCAGATGGGACTGTTCTTATCAATGCTGGGAGCCCTTAATTTGGCGGTTAGAAATTATGGTTCAAACCTTAGCTACATTGAGCGGTTACATATCGAGAATGTAGTGAAGAGTTATAGCGATAGGCATCAGCTTTCTTACAACATTCGAGCTTACAGAGAAGCCTTTGATCGCCTGGAACAAAGTGATTGGCTCAAGTTGCCACGTCGGGACAGATAGAGTGGGTATCTTGGGGGGATATACCTGTTGACATTTTTTCTTACGCTCGGGCGAACGAAAACAAGGCACCCAGAACCAGAAAATACGCAAAGACATTCTCGACCCTCCACATTTATCGTGGATTGTTAATGATCGGTCATATGGCGCCATTTGAGGATCGCCATAATGGCGCCACGTGGGGATCGCCGTAATGGCGCCACGTGGGGAT
>JAGWBX010000100.1 GCA_021295655.1 Candidatus Latescibacterota bacterium
GAGTCTTCAGGAAGAATCGTCTGTAAGAGAAATGGCGGTCCTCAGGGATTGCCATTTCTTTTTAGGTGCCGGATTCCGACAAGGGACGCCCCTATTACGGGACGAGGACTCAATCAGGGCTGACGGTGCATGATTCGGTACCGCAAACTGGCAGTTTGCGGCACGGTCGATTCAGGGTCCCCGAAAAACGACGAATCAAGGTTAGAGGTCTGCAGTGAGTCGATTTCGAAAAATATGCCTGAAGTGCGATGAACAACAGCGGGACACCGCAGCCTTGAATTGCGGTATCTGCGCAGGACCTCTGGGGTTTCATTACAGCTATGACGACGTTACATGGGACGATCGCTTCGAGGGTTCCATGTGGCGCTACTGGCCCCTGCTACCCGTAGACGCTCCCGAAGGAGCGGTGACCTTGGGCGAGGGCGGCACGCCCCTTCTGCCCGCACAAAGCTTCAACGGACGCCAGGTCTATCTGAAGGACGAGACCCGCAACCCCACCGGGTCTCATAAGGACCGTTCGCTTTCGGTCGCAATCACACACGCGAAGGCCGTCGGCGCGGATGTTTCCGTCATTGTCTCAACGGGCAGCGCCGGCATCTCCAACGCCGCGCTGGCAGCCAGGGCCGGAATGCGCAGTGCGGTGGTCATGACGGAAGGGACGCCGCCGGAGCGGCTCTACCCCATGTTCGAGGTGAAGGCGCAGATCGACCCGATTGTGGAGGGCGTCATTTCGGTATGTCGTGAACGGGGACTCTATCTGAGCACCACCAGCCGGAATTCCAATCCGTACCAGTGCGAAGGAAACAAGACGATCGCGTACGAAATAGTGGAGGAACTTGGCGGGGCGCCGGACTGGGTGGTGGTTCCCGTGGGTGGCGGCGGCACGATCTCGGGGATCTGGCGGGGGTTCCGGGATTGCCACGCGCTCGGGCTTATTGACTCCCTACCCAGAATGATTGGCGTGGTTCCTCGAGACTACAATGCGCTTGAGGTGGCCGAATACGACTGGGTGTATCCCGCGGGCATACTTCGACCCGTCGGAACCGCCCACGATCGAAGCGCTGGCGCAACTTCAGACCGATGGCTTCGTGGGTGTGAGCTTTTATATTTTCGGGCCCGATCGCGTGGACGCCCTCCTCGCCATATCGGACGAGGTCTGGGCCTGGCTGGCTTCCAGCCGCTGGCTCGTGAGCGTGAATTCGAAGGATGACGACTGGAACGCCTGGCAGGAGGTCCTCGGGCGTCATCCGGAACTGCGTCTCGTCGTTTCACACCTGGGCCTGCCGCCGAGACAGGCGCAGGCGCCCGGCACCGCGGAGGCCCGGTCCGCAATGGCCAGCGTACTGGCGCTGGCGGATTTTCCCCATTCGCGGGTCAAGCTGAGCGGCTTCTACGCGCTGACCGATCCCGGATACGACTATCCGCACCAGGCGGCCTGGCCGTACGTGGAAGCCTTGCTGGAAGCCTACGACGTTGGCCGTTTGCTATGGGCGTCGGATTTTTCGCCCTGTCTGGACTGGGTGACGTTTCCGCAGACATACGACCTGTTTTCGAAGATGCCGTTCCTGCACGACACGGACCGGGAGCGGATCGAAGGGGCCAACCTTCTGGCATTGCTCGACGAGGTCGAGCAATGAGCCGGGCATCGTATCGCAATGAAAAAAAATCTCGTAATCGCAACCGGGTTCCGAGGTCTGCACCGGAGGGCCTGAAATGGAAAAACTGGGCGTCGGGATCGTTGGCATCGGACACGCGGGCAGGGAACATTTCAAGGCGTTTGACGAGCATCCGGATGCCGAGGTGCGGGCGGCCTGGGCGCCGAGCGTACGCAGACTGGACCTGTTCCCCGGCTCCATGGACCTGTTTGCCTCGACGTTTGAGTCGATGCTGGAACGCGAAGATATCGACGTCATTTCTCTTTGCAGCCCCAACTACGCGCACGCCGATCAGGCGGTTGCGGCACTGAAAGCAGGCAACACGTAATCTGCGAAAAACCCCTGGCGACCACCCTGGAGGACTGCGAACGGATCGTGCGGATGGCCGACACAAAGCCTTCGCTCAAGTTCATGGTGGGGCAGAGCGCGCGGTTCAATCCCATCTGCAAGACAATCAAACGCATGTACGACGAGGGAGAACTGGGAGAAGCCTTCTACGCCGAGGCGGACTATCTGCACAACATCGGGAAACGGATCAAGGACTGGTGGGTCGACGACCGGAATCCGCACTTCGGCCTGATGGGCGGCGGCGTCCACCCCATCGACCTGCTGCGATGGATTGTGGGAGATATCGACGAAGTATTCGCGATTTCCAACCATAAGGTACTCGCCGGATTTCCGCATGACGACGCGTACCTGATGAATTTCCGATTCGAAAACGGTTGCATGGGCAAGATGGCCGCATTTCTGGGGTGCCAGCGCCCATACGAACTGAACCTCGCGATATACGGCACAAGGGGCACCGCGATCAACGACAGGTTATTCCTCAGCAAAGTCGAGGAACTGGAGGACTTCATCCGGCTGCCGATTACGATTCTGGCCGAGCACCCCACGTTCGGGGAAGAGATGGCGCATTTCGTGGATTGTATTCTGAACGACAAAGCGCCGATGATCGACGTGCGGGACGGCGCGAAATCCGCTGCCACGAGACCGGCAAACCCGTTTTGGTGAAAAACGCGTGTTGAAGACGGTTCGTTTGAGGAGGATCCGATGAAGCTGTCGCTTTCCGGTCGACTGATTGAAATGACGAAACAGTCCTATGCGATGGCGGTGGAAGAATTCCTCGAGCTGACGGTGAATGCGGGCTATCAGGGGGTGCACCTGAGGGACGGGCAGATCGATCACCTCATCCAGGCAGAACGCTTCGACGGGCTGGAAGCGCTCTATTCGGACCACGGGCTGGGCTGCAGCATGCTCTGGGGACGGCTGGAATCGGCTTCGTTCGATGCGGACCTGACCCGGAAGAAACTGGCGCTTTTGCCTCGCGTGGGACTGGATCAGCTGATGATCGGGTACCCGATGGATATCGAGTTGATCCGTGAATGGTGCGACCTGGCGGCCCGGCAGGATATCACGCTTGTCATCGCCTGTCACGTCAACAGCCTGTTTGAGAATATCATCCGCGCACGCGATTTCATCGGGAAGGTGGACCGCCCGAATCTCGGGCTGAACGTCGATCCGTTGAATATCCACATGGCCGGGCAGGACTACGGACTGGCCACCCTGGAACAGGTGAGAGACCTGCTACGGATCGTAAACGTTCAGGGCGGCGTGTTGCACCAGGGCGATCAGACCATAAGCCGGTACTACAGAAAATCCACGCCGACTTTCCGGAGGCTCTACCTGTGCGACGAGGATCACCTGGACATCCCGCAATTCATATCGAATCTGAAGACCATCGGATATGAAGGTTACGTCAACGTCCTCGAGCCGTATTCGAAGGGCAACGACCTCTCTCGCGTGGCATCGGAAACGGCGCGCTTGCTGAAGGGATATATCGACGGTTCGTAACAGGGCCGCGACGTTCCCGCTCGCTTTCCGGGGTCCGCACGTTCCGTAAATTTCCAATGGATTTTCTTTCGATCCCGGGCGGAAAAACTCTTGACAAAGCTAATATCATATAT
>JAGWBX010000101.1 GCA_021295655.1 Candidatus Latescibacterota bacterium
TCCTGTTCAGTATGGGCGATGCGTACGTGGATGCGCACCTGGACCAGGTCGATTGGGGGGCGCCGCACGGATCCGGCGGGGAAGGCCTGGAATTCCGTATGCGGTTCCGGGTCCGCTTTTAACCTTGATTCGTCATTTTATCGGGACGTAAATCGAATATAAGCAAGTGGATAAAGGCGATTTGACGGCTGATTACCAGGATACACCAGGTGACTGGACGTGAACTGAAAAAACGTCCTTTTTGACGCCCGTTACGCCCCGCTTCAGGGGTTTTCCCCGCGTCGCCGAATTGCTGTTTTTTCGATTCGGGGTTAACGGGCGCCACGATATCTTCGCGTCCACGGAGTCCGGATAATGGATAACCGGTTTCCATTTACCCGAATTGTTCGCGGCCTGCCGGCATCGGTGCCGTTCGTGGGGCCCGAAGCGCTGGAGCGTCGCCGCGGAGAGGCCTTCCGGGTACGGGTGGGGGCAAACGAAAGTGCTTTCGGGATTTCGCCAATGGCGCGCGAGGCAATGTTCCGGGCGGTTGAGCGATTGAGCTGGTACAACGATCCGGAAAACCACGAGATCCGGTCCGCAATCGCCGACTTCCACGGTGTTCCGTTCGAGAACGTCAGTGTTGGAAGCGGAATCGACGACCTCCTCGGGCTTGTCGTGCGGGTTTTCGTCGAGCCCGGCGAGACGGTTGTAACGTCCTTTGGCGCCTACCCGACGTTTAACTACCACGTAAACGGGTTCGGCGGGCTCCTGCACTTCGTGCCTTACCGTGATGACCGAAACGATCTGGAGGGACTGGCCGAAGCCGCCGTGGAGACCGGAGCCCGTGTGGTGTACCTGTCCAATCCGGACAACCCCACGGGCACATGGCACCCGGCGGCGAATATCGGTGCACTCAAAAAAACGCTGCCGGATCGCTGTCTGCTGATCCTGGATGAAGCGTATTCGGAATTCGCAACACCGGACGCCCCGCCGCCGATGGCGCCGATCGGGCCGCGAGTCATTCGGATGCGCACGTTCTCCAAGGCGCACGGGATGGCCGGCGCCCGGATCGGATACGCGGTTGCGGACGCAGTGGTTGTGGAGGCGCTGGAGAAAGTGCGGCACCACTACGGTGTGAATCGCGTCGCGCAGGCCGGGGCGCTCGCTTCGCTTGAAGATACGGACTTCGTGGCGAACGTCGTCAGGTCGGTTGTGGAGGGACGGGCGGATTATGCGCGTCTGGGAGAGCGTCTGGGCTTGCCCACATTGCCTTCGGCCACCAACTTCGTGGCGTTCGATGCCGGAACTGCAAATCGCGCGAATACGATTCTGGAGATGCTTCAGGCACACGGCGCGTTCGTGCGCAAACCTGCGGCGGCGCCTCTGGACAGGTTTTTCAGGGTGACGGTGGGGACGCCGGAGGAGCGGCGATTGTTCGCCGGGATATTGAGATCCGTCCTGGCCGAACTGTCGCAGGCAGGTACCCGGTGATTCCCTTTGGGCCGGGCGCCCATCGGTGGCGTCGCATGATCCTGTAGCGCGAATTGCCAACTTGCGGAACTGTCGACGGCGCGATGCGATGAACATGCTTGTTCCCTTAGCGCAAATTGGCAATTTGCGGCGCCAGGCGAACTGAGGAGGCGGATATGGACGAGCGAACAACGCTGGATCTGTTTCGACTGAACGGTCGCGTGGCCCTGATTACCGGAGGATCGAAGGGACTCGGAAAAGAAATGGCGCTGGCGCTGGCCGAGGCGGGCGCCGTTACCGTGGTCTGTTCCAGAAGCGGGTCCGACTGCGAATCGGTTGCGACAGAGATCGCGGCGAAAACGGGACGGGAAAGCCTTGGCCTCGCCGCCGACGTGACGGTCGACGCGGCAGTGACCCGGCTGATGCAGGCCGTGACGGACCGGTTTGGACGGCTGGATGTTCTGGTCAACTGCGCGGGGATCAACATCCGGCATCCCCTGGATCGTTTTCCGGTCGATGAATTCAGGCAGGTCATAGAGATCAACCTTACCGGGTCCTGGCTCTGCTGCAGGGCCGCCGGGCCGATCATGACCTC
>JAGWBX010000078.1:0-4995 GCA_021295655.1 Candidatus Latescibacterota bacterium
ATACTGCGAGTTCATAGCGCCGCACGATCCGCACCGCCTGAATACGAAATTCATTCACGCGCCTCCTCAAAAGGTTCGATTCTTCGACGCCGGGGGGGCGTTTCATTTCAGGCCGTTCGTGTACCGGCACATCCAGCAGCGGGACCCCGTCACGCTCCGCCTCTCCTATCACGAAGACCGCTCCGAACGCTTCCACTTACGATTCTTCGTCGAGGGAGATCCCTATACGTTGTGGGGGTGGATCCCCATGCAGCGCCACCTGATCGGTCTCGATAACGGCGAACGCCTGTTCCTGCTGGGGGCGGACCGGATGGGCAGGGACCTGCTTTCGCGAATTGCCTACGGTGCGCGGATATCGCTTTCCATCGGCCTGATCGGCATTGCCATCAGTTTCGTGCTGGGATTGATCATGGGCGGGATTTCCGGCTATTTCGGCGGGAGAATCGACGACGTGATCCAGCGGCTGATCGAGTTCATCATGGGCATTCCGGGCCTGCCGCTCTGGATGACCCTCAGCGCCGCGTTGCCCCCGGACTGGCCGATCATCCGCGTGTATTTCGGCATTACGATCATTCTCGCTTTCGTGGGGTGGACCGGTCTGGCCCGCGTTGTTCGCGGCCGGTTTCTGGCATTGCGGGAAGAGGACTTCGTGATGGCGGCACGCCTTGGCGGCGCCCGCGAGAGCCGGATTATCGCCAAACACCTGGTGCCTTCCTTTCTGAGTTATATCATTGCAGCGCTCACCCTTGCGGTGCCGCAGATGATTCTGGGCGAGACGGCGCTGAGCTTCATCGGGCTGGGTTTGCGGTCGCCGGCCATCAGTTGGGGGGTGCTCCTGCAGGATGCGATGAACATCCGGGCGGTGGCGCATTTCCCATGGCTGCTGCTTCCGGGCGTGTTTGTTATCGTCGCGGTGCTGGCGTTCAACTTCCTGGGGGATGGGCTGAGAGACGCGGCCGATCCGTACACCCGGTAGAAGGAGACTATGGATCCATCGGTTTTGCTCGAAGTCCGCAATTTGCGCGCGCATTTCTTCTCCGACGAGGGTACGGTGCGGGCGGTGGACGGGGTGGATTTCCGCATTATGAAGGGAGAGACGCTGGGCGTGGTGGGCGAGAGCGGCTGCGGCAAGAGCGTGACAGCCCAGTCCATTCTCCAGATTCTGCCGAAAAACGGCAGGATCGTCGAGGGCGAGGTATTTCTGCATTTTAACGGAAAGGTCATCGATCTGGCGAGTTTGAAGCCGAACGGCAGGGAGATCAGAAAAATCCGCGGCAAGGAAATCGCCATGATGTTCCAGGAGCCCATGACCTGCCTGAGTCCGGTCCATACCATCGGGAATCAGATCGAAGAGGCCATCCGGCTGCATCGGAACGCGGACCGGAAGGAGGCGCGTGAAATTGCCGTCGATATGCTGCAGAAATGCGGTATCCCGGAGCCCGAGTGGCGGGTGGACTCCTACCCCCACCAGTTGAGCGGCGGCATGCGGCAGCGGGCGATGATTGCGATGAGTCTGTCCTGCCGCCCCCGCCTGCTGATCGCCGACGAGCCCACCACGGCGCTGGACGTGACCACGCAGGCGCAGATTCTGGACCTGCTGAAAGCGTTGCAGGAGGAAATCCATACCTCCATTATGATGATCACGCACAACCTGGGCGTGGTGGCGGAACTGGCCGACCACGCGATGGTGATGTACCTGGGCAGAGTCGTAGAGTTCGCGCGTTGCGAGACCATATTCAACGATCCGAAACACCCGTATACCCGCGCCCTGCTGAAATCCATTCCAAAGCTGGGACGCAAGGTGAAGGAAGGATTGCTGTCAATCGAAGGATCGGTGCCCAATCCGTACGAGTTGCCCAAAGGCTGCATGTTTCATCCGCGGTGCCCGGACCGGATAGAAGGCGTTTGCGACCGGTACGAGCCGGAGTTGACGGCGATCGGTTCCGAACACGGCGTGAGTTGCTTCCTGTATTCCGAACCGTCCTGACGCCTTCGCGTTCGGGCGGTTCCATGGATTTTGCGACGTAGGGAGAATATGGGCCAGAACCGATCCGTCCTGCTGGACGTGAAGAACCTTCGCAAGTACTTTCCCATTACCGAAGGGTTCATGAAACGGGTGGTTGGGCAGGTGAAGGCCGTGGACGGCGTCAGTTTCGCGGTGAAGAAACAAGAGACGCTCGGCCTGATCGGCGAGAGCGGATGCGGCAAGACAACGGTTGGCAGGAGCATACTCAGGGCGATTGAACCCACGGCAGGCGAGGTGCTCTTCGAGGACGGAGGAACAATGGTCGACGTCTGCCGGCTGTCGCGGAGGGAGTTGAGGACGTTCCGCAAACATATGCAGATGGTATTTCAGGATCCGTATTCCTCGCTGAATCCCCGGATGACCGTCTTCGACATCGTGGCGGAGCCGCTGGTGGTGAACCGGATTACGCGCGGCGCCGAACTGGAGGACCGCGTTGCGGAACTGCTCAGGGTCGTCGGGCTGGATCCGCAGTTCATGCGCCGTTATCCCCATGCGTTCAGCGGCGGCCAGAGGCAGCGGATCGGCGTTGCCAGGGCCCTCGCACTGAACCCCAGGCTCATCATCGGCGATGAACCGGTTTCGGCGCTGGACGTTTCGGTTCAGGCGCAGGTGTTGAATCTGCTTCAGGAACTGCAGGAGCGGATGGGGCTCACGTATCTGTTCATTTCCCACGATCTGGCAGTGGTGGAGCACATCAGCGACCGGATCGCCATCATGTACGTCGGGCAGATCGTGGAACTGGCGGACGAGGAGACGTTGTTCGCCACGCCGAAACATCCCTATACCGAAGCGCTGCTGGCGGCCGTCCCCAAACCGAATCCTGCGTACAGGAAGCGGAAGATCCCGCTGCAGGGCGAAGTGGCCGATCCTGCCAATCCGCCGTCGGGATGCTATTTCCATCCGCGCTGCCCGTACGCCGAGGACGTGTGCCGTGAGGACTTGCCTGAACTCGTCAACGTTGCGCCGGCGGATTCAGACCCCCATTACGTCCGATGCCATTTCAGCGACACATTAAGCCTGATTGGCATCGAAGTATGAGAATTTTCCACGAAACGGTCTGCCGGAGAGCCGGAACCGTGTTGAATCCGGTCTTGTTGCTCGCATGGTTGTGTTCGCCTGTTGCGACTGAAGTGGAGGCTTCCGCCGAGGCGCTGAATGAATCGCCGATGCTCCGCGAGCGGGTCCTTGCAAGAGCGCTTCCGCCGCTGCGGGATCGGTTGCCCGGGGCGCCGGCAGTGGTGCAACCCGTGGAGCGGATCGGCCGGTACGGCGGGACGTGGCGTCGGGTGCATATGGGCATGCCGGACCGGGCCGGCTGGATGCGGCTGACTTACGATCCGCTTCTGCGCTGGTCCAAAGACTACGCAAGGGTTGAGCCCAATCTCGCCCGATCCTGGGAGGTTTCGGAGGATGGACGGGAGTTCACGTTTCATCTGCGGAAGGGGATTCGCTGGTCCGACGGGGCGCCGTTCACGGCGGACGACTACATGTTCTGGTACGAAGACGTGATTCTGAACGACGATCTGAATCCCGTCAAGCCGAGCTGGCTCACGATCGCGGGCGAACTGGGCGTTGTCGAGCGAGTGGACGACCATACGATCCGGTTTCGTTTCGTGAAGCCGAACGGCGTGATCCTGCAATGGCTGGCCTCCTGGACGGATATTGTCGCCGGCCCGCCGCCGAAGCACTATCTCAAGCAGTTCCACCCGAATTACGTTCCGAAGGCCGAACTGGACGCCGTCGTGGTCGCGGAGGGGTACGATACCTGGATGGCGCTGTACGATACCAAGAGCATTGCGTTTCTGAATCCCGAACGCCCGGTCCTGTGCGCCTGGCAGGCGAGGACCGGAGCGGACGCGGCCGTCTTCATCGCGGAGCGCAACCCGTATTACTGGAAGGTGGACCCCGAAGGCAACCAGCTCCCCTACATCGACAGGGTGGAGATGACGCTTGTGCAGAGCGCGGAGACGGTGACGCTGAAGGCCATCGCCGGAGAGATCGATATGCAGAGCCGGCGGGTCGAGTTCATGAATTATCCGCTGCTGATGGAACATCGGGAGAGCGGGGGGTACCGGGTCCTGCGCTGGAAGCCGGCGACGACGGGGCAGGGCACCGTGTATCTGAATCAAAACTTCGCCCACCAGGATTCCGTGATGGGCGCGCTGCTCAGAGACCGCCGCTTCAGGCGGGCGCTTTCGCTCGGCATCGACAGGCGCCAGATCATCGATCTGTTTTATATGGGGGTGACCGAGCCCAGGCAGGTCGTTCCGTACACGGATGAACTGTACGGCGTACCCAGTACCGATACGCTGTACACTTCGTATGACCCGGACCGGGCGAATCGCATACTGGATGAGGTTGGACTGGACCGGCGGGACCCCGCCGGATACAGGTTGCGTCCCGACGGAGAGCGGCTGAAGTTCACCATTGCCGGATTTACGCCGGGTACCGCCTACGTAGACGTGGCCGAATTGCTGGCCTCCCAGTGGACCGCGCTGGGCATCCAGTCCACGGTCAAACCCGAAGACGTGGCGCTGTGGGTGACGCGCGCCACGGCGGGCGAACACCATGTCTCCGTATACGCCGCGTCGGGCGGGTTTCGGCCGCTGATGGATCCCGTGTGGTTCTTCCCGTCGGCGTCCACGGCGTACTGGGCGCCGCTCCACGGGCTCTGGTACAGCAGCGGGGGCAGGGCGGGAGAAAAACCGACCGGGGAAATTGCCCGTATCGTGGACATTTACGAGCAGGCGATGACCACAATGGACGAAAGCGAGCAGGTGGCGCTCGTGAAGCAGGCCGTGCGGCTGCATTCGGAAAATCTCTGGCGAATTGGTGTGTGTGGCGGGTTCGACCAGGTGTTCGTGGTCAAGAACAACTTCCGCAACGTCCCCGAAACCGGTCTGGGCGATAACCCGCTGCTCACCCCGGGCTATACCCATACCGAGCAATATTTCTTCGATCGATAGGCG
>JAGWBX010000078.1:5049-25729 GCA_021295655.1 Candidatus Latescibacterota bacterium
TTATTGTCTGGTGCGGATGCCAGGATTCGAACCCGGAACCGCCTGGTCCGTAGCCAGGTGCTCTATCCAGTTGAGCCACATCCGCACTGTCTTGATTGGCCGGAGCGCCGGTCTGTTTCGATATTCCGCGGCCAGATAAATTAACCAAAACAAGCGGCGGTGGCAAGGAATCCGGCGGAATGGAATCCTTGGCCGAGCCCGGCGGTCGTGCGGATGGATTCCGGTCTGCTCGGCCGACCCGCTACCAATCCTTTGCGGAGAGCACACGATGGCTGAATCTGAAGCACCTGTGTACGTCGCTGAGGAATTGTGGGGACAGGTGAAACGCGGCATTTCAGGTCTGGGCCTGCTGGAGGATGTATCGGATCCGGCGGACGAGGCGGCCGCCTGGCGCGCCTGGCATGCCTATCTTGCCGGCAGGGCGGAGCCCACGTGGCACTTCGATTCGGAGCGATTCGGCGATGCCGTTCGCACACACTGGCCGGGGTTGGCGCGCGTGTGGATCGGGCAGTCGGATCTCCTGATGGACGGCAGGATGATTCATGGCGAAAGCACGGTGGATTATGTGCCGGGGGTCGGCCTGGACTGGAACGCGAATCCGGACAAGACGATGAGCTGGGGCGGGATTCACTACATGTTTATCCTGAGGTGGCCGATTCGGGCGGCGATGTTGACCGGCGAAGGGAAATACGTCCGTACGGTCGGGGACTGTATGCGAAGCTACCACGAACAGATGGACGAAATCCGCGATGAAGCGCTGGTGATGGGGCGGGGCGAGGAGGCGGGCGGATTTTACGCGGTCTGGAATACGCTGGCCGTGGGGTTGAAGCTGAAGGCGATGGGCGAGGCGCTGTACGCGCTGCGCGCCCATCCGGACTGGACCGTGGAAGATTGCCGCGCCACTTCCATCATGATCTGGCGTCTGTCGCGGCATCTGTACGGGCAGGTGGCCTCGCAAAGTGCGGTGGAATGGCAGCAGCAACTGAACTTTATTTCGTCAGGCAGCGGAGGGTTGGGCGGCGTGGGCGCGCTGCTGCCGGAGTGGGAGTCCGCGGAAGACTGGCTCGAAACCGCACGGCAGATCCAGGAAGTACTGCTTCTGAGCCAGGTGTATCCGGACGGGTTTCAGACGGAAATATGCACGCAGTACCATAAGACGGTGATCCGTTCGTTCTCCACGCTGCAGATGATCCTTGCCCGCCGCGGGCTGCCGAGCTTCTACGATACGGAGCCGTTTCGGACGCGGTTTCTCGCAATGCACCGCTTCCTCGCCGAAATCCGCACGCCGGACGGGTTCACGCCGGCGATCAATTCGGCGGTGTACGCGCAGGACTGGCCGGCGTTTCTGGCCGCGGGCAACTCCTTCTTCAAGGATCCGGTTCTGCAGTGGCACATCGACCGTGGGTACCATCCGGATCTCGTGCCGGTCCAGAAGGGCGGCCCCGGGTTGGGCAATACGATACTGAACGACCTGTGCGTACCCAAACCCCATGGGGTGTCCGTTCAGGCGCCGGCGCCGGACTCTCGGCTGTTTCCCGATTCCGGCGTGGCGGTGCTTCGCGACGGGTGGGATGGAGACGCAAACGTGCTGGTCCTGGACTTCGGGCATCCCGAGGGCGGGCACGCCTACGGGGGGCAGGCTTCGTTTTCGGCCTGGGTGAAGGGGCGCCCGGCGGCGCTTTCACCCGGTTCCCCGTTCGCGTACAGCGATCCGGACTACATGCCATGGTACTATAGCACGCAGGGGCAGAATACGGTCTGGATCGACGGCGACGACCAGGAATTCTGGCGACCGGGCAACAAGCGGCGGATCTGGGGCCGTGTGCTCGAGTGGCGGGAGACGGAAGAAGAGACCTTTATTCGCGTTGCGCACGACGGATACCTGCGCTCCAAGGGCGTGCGGCACGAACGCTCGGTGTTGTTGAAAAAGGGGAGGTATTTTCTGATTTACGACCTGCTGGACGCCGCGGAGAGCGAAGACACGCGCACGCTGCGGTGGACGCTGCGCTGTCCGGATGAATTGCGCGAGGCCCGCAATCGCACGGTCGTCAGCGGCGGTAATCCGGGCGTCAGGCTGGCGCCCGCGTGGGCCGGGTCGATCCGCGAGGTGGAGATCGGCTGGGGCCCGAGTATGGTACCCCTGACCTATCGTCCGGATATGTCGGCCCAGAAGGCCCCGATTTGCCACGCCAGGTTTGTACAGGAGGTCGACGCCGGGAAACAGGCCCGGTTTCTGGTACTGATGGCGTCCGGGGCGTGTTCGGACGCGTCGGTTTGCGGCGAGGTGGTGGACGGCGAGGTCGTGGCCGCCGTGACCGCGCGGGGCCAAACGGATCGCGTTTTGTTGAAATAACGGACGGATCCCGGAGGTAAGTCCGTGGCGAATCCGTTGGAGAAACTCAAGGTACGCGTCGAACGCAACGTGGAATCACGGATGCGTGACGGCGTGGTGCTTCGCGCCGACGTGGCATCCGGTGCTCGTCCAGCGCACGCCGTACGGCAAGGCGGCGAATACGCAACTGGCGGAGGCGGGGTACGTCGTCATTTCGCAGGACATGCGCGGCCGCTATGCTTCCGACGGCGTTTTCACACCCATGTTCATGCCGGGGTACCGGGATGCCGAGGACGGCTTCGATACCGTCGAGTGGGCGGCGGGCCTGTCGTATGCGAATGGTAAGGTGGGCGTGTTCGGCATCTCGTATCCTTCCTGGGCTTCGTGGGAACTCGCGTCCGTCAGGCCGCCGCACCTGGTCGCCATGTTCAACGGCGGGTACGCCTCGCGGTTGACGGACTGGGAACTGGGCGGCGTGTTGCGCACCGGACGGGTGCAGCAGTGGCTGTTCCGCTCTCTGGGACCGGATCTCCGGCGCCGCAAGGGTCTGGCCCCGCCGCACACGCCGGCCGAGGCGGCGGAATCGGTCGCCAGGGACAGAGAGAAACCCCTGTGGTTCGTGCCGCTAAAGGACGTCCCGGACGAGTACGCCGGCGGCTGCCGGGAGATCTGGCACTACTGGCTGGACCACCATCACGAGGACATTTTTGACTTTCAGAAGCGGCACGGGGAGGTGGACGTGCCGGTCCTGCACGTCACGGGCTGGCACGACCGGCTGGTGCTGACCGTCGATCACTTTTCGGGAATGCGCGGAAACGCCCGCACCTCGGGGGCCCGAAAGGCGCAGCGCCTGGTTGTGGGCCCATGGTCCCACGGGTCTCAGGGGCCCCGGCAGGTCGGGGA
Source organism: Candidatus Latescibacterota bacterium (assembly GCA_021295655.1). Lineage (GTDB taxonomy): Bacteria > Latescibacterota > UBA2968 > UBA2968 > JAAXHE01. Next base: position 8,285 of record JAGWBX010000078.1, read on the forward strand.
AATGGACTTCGGGGAATCCGCTGCAGTCGATTTCAACGCAATGATGGTCCGCTGGTTCGATTACTGGCTCAAAGGCGAGCCCAACGGGATGATGCGGACGGCGCCCGTGCGGTATTTCGTGATGGGAGAGAACCGGTGGCGTTCGGCGTCTGCCTGGCCGGTACCCGGGGCGAAGCCCGCTTCGTTCCACCTCGTCTCCAACGGCGGCGCAAACACGGCCTCGGGAGACGGGCGGCTGGTTGAAAGTCGCCCCCGGGACCCGGGTTGCGACCGGTACGATTACGACCCCCGCGACCCGGTGATGTCGTTGTTCTACGAGAGTTGCCAGGATGCGCCGTTCAATCAGAGCCGGCTGGACGGCCGGAAGGACGTGCTTGTCTACCGGACGCGCCCACTGCAGACGGGGCTGCGCCTGGTCGGCAGGCCGGAAGTGGTGCTGCACGCGGCTTCCAGCGCCATGGACACGGACTTTATCGTCAAGCTGATGGACGTCCATCCGGACGGATTCGTACATCAGGTGAGCTACGGAATCGTGCGGGCCAGATTCCGGAACGGGTTTGACGATCCCCGGCCGCTCACGCCCGGACAAATCTGTCAATACCGGATCCCGATGCTCCCGACGGCCGTACTGTTCCGGTCCGGCCACCGGATCCGGCTGGATGTGACGAGTTCGGACTTTCCCAATTTCGACAGAAATCACAACACCGGTGGAGACGACTACGGGGAAGCCGCTTTCGTAGTCGCCCGTCAGGAAATCTTCCACGGCCCCGGTCACCCGTCGCGCGTGGTTCTGCCCGTTGTCGATTGAGCGGTCATGGGCTTGACACGCCCGGTCCGCCGGCGTATTTTGCGTTCTCAGGAGCCCCGGCGCCGGCCCATATTGCTGCGTCAGGCTCCGGCGCCCGCGGTGTCTCCCGTGATTTGAAACGGAGAGAGCGATGATCGATCTTTCAACCAACCGGCCGATGACGACGCGCAGCGAAATGGTGTTGCGCGTAGGCCAGGGCGAGGGGGACCTGCGGGGGACCGACGACAAGGTGCTGCAGGCCGGGGCGGACTATCTGAAACGGCTTGGCGGCGGGATTCTGCAGATTCTACCCGGTGTGTATACAATGCGCAACGCGCTTTATTTGCATCCGAACCTGACGGTACGGGGCGAGGGGGAAGCAACGGTGCTGAAAAAGGCGCCGGGATTCAAGACCGACCTGGATCGGGATTCGGACTGGTACGAGGCGCGCGCGGCCGTCCGTGACGCGGGGGGGTTCAGTGTGGGGTGCGGCGTGATGCTTCGAGCGTTTCGTGGCGGAGACGGACGGATGGAGGTTGTGAAAGACACCGTAACGGCGGTGGAGGGCAACCTGGTTTCGCTGAGCAGGCGGATCTACAAGAACATGTGGCTGGAAGAACGCGCAACGCTGGCAACGGTTTTTCCGATCCTCACGGCTGAAGAAGGCGTACACGACGTCCGGGTTGAGGACCTCGTACTCGACGGAAACCGCGATGAAAACGAGGAGATTAACGGGAACTATTCCGGCGCGGTCTTCCTGCAGCGCTGTCACCGGTACCGGTTCTCCAACGTAACCGCGAGGAACTACAACGGGGACGGGTTCAGCTTTCAGATTTGCGACGACTTCGTCTTTGAGAATTGCGTGTCGCAGGAGAACGCCAATCTGGGTTTCCATCCGGGCAGCGGGTCGCAGCGGCCGGTGTTCCGGGACTGCCGGTCCACAGGCAACAGCCAGGGCATCTTCTTCTGCTGGGGGGTATCGGACGGGCTTGCGGAACGTTGTACCTGTTCGGACAATCTGGACTTCGGCATCTCCATCGGGCACAGAGATACCGACAACAGGATCCTGGACTGCAGCATCGAGCGGAACCATAAGGTGGGCGTGCTTTTCCGCGAGCCACAGTCGGAATTCAGAGGCGCGCACCGGAACGTCCTGGCCTCCTGCCGGATCCGGGACAACGGATTTGCGGCCGATGGAACGGGTGTGGACGTTCTCGGAGAGACCCACCAGGTTGAGATTCGCAACTGCCGGATCGAAGATACGGGCGAGGGCAGACAGAAAATCGGCATACGCATTGGCGAGCAGGCGAAGGACATTGTGGTTGACGGGAATCGATATCTGAACCTCGAAGAAGACGTCAGGATAGAAGGTGGCAGCGTGGCTGCCAGGGAGGAAACATGGCGGAACCGTTGAGCGAAGCGGAGATGAAGGAGAAGGCGATCCGGTACCTGAAAACGCAATACGGCGAGGACACGGTTCGGATGGACATCCGGAACAACGGCGTGGAAGACGGCAGCGGCGTGCTGCACGTGGACTGCACCGTGAGCGTGGGCGGATCGCAGTCGGATTGGACGAAGTGGTTCACGTTCAGGCAGGGCGAAGTGGAAAGCATGCGCTGGCAGATGCGTTAGCGTACATCCCGGCGCGGCGTTCGTCGCCGGGCCGCGGGCGCAGCAGTGCGATGATACCTGATAGAGAGAGCCGCCCATGCCGGTACAGGATCGCAGCGTTCGCATCGGCTTGTTGAAAGCGATGCCCGCCAAATGGGACGTTGAAGCAAACTGGGACGTTTTCGAGAAACAGTTCGCCACGTATTCCAACAGCGGTCTGGATGTGTTTGTCACGCCAGAGTGTTTCCTCGACGGATACGTGGCAACAGAAGCGGATTGGAACGTCCCCAGGTTCCGGAGCGTGGCGCAGACCGTGGGGGAGAGTCCATACATACGAAACGTACTGGATCTCGCCGGACGGTCGAACACATACATCGTGTTCGGATTTACGGAATTGAAGCATGGCCGTTTCCACAACGCGGCGCTGCTGGCCGGCCGCGACGGCGAGGTTTTGGGCACGTATTACAAGACGCATCTGCAGCACCACGACCGCCGGTTCGCCGCGGGGCGGGACCTTCCCGTGTTCGAACTGGATTTCGGAACCGTGGGCGTCGCGATCTGCGCCGATCGCCGATGGCCGGAGACCATCCGCGTGCTGCGGTTGAAGGGCGCCGAGGTCTGCCTGATGCCGACGTACGGGATGTGGCATCTTGAAAACGAGTGGTGGATGCGTACCCGGTCTTACGAAAACCAGATGTACGTCTGCTTCGCCCACCCCGGTGTGGCGTTGATTACGGGTCCCGGGGGTCAGTTGGACGCGAAACTTCATTCGAACGTGGCCGATGTGCTGGTGCACGACGTCGACCTCGAATCGGTAACCGACGGAAACCATCTGGCCGACCGGCGGCCGGAATTGTACGGGATCCTTGCAGACCGGACGCATCCGTCGCGCCAGGAACCATTCGAACCGCCGTCGGTCGACGAAAACGGGGGGAACTGACGTGACTGGAGGCAGGTTGGGCGTTGCGATCATCGGCTGCGGGAATATGGGAAGAACCCACGCCCGGTTGCTGGCGGGCTTTGACGACGTGTCACTGCGCCTGCTGGTGGATACCGACGAAGGTGCGGCCAGGTCGCTGGCCGCGGAGGTCCGGGCCCCGGAAGCGGGCGCGGAGTTCCAGCGGGCACTGGATGATCCGTCCGTCGACATCGTGTTCATCTGCACGCACCATCATTTGCACGCGCCGATGTGCGTGGCGGCCGCGAAGGCCGGCAAAGATATTTTCTGTGAGAAGCCGCTGGCGATCCGCGCCGAGGACTGCGCGGCGATCGCGGAGGCCGTACGTACGGCCGGCGTCAGGTTCATGACAGGGTTTCAGGCGCGGTTCTCTCCGTTTTTCCTGAAATTGAAGGAGGTCGTACCGCGTCCGTGGTTGACGATCGCACAGTATATCGACCCCAGGTGGGGGGAGCAGAGCTGGGCCAATGACCCGGTTGCCGGCGGTGGCAATGTGCTGAGCCAGGGGTGTCACTGCTTCGACGCCGTCCGGTTCCTGAATCCGTCCGAGGTGGTATCCATTTACGCGGCGGGCGGAAACTATCACCATCCCACGCTGCCCATCACCGACGCGGTTGCGTGTACGCTGCGGTTTGCGGACGGCGCGGTTGCCAATCTCGCGATAGGGGACGTGGGCAAACCCGCGTTGATGGGCAAAGCGGCCTATCAGGTCTTCGCGGGAGAAACGACGGCGAGCCTCTTCAATTACCATTGGAACCCCGAGATTCGCCTGTGGGGCGCTGAGCCCGGCCGGCTGACGGTCAACGACTTGCCCGGCTGCGAAGAAACGGACTTCGCCCATGGCTATACTCAACAGATGCGGGCGGTTGTGGACTGGTCGCTGAAGGGAATCGAGCCGCCGAATGCAGCGAAACTGGACGACGGCGTACGTGCGACAACACTTGCCCTGGGCGCCATTGATGCGATCCGCACCGGTGAGGTTCAGGAATTGAACTGGGGTCAGGCGCGGCCGGAGTGAGGAAGAGGGCCGCCATTCGATCTGTACCGCTGCTCCCGCGCGCCACGGAAGAAAGGAATTCACGAATGAGTTACGGCGTCGGATTATTGGGAAACCGGGCCCATCAAATGAGCTACGGGCCGATCCTGGAAGGCCGGCAGGATTGCCGGATTGTAGCGGCTGCGGAACACAGGGCGGACAAGGCCGGGCCTCTCGAGGAGCGGTTCGGCGTGGCGTGCGGCGCGGACTACGACGACGTGCTGGAAGATCCCGACGTGCATATCGTCTCGATCGCTACCGACTTTTATTTGAAACGTACCCTGATCGCCAGGGCGGTTGCGTGCGGAAAGCACGTTCTGGTGGACAAGCCGCTTGCACGCACCGTTCGGGAAGCCAGGGAGATCGTCAGCGCAGCCGAAGGCTCCGGGATCAGGATCGTGTTGAGCTATCCCATCCGAAACGAGCCGGGGCTTGCGGCCCTCGCACGGGGGATTCGTTCCGGCGCCTATGCGAATATAACGTCCTATACGCATCACTTCGTTCGTCAGTTCAAGGACAGCGACCTGATGCAGTACGTGAGCTACCCCACGCCCGTTAACGTAAACGGCGGCGGAGAACTGATGAATCTGGGCAGTCACGCGGTGGATTATCTGCACCACCTGTTTGGTATGCCCGGGCGCATCTTCAGCAACATGCGGAATGCCTATTGGGACGAATACCAGGCATTCGGGACGGAAGATATGGCGACGGTTGTGTGCGATTACGGAGATTTCGTCGCCACGCTGGTGACGGGTCGAAACAAGCTCGAGGAGGAAGGGCCGCCGGCGAACGCGGTGGATGTGACCGCACAGGGCCACTGGATCCACGCTGAGCCCGAAAAAATGCTGGTGAATGGCGTGCCTCTGGACTTGCAGCCGGCGCCCCTGCCGCAGGCGGATGCGTGCGTGCAGGAGTTGATTGAATGTATAGAGGATGATCGGGATCCGGTGATGGGCGTCGCGGACGGTCTCGCGGTTGCCGAAATGACCACGGCGGCCTATCAGTCGGCGCGGACCGGCGAATTCGTGTCGTTGCCCCTCGATGACGAGAACCATCCGATGATCGGCCCCGATGAACAGGTGATCGAGGGTTTTCTGGACTGACCGTTGGCGGCTTCGAAACCGGTGATTGTATCCTGCGCTTGATTTTTCGGGAGGAGAGGCCGAGTCGTTCAGGGTCGGATTTCGCGCCGGAGAAATCGACAGAGGAGGAACACGCCAGGCGGGCAACGGCACCGTCGATGATCGGCCAGGGAGGTCGGCTTCCGGGCCGTTTCAGTCCATCAGCCGGGCATTGTACTGGCGGGGACCGGGACGATAGCCGGCGTAGGCGGTCGGGTCGACCGGCGCCGGCGTGTAGATGTAGACGGCGTCCGACCACGGGTTGTACAACAGAACGTCCTCGCGATTGTCCCCGCAGAGGTTGGCGGGTACGGCGTGGTACCAGCCCATTTTTTCGGGGCCCACGGGAGGCGGCAGGTCCGGAAGAACCACCTCGGGTTCTCCATTTCCGTTGAAGAGCATGCCGCCGTTGTACAGCATTGCGGGCGCGTCGAATCCGTTCCAGTAGACGGTTTCCATTCCTGTTTCGTTCGGCGAACGGTTGAGCGTGAAGCGTCGGACGATCCTTCCGTTGTTATCCGCAAGCAGAACGTCGGGATGGTGCCCGAGATACCGAATGGCCATTTGAGGCGCGGGTTCGTCCGGCAGGAACGTGGCCACCCTGACTTCCTGCCCGTGCGGGACCATCTCCTCGCCGAGCGCCAGAATGACCCCGCCGTTTTCGTCCAGGACGTGGCCGCCGCCCGAGCAGATGGCGCGCATGCGTCCGTTGTCCCACGACTGGATGCAGACGGAGTCCATATTGGGCGCAAGCTGGCATTCCCAGCGGGGCGCGCCGTTACCCGCCCAGAACCTCGTCTCGCCCATCGCCGTTCAGGTCGCCCACGGCCGGCAGATACGCGGAACAGCGGCCATAGTCGTTCCACGGGATAACGTAGTCCCACAACAGATTCAGGTTATGGTCTAACGCCAGGACCCGTTCGCCCAGTTTGACGACGATATCCTGTGGAACTGCCGTACCTCGGAGGTTGGCAATAAACAGGCGCTGATGAAACCAGTTGGCGCCCCAGCCCTGGCAGGCCTTCAGGGTTTCCGGCCGGGCCTCCTGCTTCAGCGCGCCGGTTGCGCCGTCGCGGATCTGGACCGTGACATCCCCGAGGGACTCTCTGGCGGTGACACCGTCAGGGCGATGGAAGAAGCAGATGACCTCGCTCCTGCCGTCGGCGTCCACGTCGTGGATGGCCACCGAGCACGGTCGGAGGGGTTGAGCGCCGCCGCCGCCTTCACACCAGAGAATCTCTCCGTCCAGGGTAAAGGCGCCCAGAAAACAGGGTTTGAGTTCACTCGCGGTGTCGCAGCGATAGACCAGCAGATCGGCGCGGCCGTCACCCGACAGGTCGCCCAGCCGGATATCCCCGCCAAACCGCAGGTTTCGACCCTGGAACGCGACGTGTGTCAGGAGCGCGTCCGGAATCCGGATTCGCCGGCAAAGAACGGCCGGGGCGGCGCGGAACTTCATTCCGGTCCCCGGCTGTCGGCAGAGTACGGGAATGGCATGTCAGCATCTCTGGTAGAGAAGCGGGAGGACTACGCCTGCCGGCCGGCCTCGTGCTTTCGCCGAAGTTGGAGTACGCGTTCGAAATTCTCGGAAAGGCTCTCACCGGGTCGGGAGAACCGGAGCATGGTTTCGTGCGACATCACCATCATCGTACCGAGTTCAGGATCCGGATACCGGCAGAAGCTGTGTTTGACTTCTTCTCCGGTAACGCAGCAGTGGGTTTCAAGCGGGAATTCGAAATCGCCGTCGAGCAGACTGCCCGATTTGGCGCCGACTTCCGACTCGTTTTCGGCTGGAAGCTTGTAGTCGGCATAGAACTGATCCTGTTTGGACATAGGACTTGGACTCCTTGAGCAATGTCGTCCGTTGACCGCCGGTTTTCTTAATACCCGGACAGACCTCATGGAAAGCGATGGTCCTGGCGAGTAAACGATAGCGGCGAAATATATACCTGAAAACGGTCGCTTGTCAACAGAAACAGGCGAAATCGGGAAATGCTGACGCGTGAGCGGCCGGTGCGGCCACTCACGGGAGGTGTTGGCAGCGAAGTATGTCCACCCGGTCAAACCGTCGGTTCTGCGAGTGATTGGCCGTGTTCGGCGAAGTGCATTAAGCTTGATTTCAGGGACGGGAATTGCTTATTTTCTTGCCGATTTCCTTGCGGGCCGACCCTGGATCTGCAACCATTGGCCCGATCTGGATTCACCAATCCGCAATGGCGCCCCATACAAAAACTGGTGCGTTGGCGCCGGAGGGTTTATGGATATCGATCTGCTGCTCACCTGGATACAGGCAGCATTGCTGGTATTGTATAGCGTGACGCTCGGGCTGCTTCTGATCTTCAGTCTTCACCGGCACGTTATGGTGCGGCTGTATTTCAAGAATCGACGCAAGCGTCCGGCCCCGGCCGGCCGGTTCGAGGAACTGCCGAGGGTGACGGTACAGTTGCCGGTTTACAACGAACTGTACGTCGTTGAGCGGCTGATCAGGGCGGTGGCGGGCGTCGACTATCCAAGGGACCGCCTGGAAATCCAGGTCCTTGACGATTCGACCGACGAGACAACGGAAGTGGCAATGCGCTGCGTGGCGGAATTGAGTGAGGCCGGCCATGATATCGTCTGCCTGCATCGAACGGACCGCACGGGCTATAAAGCGGGCGCTCTCGCCGAAGGTCTGCGTGTCGCCAGCGGCGAGTACGTTGCGGTATTCGACGCTGATTTTCTGCCGCCCAGAGAATTTCTCAGGAAGACCATTCACTATTTTACCGATGAAGGTGTGGGGCTGGTACAGGCGAGGTGGGAACACCTCAACCGCGATTATTCACTGCTTACGCAGGTGCAGGCGATATTCCTCGACGGGCATTTTATGATGGAACACGGCGCCCGCAGCAGATCCGGCTTTTTCTTCAATTTTAACGGCACGGCGGGCATCTGGCGAAGGAAATGTATCGACGATGCGGGTGGTTGGGAGAACGACACGCTTACAGAGGATCTGGATCTGAGTTATCGGGCGCAGCTGGTGGGGTGGCGGTTTCTGTTTCTGGATGACCTTGCCGCGCCGGCCGAGCTGCCTGTTGAGATGAACGCCTGGAAAACCCAGCAGTTCCGCTGGTCCAAGGGTTCGGCGCAGACCGCCCGTAAACTGGTGGGGCGGGTCCTGCGCGCAAACCTCCCGTGGCGGGTGAAGGTGGAGGCGCTGATCCACCTGAGTGGAAATTTCGCTTATCTGCTGATGGCCATGCTGGCCGCGCTGATCTTTCCGGCCGTGCTCGCCCGTCTGGAACTCGGGTGGTTCCGTGTTGTCTTTGTGGACCTGCCGTTGTTTGTCTCCGCCACGGGTGCGGTATCCAGGTTCTATATCTATTCACAGAAGGAACTCTATCCGGACTGGATGCGGCGTATCAAATACATGCCGTGCGTACTGGCCGCCGGTATGGGGATTTCCTTCAACAACGCCCGTGCCGTGCTGGAGGCTCTGGCGGGACACCAGACCGAGTTTCGGCGTACGCCGAAGTACCAGGTCGTGGACCGTCGGGATACCTGGCGCGGCAAGCGTTATACCGTGCACAAGAATGTGCTGTCTGTGGTCGAACTCGCCGTAGGCCTGTATTTCCTGTGGGTGATCGGATTTGCAATAGGCCACCGGATCTACTTTCCGATCCCGTTCCTCGCGCTTTTCAGCCTCGGATTCTTTTACATTGGATGGATGTCACTGTTCCAGGGGCGGTTTCAACGTTTGCGGGCGGCGTTTTCGAGAACGGAAGCGCCGGCGGCGGATTGAAAACGCCGCTGCGATGACGGGAAGCGGACCATTGGCTGCATTTCCCGTATGAACGGGTATTGCGCCCGGCGAGGCAGTTGCCGCCGGGCCTTTACTGTTGTCGCCCCTTTATCGAACGACGGGCGGCTCGCCGGTCCGGTCGAACGTCTTCGTGTTCCGGCCCCGTCCCGCGTCTCGTCCGGGGCTTTATTCTTGTTTATCCATCGGGTTACGCTATATTTATTGAGCACTCGGGATCTGTAAACCATGCGGGATGTCTGGCAATGGCGCACATCGGACGTTTTTTCGCGAATCGTTATACCCTCGCGTACGGGGCGGCACTGGCCGCTCATCTGTTGTTCTTTGTCTTCTACGTGCCCCTTTCGAGCCTTGTACCGCAACCGCGTAACGATGTGCCTGTCCACGATTCCAGCCCGATGTCCTTCGAGTTCGTCGAGTTGCCCCACACGGTGCCGGACGAACAGCCGCCGGAGACGACACCCCTTCGGGCGGACCGGGTCTCGCGGGCGAAGGACCTGCACGACGCGGATCTGCCGGAGTCGCACCTGCCCTACAACGACGGCCTCGTACAGTCCCCGTCACAGCTCCGGACCGAGATCGGTCGGGAGGGTGAAAGGGGTGAGCGGGGCGAGGCCGATTCCGGGGCGGAAGTCGACCCGAGCCGGCGTGCCGACGCGGAAGACGAGGCGGTTTCCACGGATTCAGCGCCGCTTTTGAAGCAACGGAACGCGTGGTCCCCCGAACCATCGAAGCGCGCATTTTTCGGACGTCCGGACGCGCCCGGCGTCATACCCCTGAAGAATCTGCAAAGCCACGCCCTTGAGCAGGGGGGGCTGCAGCTGAGCACGTATGACTGGGAGTTTGCGCCGTATCTGGCGTATCTCAAACGCCACATCGGAGACCATATTCATCCACCGGCTGCATTTACGCAGTTGGGACTCATCCAGGGTACGACGCGGCTGAAGTTCAGGATTATGCCGGACGGCAGCCTCGAGAACCTGGCGGTTATCGACTTCGACGGCAGCCCGTACCTGCGGGATACCAGCACTCGCGCGGTAGAGCTGTCGGCCGATTTCAAACCGCTTCCGACGCATTTTCCGGACGACTATCTGGAAATTTCCGCCTTTTTTCACTATCTGATACTGGATTCCCCATAAAACCGGAGCGGCTGCATGGGATGGGAACTGTTCGAGCAGGGCGGCCTGATGATGTATCCCCTTTCTCTATGTTCAATTCTTACCCTGGCCATTTCGCTGGAGCGGGCGTTCAGCCTGCGCCGCCACCGGATCATTCGGGGAGAAATCGTCAGCGTGATCGAGAACATAAAGGGCCCGGAGGACGTGGGCCTCGCCGTGTCGGTATGCAATCAATACGAAGGTCCGTTTGCCCAGGTCGTTTGCGCCGGGCTGGACAGCCGCCACCTGCCTCCGGATGAGATCAAGGAGAGCATCGTGGACCAGGGCCGCCAGGAAATGGGGAAGCTGCAGAAGGGAATCGTTGTGCTGGAGACCGTTGCCAGCGTTTCTCCGTTATTGGGACTGCTGGGTACGGTGCTGGGGATGATCAAGGTCTTTCGTGAGATTTCGGAAGTCGGCGTTGGACAGGGCAACCTGCTTGCGGGAGGTATCGCGGAAGCGATTCTGACAACGGGCGCCGGGCTTTTCATCGCGATTCCGTCACTGGTTTTCTTCAATTATTTCAGCAGCAAGGCGGAGCGTCTGGTCCTGGAGATCGAGAAATATTCCAATGCGCTTCTGAAGAAGCTGAGGGGTTTCCAGGATCGCAAACCGGAAGAATGAAAGGCGGCGAAATGCAGTTGTATCAGAAACCGAAACGTCGGCCGTTCATCAATATTACGTCACTGATCGACGTCCTCTTCCTGCTGCTTACGTTTTTTCTCGTGACCACGTCATTCATCGAGCAATCGGCGCTGAAGGTGGAACTGCCGTCCATGGAAAACGCGGACCGGGTACAGCAGCCGAAACGCTTCGTGCTGGACGTGGCTCCGGACGGCGGGATGCTTTACGACGGCAAGCCGGTCGAACGGGCCGCGCTCGGCGTCCGGTTACAGGCGGCGTCAGATGAGATCAACGCCTCCGGCGGGCTCGTGTTGCGTGCCGACCGAGACCTTCCCCACGGCGAGGTGATCGGCGTTCTGGATATGATACGGGGAGCGGGGATCAGGCGTTTCGTTATCGCAACGGCGACTTCCGGACCCGGTTGATCACCGTTCAATCCGGGGTGTACGGAAACCGGGCCGTTTTTCAATTGTCGTATATTTCGCGCACGTCAGAAAACGGGTATGTTCCATCCCGTCCGCTTACGGCCGGAGTGTCCCGCAGGCAACCGTGCGAATCGCGTGCATAATATGCGGTCGGTCGTGCGTTAAATCGTGTGATACTGCAAATAGTCGATTACATGTGCGGACGGGAATCCGCAGGGGGATGCATGTTCAGTTCTCAACGATGGCTCGTTGTTGGCGTTATTGCTGTTTTGGCGGGGTGCGGGGAGGGTGAAAGAGGGCCCGCGCGCCGCGGCGGGCAGCGCCGGAGCGCGGCGGTGCCGGTAAAGGTCGAGTCCGTGAATCGTCGCGATATTTCGAGTTATATACTGGGCAATACAACGCTGGATGCGTATCAGTGGGTCGAGGTGCGGTCCAGGACGTCCGGGCAGGTCGTGGAGATCCTCCGGGAAGAGGGTGATCCCGTAACGGAGGGCACGGTGCTGGCGCGCCTGGATTCGGAATCGGCGATGTTGCAGGTCAAGCGTATGGAGGTGGCTTACCAGGACGCCCGCCGTGCCTTCGAGCGGGACGAAAAGCTTTACAAGCGGGAACTCCTGAGCAAGGAAAGGCATGAGAATTCAAGGGGGCAGATGGACCGCGCGTATACCGAACTGGAACAGGCGAGGCTGAATCTGAACTATACGACCATCGCTTCGCCTCTGGCGGGCACACTGACCCTCCGAAGCGTGGAGGTCGGAAACATGGTCACTGCGAATCAGGCGGTTTTTTCGGTGGCGGACTTCGACCCTCTGCTGGCACGTATCAGGATTCCTGAAAAGAACATGGGCAAAGTGGCGATCGGTCAGGGCGCGAAGGTCTCGGTGGAGTCCGCGCCAGGTCGGTTGTTCCGCGGCGTCGTGAAAATGATCAGTCCCGTTGTGGATCCGGAAAGTGGCACCGTCAAAGTCACCATCCGGATTCCAGGCGGCGGAAACGGAATCCTCCGGCCCGGCATGTTCGCGTCGGTGCATATCATCACCGAGGTACACCGGAACACACTGGTGATACCCAAGAAGGCGCTCGTCCTGGAAGGGGAAGGTAACCACGTATTCGTATATGAACGGGACGGCGAGCAAGGCGCCGGGAAGGCGGTCCGCAGGAAGGTCAGCATGGGGTTTGCGGACAACGAACACCTGGAGATTCTGAATGGCCTGAACGAGGGAGAGCAGGTCATCACCGTCGGTCAGGGTGGGCTGCGCCCGGGTACGGCCGTGCGCCTGGTTGGCGAAGGGGTTCCGGAAACGACTGCGGCCGGGTCGCAGACGGGCGGCGGGCGAGAAAGCGGGCAGCCCGGCAGCGGCGATAACGGTCAGTTGAACGCAATGAAGGAACGGATGTTCGCCCGGTTTCCCGATCTGAAGAAGGCATACGACGCACGCGTCGGGAAAGACCCGGATCTTGCAAAAAGCAGTGAGAAATGGCGTGCGTTCATGGGTGAAATGCGGCGGAAGGGCATCCTGCCGGACAGAGGCGGGAGACCGTAATGAAGCTGATCGCGTTTTCAACGCGCCGTCGGGTAACGGTTACAATGTTCGTAGTCGCGGCCGTGGTTTTCGGGCTGGTCGCATTCCGCAGGCTGGCAATCAATCTGCTGCCGGATATTACGTATCCCACACTCACCGTCCGCACCGAATACGAAGGCACGGCGCCGTCGGAGATGGAACGTCTGGTGACGGAACCCGTGGAGGGGGCGGTAGGGGTCGTGACGAATGTCGTCCGTGTGAGTTCCACGTCCCGTCCGGGCGTGTCCGAGGTGGTGGTGGAGTTTTCCTGGGGCACGGACATGGACTTCGCATCGCTGGACGTCAGGGAAAAACTGGACCGGTTGCAGCTTCCCCAGGGGGCGGAAAAACCCGTCCTGCTGCGTTTCGATCCGTCGCTGGATCCGATCATGCGGATCGGGCTGTACGGTCCCGAAAGCCTGGTCGCCCTTCGTCTGTTGGCCGAGGAGCATATCAAACTGGACCTGGAGAGCCTCGAAGGCGTCGCCGCTGCGCGTGTGAACGGAGGGCTCGAAGAGGAAATACACATTGAACTGGATGAACCCAGAATGGCGTCGCTGCGCATCCCGGTTCAGCAGGTCGTTGTACGTCTGGGTCAGGAGAATGTGAATCTGACCGGCGGGCAGCTGAAGGACGGCGAGGCGGAGTACGTCGTGCGCACCGTCAACGAGTTTCGTTCGGTCGAGGAAATTCAGGACATCGTTGTGGGCGAACGTCAGGACGCCGCGATTACCCTCGCCGACGTGGGCCGCGTCTTTCGGGGACACAAGGAACGTCAGGTGATAAACCGGATGAACGGTCGCGAGAGCGTGGAACTGGCCGTGTACAAGGAGGGCGACGCCAATACCGTTACCGTGGCGGATCGGGTTACCGGGGGGCTTGAGCGTTTTAAGAAGGAGGCGGGCGGGTTGCCTTCCGGCACGAGAATCGAGGTGGTTTTCAGTCAGGCGACGTTTATCAGGGGTTCGGTTGCGGAGGTGCTCAATACGGCGATTATGGGCGGGGTGCTGGCGGTGTTGGTGCTCTATCTGTTCCTGGGCAATCCCCGGAGTACCGTGATAATCAGTCTTTCCATTCCAATTTCAGTCGTTTGCACGTTTCTGCTGATGTTCAGCTCGGATGTCAGCCTGAATATAATGTCCCTGGGCGGGTTGGCTCTGGGCATCGGGATGCTGGTGGACAATTCCATTGTTGTGCTCGAAAGCGTACAGCGGTACCGCGAGGAGGGTCTGTCGTCGCCGGAGGCAACGGTGAAAGGCGCCAGTGAAGTGGGGAAAGCGGTCGTGGCATCCACCCTGACCACGATCTGTGTCTTCGTGCCCATCGTTTTCGTGGAAGGAATCGCCGGTCAACTGTTCCGCGACCAGGCGTTGACCGTCACGTTTTCCCTGGTGGCGTCCCTTCTGGTGGCGCTTACGCTGATACCCATGCTGGCGTCCATAGACTTTGGCCGGAGGGACGCGGCTGCAGTGCCGGCACGTGGCCGCCCGCGTGCCGGTCCCACCCTGGGTCTGGAAACGGTGTTCGGTATTTTTCTGCGCGCCGGCAGGGGGTTGGGCAGAGGGGCGGTCGCCCTCCTGCACCCGGTTTTCTGGCTCTTCGAACGGATTCTGGGCAGCGCATATCGGTTCTATCCCCGGGTGATCGGCTGGGCGCTGGGGCATCGCGCCGTGGTTATCGTGGTCGCGCTGGCGCTTGCGGGGGTGTCAGGTTTGCTGGCCGGTTTTCTTGGCAGCGAGTTGATTCCGGAAATGAGTCAGGGTGAATTCAGTATCTCCGTGGACATGCCGGTAGGTACCCCTCTCGTCGCCACCGAACGGACGATACGTGACATGGAGCGGATCGTTCAGGCTCAGCCCGAGGTGGAACTGGTCTACAGTACCGTCGGTTTGAGCGGGTCTTCCGATGGCGCGGCGGGAGAGGAGCGCGAAAACGTCGGACAGATTCACGTGGCATTGAATGAGGGGATCATACGGGCGCGGGAAGATGCCGTTATGGAACGACTGAGGCAGGCGTTCCGGGGCATGCCTGCGGCAGAGTGCAAATTCGCCCGCCCTTCGTTTTTTTCGTCGCGGACGCCGGTCGAGGTTGAGATATCGGGATATAGTCTGGGCACGTTGCGGACGCTGTCCGACGAACTTGCAGGCAGGCTGGAGGACATCCCCGGTCTCGTCGACGTGAAGACAAGTGCGGAGGGTGGCAATCCGGAGGTGCAGATCCGCTTCAATCGGAAGTGGGTCGCACAGATGGGGACGAGCATCAACGAAATCGGCAGGCTCGTAAGGAACAAAATCCATGGCGAAGTGGCCACGGAGTTCGCACAGGGCGACAGGAAGGTGGATATACGGGTACGTGCGGATGAGCGGCACCGGGCCACGGTGGAAGATCTCAAACGCCTCATTGTTAGTCCAGCTGGCGCGTCGGCGCCCATTCCTCTTGCCGTGGTTGCCGACCTGTCCGTTGAAATGGGGCCTGCCGAGATTCTGAGGGCGGATCAGGAACGCGTTGCGGTGGTTTCCGCGAACCTCGAAGGACGCAGCCTGAGCGAGGTGGTAGCCGATATCGAATCCGTGATTCGGGACATGCACTATCCTCCTGACTATCATGTCAAGATCGGCGGCCAGAACGAGGAGCGCAAGCGGTCGTTCGAGAGTATGCAACTGGCCATTTTGTTGGCGGTATTTCTCGTGTATCTGGTCATGGCATCCCAGTTCGAGTCGCTGGTCCATCCGTTCGTTATTATGTTTTCAATTCCGTTCGGCCTCGTCGGCGTCGTCTGGATGTTGCTGGTTACGGGTCAGACGGTGAGCGTGGTGGTACTGATCGGACTGATTATGCTGGCGGGAATCGTCGTAAACAACGCGATTGTATTGATCGACTATATAAATGCCCTGCGCCGGGAGCGCGGAATGGGGAAGCGGGAAGCCATCGAGCGCGCATGCCAGGTACGTCTGCGTCCCATTCTGATGACCACGTCCACGACAGTGTTGGGGCTGATGCCCATGGCCCTCGGCGTCTTCGATTTCAGGCCTTTCACGGCAAACGTGGAGTCCGGCCTCGCCAACGTATTGCCCGGCGACGCCCTGGACTACGTAATGGGGGCCCTGAACGTGGTTTTCCCTGTGGGTCAGGGCGCGGAAATCCGCGCCCCGATGGCAATTACCGTAATTGGCGGCCTCGTGATTTCGACGCTGGTCACGCTGGTACTCATTCCCACGCTCTATTCGCTCGTCGACCGCAGGGAATAGGCGCCGTGCCTGGAACTGGCAGGAGAATTTATGGATTCGGGTGAGGAAAGGGATCCGGAGGATCGTGCCTACGAGGACCGCCTCCGGTCCAGTTCGCTGTCGGAGCTGGAGGACATGTCCGCGCACGTGGACCGCGGTGAATATCCGCTGCGGACGCAGAAACTGCATGAAGAGATCGGGCGGCGTCGGGCGGGTCTGGAGCGCCAACCCCACCGGCAGACCCCGGAGAAGGCCGTTCCCGCGGGCATACCTCGGCGCCTCTGGTCAATCCTGATCGATCTCTTCATTCATCTCCTGATTCTGGGTGCGTTATTCCTGGCAGGATGGTCGGTGGTTCAACTCGTATCGAGCCTCGGAAGCGACGGTCCGCCTGCCGCAGCGGTCTCGGCACGCCGAGGTCCGTCGCCGCTGCAACAGTTCGCTGCGGGACTGCTTTCCGGCGACCCGGCGGCCTGGAAGAACACGGATCAGTGGCTGCAGGTGGGCCTGGCTGCCCTGTGCTTTCTGGTGTTCAAGGCGGTGCTTGTCGTTCCCGCATGGGGGCACGCCGGAAGTACGTTGGGGATGCGAGAGGTGGGCATCAGGCTTATCCGGACGACGGGGGAACCCGTCGGTATCAAGCGGGCGCTGATACGGTTCTGGGGGCAGTACCTGTTGTTCGGCATGACGCTGGGCGTCAGCACTTTCTGGATGATCCGGGACCCGCGAAGGCAGGCGCTTCACGACAAACTGACGGACACGTACGTGGTGCGGGAGCATCGCACCTGGGAGAAGGCCGTGGAAGACCGGATCTATGACTAGCAGCCCGTTGAAAAAGTCCATCCGGGCTACGGCCGGCCCTTGCGGCCGAACTTCTGCGTTGCGCTCCCTCGCCGAATCGCTCGATTCGACTCGGTTGCGCGCCTCGTCTTCGGCCACAATGACAAGTGTTCTGTCCCGGAAATAGATTGCCGAAATTCGACCGCCGAGTCGCCCGGCTCGCAAGACGCCTGAGCGAGGCGACCTGCCCAGGGTCACCGAGCGAAGGCAACGCCGCCGGACGGGATGAATCGGCGGATGAATGGTGACATATTTCCGGGACGGGACACCATGCCTCGCCTGCAGAGCGACTTTTTCAACG
>JAGWBX010000018.1:0-48560 GCA_021295655.1 Candidatus Latescibacterota bacterium
TCGTATAGCGCCCGCAACGCCGATTCATCCTCGACGATCTCGCCTTTCACCGGCATTCTGACCATGTCGTATCCTCCATCAAGGGGCCCGGAAAAACATTGATCCGAATGGGATCCGTTTCTCGGCATATGCCTTTCAAGTCGAATCTTCCTGGCCGAAAAAACGCACTGTATTCCGGGTTGTGGTGGTCAATCCGTCAACTACAGACGATGAGATACCGCGCTGACCGCCCCGATCCGGCAACACTGAAGGACCTCGACTTACCTGGCGGACGCAACCACGCTTACGACAGCGGAAAATCGACCCGGCAATTCCCGCCGTGGTGCGACTTCAGGATCCCCATCATCATCTCCACCGTCTTGCGCGCCTCGCGAGCGGGCGAGACCAGGTCGCCGCCTTCCTCCAGTATCCGGATCAGTTCTCCCACCGCCGCAGTCTGATTTTCCATCGCGTATTTCCCTGAAAGAATGGGCGACGAGGACGACTCGAAGTGCGACCTGCCCCGGATCAGGGTTGCGCCCAGGTCCGAAATCTCGATGCGACCGTCCTCGCACGTCAGCGCGAATTTCGACCCCGGAAAGTTCACTTTATACGCATTGTAGAATGCCCTCACGCCGTTGTCGAACCGGATGTATGCCGATGCGTACGGATCGACCGCCGGATCTTTCCCGCCGTCCCCCTTGTATTCGGTGAAATGCTCGAACCCCGCTTCCAGTTCGGACACCAGCCACAGAGGATTGGCCTCGGCAAAGAAGCAGATCATGTCCAGCAGATGGGTTCCGTTCCGGAACATCATCGCCCTCCGGCTGAACTGTTCGCACACAACCGTGCGCAACGGGCCGATCTCTCCGCTTCGAATGATCTCTCGCGCCTCGAGATAGCTCGGATTCCACCGCCTGGTGTGCTCGATGGAGAGCAGTACGCCGTTGGCTTCGGCGGCGGCGATCATCCGGTCCGCGTCTTCCAGCGAGGTGGCAATCGGCTTCTCGCACAGAATGGCGCGCGCGCCGCACTCGGCCGCGGCCACGGTCATATCCGCGTGTACGTGGTCGGACGTCGCCACGCTTACCAGGTCCGGCTTCTCCTTCTCCAGCATCTCCCGGTAATCGGTATAGAGACGTGCGTTGGGCCACACGTCTTCCCACTGGGCTTTGAAATCCGCCAGCGCTTCCTCCCGCAGGTCGCACACACCCACCACTTCGGTTCGCGGATGCCGATCGTAGGCACCGGCGTGGGAGCCGGGCATCGGACCGTACACCGGAAGGTGACCGTCTTTCCCGGGCCGCCTCGCGCCAATGCCGGAGAGTCCGATGATTACGGCGCGGTATTCGGGTTTTTGCATGTTCGTGTCCTTTCTGACGCGGCTTCGCAATGCCGACGATGTCTCCGCGCCAATGTGTTTACCGCGTTGCTGTGTTCAGGACGCTTGAGAAGACGGGAGATTCTTCGCTGCGCTCAGAATGACATGTTTTGCAATAGCCATCCGCGAAGCGTTTCGGTCACACGTTTTCCGGTACTGTCATCCTGAGGAGGCCGCCCTGCCTGCCAGAGAATCATTGGCAGGCATGCCGACGAAGGATCTACTGCGGCATTAGATCATCACAGAGTGGCTTGTACGTTCCGACACCTGAGAGGCGGCACGTCTACACCCGCTCCAGGTGCGCTCAGAATGACCTGTGTGCCAAGCCGGTTTCAAATTCTATTCCAGTTTCTCCAGCGCTTTTCGCGCGCCCTTATGTTCTTTGTTCAATTTCAGGACGTTCCTGTACGCGTCGCGCGCGAGGTTGCGTTCTCCCTTGCGCGCGTAGATTCGGCCCAGCCTGTAGAGTCCGTTGGCGCGGGCCCTGCGCCAATGCGCCGGCACCTGACTGAGATAGGCCGTCAGCGATTCCAGTCCCAGGTCCGGTTCCCTCCCGGTCAGGGCGGAAAACCTGCCGATCGCATAAAGTGCCTGGAGCCGGAATCCCTCTTCCGTCAGCGCATTCTCGAAGGATTGTACGCCCGGGTGTGATTCGGCCGCCAGCGCCGCAAGCGCTTCCGTTGCCACTTCATGGCTGCGGCGAACGGCCCGGAACGCCTTTTCGTTTTCCTTCTCCAGCCGATAAAGGTTGCTCAATCGGCGCAGGACCGGGCCACGGTCGGGATGGGACTGCAGAAACGTCTCATAGACCCGGATGGCGTCGAGACGCCGTTCCTCGCGGAGATAGTGCGTCGCCAGCGAAATAACGGGGCGGACGTTGCCATTTGCTTGCGCGACCGCGTCAAGATAGGCCTTTTCGCGTTTGTCCTGCGCCTTTTCCTTTGCGTGGATGATGGCCTGCACCATGTGGCCTTCCATTGGGTTCCGGGACGCAATCTCCGCGGCATGTTTCAGCGCTTTATCCTTGCTCCCGCCTATAATGCCCGGCGCGAGGAGATGGTACTCCACCAGTTTGGTACGTGCGGCAATGTGATCGGGATCCAGTCGGACCGCCTTTTCAAACGCCTTGCGGGCGCGGCGGGCCTTGCCGGGCTTCCCGAAAATGCCGGCGCGCTGCGCCCTCGCGCCGTACATCATCCCCAGCCAGTATTGATAGTCGGCGGTGTTCGGATCCGCATCAACGGCCTTCTCGAACCAATCGAACGCCGCCTCGAGATCCCCCTTCCATGTATTGATACGTCCCAACAGGTAACAGGTCCGTGCGCGGTTGGTCCCGCGATGCGCGAGCCGTGTCTTCAGACTGTCTTCTGCGTCGGCATATCGGCCCTCGATAAATGCCGCCAGAGCAGGTCGAATCTCCGTTGACGCCGCCTCAAGGGTCGGCGACAGGAACACCAGTATAATAAAGAAGATTAACACATATCTTGCCAATTCATCCCCCTGTGTTTCTGCGTTGAAATCGTCGTATTCCGGTCCCTTCGGATTCTCGTCCCCTCGTCCCCTCCCTCGCACCTCACGCCCGCTGCCACAATCCATGAAAATCGGCGTACAACGCGTTTCGGTCCAGCAGTTCTTCGTGACTGCCCACGTCGATGCCCGCGCCGTCCATTACCAGCACGCTCCGCGCACGCCCGGTGGCCGCCATGCGGTGCGCGACGACAATCAGCGTGCAACCCAGCGCCATGAACGCCCGCTCAGCGCGTTCCTCGGCGGCGGGATCGAGGTGACAGGTGGCCTCGTCCAGCACGAAAATGGGCGACGCCGCCAGGTGCGCCCGCACCAGGGTTACCAGTTGCCGCTCCCCCTCCGACAGACCGGACTTCGAGAGGTTGACTTCGGCGTCCAGGCCGCCCAGCCGGTCCAGTACACGATCGAGCCCCACGGCCGCGGCGGACGCGGCGATCTCATCATCGCTGGCGGAAGGCCGCAGGTACATCAGATTTTCGCGCAGCGAACCCGCGAAGACATACGCCTCCTGGGGGACCATCGTGACCAGCCGCGAACGGTCCGGCCTCAGAAAGCAAGGCGCTCCGCCAACCGCGATTTCGCCGCTGTCCGGCCGCAGCACCCCTCCCATGAGGGCGGCCAGCGTGGACTTGCCGATCCCGCTCGGACCCACAATCGCCACGTGATCGCCGGGAGGGACGTCCAGCGAGAACCCGTTGACAATCGGCTCGCCGGCGCCGTAAGCAAACGTAAGGTCGCGTACGGCCAATTCAGGCCGTTCATTCGGCGGCGGCGACCCGGATGGAGCGTCGCCAGGCCTGTCGGCAGCCTTCCCGCCGGTCTCCAGCAGGCGACGGTGATGAACGCGGACCGTGACCATGTTGGACAGTCCGTACGTTGCAAATGAAGTCGCCGCGCTCAATCCCGCGAGCAGATAGGTGAACGACCCCACCACCTCACCCACGCTCAGAAGATCGCTGCGGACCAGGTAGGGGACGAAGGCCAGAGCCGTCAGGGCGGGTAACGTGGTGGCTGTCACGTTCACCATTCCGACCCCGACAGCGTGATGGTCTCTCGCCCTGAGCGACGCCCTGATGGAACGATTGATCCGATCTTCAACGCGGCCCATGGCGAATCCCTTCGCGCCGGCCGCCATCAGGTCCCGTACCGAATGGAGCGCGCGCGTGACCACGCCGTGGGAATCCTCGTCGGCGAGCATGGCAGCCGTCTCGTTGCGGACTTTGTGGCGGACGACCACGACCTGAATCACCGCGGCGAGTACGAGCCAGGGCAGAACGAGCACCAGCAGCGTCCACGACAACGTCGCGAGTCCGACCGCCGAGCCGATGGCGAACAGGCCGATCGGCCCAACGCGGAGGAGGCGCCCCAGCACGTCAACGAGCGTTGGCACATGCTGCGTGAGCTCCGCGCCGGATCGAATGACCCGGTCTGAATATACCGCATCGCCCAGAGTGTGTCGAACGACGTCGCGGGTCAGATCGGCCTGCACCCGTTCCGTTAGAAATGCGGTCCAGTGAGACAGACGCAGCAGCGACCAGACACCCAGCGCGCCCGTGACCAGCAGAAAGCCGATCCATTCGAGCGCCGCCGTCAGGTCGCCCTCCCGCGCCGCGTCTATGGCGCTGGCAATAAGGCGCCCGGAGAGCGCGGGCGCGAGCGTCACGCCCACGCTCCAAACGGCGATGCGCAGAAGGCAGCGACGGTGTCGGCTTACGTAGGTAAAAAGAGACTGAATGGGCATCAGGAGGCCGCCTCCCCGGCGGGGTCGCCCAGAAACGCCGCGCGGTAATCGGGGTCTCGCCAAAGCTCGGCGTGCGGCGCCAGGCGCCGGACCTCGCCCTCGAATAGCCAGGCCACCAGGTCGGCGGCGGCGGCCGTGCTTGCCCGGTGGGCGATTATCACCGTCGTCCGGGATCTCCCAAGTTCCCGCAGCGCCGCCAGGACGCGCGCCTCGGTCGCCACGTCCAGGCTGCTGAGCGCGTCGTCCAGAATCAGTACGGGCGTATCCCGCAGCGCGGCCCGTGCAAGCCCGAGCCGCTGGTGTTCGCCGCCGGACATCGGCGCTTCATCCAATTGGGTGTCGTATCCGCGGGGAAGGCGGCGGATGAATCCGTCCGCCTCCACCCCTTCCGCGGCGGTCTTCACGGTATCGTCCGTGGTTTCGATGCCCAGTGCGATGACGTCGCGAATGGTGTCGCCGACAAGCGCGGGCCGCTCAAAGGCATAGCCCACGCGGCGCGAGAGCGCATCGCGAGTCATTTCGGTAACCGGCGTACCATCGATGCGAACAACGCCCCGGTCCGGGTCCTGGAGCCGGCCGATCAGCCCGGCGAGCGTGGTCTTTCCAACGCCGGATTTGCCAACCAGTGCAACCGTCTTACCGGCGGGAATCCGGAGGTCCACGCGCCGGAGGATTTCTCGTTCCTCCCCGCCGACGGATACGTTTTCTATCCGGACCTCGCCAGGCCCTCCCGGATCGGGTTCGTGCGAACCGGGTTCCGGGACGGCGGCCGGGGATTGAAGAACGGCGAGAACACGGGCTGCGTGGGCACGGAAGTAGGCGATATGGAACCAGCCGTTATCCAGAACAGCGGCGACGCTGCCATAGACCATCTGCGCGTAGCGAATGGCGGCCAGAAGGGCGCCCGCCGTCAGGCCGCCCGCCGTCAGCAAAAATACGCCGGTCACGGCGGTAATCGTCAGGACGACGTGGTTGGCGCTGGTCACCAACACGGCGCCACGGGCGGCGCCCTCCATCATCTCCCGCATTTTGCCCACCAGCTTCTGCAACGGCTCTGTAATGCGCTCGACCTCACGTTCGAGGGTGCCGGCCGCACGTATGGTGCGCCTTCCGGCGAGGGCGCCCGTGTACGCGTTTACCATACGGCTGTTCAACTCGTCGTATCCGGTCTGGCCGGCGGTCAACTTACCCATCAGTCGACGCATGAGCAGGGTGACGGCCCCCACGCCGGCAAGCGCAACCACGACAAACAGCCAGTGGACGTAAGACAACGCGGCGAGACTGCCCGCCGCCGTGAGGATTCCCGTGCCGATTCTCAACAGCGTCTCCGGGTAACGCGGCAGTTGCGTTGCCTCGGAACGAATCCGGTTCTGCAGGTCTCCATCATCGAACGGCCGCCGGCCGGGCAGGCCGAGGTCCAGCGCATGGTCGACCATTCCGAGCATCAGCCGCCCTTCAATGGCGGCGCGGAATCTGGCCCTTACCGGTTCCGCGACAATGTCAATGAACGCCGACAGAACCATCGCCACCGCCAGTCCCCTGAAGCCCCATCCGATACGTCCTTCCACCGCGTCGTCGATGGCCAGGGCGGCCAGCGCCGGCGCCGCCAGACCCGCGGCGATGGTCAGGAGGCTGAGCAAGGCGTCCAGAGCGAACCAGCGCCACGCGCCGTGGGCGTAGGGACGCAGAAAACGCATTACCTCACGGATACCGGGCAACGGCGGATCGGCCGGCTGACTGTTCGTATTCCTGGTTGGATTCTCTTCAGGCACGACTTCGCCACCTTTTGGAAACCTACCCCCTATCCCCCTTCCCGGGGGGAAGGGTCGCCTAACGGCGGGGAGAGGGTAGAGGTGAGACGGTAGATGCCGTCCTTGCCCGATTGACTCTTCCTTTATGCCACAGACAAAAATGCAACCGCACGGGGCAGGCAATCTCTCCCGTCTGACCGCTCTTGGGTGTCTCCGGTTTCCCTTTGTGTCTTTGTGTCTCCGTGTGAGCTGCCTTTTTTCTTTCTCGCCAGCCTCCGTGAGAGGTTTCCGTTCAATACAGATGGATCGACCCGTCGGGCCCTACGTAGCGGCGCGGGGGCAGGGCCCGGAACGGCCTCGATTTCACCAGATCCATATCCAGTTCGACGCCCAGCCCGGGCCGCCGCTCCAGTTCCTCCACGTCCACGTAACCGCCCGACAGCGGCACCCTCGTCTTCTGAATCTCGTCGAACCACGGTCGCAGCCGGCAGTGCTCGAGGATTTCGAAATTCTGCATCGCGGCCGCCGCGTGGGCCGCTGCCGCCAGCGCCACCGGCCCATACGGATTGTGCGGCGCGATTCCGATTCCGTAAACCTCAGCGAAATGGGCGATCTTCATCAGTTCGCTGATCCCGCCGGCGTGGCAGACGTCCACCTGGCACACGTCCACCGCCTGTCTTTCGAACCACTCCCGGCAGTCCCACCGCGTGATCCACCGCTCACCCGCGGCAACCCGCATTCCCGGGAAGTCCCGTTTCAACCTGACGTACGGCTCAACCGTGCTCTGCTCGATGGGCTCTTCCACGAAAAATAGGCCCAGCGACTGCAATTCCCGCATGAGGCGATGTGCCGCCGTGGGCGAGAACACCCCGCCGCAGTCGATCATCAGCGCCACGTCCGGCCCCAGTGCTTTCCGCAGCCGGGTCATCTCGTTGACCGCCACGTCCACCTGGGCATCCATATCGAACGGCGCGACCGCCGCACCGTGTCCGTGCTTGAAGGCATCGAACCCCTCCTCCAGGGCCTGCGCGGCGTGCGCTTCCAGCGAATCCAGCCCCAGGTCCGCGCGCGCGTAGCACCGCACCCTGTTTCGAACCCGGCCGCCCAGCAGCCTGAACACGGGCTGTCCCGTCGCCTTGCCCGCGATATCCCAGAGCGCCATGTCAATGCCGCTGACCGCGCTGGTATGTACCACGCCCCGTTTCCACCAGTAGTCCCGGTATCCCAGTTGCCAGGCCTGCTCCACGTCCATTGGATTCATCCCCAGCAGCCTGGGTTTCAGCGCCGTCTCCACATGCGCCGCAACCGCCATTTCGTGATGCTCCGTCGTGGCCTCGCCGATGCCGATGACGGCGGCGTCCGTCTCCACCTCCACGAAGATCCAGTTCCGCCTGGGTGTGCGCCCGTCCGCCGCCGGGACGTTCATCACGTGCGCCCTGATATCGACAATCTTCATCTCAGCGCTCCTGCAGTAGCTTTTTCGATCTGAAGAATTCCCTGAGGCCTTCCAACTCCTCGTCGTTCAACGAGTAGTAGGGTTTCCGGCGCCAGCGCTTCGCCACGCCGAAGATCTCCATCGCCCCGTGGAACCCCGCGTTCCACCCCCCGGTCAGCTTGCCGATATAGTCGAAGAACGGCATGTCGTAATCCCGGATGATCACCCTCGCGCCTTCCACGTCCGCTTTGTTGATCGCGCTCCAGTACCGTCGCGCGACTTCGGGCTTGAACGTGATATATGACGACATATACCCGTCGCATCCGTACGGCCACATGTTGATGTGATTCACCTTCTGCCCGCCTGCAAACACCGCCACCCGTTCGTGCGCGACCAGACAAAGTCGGCGGGCGAAGTCCCCGCACATGTCATCCTTGATTGCAACCACGTTATCGAATCGATCCAGCGTTTTATCTATCACGTCCAATCCAAACTGCGGTCCGCGTGCGGAGAAAGCGCCCGTCACAATCATCAACGGCATCGTCTTCGACACCTCGCCGTAGTGTTCCACAAGCGTCTCCACCGTACTCGAAGCCCCCCATGCCGGAGGAAGCACCATCAGCACGTCGGCTCCCAGACCCTTTGCGTACGACCCGAAGGCAACCGACCGCCGCGTGTCGTAATACCGATCGGCCGCCACCACCATGCCCCGTCCGGCGGTATGCTCGCACGCGACCCGGGTCACCTCCGCGATCTCCGCCTCGGACATGCAGATATAGTGGCTGTCGCCCGCCGTTAACAGCACGGTCCGGCTCCCCCCCTCCAGCACGAAATCGATCTGATGCCGCAGCCCGTCGTAATCCACGCTGCCGTCGCGGTTGAACGGCGTTGCGATCGATGAAATGATGCCTGTCAGGTGCGCACGAACTTCGTCTCGATACATGGAAAACCCCAATCGAAATAGGTAGAAGGAAGAAGTAAGAGGACCCCACCTCCCCACATCCGGTTTCGCGCCCTCTTTCGTGATCCATTTCTGTTTAACCGTTAGCGAAGATCCGGCTTGGAGGGTGTGATATAGGAACGTAATCTACCCTTCTACCTTCTTCGTTCTTCCTTCTTACTGCGTCCAGGCGACCTCTCCCACAGTCTGCCGAACCTATCCCGCCTGCCTGGCGGCAGGCACCCTTTCCTGAAGGAAAGGGAAAAGGCGGGTCACGAAACAGGATCCCGGGTTTCCCCTTCCTTCAGGAAGGGGGTTAGCAGTCCGTTGACAAAGTCGCTCCGCAGGCGAGGCCGAGCCATTGTGGCCGAAGACAAGGCGCGCGACCGAGTCGAATCGCCCGATTCGGCGAGGGAGCGCAACGCAGTATTTCGACGTGCACCGCACAGGCAGGCAGCCCGGATGGACTTTTTCAACGGGCTGTTAGGGGGTAGGTCCCGGCCACGTCTAAGGTACGACCTCGAACCCCATCTGCCGGAAGTGATGATCCAACGTCAATACCCGTTGGATGCGCAACTCTCGCATGAGGACGAAGCTGCAGCAATCCGTAAAGGAGATTTGCTTATCCCGATATCCGAAGAAGAGTATCCGGGCCCGTTCTCTTCGCATTTCATCGATGGACTCGATCCTCAGGCGGGATGAACCGTCGATCTGCACCCACCACGCTTCAGCTGCGTCAAGTCCGAGGCGTGACCGGATGGTCGCCAACGTTTCGTCGATAACGTAGTCGGTCGTCGTCAGAAGGCCCCCGGACGAAAGCCAGGTATCGCGCGCTTCCCGCACTGCCGACCCCTTCACGTCGCGACTGTCCGCGGCCGCGATCCAGCCAGCGGTATCAACAAACATTTCTTTCACCGGTACAACACCTCGTCATGCCGCGCGGCAATGTCGCCCGATTCCGATGCGCCTACAGCCGGGGCCTGGTAGAGGGAGTCCGATTCGAGCGGCGTGCTTCCCATTGGCGGACTCCCAACCGGGACAATATCGAAAGCCGGGCGGCTGCGGTACAGGACAGTAAAGCGCTCCCCGTCGCGCACCTTTGAAACAACCTCCTTCAGACGCGCCCGAAGCTGTTTGGCGTTAATGATCTCTGGCATTGTGAATCCTTTGTTAAGTTTAACTAAAGATAACCTCTTTAGAAGAAAAATGCAAGAAGGCAACACGTAGCCGACAGGGGGGAGCCCTCCCCACGGCCTTCGGAAAAGCTGTCAGCCGTCAGCATTCAGCTTGAAGCGAAAAGGCGAAAACCAAATTCAACGTCCACATTTCCCCAGCGACCGCTCGGAAAAGTTCACAGCTATCGGCGGCGAGAACTCTCCCCCCAGCCTGCCGAACCTATCCCGCCTGCCGGGCGGCAGGCGCCCTTTCCTGCACGAAAGGGAAAAAGCGGCTCACGAAACACGATCCCGCGTTCCCCCTTCCTTCAGGAAGGGGGTCAGGGGGTAGGCCCGGCCACTCCCCCTTCATTCTCCCTCTAATGGTGCCCTTCCTCTTTGTCACTGTCTTCCCCGCCCCCATCGTGCTTCTTCTTGCCCTCGCCGTGTTCGTCCCCGCCCTCTTCGTGCCCTTCCTTGCCCGGTCCCCCGATGCGCAGTATATGCCCATCGATGTCAGCGACGAGCATCTCCCGGGCCCCCCACGACTGGTCAACGGGCTTCTGCCTGACGTCCGCTCCCGCCCGTGCGTATTTCTCGTGCAGTTCGTCGACGTTGTTGACGCTGTAATAGATCCAAACGGGTCGGGAGCCCTGCCCTTTCTCGGCGAGAAAGACGTTGACCCCACCATTGGATATAGAGGCAAAGGTCTTGTCCTCCGCCTCGGCAGGCCAGTCCCAGTCCTTTTTGAAACCGAGAACCGTGGTATAGTGCGCGATGCTCGCTTCAACGCTTTGAACGTTCAAAATCGGTGTGACCGCGGTAAATGCCGCGGACTCCTGGCCGGAATCCTTGTCACGGCCGTCGTGGGCGAAGGCGATAAGTCCAATCCCGAGGGCGATCCCGGCAACGACTGCTGCCGCAGTTCGGGGAGCTGTCATGGTTCTCCTCCTTGCAAGAGCGTTGAGCTGACAGTGCTCAGCCGTCAGCTTAAACCGGTTTTCGACACGAACCCGCGACATCAGACGATCTGCGCGCCTTGACGCCGCTGACCACAAGGGACGGCCTTACCGAATAAAGCCTCGTGCGGCTTGTTTTGCCTTGCCGCCTCAAGATACAGGCGACCAGTGTTGCAATATTCGTCTTGGGTCGCAATCGGCGACACCTCCCCGCGCTTCCAATCATGCGAATTTCCCTTAACCTGTTTGTTATCAAAAAATTAAGTTCATCTTCGGCGGCGGAACGTCTTCGACTGAATTCCGGGTGAGGCGCAATCTGCGACGGTTCCGCCGGTCATCCACATATCCTCTTCAAGTATAACCTGCTGATATTCTTGGGTTTAATTTCGATCTCATAATCGGCACGGATTTTGTATGTATTCCAGAGACCTCGATCCGGCATTGTTGCGCGCTGCCACGCATCGGCACGGGCGCACCGCAGTCACCCCTTAGACAAATCTGTCTGTACGTAACATACTTCTAACTGGCAGAGGATGTTGGCCATGGGAGGGAAACCATGCCGTCTTCCGGAAACGGACTCGCCCACCGGATTGCGAAATTGTTCAAGGAGTTGGTCGAACGGGAACTGGGAAACATCCAACGGGTTATTGCGGGGCGAAAACGGGATCTGCGCCGTAAGATCGAAGCGCGGGAGACGGAATTGAAAGACGACGGTGGATTGGAGTCCCTGTTCGATCAATACAAAGCCGGCCTGTCGGAAGCGGAGCGGCCGGAGAGTCGGGTGCAGGAACGCCGCCTTTATTACAACTGGGAAGGCCGGCTCAGATCGGAACTGGGTATCTGGAGAATGGAGCTGGTTGAACTGGAAACCCGTTCCAGCGACCCTCAGCTGATTTTAACGAGCGCGCGCAAGAAGGCCATGCGTTTGCTGCTGCGGGAGACGCTGGTCGCCGCCGCTCCGGGGTGCAACAATCAACCGAAATCGGATCCGCCCGGTTATGGCAACCTCCAGGACTGTCTCATTCCGGTGATTCGCCAGATGAAGAAAGGAAAGAGCCACGCGGAGGCCTTCCAAATGGTTGCCGACACACTGGGGATCCGAAAAACGACGGTTGCTGCCCGATGTACCCGAAATCTGGACCTGACAACGGAACAGTTCGTCCGACACGTCGCAAACGGTGAAATCGTTAAAACCCTGAAGGAAAAATTCCCCGATCAGATTGACCTGATAAGGCGCAATCTGGCGTCCCTGTATCGGTAGTCCTCACAGATCCGTACGGGACTCAGGTCGTCCGCGGCCCCCCTGCAAGCAAACACGCATTCTCAACGATCCGTCAGAAATGGGGGCGCACGGAGCGATTCAGAGAGACCGAGGCGTGGGCGCTATTTCTTCAGAGCCTCCAACCCGAACCGTTCCGAGGTCTCGAGTGTCTCCCTCACGTCGTCCCAGGTCGTATTGTGGTTGATAATACACATCCTCAGCGAAAATGTCCCGTGAAGGAGCGTCGACGAAAAAAACGCGCGATCTTCCCAGAACACGCGTGCAAGCACCTTCCTGTTGATTTCCTCCAGCGCTTCCTCGGTGCGACGCTCGTCGCAGGGATTCACACGAAAACAGACCACACCCAGCGACACGGGCGTCAGGAGTTCCAGATTCGGGCTTTCTTCCACGTACTGCCCGGCGCGGCGGGCGAGTTCCATCCCCCTGGATACCGCGCGCCGGAACGCCGCCATCCCGAACGTCTGCACCGACATCCAGATCTTCAGCGCGCGCAACGTACGGCTCAACTGCAGTCCCCGGTCGGCGATATTCGGATGGTTCGCTCCCCACACCGTATCCTGCAGGATGTCCGGATGCACAGCGAAAGCGCGCTCGAGCGTGCCGGCGTTCTTCACAAGAAGGCTCCCCGCCTCGTACGGCTGGAAGAACCATTTGTGGGCGTCCAATCCGATCGAATCGGCGCGCTCGATTCCGCGCAGCAGCTTCCTGCCGCGGTCCGTCACCGCCGCGAAACCGCCATACGCCGCATCGACATGCAGCCAGATGCCCTCCGCCTCACAGTAATCCGCCATCGCCTCCAGCGGGTCGATCGCCCCGGTGCTGCTGGTTCCCGCGTTGGCGCAGACCGCGATGGGATTGAACCCCTCCGCGCGGTCCTCCGCTACCGACCTCGCCAAGGCAACCATGTCCACCCTGAAGTGTTCGTCGCTGGGAATCATGCGAATACATTCCTGCCGCACACCCATAATCCTTGCCGCGCGGATGTGCGCGCTGTGACTCTGGTCGCTCATATACACGGTCGCGCGCTCGGGGTGTCCCGCCTCTTCACGCGCGGCAACGAACGCGTCCAGACTGGCGGCCGAACCCCCACTCGTGAGCAGTCCGCCCGCACCGTCCGGATAGCCGATCCAGCGCCGCAACCAGTCGATTACCACCAGTTCGAGCTGGCTTGGGCCGCTGGCGACCAGCCATGTGCACGCGTTGCTGTTGAATCCCGCGGCAAGAAAGTCCGCGAGCACGCCCGGCCACGTGGGCGACGAAGGGATGAATCCGAAACACCTTGGATGATCGAGCCGCGTCGCGAGTGGAAGGATCTCCTTTGCGGCCTGTTCCACAACCTCCACGGCCGGTCGCCCCTTCTCCGGGGGCGCCTTCATCAGGCGGTCGTCGAGTTCGCGCCGAAACTCGCCGTCCCATGCGCCTTCTTCAGGCAGGCTCCCGGATCGAGCGACCAGGAGTTCGGCGGCTTTATGCGCGAGATCGAGCATCGCTTCCGGGGGCATACTGAGGTTGCCGTAACCTTCCTGGCTGGTTGACCCTGTATCGCTATCCGGTTGTTCTCTTACCCAGGTGGAATCCGCCAAGCATGCCTCCCTTTCGTCCTGTGCCCCTGCAACACCAAGACTGCAAACTTCGCTGGCAACCGGTCGTTGACGAATGCTTGCAACTTGCAGGGATCTGCCCGAACTCTGGAACTCGAAAGTTCATTTATTTGCACGAAATGAGTTGACATCCTCCGAGGAAATGGACATCTATATATCGCACCGGAGGTATCGCCGTACAAACCAATTCGGTACAGATCCGTCGTCGGCTGGAAGGGGACGGATGGTACCTTGCACGCCACGGCTCGGGACATGACATTTATAGACATCCCGTCATCACGGGAATTATTACCCTCCCGAGACACAGGACGATATCTCGGGGTGTAGCTCGCTCCATCGCAGAAAAAGCAGGTTGGCTGGAATGAACGTATGCCAGGGAGGACCCGGACTTGGTTCGATATCCCGCGCTGATCGATGGCGAAACCGGCGCATATGGTGTGACGTTTCCCGACCTTCCAGGCATCGTCGCTATGGGCAAAACCGTCGACGAGGCGCTCTTGAACGCCGAAGAAACGCTTCGCGATTATGTGATCGAAACCGAGACGGACGGCGAGACGATTACACCGCCAAGCGCTCTCGAGCGGGTGGACGTCCCGAACGGACAGGCGCTTGTGTCCGTCCCGCTGATTCGAATCTCCGGCCGGAACGTACGCGCCCACATGACGCTGGACGAAGGCGTCGCGGCATTTATCGACAATGAGGCGCGAAGACGCCGCATGACCCGAAAGGCCTATGTCGAATGGATGGTCCGGCGTATCGCGGAATTGGGCGGATGAGTTTCAGATCGCACTTTAGGCGCCAGAAATCAACCCTATTTCACGAAGAGCAGCCTGCGGGTGAGTACGCCGCTGGAATGAATCAGCCGATAGAAGTAGACGCCGCTGGAGACGTCACGGCCCTGCATGTCCGTGCCGTCCCACGTGACCCGGTAAATGCCCGCCGCGAGGTTGTCCGTCACGAGAACGCGGACCTGCTGCCCCAGCGCGTTGTATATCGCCAGAGAGACATGACCGGCTTCCGGAATCTGGTAGGCGATTTGCGTTGACGGGTTGAACGGGTTGGGGGCGTTCGGATGCAGAATCAGGTTCTGTATGCCCTTCTGCGCGCGTCCGCCGACAGGCAGCGCGATCGTGGTCTCTTCTCCACTGTTGATCGGAATGCTGCTCCACGTGGAAAGCGTGTTTCCGCCCGTGTCCCTCGCGCGGGCGCGGTAGTATCCGGACGCGTTCCGGGAACTCCCGGACTGGATCTGTATTGTCGTATTTCCCTGGCCGTCTGTCGTTCCCGCCCACAGGTACTCCGGTGCACGTCCCGATATGGACCGGGAGAATTCCACCGTCGCGTCCGACACGGGCAGACCGTTCCGCGTCAGAACGACATGCACGACTGCGGGAGTCGAGTCCACCACGGGACCATCCTCAACGGTGATCGTGGCCGACGCGAGCGGCTCTCGATCGTGTTCGGCCGTTACGACGATTGTCTCCCCGCCCGTTTCCACCGCCGCGTCGTTCAGTACCGTGAACGTCAGTTCGGTCGACGCTATCGTTGAATCGGCGAGAATCGTGACATGCATCTCTCCGCTCACCCTGTAGTCATCGTTCCCGGCCGTGCCCGACAGAGACAGAGGCAGCCGCGTGGATACCGGAAGCGGCTCACTCGTCTGCGTTGCCGTTACCGTGACCGCCCGCGTTTCGCCTTCCGATATCGACTCCGGGTCCACCGACAGGGTGATCTCCGGCACGTGATCGGACAGGTCCACATGGATTCCGGCGCCGAAAATAACCTTCCGGCCGGTTCTGGCAGTAAAGGATTCGGCGTAACTGACCTTGGGCGAACCAACGTCTTCATCTCCCGCCACCGACGGATCGTCGTAGTGGTATTGCACGAAGCCGCCCCCGGCCAATGCGACCTTGATGAGCTCCTGGACGATCAGAATCCCGTTCACGTCCTCGAGATCAAGCTGATTTCGGGCCTCGAGTGATCGGTCCGCGGCGTGAAAGACAAAATCTCCGTCGGTGTTGAGAATAAACAGGTATACGGGTCCATGCCGCCAATCTCCTTCTTCCGCTCTGAAGACGTTCAGGATTTCCGTATAACGACCGGTCCCATGTTCCCTCACCGCCACACCGTACGCACGAGCCGCCCCCCGAACGAAAGCCATGAGAGTTTTCCGATCTGTCACGTCGGCGGCGGTTACGGCCGGGTGAGGAACAAGCGAGTCGTCGTGGCCGGGCGGTTCGATATGCGACACATCCTGATAGTAACCGCCAATGACGATAATCGTGTTTCCGTATGCCCTGCCCGTGACGCTGGTCGCGTATGCGGTCCTGGCGGTGTTCGCGTCGTCATCTTCATCGTCCGGATCGTCCCAGTAGTACTCGACGGGCGCTCCTCCCGCGGCCGCCGCCGCGATGAGGTCCTGCACAACTTTGTTTCCGCGGGCGTCTTCGATATCATTCAGGTTCTTGCCCCCCGCGGTTTCATCGTTGGCGTGAAAGAGCACGGTCCCGCTATCGTTCACGAATACGAGGTACGTATTCTCGTACTTCCAGTCTCCTTCCTGCGCCGTACTGGCGAAAAAGGGCGCCAGAGGCTGTCCCGCGTCGCTTATGGCCACAAGGCGTGCTTTCGCGCGTTCTACGAAGGCTTTCAGGGTTTCTCCGTCCAGGACTTCGTTGGCATTCACCACATCGTCCGCGGATCCAGTATAGAACCCCGATCCCACGACGAATTCGTCGTCGTGGCCGGCGGCGGAAAATGAAACGGCGAAGCTCACTTTGGGCGAACCCGTCTCTTCGTCACCCAGGACGGCCGGGTCGGGCCAGAGATATTCCACATAGCCTCCTCCCCCGGCCGCCTCAGCCAGTAGATCCTGCACGATCTTGACACCATTGGCGTCCTCAAGGTCAATCAGATCCTCCCCCTCCAGATCCGGGTCATCCCCATGAAAGACGAAGACTCCCCCGGTGGTCATGATGAAGAGGTATATGGATCCCTTCCTCCAGGTTTCTTCAGACCTGAGCGCTCTCAGGACGTCCTGGTACGCGGACTGGGTGGTTGCGCTTTCCAATTCATCCTTCGCCGCCAGCACAAAGGCCTTCAGGGTTTCCTTGTCAACCACGTCGCCCGCGGTCACGGCCGATGTCTGGGCCGCGACCGGGTTGGCAGCGATAAAGAAACTGACCAGGCCCAGAACGGAGATTACGCTTCGATGTGTCATGCGGTTCCCCTTCCTTTTACCGGGTTGTTGCAAGAACAAGCGGCACAAAATAACTTGAATTCAGCGACGTGTGAAGTCCTTTTTTTGTCCTCTTCAGACATATCCGCATTGTCCACCAGCCGTTCGAAGCTCCGAACGCCCGGCCCGAAGTCCGGACGATCTGAAGGGAGGCGCAAAAGGGAAACCGCTCCGGCAACTACGGCTCAAACCGATAGACAACGGGCAACTGCGAGGGATCGGTGACGCTCGTGTCCGTGTGGTGGTAGATGTTGATGCGTCCGGTGCCGCAGTCGCCGAATTCATCGCAGGCGAGCGTGCCGACGAGAGCCTGAAAACCGGACGTTGCGTGGAGTTCCCTGCGCAGCGCGTTGCGGTCCACGATCAGCTTGCCGCCCCTCGCAATCGCCACGGACTCGATGGCGCTCAACAGCAGCGTCGTGGCGTCGTAGGAATGCGCCCAATATGGCGTGCCCGGGAACCCGCCGTACGCCGCGTCATAAGCCGCCAATGCCTCGTCCACGCTCTTGCTGGTAATGGCATTGATATTCGAGCCGAGATCCACCTCAGGTCCCGCCGCGTAAACGCCCTCGGATTGAGGTGTAGCGAGAAACTCCGAATCGAGCAAGGCGGCGCCCGTGATGAGGGTTACGCCTTCGAGCCCGTCGAATTCCCGCACCTGTTTCGCGAACGGCAGACCTTCCTCGTCGAAGAGCGGGAAGAAGATGCCGTCCGGCCCCGTTTCCGCGAATTCCGCGAGAACCGGTGTCGTGTCCGTCTGCCCCTTGTCGATCTGTGCGCTGACGGCAACCTCGCCTCCCACGGCGGCGAACGCATCGCCAAACGCGATGACCAGAGCCGTCGTGTACGGGTCGCCGTCGTCGACGGCCACCATGCGCCTCAGACCCAGTTCATTGTACGCGAAATCGGCAACGGCCCGCGCCTGATGCAGATCGTTGACCGAAACCCGAAAGTAGCCCGGATGATAGTCGGGACCTGCATTGCCCGCAAGGTCGGAGGTCAGCCTCGGCGAGGTATTGGACGGCGAGATCATCACCAGCCCGGCTTCGCTGATCACCTGCGAGGCGGCCACGGCCGCGCCGGAGCAGGACGTACCGATAACACCAAGAACGCGGGAATCCGCGACAATCTGCTCCGCGCCCGCGCGGCCTCCGACCGCCCCGCACATGCCGTCAATCGGTTCGCCGAGTTCGACGTTGCGACCGTGAACCATGCCATAGTTCTGAACGGCCAGTTCAACGGCGTTTTGAGACGGATCGCCAAGCGATGCCGCGATGGTATGGGTGAGCAGCGAACGGATATGCACGGCCTGGCCCTCGCCAATCGCAACCAGGAACCGCTCATACGAACCGGTTACGCGCGCCTTGTCCCCAACCTGCAAATCGACGTTCGTTTCGTATCCACCCTTTATGGGTATACTGGACCACGATCCCAGCGAACTTCCGTTCTGCATCGCCCGGGCCCGGTAGTAACCCCCCGACCCGGTGATCTCCACGCGCGCCCGGCCACCTGCGCCGGTCGTTCCGGACGCCTCGTAATCGGCCGAACGCCCGGAAATGGAACGCGCGATTTCCACGGTGACCCCGCTTACCGGATTCTCACCCTGCATCACGCGGGCCACAACCAGGGCGGGTGTCGCGTATCCACCGACAGCCAGTTTGCCCAGCGGCTGACCGCCCTGGTCGCCGGCTTCCGGTACCTGCGGCGTTGAAAGAGAAACGGCCCAGAATCGTGTCGACGTCCTCTGTCTTGGCGAGCTCGTCTTTAATCGCCCCGGCATCCGTCGACCCGGCTGCCGCGATTGCGTCCGCGAGAATATTCAGAGACGCGTATGAGAGCGCGGCCCACGGACCTGGTTCGCTCTCGTGTTCCGCCATATAACTTTCGATGAAGGTCTGGTTCCCGTGCGTGGAAGCGTTGGTTGCCCAACTCGTAATGCTGATCACGCGTTCCGCGGCCTCTTTGGCGGCAGCCACTTCATCCAACGTCATTTCGGGAATAATGATGGGAATATTCGAGGGTATGCCGGCTTCACGGGCCTGGATCATAATCTTAACCATCTCCGACGCCAGACACGAAACAAAGAGGGCGTGCGGATTCAAATCCTTGATGTTGTTCAACTGGTCCGCGAACGATGTATCTCCCGTTGCAAAGGTCTCCCGGCTTAGAATTTCCACCTCGCCTTCCATCAGGGCATTGCTTACCGCCTCATCCAGGCTCCGGGAATAGACGTCGGCGTCGTCCACCATGGTGGCGACCCTGCTAAACCTCAGTTTCTCCTGCAGGTCCCTGACGGCGCCCGGAACCAGCGTACCCACGTTGAGACCGGAGCGGAAAATATGGTCGCCGATCGCGCTCAGGCCGACAGCGGTCGAGGTTGAACTGAATGCCAGGACTTCGTTCTGTTGGGCGACTGGGAATACTTCCGCTCCCACGGTGGAAATACCGGGGCCCAGAATGACGTTTACGCCGTCTTCGTTGATGAGTTTGTTGAAAGCTGCAGTGGCGACATCGATCGTGCCCTCTGTATCCTCGACGATAAATTCGATACTTGCGCCGCCGAGCCTCGAAGAGGCATTGATCTCTTTCTGAGCCAGCTCGAAGCCATCCAACGCCGGCAGGCCGTACACGTCTTGAGGTCCGGTCAGCGGCACGGCGACACCGATGGTTATCTTTGCGGGCAGACCGCCGGGCGTCAGCGCGATAGAACCGGTCGCGCCTGCTTTGTCGCCAACCGGCAACTCAACCGTGGACTGATACCCGCTGTTGACCGGTATGCTCATCCACGAACCGACCTCGCTTCCGCCACTCATGGCCCGCGCCGCATAATAGCCGGTGACGCCGGCGCCGCCGATTTCCACGTACGCCTGGCCGCGCGCATCGGAAATGTCCTTTGGCGCGTGCGAGATTTCGTGCGGCTGATTGTTTCGTAAAAATGCGACTCAAGGGTACGTCCGGTGAAGACGGGAACATGCAATTGTATGTAATTTACGTCGCATTTTGCTACATTATTTAATTGGCCCCGGTTCTTCGTTCCACGGTACTCCAGTGTTCTGTCCCAAAAATACCTCACCATTCGCCCGCCGATTCATCCCGTCTCGCTACGTTGCTTTCGCTGGGTCCTGAGCCTGTCGAAGGATGCGGGCCGGGCGACTCGACGGCCGAATTCAGGCAACTTATTTCCGGGACAGAACTATAGGAATGGCGGTTGTCTTCATTTTCGGCACGCTTTCAAGTTGTCGCCATGAAACCCCATTTGAATTCACGCGCGTTCGCATTATTTGCCGTGTACCTGCTGTGCATGGCGTTATTCCTGTTCCCGTGGTCGCCGTCCCCGCAGCCCAGTGGATTTTCCGTCACCCCGGACATGGACGAAGCCGCAGGCGACCAGGCCGTCTCCTCGCTCGACCTCCTTCCCGATCAGGCTTTCTCCCTGCAGCTCTTCGGCAAGAATATCCAGGGCGCTACCGGCATTTCCGCGCGCTTGCGTTTCGACGCATCCCAGGTCGCGTACGAGGGCTTCGAGCCCGGCGATGCGCTGCCCGGCGTTCTCGTGCTCGAAAGCGTCCGCGACGGCGAGCGCCGCATTCTTCTGCGGCTCGGTTCGACCGCCAACCGGCGGGACTCCGCGCTTTTCGACGGCGCATTCACCGTGCTGGAGGTACGCGAAGTCGACGGCGGCGGTTTCGCGGGCATCTGGCGAAGCAGTGGCCGACTATCGCGCACAGGGGGTTACTTCTGTGCCAGGCGGGCGGATAAATGAAAGCGGGACGCGATTCGCGCCCCGGCTGGTGCGAGGTATCCGTATGGTCCGACCCGTTGTCAGAGCCCGATTATGCTCCTTGCCACCTGCCGCGCCTCGTGCCGAGTATCAACAATCCGATGTTTCGGTACGTGTTTGAGGATCCCAAGCGCGTAAAGGGTTCCGGGAACCAGGCCGGAAAGTCCCATCACAATGCATTCGGTCTGCTCGCCTCTGGCGATTTCCATGAGTTGTCCGATAACCATGGCTGCGCTGTCGTCGAGATACGTGGCCCCGGAAAAGTCCAGAATCACCACGTCGTGTTTCCTGACGTTCGCACCGATCACGCCGGCCAGCTTGTGGGACGACGCGACGGTGAGGCTTCCGCTCAGCGCCACCAGTCCCACGCGGGCCGAGTCCGGACTGAAGGCGGCCGCGTCGATGTCATCCTCTTCTGAAAAGAACGTCCGGTCCAGCATCGGCACGGAGACCACGCTGTCCAGCTCCAGACGCTCCAATTGCCGGGCGTGCGCCATCGCGGCGGCGATCAGGCCGATCGCCACGGCCGTTACCAGATCGACAGACAGCGTCAGCCCAAGCGTGATCATCAGGACGATGAGATGCTCGCGCCGCAGGCGGTGTACGCGTACAAGAAGACGCCAGTCTATGACGTCCCATCCGACTTTTACCAGAATGCCCCCAAGAACGGCGAGGGGAACCTGCTCCACGTACCGACCGAGACCGAGCAGGAGACCGAGCATGAGTACCGCATATAGCGCACTCGAGACCGATGTTTTCCCTCCGGCACGTATATTGACTGCGGTTCCGGTCGTCGACCCCGCGCCGGGAAGGCCCCCGAACAGTCCCGAGACCATATTGCCCATACCCTGCCCCACCAGTTCCCGGCTCGGATTGTGCCTGGTACCGGTCAGCGAATCGGCGACCAGAGAAGCGCGGAGGCTGTCTACCGAACCGAGAAGCGCGAGGATGAGCGCGGGCACCAGCGACTGCAGAATAAGGGTGGCGGAAGGCACGGTCAATCGCAGTTCCGGCAATCCTGTCGGTATCCGGGCGATGACCGGCACGTCCCGCAGCCAGAACACGCCGAGCATCGTCCCCGCGACCAGCGCCAGAAAGGGTCCTGGCAGGTATCTGGCCAGCCTTCGGGGCCAGACCACACACACACCGAGAGCAACGACCGCGACGGCCACCGCGTTGTAGTTCACGTTTTCAATCGCATCGGACGTCGCGCGGACCGCGCCGACGAAGCCTCCCGGCGCCGTCGGAAACCCGAAAAACGGCAGGATGTGAATCACCATGATGATGATGCCGATCCCCGCCATGAGCCCGGAGACGACCACATGCGGCGTATAGGCAACGAAACGGCCGATCCTCGACACACCAAGGAGTACCTGAAGCAGACCGGCCATGACGACGACGGTCAGCGCCTCGGTCAGGTTGGAAGTGTAGCTGGAGACAATAACGACCAGGCCGACGGTCATCGGCGCCGTAGGGCCCGAAATCTGGGTCCGAGTGCCGCCGAATACGGCCGCGAAAAAGCCGACCGCGATCGCGCCGTACATGCCGGCCGCCGCGCCCGTGCCCGACGCAACCCCCAGCGCCAACGCGACCGGCAGTGCCGCCACGGTTGCCGTGACGCCGCCAAATATGTCGCCCCGCAACGCATTCAAGTCATATTTCATCGCATCGTGTCCTTAGTGTCCTGTCAGGTCGTTTGAGGGCGGTAAGACGTAAGCCGGGAGACGGTATATAAAACACCTAAAATCGGGGAGAGGGTAGAGGTGAGACGGTAGAAGACGTCTTTGCCCGATTGACTCTTCCTTTTATGCCTCCGGCAAGATATGAAACCGAACCGGCACTCAAATCATCTCCCGTCTAACGTCTACCCCGTGGCAGGGGGCCGAGGGTGAGGTCGCAGGCTTGACAATGCCCCAACTTGCCGTATCATTTATATTGAAAACTGACTTCCGATCAGGAAAGGAATTGAAGATGCTGAGATTTCCCGAAGAACTCATGCTCCTGATACTCGACGACGACAACGGCAGATTCGCCCGCGTGCCGGACCAGTCCCTGCGTTATGCGCTTGCCGGCGGAGTGCTGATGGACCTGGCCATGGAAAACCGTATTGACACCGATCCGGACCGGCTGGTCCTGGTGGATTCAACGCCCGTTCAGGACAGCCTTCTGGATCCCACGCTCGCCGATATTTCGCAGGCTGAAGAAACCCACGACGCGCGCTTCTGGGTGGAACGCACCGCCATTCGCAGCGCCGCGAGCATTCGCGAAGCGTCTCTCGACCGTCTGGTTGAAAAGGGCATCCTTGAACGCCGGGACGACCGGTTTCTGTGGGTCTTCCGGTCACGGCGATACCCATCCGTGGACGACCAGGCAGAGCGGGAAGTCAAGCTCAGGATTATGGAGATCCTGTTCAGCGACCAGATCCCGGACCCTCGGGACGTGGTGATCATCAGCCTTGCGCACGCCTGTAAGCTGTTCAGCCAGATTCTGTCTGCCAGAGAATTGGCGCGCGTTGCCCCCCGCATCAACCAGGTAAGAAAGCTCGACCTGATCGGCCAGGCAACGTTTCGGGCGATTACGGAAATCGAACTCTCGCTCGCTCTCGCAGTACAGATGCGGCCGTATTAGCGTCCTGTCCCACATCCCGCCTGCCCGGTACTGCGATCCCGTTCGCCGCCATTACGACGCGCCGTCCACCCGAACGGTAACGATGTCCAGGTCGTGGTACTTCTGGTGGCGCACCGACGAAGCGTAGTGGCGCAACAGCCGAAACGATATTTCGTGCTCGTCCATAATCTCGGGCTGTTCACTCAGATAAGCCAGCCTGTCTTCCAGATTTTCTCCCGCCGCAGCCGCAAGGAACTCCAGTTCCGCTGTCCCTTCCACCTGCCGGGCGGTGATGACGAGCAGCCGTCCACCCTCAGTTTCACGCTCCCCGGCCTGTTCTATCAGAATCGACAGGGTCTCTTCGCCCGCGGCGCACAGCCCGCCGGTTGCCGGCTCCGTCCAGCCGATGCCTCCCGCAAACCCGCGGAGGAACTTGTCGATCACGGGAAGTGAGGCGTTGGACAATTCAACCTGGAGACGTTTCCGGCGGCGGGCCGTTAATTCCATGAAAGCGGTCAGCAGGATTGCCGCGAGACCGCCCGCGGTCATCCCGTTTCCGAGCAACGTCCCCCACGTCCCGTCCAGCATGTCGGGAAAGATCACCTGATTCTGAAATCCCACACCCAGCCAGAACGCCAGCCCGACCACCGTGGCCTTCCGGTGATCGACGCCGTCATCCACAATCAGCTTCATGCCCTGTACGAATAACAGGCCTATGAGCACCGTGACGTAGGCCGCGCCAACCGGATTGGGAATGGCGATCACGAGGGCGGTTACCTTGGGGGACAGGGCCATCAGAACGAAAACGATCCCGATATAAATCCCGACGCGGCGCGCCGTGACGCCGGTCAGTTCGGCAAGCGATATGCTGGTGGAATAGGTCGTATTTGGGGGCGTCCCGATGAGGCCGGAGAGCAGATTGCCCATGCCGTCGGCGTTGAGGGCGCCCTGCACCAGGCGGAAGTCGGTTGCATGGGGCCGGCGCCGCGAGACCCGCTGAATGGCAACGCCGTCGCCAACCGTCTCGATCGCCCCCACAACCGTAACCACCACGAATGCCGGAAGCAACGCCCAGAACTCCGCGCTCAGGGAGAGATCCAGCCCCGGCCACGCGTAATTCGGAAAACCGATCCAGGGCGCGTCGACAACCGGTCCGACATTGTACAGACCGAAAGGGGCGGCGACCGCGCAGCCAACGGCGATCCCGATCAGCGGCGCCCACAACCGCAGGGACGCGGGGGCCCGCAGCGCAAGCACGACGAGGGTAATGAATGCCGCTCCAGCCGCGGCCGG
This sequence comes from Candidatus Latescibacterota bacterium, assembly GCA_021295655.1. Classification (GTDB taxonomy): domain Bacteria; phylum Latescibacterota; class UBA2968; order UBA2968; genus JAAXHE01. The sequence goes on from JAGWBX010000018.1 coordinate 24,670, forward strand.
AGGCGCTGCCGCCGGCGTCCCCTCGGGAACGTCGGCCAACAGGCCGAATATGACCGGCATCACCGTGACGGCAATCAGCATGATCACGGTTCCGGCGACAACCGGGGTAATGATCCGGCGCAGGAGTGAAAGCCGCGAGGCCAGGGCGAACTGAAACAGCGAGGATACCACAATCAGACTCGCCATCAGGGCCGGTCCGCCCTTAACCAGCGCGGTAATACACACCGCGATGAAGGCGCCGGACGTACCCATAATCAGCACATGGCCCGCCCCGATCCGCCCAACCCTCACCGCCTGCAGGACCGTGCTGATGCCGCTGACCACCAGCGCCGCGAAGGCAATCCAGTTCAGATAGCTGTCCGGTTGATTCGCCGCCCGGCCGATGATCACCGCGCTGAGCACCACGGGCGCCAGGACCACAACAGCCGCCTGAAAGCCCGCCGCGGCGGCGACTGAGTGCGGGGGCCGCTCGTCCGGTTCGTACCGGATCGTTTCGTTTTTACGGATTTCTTCCGAAGGCATTTGTCTCTCCCTGTCAATACCCCCCGGCAGTCCGACTACATGCGCCAGACCACGAGCAACTGTGCGATCATCTCGTCTTCTTCCGTTCCGAGTTTATTGCGCCACTATTGGAACTCTACGCCAGACATCGCCTTGCCCACGTCCCACGCCAGCTGCGGCTGCGCCAGGATCGACCCGTTGACGTCTTCCCCGAACTCGTTGGAACGACCGCCGATGTACTCGGCATGCCCCGTGAACGTGAATGATTGCTCGCCGGCTTCGATGGGCAGCAGCCAGCTCACGTCGAACATGAAGCCGTTGCCGGTCTTCGGCGCGCCGCCGCCGTCCACGCCGGTGTTGTCGTCAATATAGGCCGTGAGATCCGTATTCAGAAACAGGAATCCCGGCACACTCCAGGAGGCCCTCAGGCCCGGCAGGTATTTCAATACCTTGGCGTCGCCCCCCGCGTTGACGCCGGCAACCAGGGCGACATCCCGAATGGGGCCCAGGCGCACGTCCTTTTTCGCCAGCTTGCCGAAACTCAGTGTAGGATACCACTCGGAATAAAAGTCTCTGTCGTTGAATCCGTCGTTCCCGCTGTCGTCAATGTAATCCAGGAGAAAGAAACTGTCGCCCAACTTCCATCTCGAGGCGTTCTGCACGGTAAACACCAGCGTCCATTGGTCGGACCCCGTGAATGGATTCACGTGCGAGCCGTACTGAAGGTGAAACTCGGTCTGCGCGACCGCGGATGTGCGGGCGGTCACCAGCACAACGCCCACAATGCCTGCGTACAGGGTTTTCATTGTGTAATCCTGACGTTATATTGGAATTGCTCGTCAGGCGTCTTGCTGAATGTTGTAACAGACCACTACAGACACAACACATTCCGCTCGGGAGGATATATGAACCTGTTCAGACTGACAACGCCCTTGTGTATTATGTGTATCGGGACGACTGCCGGTTCAGAATCGGAGAATTCGCCATCCGTATCGAACAAGCCGGCGTGGGGGTACGGCGCCGAAAACGGACCGGCCGTCTGGGGCCGGTTGAGCGGGGAATACGCGCTATGCGCCGAAGGGTCGCGCCAGTCACCCGTTGACCTCCGAAACCCCAGGCCGGCAAATCTGCCCGCCATCACCTTCAACTACCGGCCAACGCCCCTGAATATCCACAATAACGGCCACACCATAGAAGTTGCTTCCACCGGGGAGAACTGGCTCGAGGTTGGCAGCGAAAAATACAGCCTGGCGCAGTACCATTTCCACGCGCCGTCCGAACATACGGTGGAAGGCAACTCATTTGACATGGAAATGCACCTCGTTCACCGGAACAGAGAAGGCGTGTTGGCCGTAATTGGCGTGCTGATCCAGCGTGGAAACGAACACGTCGCACTCAATCAGGTGCGGAAGCATCTGCCTGCCACGCGTGGAGAAATAAAGAGCGTCGAGGGTGTCTCCGTCAATCCACTCGACCTGCTCCCTCGAAACAGGCGCGCCTATCGGTATGCAGGATCCCTGACGACGCCGCCATGCACCGAGGACGTCAACTGGATTGTCATGGCGACGCCCATTGAACTGTCGGCGGCGCAGATTGCCGCTTTCAAAGCAGTCGTTCATAAAAATAACCGTCCGGTACAGGCTCTGAACGGCCGTGAGATTCTCATGGATATCGGAAAGGAAGAATAGACCGGGAATTCAATGGCTGGCGATTTGGGGGAGGTATACTACAGCTTTATTCTCGAGTTATCGAGACCGGGTTCACAATCGTTCAGGGCTGCGGGCGTCGGCGACTCGTCATCGTCTGCTCCGGGTACTGTCTCAACCATAGCTGCTTTCTACGCCTGTGCCGGCATGCCCACACGCCGTTCTATTTGCAGTCGCGTTCAGGACTTCCCTGGTAACGGAATCCCGTATCGATGCAGCGTAGTCGCAAGCGTAGGACGTCCCAAGCGAATCCTGCCGTCGTTCAGCAGGTACGTGAAAAGATATCCCGCGCCCAACATGAGGATCCCGATCAGGAAACAATACATCACCGCTCTGTCGGGATATACATCCTTAAGGTACCCGACGTACAGGGGACCCGTGATCCCCGCGGCGGCCCATGCCGTGAGGACGGCGCCGTAAATGGTGGACATCTTTTGGGTGCCGAAGACGTCAAGGACGAAGGGCGGCATGGTCGCGAATCCACCGCCGAAGCAGAGAAGGACGTAGCAGACCAGAGCAGAGAATAGCCAGGGATTGGTCTCCGTCATCAGGATGCCGAAGACAACCATCTGGCTGGCGAGAAGAACCCTGAAAACCGTGACCCGGCCGAACCTGTCGGAAAGCAGTCCCCAGAACAGACGCCCCAGGCCATTGCAGATCGAACTGACGGCGATGAGTGTTGCGCCGTATTCGGCCAGCGTGGTCGGCTCGATCGAACTATCCGCCAGGCCCCAGATCTCCTGGAGAATTTCCGACTGGAAGCTGATGACCGATATCCCTGCGGCGATATTGAAAAAGAAGACGATCCACATGATCACAAATTGGGTCGTCTTAAGATACGTTACAGCGGAGTCCGGTTCTCCGTATTCGAGCGCTTCTTCAGCCGCGCTGGCTGCGGGGGTAGCGGACGCAGGAGGATCGCTCAGTACGAGACTGCACGGAAGCAGGATGGCGCCGAATATGATCCCAAGCCAGATGAAGACGAGCGGTAGTGCGCCTTTTGTACTTACGATCAAAAATGGCGCCAGACCCTTGCTCAGGAGAAAGGCGCCGACGCCAAAGCCCATGACGACGATTCCGGTGGCCAACCCCTTGCGGTCGGGGAACCACTTCGCAACGGTCGCGACCGGTGTCACGTACCCCAGCCCGATGCCTGCGCCGCCAATCACGCCGTAACCCAGGTAGAAGAGCGGAACGGAATCCAGGTGAAGCGCGGCCCCGGAAATCAGGTATCCGCCGGAAAACAGGATGCTGCCGGTCACCGCCAGAAACCTGGGACCCAACCGGGAGAGCATGTTGCCCGCCCAGGCCGCCGAGACGCCCAGCGTGAAAATCGCGATACTGAAGGCCCACGCCGTTTCCGTATGCGTCCAGCCGCCCCGATGCACCAGGATCGTCTGGAAAAAACTCCAGGCGTAGACTGTGCCGTAGCAGACCTGCAGAACCGTGCAGAAGATCGCAATAGCGCTTCTTGGAATACGCAACGCCTGTCCTCCGATTAACAGCCCGTTGAAAAAGCCCATCCGGTCTACGTCCGCCCTTGTGGCCGAAGTACTGCGTTGCTCGGCCTCGCCTCCAGAGCGACCTTATCAACGGACCGTTAACCCGGCTTTTCCGCCGACCCTTCCGGTCCCCCCGCGCCTGGCGAATTCCCCGAAATGTGCCGGAACAGCCGGGCAAGATCGCCGACTTCATCATCGCGGGCAAGCAGTTCGTCGTCCTCCTGCTTATCCTGCTTTCGATCGTCAGCCAGGTCCACCGCGTAGGAAAGAAGCCCTCCCAGCGGCTTTGCGGCCAGGTTGACCAGCCAGATCGACGCCAGGACGCCAACAACAAGAAAGATACTGATGAGAATGACCTGCTGGCCGATGGCGCGCTGGATCTTGAGTGCGACGATGTCCAGGTCCATACCGACGTGTACCGTGCCGGCCACTCCGGCCAGGATCGGGCTGCCCACTTCCAGGAAGTCGCCCAGGCCCGGTATGCTTCGTTCAACAGGTTCGGTATTGGACGGATCGCTTGCCAGAATCTCCTCGGGGATGCCCGGTACGAAGGTATGCGCCAGATATTCGCCTTCTTCACTGGTAATATAGATGTAACGGATGCCCTGAATCTCGACAAATTGATCGATCATCGACTGCAGTGTCGCAAGATTCCGGTTCAGAAGGATGTCCACGCTGGCGTTGGCGATGGTCTTCGCGATGTCTTTGCTGTTGGACGCGTACTCCGCCGACAACTGCGTGTCTACCGTGTAGATGCACAGGAAAGACGTGGACAGTACGATCAGCCCGAAAAGCGCAAAGATGCCGAACCTGGTCTTCTGAAACAGCCTTTGAATTTTCATATTACGAAAGCCAGCTTTCCCAGTCGTTCAGAGTGACAAATCGGCCGTCCTGAACAACGGTATAGTAAACAGTTTGCAGTCCCTGTCGCCGGTCGGGTCCGAAAGAGACTTTCTCCCCGATGCCAAGGTCGAAATCCCGTACCGAGAAGACCGCGTCCTCCAGCCCCGCCCTGTTGGGACGATTTCCCAGACGCCTGAGAATCTCGGTCATCAGCTTGGCATCCAGAAAGCCCTCCAGGCTCACGAAGCTTCGCTCGAACGGACTGTAGGACTCTTTGACGAGTTCCTCGGGAACGGCAGGGTTGTAGCGCGCCATCAACTCCCGGTACTCTCTCACGGCGGGAATGGAAGTGTCTTCATAGCTGGGCACAACCTGGGAATTGACGAGATACCGGGTGTACGTCTCCGCGTCGTCACGACCCTCGCTGAGCAGATGCAGCAGATTCTCGCTGCCGACGAACGAGAGATTGGCAATCGGAACCTTTAGTCCCAGGTCGATCGCGTCGCGGGCGAAAGCGGCGCACGCGGCGTATGATCCGATGCAAATGACGGCGTCCGGAGAAGCCTTCTGCAAAATTTCAACCTGCCGCCTCATGCTCCCGGTGAACCTCTGACCGCGGCGGTACGTCGCCTCGCCGGCAATGTGTTCGCCATGCGCCTCAATTGCCGCCCTTACCCCCGCCCATCCGCTGCGTCCGTACGCGTCGGCCTGGTAGAACACGGCGATCCGCTCTCTGCCGGTCCGAACGAAATTGTCCACAAGCCCCGCGGTCTCCTGGCGATAGGACGCCCGGAGGTTGAACGCGAAATCCCCGTATGGCGGCTCCCGCTGCGGCTGAGCGCCGGTAAACGGGAAAAACAGATAGACCCGCTCGTCCTGGAACTTCTTCAGCAGGGGAAGCGCGCGGGTCACGGTTGGCGTGCCGACGTACCCGAATAACAGGAACACGTGATCTTCAAGCATGAGCCTCATGGTGTTCTTCACGCACGGGACCGGCTGGTACCCGTCGTCATACAGCTTGAAGACGATCTGGCGGCCGCCAACCCCGCCGTTGTCATTTACGTGATTGAAGTATGATTTGGCGCCCCGGTAGAGTTCGCTGCCCAGCCCCCGGGAGGGCCCGGAAAACGCGGCGGACATGCCCAGGACGATCTTGCCTTCATATACGCCTTCAGTGCCGCCGCTGCTCGACGTTTCCGTTGAATCCCTGTCCGATCCTGCAGTCTGGGCTCCAACCTCCCTCCAACCGCCCCAGGATAACGCCAGCAGCCCGATTAGGCCACGACGGAGCAGCAACCTTCGCGTAAGATCAGACGCCTGATCGTCCCGTGCGTCGTGTCCGTCTGTCCAATCGGGAAAATCCATTCCGTTCCTCTTCAGCTGAAATACGGATTTGCTTGAGTCACCGGGGATTCCGCGCCAATTAGATCGCTGGGGGACTGATCCTCAAAAATTGTACGTAAAATGGATGTCCAACCGGTTGGCGACCCCGTCGTTCGGTCCCTTGTAGGTGGTTTGCCAGTACAGATATTCTACCGCCACCTGCAAAGGCTTCCACGGCCGATATCGGCCGACAGCGTAGAAGGCCCCGTTCCTGGTGCGCCCGCCCGAGGGCACGCCATTTTCGTCCGGCTTCTCCATCGTTGCCCCTGCGTAGAGCTTCCACTGGGCATTGGGCATGATCACGATCTGCGCCCACCCGCCGGTGGAGGCAATCTCCTCGCCCGTCGTTGTGTTGACCCCCTGGCCGATACCGCCCCGGATGTCCGTGAGATTGCTTCCGGTCCAGGCTTCGCCCTGTACCATGAATTGTTCGGTAAGGGAGATCGAGGCATCCAGACCCACGGCTGTCGAGGTGAAGCTTGTCTCGCCGCCCACGGGTTCGGCAGTCTCCTCGGCGCCCCAATGGGCCCACGCGCCTGCCTTGAATTTCGGCTGCTGGAATCCCAGCCGCGCCTGCAGGAAAGGCACCGCCGCATCCCAGCCGTCCATGATGCCGTTTCTGTCCAGGTCTTTCCTGTCCACGGCCCCGGTCTGTCCCGCCGCAATCGCCAGGGAAAATCCGCCTTCCGGCTTGTACGTGAGCCTCGCCTGCGGATGGCGGTCTCCCAGGTTACCCGCGTGCCACATCAGCCCGTCGTTGTTGGCGATCGGAAAGATCGGCGAAATGACGTCCCAGGCCTGGCCCGCCAGAAATTGCCAGTCCCCTCGCTGCAGGTTGAAATAGGCCTGACGAAGCCTCAGAATCTGGCGCGACTCGCTGCCGCCGTTCTGGAAATCCACCTCGACGAGACCGCTGATGCTGGATCTCTCGTCAAGTTTTACGGGTTTGAATCTCGCGCCCAACCGGGTAAGACGAGGGTACATGGTCAAATTGCCATCGGTTTCGGCGCCAGGATCTTCCGGCTTTACCCAGAAGCCGAATTGGTGGCTTTGCATCTTCGAATCGTCGATAACGGCGTCGAAACGGACAAAACCGTAAATCGTGAATTCTCCGGCAAAGGCCATATCCACCCCCCACAGCAGACAGCCCAAAATAGCTGCGGCAATTGCCTTTTTCACGAATCGATCCTTTTCAGATGGGTATCCAGGTCCGGAACCGCGCTGGCCGTACGAACTCCTGGCCTTCCTGCCGAAGCATGCGAGACAGGCGGCGGAATAGTGAAGCATTCACCCGACGGGACACTAAGATTCAGCGACCTCTTCCGCACCGTCGCCGTCTTGCGCACGGACTCGTTCCACGAATGACCGGCCCCTGTTTACGGCTCTGTCTACATTGCGTCGAACGGTCTGGCGGGTTTCGATACCGCTCCGGGGCGCCAGTAGAACACCGGCGATTATTCCCAGGGCCATCCCGATGATGGCGCCGAGGCCGAATACCCCCAGGCAAAAGCTCATGTTATTCGTCTGCCGATCCACCGAAACCTCCTCGTCAGCTGGTTGTCCCGCAATCCAATTCCCGCACGAATCCCTAATTTATAATGCAAATTATCAGATTAGTCAATTTATCTGGTAGAATCAGTTGCGAAGCGGCGCGTATTAGCGGCGCGGCATCATCCGCTACCGGAAGCGAATGGCGTAGAGGTCGGCCTCCTTCATCGCCACGCGAAGACGCACCGGCCTTCCCGCAAGCGCAGACACGTCCGGGCCGCTGTCCCAGTTGACCGCCCTGGCGATCTCGTCTCCATAGATCTCGACGCATTCGGAGAGCGTGTAGCCCTCGATGGGCCTGCCCTGCTCGTCCTGCATCTCGAACCGGATTTCGCCGGCCACGGACGTCGAGTAGTTGATGACCAGCTCGCCGCCAGCGAACGTGAAGGGCCTGGTCACAATCTCGCCGCCGCGGAAGGGTGCGTTGACGGAGACGAATCCGTCGGTCCGAAGGACGCCTCGACGAAGCCGGCACGACGGGTTCCGGTAGTTCTCCACGTAGTAGATCGAGATCTCCTCGGGCCCCATGGGCACAACGCCGACGCCGGCGGCCATATTCCGCTCATTCCAGTTCCTCGAGTCGAAGCCGGGACGGATGAACGGACCCATAAACCGGCGGTCCCACCGGATGCCGTCCCGGCTGGACATGAAGACCCCCTCGGACAGGCCGTCAAACCCCCAGTCCTTGTGAAACTTCCGGCCAAGCCGAAGCCGCTTGGGAAACATCAGGTAGACGTGGGGAGCACGGAAGTAGGGGGTCGCTGCGTTGGTGTACAGGTGCTCCTTCTGTCTTCCGCCCATGTCGATCAGTTCCGGCACGGACCAGTTCAGGAAGTCGTCCGACTCGGCGCGCCGAATCGACCGGTATACGCCGCCCTGAGCGGGGCCCACGCCACAATCGCAACCGGGCGTGAAACCCCTCAGGTAACTGACGTACTTGCGAATATTGACGTCCCAGAAGGCCACGTTGGGCGAGTCGAATCCGGGGTGGGCGTCGGGTGGCGCATGCAGGATCGGCCCGTCCCGGATCAGTTCCCAATGGATGCCGTCGGGCGAACCGTAACCGTAAATCGTACTGCGCCCGTCCAGCTTCTCGCCCCTCAGGAATCCCTTGTACCGCCATGAGTCCGGCGCGGCCGGATTGGGATCTTTGAAGACGCAGGCGTTCCAGTGCGTGGCCCCCATGACGATGTTGTTCTCCCTGGAGCCCTGGAACTCGTGGAGCCCGAGGGTTGGACGCTCGAAGTGGATGCCGTCGGGGCTCTCGGCGTAACAGGTCGTCCGGTTCGTTCCGTCAGGGCCGGGGGCGCGGTACCACAGGCGGTAACGCCCGTCGTCCAGGATGACGTTGGCGACCCACGAGGTCTCCCCTTCCCAGGGTTGGTCGAAGTCCAGGACGACCTCAGCCGGCGCCGGAGGATGGAGCTTGAGGCTCGTGCCCGTCATCGTGTCGATCAACCAGTCGTCGACGAACAGCTCAAGCCTGGAGTGTATGTCTCTGACGCCAGCCATGGGGCATCCTCCTGTCACGCCGCTGATGGACCAATATGATTAACGCCAATGCTGAAACCTCCGGCTGACTGACGGGCAGGTTCCCCGCGGCAGCTACGCACATCCGGCTAGTTCCAATCCACCGGCGATTCCAGCACACCCAGCACGGCCCTTCTGACCCGGTCCAGGCCCAGTATCACCGTCCACCTCCGAACCAGGTCCGAGTCTTCGAACCGTCGCCCCTGCTCGTTCGTCATCAGATCGCCCGGCCCCCGAACCGCGATTGCAGTCGATCTTCCTTCAAACGGTCCTATCATCGCCAACCCAACGCCGCCTTCTGGCACAACCCGCTTTGCCAGATGTGCCGCCAGCGTCAGGGCGTCGGCTCCTTGCGGCACATCGGAGCGTGCGGCTGCTATCGCCTCCTCGGCCCGGCTCCCGTGCAAATCCGAGGTAACGACGCGCTCGAATCCCGCTTCGTTCAACTCCCGGGAAAGTTGCCCACCTGTGAGGGAATCCACCACCCCCAGCGTCAATTCCCGCTCTGACAGCAGCCTGCCCACAACCTCGGATACGGTCGCTTTGTCGACACCATAGACCGCCACACCCAGCCGGTTCCGAAGTTCGGTTTCCATGCCGGCTACCAACGTCCTGGCTTCATCTTCCGAATCGGCCCTGGCTGTAATGCGAACGTCCGTCTGTCCCGCGTGCGCGGCCAGACCAACCGTCGGGTTCGAAGACGTCATCAAGTCCCCGATACCCCTGTCGATATTGCTTTCGCCAACCGCGCAGGTCCGAAGTACCCCCACCCGGATAACCTTCACACCGCCCATCCATTCAACAAGCAGCGGCACGACGGTATGCTCCATCATATGCGCCAGTTCGCGGGGCACTCCGGGCAGGCAGATAATGAATCCCCGTCCTCCTGTATCTTCACTCAGAAAACAAGGCGCCGTTCCAACGGGGTTCTCCAGCGGCCGGGCGCCTTCCGGCAGGTACGCCTGCCGTTTGTTGTTCGCGGCCATTTCTCGTCCGAAGTTGCGAAAGCGCGCCGCAATCTGACGTTCCAGCACCTCGCTGAATATTAACTGTCGACCCGTCGCGCGCGCAATCGCCTGCCGGGTCACGTCGTCCACGGTCGGCCCGATACCCCCGGACGTAATCACCACGTCCGATCGATCCAGCGCGAGATTGAGTACCTGCGTTATACGCTCCTCGTTGTCTCCCACGGTGGTCTTGTAATAGAGGTCCATACCGATATTCCGGAGCGCGACCGCCAGCAGATTCGCGTTCGTGTCGACGATTTCTCCCAGCAGAAGCTCGGTTCCGATCATAACGATTTCCGCGCGCACGTCTCCTCCTCCACGTTTCCTTTCATCGTCTTGAGTCTTCCCGACCGAGACCTAACCCCTAACCCCCTTCCTGAAGGAAGGGGGAACGGTGATTGGCCATTTTATCGGTGAGGCGACTCCTGGTTTACCTCCCCCTTTCGTTTAGGAGAGGGGGCCGGGGGGAGAGGTCGGCGGGGCCGGGAGGACGGGTTGCTTTTGACTTTGCCTTTCGCCGTTGCTTCTTCTCCCCTCTCCCCTCTTGCGTCTCCCTGGTTTTGGGGAGAGGACCGCCATTCGCGGTCGCCCACGTAACGGCGTTGACGTCACCTGATACGGTTTTTGCTTTTAGCTGACTGCTGAGAGCTGCAAGCTGACAGCTGCATTTCATCGAAAAACCGGTGCGGCGGCCGGTTCGATCGCCACGTTCACGCACGCTGGAAGGCCGGACGCCACCGCATCGTGCAGCGCGGCCGGGAGATCCTCCGTGCGGTCCACATATGCCCCGTATCCGCCCAGCGCCTCCGTCACGCGATCGTATCTCGTCCCCAGCAGATCGCAACCCACCGTACGATCCGGCCCATAAGTCGTGACCTGCAATTGATGCTCGGCATTCCACCTTGCGTCGTTTCCGACGATTGCGACAACCGGGAGTCCATAGCGCAATGCCGTATCCAGTTCCATCGCATGGTAACCGAACGTCCCGTCCCCCAGCAATACGAACACGGCCCTGTCCGGATAGGCCAGCTTTGCCGCCAGACCCATCGGCAATGCGCTCCCGATGGCGCCGGACGGCCCGTTGATCAATCTGAACTCCGCCGTCAATCCTGCCTGCGCCCACTGCCCGAATTCACCTCCATCGCTTACGAATATCGCCCCTTTATCCAGGAACGGCTGCACTGCATCGCACACGTCCAACGGATGCACGGGACTCGCGGCCGGGCTCAACAGGCCGTCCCAGTCAGCCGGTGTGGCCACACGCAAACTGTCCACGTCCGACCGCCACGTCCCGGAATTCCAGGACCGCGCGCGCGCCATTTCCGCAAGCCGCCGTGTCGCTTTCCACGGGTCCGCGCACAGACGCAACGCGACACAGGGATGGTCCCTCAATTCGCTCCGGTCCGCGTCGATTTGTATGAACCTTCGCTCCTCGGAAAAAACCGGGGCCTGGCCGAAGCGCAGTGAAAAATCGAGCTTTTTGCCAATTAGAAGCACCACGTCGGCATCCGCCAGACATGTGGTGGCCAGGCGCAGCGCCGGATCGTTCACGCCGCGCGGGCTCTCCATCGGCAGCGCCGGAATTCCCGTTGCCGCCACCAGCGCTTCCACGGCCAGCCAGCGCCGGCCCCGCCCCGTCGCGGGCCCGGCCAGAATCAGCGGCCGCTCCGCACGACCTAACAGATCCAGCACAACCTCCATATTTCCGTCCACCGCGTCCGCCGCACCCTTCGAGTGCGAACGGCACGTGCCCCGTACGGATGTCTCCAGGACATCCGACGGCAAACTCAGATGCACGGGACCGGGCCGGCCGGAAACCGCCAGTTCCAGCGCCCTGGACAGATCGCCTTCCAGATCTTCGCTTCTCTCCACTCTCCAGGATGCCTTCGCCACCGGACGAGCGGCGGCGGCCTGGTCGATCTCCTGAAACGCGCCCTTTCCGATCTGCGCCTCCGGACAGTGACCGCTCAACATCAACAGCGGCGACTCCGCCATCAACGCCACGTAGAGCCCCGTCAATCCGTTGCAGTGTCCGGGCCCCGCCGTCAACAATGCGACGCCGGGCTCCTCCGTCAACCTCCCCCAGCCGTCCGCCATATGGACGGCTGCGGCTTCGTGGCGGGTGTGAAACAATTCAATGTCCCGCCCGATGGTTGCATCGTAAACCGAAAGGATCTGATTGCCCGAAAGCGAAAACAGATGCTTAACCCCGGCCGCGATCAGACCTTCGACCAGTACATCCGCACCGGTCATCGACATGGAATGTGCCCTTCCTGATTCCACAACGGTGGCGCACAACCCGAAGAATCTACGCGTTCGAATCCGGCATTAACCTGTCGAACCTGCCTCTCACCAGCGCATGCATCTCGCGCGCCCTGTGGAATGTCTCCGCGACTTCCTCTTTCAGGTCTTCCGGCCTGTACAGGTTTCCTTTTCGAACGGTCAATACAGGCTGAATCATGCGCGAGCCCACCTCCAGGTTGTCGCGCACGTCCCGGAACTCGAACGCGCCGTAACGCACCTCGAACGCGGCCAGGTCCGCAACAGTCCCAACCTTCAACGTTCCGAGTTCGTTGTCCCGTCCAATCGCGGCGGCCGGCGCGGCCGTTGTCTGGTAAACAACCTCCGGCAACTCCATTCCCAGGTTCAGCATCTTGGAGGCCGTTTCGGGCAGACTGCAGACCGGATCGTTCAAACACAGCACGTGCAGGTCCGTGCTGATCACGTCCGAAGGAAAACCCTGCGAAAGCGCCTTTTTGGCAACTTCGAACATGAAACTTCCGCCGCCGTGGCCCAGGTCGAACAGGACCCCCCGTTCCCTTGCCGCCCACACCTCCGGAATAACCCGTCCCCCCGGGTCGAGGATCGTATCGCCGCCACCGTGATAGCAGTGGGTGACGATATCGCCGGGACGGACCTCGCCCAGCACGTCGGGCAAAGGAACGCCGGCTCCGGCGTGCACCATCACCTTCGAATTCGAAAGCTCGGCGGCCTTTACCGCGAGTTTCAGCGGCGCCACCCCGTTGTCCCCCACCTGATGCCTTCCCTCGCGCACCTTCACGCCCACGCAGAGGTCCGGCCACCGACCGATGATGTACGCCGTACGTTCCGGATCCGCATACCTCAAGTCCAGCATCTCACCCACGGGTCCGCAGGTCAACCCGATTCCACTGATGTGCACAAACGTCAGGACCTGCGTCCGCGCCGGCGCCGCCACGTAATCGTGGAAACCCATGAAATTCGCCCATCCCGGGCTTCCCGCGTCCACAACCGTTGTCACGCCGGTCGCCAGGCAGAGCGCATCCCCCTGAATGCCCCAGGTGGTTGCTCCCGCATAGATGTGGGTATGGATATCGATCCAGCCCGGCGTCAGGATGCTTCCTCCCAGGTCCACGGTTTCTTTCGCGGGCTCGGCGATTTCCTTCTCCACGGCGGCGATCTTCTCGCCGTGCACCGCCACGTCGTACTCCCCGTTCAATCCCTGCGCACCGTCAATCACGGTGGCGCCTTTAAGTACGAGGTCATAGATCATCCCATGGTTTCTCCGCTTCCCGGCTCAACCAGAATGCGTTCCCGCTCGGCACCTGTTCGAGTCAGATATTTCTGAAAGAACTCCTGCGGAGACATCCCGGATTCCATAAATATCCGGCGCAGATCGCTCTGGTTCACGTCGGCTTCCCACGGCCAGATCCGGTCCTGCAGACAGACTGTTCCGCAGATCCTGTCCAGTGAATCACCGATCCACCGCCGGTGCCACCAGACAAAGGGCTCCGGCAGTTGAGCGGCAAAAAAATAACCGGATTCGATAACCTCCTCAGGTTGCGGTGTCATTCCATGGCTGAGGGGTCGGGCCGCAAAGACAACGCTGTGGTTACCGCCTGAAAGCCACCGCGGACTTGCGTAGATCCCCACAAGCCGCGTCAGTTCGATTTCAATCCCCGTTTCTTCATTGACCTCCCGGATGGCGGTTTCCGCAACCGTCTCTCCTGATTCAACGTTCCCGCCCGGCAATGCCCAGGCCTCGCAGTCCCGCCTCTTGATCAGCAACACTTTCCCGGCGGAAATGACAACCGCCGCTGCTCCGAACGTCGGCATTCCGTCTCCCTGCTTCGCTGTGCCTGGCCGCAACCAATTCAATGCTACCGGAAATGCGGATGTTCCATCACCGCCCGTTCAGCCTCCGTCATGTCCAGAATGTAGTCAGGATACGTCACCGTATGCGCGCCCGGTCCGTAGGCCTGAAATCCCGGACTGAACTTGTACAGCAGCGCCCGCCGCTGATGGTCGGCCGTCCATGGCAACGTCCCGTGGGTCAGTGTCTCCGTAAAAATCACCACGTCTCCTGCGCGCCCACTGACCTCCACCACATGTTCCTGGTATTTCTCACCCCGCGTCATCTCCCTCGGACACGCCAGATTCGCCTTGTGGCTGCCCGGCAACACCGCCACACCCCCGTCGCCCGGCCCCTCGTCCGCCAGCAGATACTCCACGACCGTCAGCCCGCAGTAGATGCGTCCGTTCTTGAAAAAATAGGCCTCGGAAAGATCCGGGCGCTCCACGCCGCCCCCGTGCAGCGTGCCCCCTTCGCAGCCCTTGTCCATGGCAATCAGACCGGGCCCGTGATCCAGCCGATATCCTTTGCCCAGAATCACGTGCAGATAAGGCATCACACGGGGATGCACGAGCATCGCCCTGAAGGGTTCACACCACGGCCGCTCCCATGCCAGCATTCCGCCCAGATCCTTCCTGTTCGACGTGCCCCCAAGCGCCGGCGCGCCAATCGTGAGCGACCCCTCTCTCTCCTTGAGCTGATCGGCGTGGCGATCGATCGCCTCGTTGCAGCGGTCGACTTCCTCCGATGTCAGGACATCCTTGAGTACCAGGTACCCGTTCAAATCGAAGAGGTATTTTTCGTCGTCCGTCATGTCATCCCTCCTTGGGCTCTGTTATTTAAAAACCCGAACTTACATTGATAGACTGGATAGGCAGGATAAATTCCAAAACCGGCCAGGATAACAGGATTGGAAACCAGGAGCAGGACCGATCCTCACTCCTCCGGGCCAAAGCGATGATTCCTTACGTCTCTATACACAGCGCAACATCACACTGACCGATCAGACTCAGCATTACTTTAGATGCCATCGTACAAGAATTCGTTGAATATCGGTTATACAACACAACCACAGGTCTTCGAGAATAATTCACCTCCAGTGCACGCTGCTTGAATACGGCATGGCTTTGAAATCCTCCCATTGCTCACGATTATTTGTACATCTGAATCGAGAACATCCCATAGCCGCGCCGCTCATAGAACCGATACGTGCGCAGCCAGTCTACGTTATTTGAACCAACCATGGAGCGGCTGATTCCTTCCGATTCCGATCTGGATAGCAACGCCTCAATGAGTCGGTCTCCAGCTCCCTTCTCACGGTGGTCAATATGTACAAAGACCTCATGAACGTCCAGATAACGCTCGCCCTCGGGTTCGAATATAGCATATTTCCCGACTTTCACGACTCCCGCAGCGTACGCTATGACGACACCCTCATGCTCACAAACGAAAAAATAGCCGCCGTCAAGCCAGGACCGGAGATGCTTTCCGCCTTCCATCAACGCGACATAGCCGATTGTACAGCCTTCCTCAGCCCAAAGTCTCGATAATTCCACGACCGCACGTACATCATCGGTTGTTGCTGGCCTGACTTGAGAACCTGCAGCGTCTGTCACGTACCCTTTACCTCCAGATCAACGCACCAAGAGCGTACATCTTCCCATTGGGCTGTCAGTCGCCTCACTGTGTTATGACGTTCTGGCGATAGTCGCCGTGGGCGATGAGCTCGGGCGCGTAGGCGAACAGCGCCGGGTTTCCCCCGGTGTGCACATATACTACGGTCGTTCCTGACGGAATCTCTCCCTTCCGAATCCGGTCGATCACTCCGGACATGGCCTTGCCCGTATATACGGGATCCAGCAATATCCCCTCAGTCCGCGCCAGCAGGTGCAATGCGTCCAGCCCGGCTTCGGTAACAATCCCGTAGTTCTGCCCCACGTAGGCGTCCGTATTCTCCATTTCACCGGCAGTCATTCGAATATCCAGATTCATCAGGGCCGCGGTTTCGTTGGCCACTTCGGCTAACTGCGCCTCCCGCCGCGCATTGCCTCCCCGGCTCGGCGAAAACCCCTGTACCCGAACCGGCAGCCCCAGCGCCTTCACGCCCAATGCCAGACCCGCGTTCGTGCCGTGTCCGGATGCCGTACTGATGAAATCCGTCCGCGCGTCCATCGCCGCGAGTTGCTTCACAATCTCCAGCACGCAGCCAACGTACGCCACCGTACCCAGCACCACGGCCCGTCGCCCGATTATATAGGGTTTCTCTCCCTGCGCCCGCAGTTCCTCCGCCGCCCGGTTCTTCACCTCTTCCTGGTTCACGCCTTCCGCAACCAGCCTGACGTCGGCGCCAAAGATATTGTCCAGAAGCTGATTTCCCTGAATACCCATCAGACTTCGATGGTCGTGGCGGTTCACCAGCACGCATTTCATGCCCAGCTTCGCCGCGGCAGCAGCCGCCTGCCGCGCGTGGTTGGACTGCGAGGCCGCCCCGGTGATCACCGCCGTAGCCCCGTCCGCCAGCGCGTCGGCCAGGGCAAGATCGAACTTGCGCGTCTTGTTTCCTCCGAATGCGAGACCGGTCAGGTCATCCCGCTTCACCAGCACCCGCACTTTCCCGCCCAACGCTTCCGAAAAACGCGGACAATCGTGCAGGGGCGTGGGAAGTTCGGCCAATCCCGTTCTTGGAAAACCATCGATAACCGCCTGCAAATCCTGAGCACTCACGGCCATGGATTCCTCCATCTCAACTGTGGATCCGGGTGTTGTGGGTGGATGCGGACACCCCTTCTCCTGCATTGCAGCGGCGCCGTGGCCGGCAATGTTGCCATGATGGCACAGTTTCCTGCCGATGTCAAAGAAAAAGGGTTTGTGCGCCCGCCTTCAAATCCATTGTGTCCGCCCTGGACGATTCCTATATTCCGCAGGTTCCGCAATCCGCCGATGTGTTGAGATTGAGGAGGAATCGATGAAACCATACGACGATAGCGTCATCGCGAAAAACACGCAGGCCTTCGACGAAGAAACCACGCGGAAGATCGTGAAAGAGTTCAGCCGCGAAGGCTATTATTTCCTGGAGAATGTGCTCGATCCCGGGGAAGTGGAAGCACTGAAGGATGGCATGGTACGAAAGTGGAACGACCCCCGGATTCAGGCGGACGAAGCCGGCGACCACATCCGCGGCATCAGCATGATGCGCATGTACGAATACGACCGCAACTTCCGGGACCTGATTGAACGGGAGCCGATCGTCAGTCTGGTGGAAGCCATCCTCGGCGAGGACTGCCACATGATGTCCCAGAACGCCCTGCGTTACGAACCCGGTCAGGGCGGCGGATGGCACCTGGACGATAGAATCCACTTCCCGCTTCCCGATGGCGTCCCGCGCCACAATCCGGATGTCCCCATCCCCTGCTTCGTGATCAACGTGATGATCCCGCTCAGCAGGGCCGATTCCATCGAATACGGCGTCACCCAGGTCATCCCGGGCAGCCAATTCGCCGGCAGAAACCCGAATGACCGCGAGAATCCGACCTTCGAAGGTCGGAAGCCGGTATCCCTGGTGGCGAAACCCGGTGATATATACATGTTCCACAACCAGGTCTGGCACCGCGGTTCGCGGAACAACTCCGACCAGGTGCGTTACGTAGGCTCAATCGTCTACAGCCAGCGGATGATCGCCCAGCGCCTCTATCCGTTCATCGACTACCGCATGCCGGACTACGTCTGGGAAGACGCCGGGCCACGCCTCCAGCGGCTCCTGGGCCGGCACGAAAAAGGCGCGTACGGATAGCGCAAGAGCGGGAAGACGTAAGCCGTCAGCAGTCAGCCAAAGGCGAGAATCAAGAACAGCTCACACGAAGACACAAAGGTAAATACAGAAACCGGGGTGCGCCTGAAGCCGCCTTCGCTATTGCCATAATTTTCCATTGTAGGTATAATTTCTATCGCCACCCGGAATGAGCTTAGTTTTCGGATAATCAATTCCGTGTGTGTACACACGCAGTGGTATATTCGTAGTCGACTCCATGAAGCACGCACGAGGGTGAGAAAGGGCCTGCCATGGCGCGAAAATCTCAAACATCTAATTGCAAGAGAGTCCATGTCATCTCAAGAAAAGATCGTTGGGCAGTCATGAAGGAAGGGAATTCCAGAGCGTCAAGAATCTATAGCACCAGGTCTGCTGCCGAAGAAGGTGCTAGCGAAATATCGAATGGAAGTGATGTTGTCATCCATAGACGAGATGGAACTGTACAAAAATGGATAAAGGCTAAGTGAACAGCCGCGGGGATTTGACGAGTTCAAGGCGAACCTTCCTGCGTCCAGATCGTGAAGACCATCATCGAAAGGAAACGAATGATGGCACGCACGAAGAGAAGCCGCCGGATCTACGGCGCCGGCGAATGGGGATTGCAACATCCGTGCAAAGAGGGGCGTAGCGTGCCAAACGTTCAGGGATTCGGCGGGTTCTTCTTTCGGGCAATGGACCCGGAAGGACTTGCGAAATGGTATCTGGATCACCTCGGCATCAATCGTGCTCCCACGAATATGGAGATGGCGCCCTGTGTGACCGAGTCCGGGGTCACGGTTTTCTCACCCTTCGATGCCGACACGGACTATTTCGCAGCGGGCAAGTCTTTCATGCTGAATTTCCGCGTGGCCGATTTGGACGCGATGATCGCACAACTGACGTCCGCGGATATCGAGGTCAACCACGAAAGCGAGATGGAGGGCATCGGCCGCTTCGCCCGCATCCACGACCCCGAAAAAAAAACGCGATCGAGCTATGGGAACCCGCGACGTGAGATTCGAACTCATGCTGGTGGGCGCGACGGCGCGCGACCCACTCGAAACCCTCTGCGTTTCCGTTTGTGAGACAGCAATTCCTCGAAAACGAACGAGTATACGAGAACGCGAAGGATCAGAACAGCCTGAAACCCCGGCTAACTGCCTGATCCGATATTTATCCGACCAATATTGGCAATTGGAGTTGATTTTTCGGAAATCAACGCACCCATTCAAGGGGCTGCAGAAATGACCCACTTACTTCAACAGGCATTTACAGAAATTCAGAAGCTCCCGGCAGATCAACAGGATGCCATTGCCACACGTATTCTGTCCGAACTTAAGGATGAACAGCTTTGGACAGCACGTTTTGATGCCACAACCGATGAACAGTGGGATCGATTGGCCCAAGCAGCAAGAAGAGAGATTGATGCAAGCGAAACGACTGCATTTGATGACGTCTTCCCGGTTAATCCGTCTTAGTAATGACATCCAGTGTTACTAAAGAGTTTCGGAGGCGCCTCGGCCAACTTTCTTCCCAGGTCCAGAGGCAGGCTGGCCAAGCTTTCAAACTTTGGCGCTCAAATCACTATCACTCCAGTCTCCAATTCAAGCAAGTCAGCCTACGTCAGCCGATCTTTGCTGTCCGTATTGGAATCGGCTATCGGGCATTGGGTCTGCGAGAGCGAGATCATATCGATTGGTTCTGGATCGGTTCACATGCCGCGTATGACGCATTGATCAGGCGAATGTGATTGACTCGCACTCGTAGGTATGTACTGATCTTTTCTCAGTCCCTGCCGGATTTTTGTCTGGTAGGGATTCTTTGACGCACATTACATTCGAAAGATATGTGAATCAAATTGCCGGGTTTGTCATGGAGCACGCGAATTGGGGACTACAGAGGTGACGTTATCGAGAGCTGCGTCCGATCTTTCATTGCAGATTCGATCAAATCCATTGGAACAAAATCTGGCGATGGCGCAGGACTCATCATTACACTCCGGGGCTTCGACTTGAATTTTCCGCCAGCGAAACACACGGCATTTTTTGTCGTCTGTCATCCCGCATCGACGCCAATACAGAGAAAGGAATCACATGACGAAATCCGATCCCTTTGAACAGGGCCTCGCGGCCGGTGAGGCTGCCGCTTCCGCCGCAGGAGGCGCGTCACAATCATCGTCGAACGGCGGTCGCATGTACGTGCGCACGCAGAGTTTCGGGTCCACAGATCCCGAGTTGCGGTTTCTGGAGCGCTGCGGCGTGCGCCACAAGGCCGTCGTCTTTCCGTTTCATCCAGGCCGCGGATGGGACCTCGACGAACTGATTCAGGTACGGGAGCATCACGAGTCCTTCGGCATCACGCTGGATATGAGTTCGCTGCCCATATACGAGCGTTTTCCCAACATCATCTATTACGGCAAGAGCCCGGAGCGCGACAGGGAGATCGACATCGTATGCGAGATGATCCGGACCGCCTCGCGCGCCGGCATCGACTCCCTGCGATACAACACCTGCGTGCTGCCGATCGACCGTACCGAACCGGAAGAAGGCCGGGGCGGTTTCTTCCACACCGCGTTCCGCGCGGAAAAAATCCCGGCGGAAGAACAGGCCAAACTGACCGATGCCGGGCGCGTCACGGCGGAAATGCACTGGGAACGCATCGCGTATCTGCTGGAGCGCATGATTCCGGTGGCGGAAGAATACAAGGTTCGAATGGGCAATTCCCAGGAGGACCCCGCCACACCCCCAGGCTACCGGGGCGTTGACAAAGTCCTGAATGACTTTGAGGGCATGAAGCGTTTCATCGAGATTCAGCGCAGTCCGTATCACGGCTGGAACTTCTGCGTGGGCTCCGTTGCCGAAGGGCTGAAAGATCCGGCCGCTGAAATCTGCCCGATCATCGAATACTTCGGCAGCCGCAATACGATCTTCCTGGTCCACTATCGCAACATCATCGGGGGGCAGTACAGTTTCCGCGAGTCTCTCCCCGATGAAGGCGACATGGACTTCCACCTCGTCTTGAAGGCGCTGAAGGACACGGGCTATTGTTACGGCATCGATCCCGATCACGTCCCTTGGACCGACGACGACCCGAACCGCTCCTACCAGTCCTACGCTTACTGCTTCGGTTACATCAACGCCATGATTCAGGCGGTGTACGGTTAGTTTCTTACAGTGTGCCTTCTATGCATAATGCGTACACGTTAATTCACGCTTCTTGCAGACGATAAGGCGTTGAAATCCCCCCACCGCATCAGCCGTCGCCTGACGGCTCGGCTTCTGCGACTCCCCCTCAAGGGGGGAGTGATTGCACCGTCAAACGGGCTCAGACGTTTACTTCCATCTACCTGGTTGCGGCTGAACAACGCGAAGCCGCGATATTATATCGTGAACCTGGAAGTACCAATTTCGGTCACCCCTGACCGTCCACCTTGCCAGGGAATTGCTCCCTGCCATGCCTTCCGGCCCGGACAACCGAACCGGCGCACGGGCAAAGGACAACGAGATGGAACCGGCTGAAATAGCGCACCATATCAGAGAAAACGGTTACTGCATTGTCGAGAAGGTCATCCCCTCAGGGAAAGTGGACGGGATCCGCAAGCGCGTTGTGCGGGCTCAGGCCGCCACCGAAGCCGCCCACCAGGCCAGGGAAAGGGCGACTCGTGCCAGAGGCCACCGCGTGGGCGCCCGCGGCGTGGGCGTGCTCAAGCAGGCGATCAACCACGATCAGTCGTTCGCGCCGTACCTGGCCGACCGGCGGATCGTCGGGGCCCTCGAGATCTTCTTCGGTCCCTGGGTGCGGATCTCCTGCACCGACGCCGTGGTGAACCAGCCGGGGAACGAGCGCGGCTACTGGCATGCTGACTGGCCGTTCAACCAGACGAACGCCTCCAATGTCCCGGCCCCCTACCCGGACGCGATGATGCACGCGTCGTCGCTGTGGATGCTGACCGATTTCTCCCCCGCCAACGGAGGGACGCTGCTGTTGCCGGGTACGCACCGGAAGGACCGCAATCCGGCCGCGGGAGACCTCCCCGGCTTCAACAACGAGGCGCCCCAGCCGGACGAGATCAACGCGCAGGGCAGGGCGGGATCGGTGCTGCTCTACGACAGCCGGCAGTGGCACGCGGTTGCCCCCAACCGGAGCGGCAGCCCCCCTACGCCCCTGGTGGTTGAACCTGAATCCAACGCACGTGGGCACGCCGGAGCACGAGATGATGGTGGTGGAGACCGGCGGTAAGAACTACGAGATGGAGCCCCTGCGCCGCGACGTGTACGAAGGGCTTCCGGAGGAAGTGAAGCCGCTCTTCCGGCACTTCGTGGCCGATTAGTGTCCCGCAAACAAGCGACGGCGTTGAGCGTGGAATTATTGGTAAAGAAGGATTCCTGCAATGGCAAAGAAGACCTTTCGAGATGAAGCCACTTCAAGAGACGATGGGTTTGCGGATGCGATCCGCACGTGCAACGCCGCGCAAGCTGGAGACGCGGAACGAGTCAAGATGCTGTTGAAGAAAAACCCGGATCTGGCAACCTCCAAAAACCATCCGCAACACGGACGACGCCCCATTCATTATGCCGCTCGCGAAGGCCATGCCGAAGTCGTGAAGATACTGCTAGAGGCGGGCGCCAGCCCGGCCGTTGGGATCTGGCCCAACCGGGAGGCGTCGCAGCCATTGACATTGGCGCGGGAGCGGGGGCATACCGAGGTCGTCGCGTTAATGGAAGCGTGGTTGAACACACAACATGGGACAACGTCTCGCGGGGTGGAATTCTGTGATGCGGCGAGGATGCGGGAGTTCGAGAAAGTGCGCTTCATGTTGGACAGGGAACCGGCGATTATTAACGAGAGCGATACATCCGGTAATACGGCGCTTCACTATGCCGTGTCGCATATGCAGATTGATCTTGTGACCGATCTGCTCACCGCCGGCGCCGACGTAACTATCAGGAATGCCGAAAATGAACTGCCCATCCACCGCGTTCTATTCAGAGGAAATGACCCCGGCCGTGATAAGCCGGCGTATCGAGAGATCGCTGAATTGTTGCTCGAACATGGGGCAGATTACGACATCTGGGTAGCCAGTGCTCTTGGTGATCGGGATGGTGTGAGGAAGATGCTGGAAGCGGACCCGGGCCTGGCGAATTATCGGTGTGGGCGCGTGAATAACAAAAATGCATCGACCTATCCCCTGGCGATGGCCGCGCGCGAGGGGCACCTGGACGTCGTGGACCTGCTCCTGGATTCTGGCGCTGACGTGGATACGAAATGTGAACGCAATGGTACGGTGGCACATATTGCCGGCGCGTTGATTTATGCGCTGGAACGCAAGCACTTTGACGTGGCCGAACGGTTAATGGATCGCGGCGCCCGCACGGACGCACCTCCGAATGACTCGGAACTGGGCGTTGCAGACGAGGCGTTGTTGTCGGGCAACCAGGTCCTGGCGGATCGCGTCTATGTAAATGGCGGGCGCCCGATGATGTGGACCTACGTGAAGGCAAGACAGTATTGCGTGATTGGTGAGTTGCTGGATCGTGCCACGGTTGTTCGAGGAGCGGGCTATCTGCCTCAGGATCGCAGTGAAGGCGTGGTTCGACAAACCATGCGTTGGGGATTGAGCTTTGGAGACGCCAACGTCGTAAAGATGTGCTTGCGTTGTGAACCCGATTTTGATGCGGATTATTGGTTTGAGAGTCTGCGCTGGGGGCTGCAAAGTGGCGCCGGAGAAACCGTGCGGATGATTCTGGATTATGGGGTTGACGTTAACGTCCGGGGGCCGGAAAACTCAACCTTACTGCATTGGATCGGCGGAAGCTATCGTGAACGTGAGGACGTATGGAACAATAGTGAAGCCGTGATGATTGAGATGGCGGAAGTATTGCTCGATTATAAGGCTGACTTGAATGTTCAGGATAACGAACTGTGTTCGACGCCACTGGGCTGGCACGTCCGCGCGGGCCACAAAGACGTGGT
>JAGWBX010000018.1:48614-69236 GCA_021295655.1 Candidatus Latescibacterota bacterium
ACGCGGGCATAGGGAAATCGCGGAGATGCTTCGGCAGGCAGGCGCGAGGTCGCAAGGTCAGGAACGGCTCGGCGCGTAGGTGCCCGCTATGAACCGGTGGCCGATGGAGAACCCGCAGGAGGTTGTTTAAAGAGTTCTGATGACCAGGATACACCAGGTCACTGGACGTGAACTGAAAAAATGTCCTTTTTGACGACCGTTACGCCCCGTTTCAAGGGTTTTCGTCGCGTCGCCGAGTTGCTGTTTTTTCGAATTGGGGTAAACCGCAAGGAGGATTCATGAGGTATAAGATTGCACTTCAGAGATCCGAAGAAGGCTATAGTGCCTCGGTGCCTGGCTTGCCAGGTTGTTGGTCGCAAGGAGCCACCGAAGATGAAGCAATTGCAAACATCGAGACGGCAATTCGCGAGTATCTTGAAGTCGTTGACGATCTATTGGATAACGTAGAAGTACGAGAGATTGAGTTGACGGTATAGGATGCCGAAACTACCGGGTATTAACCATCTGGATGCCGTGCGCGCATTGGAGAAAGCTGGTTTGCGCGTGGCACGCCAGGGCAAGCACATTATATTGTCAGGGACGCGGGATTAACCATTGAGGAATTTCGCAAGCTTTTGTGATGGCGAAAAATCCGTTCCCAAATTCCCTGCTCTCGGCGGGTTCCTGAAGGCCGTAAGGAGGGAGACGGTAGAGGTCGAGGACCAAACCGCCGCCCACTGGTCGTCGCGCCGAGCGGCCTGCATGCAGCGCGGTTCGCCTGTCTGCGTGCGGTGACGGACAGGCAGGCGCGGTTCTTTTTAGTACCTATTATTTCGCGAACAAGAGAAAGCAGGTAATCTAACATGTATATCGCTGTTTATCAATTAGTTAAGTCCTCAATATGAGTCAATTGGAATGGTTTGAAGACGAGTCCTTCTGGACTGCGATCTATCCGTATCTTTTCTCGGAGGCAAGGTTTGAGGCCGCCGGGGAGCACCTTGAAAACATCCTCGATCTGGTCGGGATGGATTCAGGGTCGGTCCTCGACCTGTGTTGCGGCCCGGGCCGTTTTGCGATTCCCCTGTCGCAGCGCGGGTTTCGCGTCACGGCGGTGGACAGGAGCCCGTTTCTGCTGGGCGACGGTCGACAGAGGGCGGCGCAAAGGAATCTGGACGTCGAATGGGTAGAGAGTGACATGCGTGAATTTGAGCGGCCGGAGGCCTTCGACCTTGTCCTCAACCTCAACACTTCCTTTGGGTACTTCGATGCGAGGGACGAGGACGTCGGGGTGTTGCGAAGGATCTTTGCCAGCTTGAAGCCCGGCGGACGTCTCGTGATGGACCTCATGGGCAAGGAGAAGCTGGCGCGCATCTTCCAGCCGACGGTCTCCGAGAAGCTCGAAGACGGTACGCTGCTGATTCAGCGCCACGAAATTTTCGACGAATGGTCCCGCATCAGGAATGAATGGATCATCATCAAGGGGGCGGAGGTCCGCACCTTCAAGTTTCACCACACCGTCTATTCCGGCCAGGAGTTGAAGGACAGATTACTTGCCGCCGGCTTTCGGGACGTGAACTTATGCGGGAGTTTTGAAGGGGAGGAATACGGCAGGGAGTCCGATCGGCTTGTAGCCGTCGCCGCGAGACCCGCCCTCACCGTTGCCTGATCATACGACAGGAAGCAAATAATCCGGCCCGGTGTAGACGTCAAACCATATTCCGAGCGAAAAATCCACACTCACGCACGTGACGCGATGTCAATCAATTATCAGAGTACCCTTGAGGGAATCCGGCCCGACAATCTCAAGGGTCACTTCATGGGTTGGCCCAATCCACCCTCTCCGGATGCGCATCTGAGGATTCTTCAGGGCAGCGACTACATCGTTCTGGCTGTTTCCACGCAAGGTGCGGTCGTCGGCTGGATTTCCGCCGTCTCGGACGGCGTGTCCTGCGCATATATTCCCCACCTCAGCGTACTTCCCGACTACCAGGGGATGGGCATTGGCGCCGAGCTTGTCAGGCGAATGCTCGAACAGGTTGGGCATCTCTACATGATCGACCTTGTGTGCGACCGGGACGTGGCCGATTTCTACGTCAAGCAGGGTTTTTCGGAGTGCGTGGGTATGGTGGTTCGAAATTTCGAGAGACAGAACTGCGAATAAAGCGGCAAGCCGTGGCAATTCATGAGTAGATCAGTTTATTGATTCGTGAACCGATTATACTAAAAAGAATATGTCTAATATTATATTTAGTATATAGCGGGCCGAAGTGTTCTAGAAAGCGTTTACAAAAAGGTTGAAGACATGCGCGCAGTCGATCCGGACAAGGCAACCGCTTTCGTTCTTGCCACGAATGATCCCGTTCTTTCAAGTCTCGCCCTTTTTGCAAGCGGCAGTTGCGGTCCCAAAGACGTGATCGACTCCCTGCAGACCTGTCAGAGAGACGATGGCGGCTGGACGCGAACCGACAAGGACTTCCAGGGTGACGTGTCAATCATCAGCGCAACGTGGGTGGCGATGCAATGGCTGAACTGGATCGGAGATCGGAACAGTCCGGTTCTGCGGAACACCCTGGAGTTCCTCCGAAGAACCCAGCGCGAAGACGGGAGTTGGGACGAACCGGATGAGATCGTCAACTTCAACCCGCCTTTCTGGATGTTGCCCGGGCGGCACGAGAATCAGGTGTGGCTCACTTCCGCACTGTGCTGCAAACTGAAAGCGTCGGGCCTGGAACGACATGTGGATTTTTCGAAAGCAGTGGCGTTTATCCGGCAGGCATGGGATGGCGAGAAATTTCCGGTCTACCAGCACACCCATTGGATGGCGATGCCGCTGTTGAGTCTGATTGGAACCCGCGACGAAGTGGATGATGGAATCGTCCAGGGTTGCAAGAAAGTACTATACGATGCCGTGGTGACGGACAGAGCGGACCCGGGAGACACGATCTCGATCGCCTATGCCAGCCACCTTGCCGGTGAAATCGCGGCAGACCTTTTCGACTTATCGCTGGAAAAGGTAAAGGGCTATCAGCACGATGACGGGGGCTGGATCACCAATCATGGAGAGGAACACCGGGCGGCCTTTACGGTCGAAGCGCTGTTCCTGTTCAGGAGAATCGGCCTGACTTGAGTTCATGGCGCAGGCACGGAGAAACCCCTCGTTATCCTGCCACGGCACACGAAATTTCTCAAGGGATCTTCAAAATGAAGCCTCGTTCCAGCGATGCGATATCCGAAGAAACGGCCAGATACTATGCCGCGCGTGCTCCGGAATACGATCGTAGCGCGGGATATCTGACGCCCGACGCGCACCCATTCCGTGTTGGGAAAAAAAAGAGATACCAGCAACTGTTCAAGGGCCATGATGTCCTCGAGATTGCGTCCGGGACGGGATACTGGACGGAAGCCCTGGCGGAAACCGCGACGTCGGTTGTTGGCGTTGACGTCAACCCGGAGATGATCTCGCGTGCGCGCTCGAGATGTGAACATCTACCGCATGTGAAATTCCGTCTGGCTGACGCGTATTCCCTGGACCCCAAGGTCGGTACATTCACCGCGGCGTTCGCTGTCTGGTGGTGGTCGCACGTTCCCAGGACCCGCGTGCAGCAGTTCCTGCAATCGCTTCACCGCAGGCTGATTCCCGGAGCGCTGGTGCTGTTTTCGGACCAGCTCGAATATGATATTCCCAGAGTTGACGGTATGGCCACACAACGGCACGAGGATTCCAACGGCGATACCATCGAGCGGCGGGTTCTCTCGGATGGACAGGAGTATGACATCGTGAAAAATTTCCCGACCGAACAGGAACTCGCTGCCGCGTTGAGTGGATTCGGAACGGACGTCCAATACCGGGAGTGGCCGGGAGAGAAGCATTGGGAACTGACGTACAAGTCTGTTCAAAAAACGCAAGCTTGAATCTGCGATAACTACACCTGATTCACATTTCTGTGTTGCTGTTCCTGCATAAGGCAAAAGAAAAGTGATACGGGTACAGCCTGCCAAAACGCGATTCGTTGATATTCACCACGTGGACTGGGATCTGAAGTGGTCCATCCAGTTTCCGGAAGTCATCACGTCGATGAATGGCGTGACGATGATGTGGCAGAAGATTTGCCCTCAATGGACCAGGACGGGAGACAATGCATGGGCATACGAATGGCAAACAACGCCTGAGTACATCAAAGAGCAGTTGGCATACCGCCAAAAGGATCCCTCGGGGAGGGTCATTCGACACAACTTCATAACGGGTCTTGTTCTCAGAGCATCGTTGTCCGGACTCGAGGACAGAGTAGAATTGACGCTGACCCTCACGAATCAGTCATCCGCGAGGTTTTATGACGTCGTTTCTGATGGTGGATGTCTCCAGGCAAAGTCATCTGATTTCCTGGATCAGGATGAGGTCAAACGATCCTGCATCATGGTAAACGGTAAGCCGGAAAGCATGGGCGATCTTCACAGAACGATGGAAATTCGGACCGCGTATCATGCAGACCTTATGGACTACGAAAAGGAATGGGTCAACAGGTCAGCATGGTTCTGGGGAAGAAGCAACACGGCCATAGACCGGCCGGCCATCCTGGGCGCCGTTTCTCATGACAGGTCCAGGGCAATAGCGTTGGGATACGAGTGCGCTACTTCGGCTTTGCAGAACGCTGACGGTCATCATTGCCTGCACAGCAGACCTCTTTTTGGTAATATTGAACCGGGGCAGTCAGTAACTCGAAGAGGCTGCATCCGGTTCGGCAGCGAGTTCCCTGCGCTGGCAAAGCGACTCGGCAAACTGCTCGACAGACCGGACACGTGAAACCCGAACAATTCAATAAAAAGGTAGATGTCTCTGGACTGTAAGGGCGCGTACCAGATGGCCCACCAAGACCATCGTCGAACCAATTCTGGAGCAAATAGAGGGGTGGCGCTCGGACAACGGGTTCTGGAGAGTTGAAAATGAGAAATGAATTCACGGCAGTGATCGAACACGACGACGAATGGATAATTGCCTATTGCCCTGAGATACCGGGCGCCAATGGACAGGGCAAGACCAGGGATGAAGCCCTTGCAAGCCTGCGGGATGCGATATCGCTCATCCTGGAGGATCGTCGAGAGGATGGACTTCGCGCTGTACCTGCAGAGGCGGAACGTGAGATTGTCGTGGTTGAATGAAACGCCACGCGTTGCCGTGTTCTGTCCCAGAAATAGGTTGCCTGAATTCGGCCGTCGAGTCGCCCGGCTCGCAATGCGCCAGAGCGCAGGCGACCTGCGTAAGTTCGGCGAGCGAAGGCAACGCCGCGAGACGGGATGAATCGGCGGGAGAATGGTTAGATATTTCGGGGACAGGACACCAGAGCACTTACGTCTTCACGGTTGTCGTCTCAAGCGCGAAGGACGCTCTCACTCTCTTTGGATAAATCCTGCCTCGGGAGCGGTTGAGACGGTGCCGCTGCATGTCGAGATCCCAAAACTTCCGGCACGTAAGATCTGCAGTGAGCTCGGGGTGGCAGATTTAGATTCTTACAGTAAGACTTCAACGCAAAATGCGTTGAAGTTTAGTCATGCTGCTTGCATACGTTAAGGCGTTGAAATCCCCCCACCGCATCAGCCGTCGCCGGCCCTTCGACAACCCTTCGACAAGCTCAGGACAGCGGCTCAGGGATCGGCTCGGCTTCTGCGACTCCCCCTCAAGGGGGGAGTGATTGAACTCTCAAACGGGCTCGACCGATAATTGCCACCTGTTTGGTTGCGGCTGAACACAGTGAAGCCGCGATAGGTCGTTAAGCACGCTGAACGGTAGAGTTCCGATTCTCGATGGTGAATACAGGTTGATTTTGGTTTTTCAGGCGAGAGTGGGATAAGTTCGAACGGAGGCGTCAAAGGTGGGAAGGCATCACAAGGTAAGTGATCTTCATTTTGAAGACGACGAAATGGTCCTGACGATCAACGGCCACGTCAGGAGGTTTAAGGTCCGCCATATATCGTCCGTACTCTTAAATGCCACGTCCAAAGAGAGAAATACATACGAGGTGTCACCGTCCGGATATGGCGTTCACTGGCCTTTAATCGATGAAGACCTGTCGATTGACGGACTGCTTGGAATTACCCACGGCAAAAAAGCGGCCAAACTTGCATAAAGGATGCGCCTTTCAACTGGGGTCAGGTTATTTCCGATTAGAGCAGAGCGGAGCGATTCGAAACAAAGTTCTTGATGTTGTCCAACCGGCGTCGTATATTTCGTATCCACAGACGACACATCACCAATGTTGAACGGGTAGACAGTTCGTGACGATGGTCTCTCAGCAGGAGGACTTTTCAGATTTAATTAGAGCAGCAATTACATAGAAAATTCGGATTCAGGTCACGAAACAGGGAAAACGGTGAAAATCCGTTGCGGTCCCGCCGCTGTAACTGGGGATGTTTCCCGCAAATATGCCACTGGTCAATACCGGGAAGGCGCGGGAAACAGATGATCCAGGAGCCAGAAGACCTGCCTGAATCTCAGACCTAATAGAATTTCCTCGTGGATTCGGGAAAAGGTGACATAAACGTGTGCTTCGGCCGCATGGTTGGTTATGACCCTGATTTCCGCAAGGAATTCAGGGATTTTTTTTGAGGCGGTAAGAGGTGAGACGGTAGACGTAAGAGGGCCGCCCAACACCACCGGATAGCCGAGAGATGCGTGAAGTGTGTTGTGGCGGGTTACCCGGCACGGCTTGACGTCGGCTCTGCTTGTACTCACGTCTTGCGTCTCACGTCTACCCCGGTGAGGTTGAGGGGTAGAGGTTTACGGCTGGAGGTCGATGTGGTGCTGAATGTCCGGTTCTGGATTCGGTTGATCTGTTGCATCGGAATCTGCGTGGCGGCGATACCTGTCGGCGCGCAATTGTCACTGCAATATGCCGAGGGATTTCGCGTTGACTATTTCGAGGGGTACAAGGTCGTGACTGTCGTCGTGCCCGGGACCGAAACGGGGGAAACGCTACGGTACATCCTGGTACAGCGCGGCAGCGAATCACCCGACGGCTTTGAAGGGGTCCCAAGGATCCGGATTCCCGTACGCACGATGATCACCACGTCCACGACGCACCTGCCGCATATCGAAAAGCTGGATGAGATTCGAAGCCTCGTTGCGGTCGACAACGTCAAATTCGTCAACTCTGAAGCCGTCAGACAGCGTTTCGCGGAGGGCGGGATTTCGGAAGTCGGCAGGGGAAGGTCCATCGATTTGGAGCGGGTCCTCGTGCTCCGGCCCGATGTCGTCGTCATCGACGCCCCGTCACAGGACAATGCATACCATTCTCTTCGGCAGGCCGGGGTGGCCGCCGTGGTGAATGCCGCCTACGCCGAACCGACGCTGCTCGGACGCGTGGAGTGGCTCAAATTCGCGGGCGTCTTCTTCAACAAGGAGAATCTGGCCGCCGCGCTGTTCGACAGCATTGCAGCCAGATACGACGCGCGCAAATCGTTGACCGCCAATTTACAGCCTGACAGGAAACCCACCGTCTTCGTCGGATCCCAGTGGCGCGGAACCTGGTTTATGTCGGGCGGGAGAACATTTGCCGCGCAACTGCTCGAAGACGCGGGCGCGAATTACCTGTGGGGGGACAATGAATCCCGGCGGAGCCTGACGCTGGATTTCGAATCGGTCTACGAAAAGGCGCACGATGCCGACATCTGGATCACCATGAGAAACGAATGGCAATCCATTGGCAACGTTGTCGCGGAAGATGAACGGTACGGGCAATTCAAGGCGGTTGAAACGAGCAGGGTTTTCAACGCCAATGCGCGCCTCAATGAAAACGGCGGCAACGACTATTGGGAAACCGGCCTGATCGAGCCGGACGTGTTGCTGGCCGATATCATAAAAATTCTGTACCCCGACCTGCAGCCCGATCACCAACTCAAGTACTATAGGAAGCTCGATCCATAGCTTATGCGAACCCTACGTTTTCTCATCCTGTCGAGCCTCCTCGCAACCGCGCCGCTTGAGGCGGCGGAGATTGCCGGACGTATCACCGATACGGAAACGCGAGTGCCCATTGCCAACGCGGGGGTTCGCGTTCTCAACGCCGATCTTGCGACAAAGACGGACCACCGCGGGGAATTCTATTTTTCCAATCTGGATGCCGGCACGTATACGCTCGCAATATCGCATATCGCCTACCATCCCGTACAGCGAAAAATCAGCGTGACAGGAACAACTGGCGTTGTCATCGGACTGACGCCCAGAACCTATCCTCTCGATGACTTCCCGGTTATTGCCGAACCCTTCGGCGCCGGCGATATTCAGCGGAATCCCGCTTACGCCACGGTCATTGCGCGAGAGAGCTTCGCGGGCAGAGAGACGACCCTGCCGGACGTCCTGGCCGAAGCCACGGGCGTACACGTCAAGCGCCTGGGCGGGTTGGGCGCATTCAGCACGATTTCTCTGCGGGGTTCATCCGCCAACCAGGTTGAAGTGTATCTCGACGGCATCCTGCTCAATGCCGCCTTTGGCGGAGGCGTGGACCTTGGCAACCTGCCGCTCGCGCACGTCGGACAGATCGAAGTGTATCGCGGTGCGGGCGCCGGTGGCAACGGCATGGGCGGAACCGTGCACGTGCGCACCCGCCGGCTGCAGAGACGATGGCGACATGGCGTTCGTGGATCGTGGGGGGCTTTTGATACGCGGTTGCTGAGCGGGGTAATCGCCGGTGCGCGGGGGGCATCGGAGTTTCTCGTTGTGGCCGACTACGCGCAAAGCGATAACGATTTCGGGTTTATGGACGACAACGGGACCGAATACAATGCCGGTGACGACGTATGGAGCAGGCGCCGGAACAACGACCACCGGTCCATCAACCTTCTGGGCAAATGGCGGCGCGCGTTGGGGGAAAACAGCGGCTTGTCCGTTCACGAGACCATGTACTGGAAGGTCCAGGGCATGCCCGGTATCAGCAACAACCAGTCACGGAACGCGCAGCTGGATGCCTTCCGGACGATGACCGAACTCACGTACGAAAATCGGGCGCTGATGAACGGCATGAGTACGCATCAGTCGTTTTACGTCACGCACACCGGGGAGCGGTTCCGCGACCTCGACGGCGAAGTCGGAATCGGCCGCCAGGATAACGACTACCGCACGCGCACCTATGGATGGCGGGGCCGTTTGCAAACGGTTCTGCTTTCGCGCTGCAATACAACGGCCGCGATCGGCCTGCGCCGGGAGGCCTATGTGCCCACAACGCGGATCCGGAGCGTCGCGAATTTCTTCGACAGCCGGCGATGGGCTTTAACCGCGCGCGCGGGTGTTGATGTTTCCCTGCCCGGGAACGTTGGCGTCTGGTCCGCGGGCGCCGAACAGCGGCTGATTCACAGTTCGTTTACGGGCGCGAACCCGTTCGATTTCTCTCCCCTTGCGCCAGATTCCGCGAATACCCGCAATCTCACGAGCGTGCGTACCGGCGTACGGCTTGACCTGGCATCCCACCTTGCGTTCAAGGCCAATGCCGGTCGTGTCTTCCGGATTCCGTCTTTCTTCGAGCTCTTCGGCGACCGCGGCGGCGTGGTGGGCAACGTCAATCTCCGTCCCGAATACGGATTCGCGTGGGACGGGGGCGTACGCTATTCGGATGGGACGAATACGCTGGAACTGGCGTTCTTCGATCATCGCTATGAAGACCTGATCCAGTTTGTACACACGTCTCAGGCCACGTCGCGGCCCGTAAACATAGGCAAAGCGCGCGTGTACGGGCTGGAAATAACCGGTCAGAGGCGCTTCGGACCCCGCCTTGAACTTTCCGGGAATTACACGTTTCAGGATGCAAGAGACCGGTCGGCAATTCCGTATCTGGCCGGCAACGTTCTGCCCAACCGTCCGCCCCACGCGCTGTTTGTCCGCGCGACGGCGCGGCTGGGACGTTGGACCCTGGCTTATGATTACAGCCTCGAAGACGGCAGCTTTCTGGACCAGGCCAATCGACGCCGTCTATCGATGCGCCAGATTCACAATGCCGGCGTGAAGGTGGATACCGGGCTGCGGTTGCAAATCGGACTGGATGCCAAGAACATATCCGGCGCGCAGATCGCCGATACCTGGGGTTATCCATTGCCGGGCCGCGCATTTTTCGTGAGCGTCAAAACGGAATAGGCAATGGTGGGACGGATTGCGATGGCCCCGGAGCGCACCCGTCTCCGTCTACCTATCCGGCGCAGATTGAAAATCAGGTCGACGTCATTTACATTATTCCCGATGGGAGGATTTAATGAGGTGGTTGTTGCTCGTTCTGTTTCTTGCGACGGATGCACTGGCCAATCAGGCGGTCGTTACTACAACGGACTACAGCAGCGGCGGATTATCGAGTCTGGATCTGGGCAATAATACGGCGGCGACCGATCATCTGACCATTCATTCGGACGCCGTCGTCCGAACGTATCGCGACAAGGTGTACGTTCTCAATCGTCTGGGACAGGACAATGTGATCGTCTTGAATATCTCTGACCTGACGACGCCGCTGATTCAATATTCCACGGGCAACGGCTCGAATCCCCACGATATCGCCTTTGTCAGCGAGGAGAAGGCGTACATTTCCCTGTATGAGCGAACCCACCTGCTCGTCGTCAATCCCGTCACGGGCGATTCGCTGGGGACGGTCGACCTTTCGACGTTCGCGGATGCCGACGGTCTGCCCGAAACGTCTCAACTGGCGGTTTATGGCGGTCATCTTTTCGCTGCGTGTCTTCGCCTGAACAGGGAGAACCGATGGGCGCCGACCGAGTCTTCTGTCATTGCCGTTGTTGACGTCGGCTCCGACATGCTGTTGGACGCGGATCCGGTTGCAGAGGGCGTACAGGGGATCGCGATGGCGAGCAAGAATCCCGCGGGCGCCGCCCGGCGAGGCAGCAAGTGGTACTTGAGCGCAGTCAATACGTACACCGGTCTGACCGACGGCGGCATCGAGGTGATCGACCTGGCGGCCATGCGAACCGAAGGCGTTGTGCTGGATGAGGCGACCGCGGGCGGCAATCTGAGTTCTCTGGTGATGATATCCGAAAGTGTTGGGTATGCCGTGGTTGCGGACGCAAATTTCGTCAATGCCGTTAAACGGCTCGATCTGGCAACGCAGTCGGTTTCCCGGAGTCTGGACGGTCTTTCCGGCGGATTCGTACCCGGCCTGGGCGTATTCGGCCGGAGGTTATATGTTCTGGATCAGGGAAGTTTCGGCGATCCGGCATCCGCCGGCGTAAAGGTCTACGACGTGAGCACGGATGCGCTTGTGGCCGGTCCGATCGACACGGGTCTGCCGCCGTCGACCATCGCGTTCCTGGGCAGCGTGGCGGATTTCGATGGGGACTGCGTTGTGGATTTCAGCGACTTCGTGGCGTTCGCCTCCGCATTCGGCGGGACAGCCGGCGACGATGACTTCGATTCCAGGTTCGACTTGAACGGCAATGGAGAGATCGATTTTCAGGACTTCCTCGTCTTTGCCTCGGAATTCGGCGGTGGATGAACAATGGGGAGAAGGAAGAAGGAAGAAGGAAGAAGTGTTGGTAACTTTTCCGTATGCGACGCCGCGCAATGGACTCACGTTGTGGTACGAGAAGTGGATTCCGGTAAGGAGCGCGTGACGTATGAGGTCAATCTGAATGGGGATGTAAGCGCCGTCAGCCAACTTGCTGCATCGTTGGACGCCAACCGGCCGAATCCCTTCAATCCCGCAACAACCATACGCTATTCACTGAAAAAAGCGGTCGACGTGGAACTGGCGATCTACAACCTGTTGGGACAGGAGGTGCGATTGCTGGTTCGACAGTTCCAGCCCGCGGGAAGCTATACGGTCACGTGGGACGGGCGGGACGCCGCAGGAAGGCAGGTGAGTACGGGCATATACCTCTATCGGCTTCTGGCCGGGGCGGACGTTGTCACGCGCAAGATGATGCTGGCAAAGTAACTGCCGGGTAAGCATACCTGGATCATTTCGGGTTAGAGAGAGACGGGTTTCGTGTATGGATTCAGGACAGGCGCGGCCCGTCTTTTCATTCGTGCGGAAAGATGGATTCCTTGAGCACATTGGTCATTATATCGATTTTATCGAAACCCTTTTTCCTTCCTGCGAGGAAGTGCGGACGCGTCACGCCATTCCGGAGGTGCAGTGACTGAGGCGATTCTGACGGCGCATGATCTGTCCATCGGTTACAAACGCGGTCGTCGTCCGCCCCTCGATCGCGGTGAGTTTGTCTGTCTGCTGGGTCCCAACGGCGCGGGGAAATCCACGCTCATGCGAACGCTTGCCGGGATGCAGCCGGCGTTGAACGGGTACGTTCATATCGCGGGAAGAGACATCGCGGAGATGTCCGCGACGGAAGTCGCCCAACTCCTCAGCGTTGTGCTTACCGACCGCGTCAGCGCGGGGACCATGGCGGTGCGCGATCTGGTGGGCCTTGGGCGGTATCCCCACACCGATTGGATTGGCCGCTTCGCACCCAAGGATGAACAGGCCGTTGCCTGGGCGATTCGCGCGGCGGGCGCCGGAGACCTGGAACACCGTAACGTGGCCGAACTCAGCGACGGCGAGCGCCAGAGGGTGATGATCGCGCGCGCGCTGGCGCAGCAGCCGGACCTGATGATCCTGGATGAACCCACGGCCTTTCTGGATCTGCCCCGCCGCGTGGAAATCATCGCGCTATTGCGAAATCTCGCGCATACGACCCGGAAAGCCATCCTCCTCTCCACGCACGATCTGGATCTCGCCCTTCGCTGCGCGGACCGCATTTATCTCCTGCCGTTAGACGGCGCATTGCAGACCGGCGCGCCGGAGGATCTGGTCCTTGACGGCGCCTTTGAAGAAGCGTTCGGGAGCGATGGCGTGCGTTTTGATGCCGATTCGGGCGCGTTCAGGCTTTCCCCGGAGCGCGGCCAGGCCACGGTCGAAGTCAATGGAAAGGGGCGGCACGCGTATTGGACAAGGCGGGCGCTCGAGAGAGCGGGATTTCAGGTGCGTGACGCGGCATCCGGACGCAGCATCGACGTCCTGGACGGCGAGACCGTCACCTGGCGTTTCAAACGTGCCGAAACGACATTGGAATTCTATTCCATATACGACTTGATCACGGCGATCAAATGCGAATATGGAATAGAAGCTCTTCAGGAGTCGGGAAAAACGGGATGAGGTCGGAACCGGGAGACGACGTAAGGGAAGGACCGCAGCGCAGGTTCATCGTGCCGGGGCTCTTTGTGCTGCTTTTGATCGCGTTCGGTCTGAGCCTTTCTCTCGGATCGGTCCGCATTCCGCTGGCCGGACTGTTTGACGTTGTCCTTGGAAGGGAGACGAGTTCTCCCGCATGGGCCATCATCGTTCACACCATCCGACTTCCGCGTGCGATCACGGGTGTGCTTGCCGGCGCGGCGCTGGCTGTCAGCGGCTTGCAGATGCAGACGTTGTTCCGCAATCCGCTCGCCGATCCGTTCGTGCTCGGCATCAGCGCCGGCGCCAGTCTCGGCGTGGCCATTGTGGTATTGACGGCTGGCGCGGCAGGCAGCGCGTTGATCGCCGGACTGGGCTTTCTGGGCGACCTCGGCCTGGCTGTTGCGGCAATCCTGGGCGCCGCCGCGGTGCTGGGGTGCGTACTGCTGGTTTCGCGCAGCGTAAGCAGCGTGATGACGCTTCTCATACTGGGCCTGATGTTCGGATACGCGACCGCGGCGTTCGTCAGCATTTTGATTTACTTCAGCGTCCCCGAACAGATACAGTCGTATATCCTGTGGACGTTCGGCAGTTTTGGCAGTGTGACCTGGGGCCAGATACCGGTGCTCGTCTGCACAACTCTGTTCGGCCTCCTGTTGGCGGTGGTCTGCATAAAACCGCTCAATGCGCTCCTGCTGGGCGAAAATTACGCGAGAAGCATGGGGCTCAACGTAAAACGCGCCCGCCTGTGGATCCTGGTCAGTGCGTCCGTTCTCGCGGGCGCCACCACCGCCTTCTGCGGGCCCATCGCGTTCCTGGGCCTGGCCGTGCCGCACCTCTGCCGCAGTCTCCTGCACACGTCGGACCACCGTGTGCTCATGCCCGCCGTCATCTGCCTCGGCGCAACCCTCGCGCTGCTGTCGGATCTGTTCGCCCATCTGCCGGGCAGTCAGTACGTGCTTCCCCTGAACGCGGTGACCTCCCTCATCGGCGCCCCCGTGGTTATCTGGTTTATCCTGCACCGCAGAAACCTGAGCCAGACGATCTAGCGAAATGAACTCCAGAGGCGAAGACTTACATGCATGGGCAGGATAAAATCCGCAAAGATCCGCCTATTTACGGCAGCGGCCCACCGACCGTACCACAAACTGGCAGTTTGTGGTACCTGATAAAGCCCAATCACTACCCCCTTGAGGGGGAGTCGCCTGTCTGCGTCCGCAGGACAGGCAGGCAGAAGCCGAGCCGGTTCCCTGAGCCGCTGTCCTGAGCTTGTCGAAGGGTTGTCGAAGGGCCGACGCCTGCCTGCGCCAAGCGGAGCGCGGCAGGCAGGACGGCTGATGCAGTGGGGGGTTTCAACCCTTAATCGCAGACAAGCAGCTTGTTTAAGACATGAGCGCAACCGGGGTAATAATCCTGGTGCAAGACTCCAATTGCCGGGGATGTTTCGTCAGGCACAGTTACAGTACACACAAAAACCCCGCGCCGATTCAGGTGCGGGCCTTTTTGATCCACCAACTGGTAAGTGGAAACAAATACAGTCGAGTCTTCACGGGTGATCAATACAATAGAGCGATATCTAAGACGAAGATTTCAAAGGGTGGAGCGGACATTCCTGTCTGCTCTCATATATGGACCCGAGACCTCACAATCCATTATCCGTGTCACGCCACGACTCGCCGCCGTCTCCCCCATTGGAAATTGGACGGCGCTATCTACAGGATCACCTGAGAAGGGCAGACAGGATAGACGAGAGGTTGAAGTTGTTGAAGGTTCATCTGCCGTATCATGAGTCGGATCACGCGTGCCTGTGCGTTGTATGCAGACAGGTGTTGAACCTTGCCTACAACGTGATGTGCGGTGGCACGCGCCTGGAAGACATCGAGCGTTTCCGGCACGACGGGGCCTACATGAATGCGTTGAACGCGAAGCTGATCCCAGACCCGACGACGGCGGGCGACTTTACGCGTCACTTCACGGAAGCGGACGTGATCGGGCTGATGGACTGCATTAACGCGGTACGGTCTAAGTTGTGGCGCACGCGGGCTGCCAGTTTGCTTTCTCCGGTGGCGTACATCGACGTGGATGGCACAAGCGCCCCATCGTATGGGGAGAAGAAGAGCGGCATGGACATCTCTTACAAGGGCGTGTGGGGGTATGCGCCCCTGATCGTATCGTTGGCCAATACCAAAGAGGTGCTGTATATCGTCAACCGTCCGGGCAACGCGTCTTCTCACCAGGGGGCCGCCCCCTGGATCGATGCGGCCATCGGGGTGGTGAAGCCCCACGCACAGCGCGTGTGCCTACGCGGCGACACGGACTCTTCGCTTACGGCTCACCTCGACTTGCCTGCGCGCAGCGCGCAAGCAGGTCGCTGGGCGAAGGACGTCGATTTCATCTTCGGGATGGACTGCAATGACGCCTTACGAACACGCGCCGAGGCCCTTGACGAAGCCAACTGGCAGCGCCTGCACCGACCTGTAGCGCCCCAGAAAAGGCAGCGGCGCGACAATGAGAAACAGCGTATCGTCAAGGCGCGGGGCTACCTCAAGCTGGCGCTGAACTTCGAAGACGTGGCTGAGTTTGACTATCAGCCCGGCAAGTGCGAACGGTCCTACCGCGTTGTGGCGCTGCGAAAAAACATCAGTAAGGCCAAAGGTGAGCAGACCCTCTTCGACGAAATCCGCTATTTCTTCTACATCACCACGCGCGACGACCTGACGCCCGCCGAGGTCGTCTTTGCTGCCATCAAACGATGCGACCAGGAAAACGTCATCGAACAACTCAAAAACGGCGTCAATGCCCTGCGCGTGCCCTTGTATGACTTGATCAGCAACTGGGCCT
Organism: Candidatus Latescibacterota bacterium; assembly: GCA_021295655.1. Taxonomy (GTDB): domain Bacteria; phylum Latescibacterota; class UBA2968; order UBA2968; genus JAAXHE01. The sequence goes on from JAGWBX010000018.1 coordinate 64,586, forward strand.
ACATGGTCATCGCCTCCCTGGCCTGGAACATCAAGGCGTGGTTTGCCTTGATGATGCATCGAAAAAACCATCGCCGACAATATATCCGTATGGACTTTCGGACCTTCCTCTCACACATCATCCTTTTTCCCTGTCGTGTCGTGAGACACGCACGAAGCAACACCGTGCGCATCATCGGCTATCAGCCGTCCCTGAATAGACTCTTGAGCGCCTGGGCGACCATCGAACGCACCGGCTTCACCTGACACCGGTACGAACCGTGACCATAGACCACCAGACCCACGACGCACACCGCGACGCAACGGAAAAATACGCCCACCCGACATATAATGAGTCGCTTTACGACTCAAACAAACACCCAACAAACGCCTGAACGACCTCCCGGCGACCCCATTAGCCAGCACCGATACTTCTATCAACCAAACCGCAGCACAAAATCGCCTTTCTGTTCACCAAACAACAATACTCGCTTATTTAAGGTCTAGCATTCCTACCAAGTTGTGGCATGTTCCCACTCGAAAGGAAATAACAGAAGCTTCAACAAACCACTCCGTCTAAGTGTTATTTCAACTCTGACTTTGTCGCCCAGCGTCAGCGGAGGAGGCGAGTGAAAACTAACATCAACCAGCACCGAGAGGTGATTTTTATCGACATGTCGACGAACCGCATTGACCTGTCCAGGTAGCTCATACGACCGTTCCCACACAGGCGAAATCGTCACTCTTTGTCCAACCTTCAACCAGGGTCCGAATTTTGCCGGTACCATACATTTCGCATACTTACGTCCATTCGGTACAAGCAATAGAAGAGAATCACCCACACTGACCATATCGCCCCACCTGACTAACACCAGATGAATCCGTCCAGAATCAGGAGCAACGAGAGAGTGGTCGGCTAAGTTCCTGCTCTTTATTGAAATTTCAACCTCGGCTCTGCGGACTTGAGCCTGATTGGCTTGTAGGTCGAAACGAGCCTTCCGTTTACGAGCAGCGATCGGTTCCTCCTGTTCGGCAGCTATTGTGGATGCGATTTTCTCAACCCGCAGGGCAGTTAATTTCGAGTCTAAGACTGCTTTATCCAGCTTCTCTGCAGATGTAAGCCCGCCACGACGCATTAGTTCGCGTTCTCTGCGTAGTTGCCCCTCGGCGTGATCCAATTGTTCTCTTGAGGATCGCAACTCAGATTGAAGTACAGCGATAATATTCTTGGAGGAGGGAGTTTCCAAGATATCAAGCTCGGCGCGACTAACCTCCCGTTCAGCAATAGCCGTTCTGTACAGTTGCTCAGCTTCGTCTAATTGAAACCTGGCAATTGAACCATCTAGTTTAACCAATGTGTCGCCGAGAGCTACCATTTCGCCTTCTTTGATTAAGACGGAGTCTACTCGAGTTTCAACGCGGGAACTAATCCAGGTTTCGCGTTCAGACGTAACGAGCCCCTCGCCTACTGCGACCTGGTCGACCTTCACGAACCACAGAACGGTGGACACTAAGGATAATACCACTATTGCACGGATTGCAAACCTGAGTATGGTAGGGACTTTCGCCATTTTATGTGACTACCTGATCCATAGTTTGTTCAAGTACCGGTACTCTGATAGTGATTGATTCCACACTTCCAGAACCGGTACGCGAGAAAAAACAAGACTGCCCCGACCAATGGCGTTCCGAATTGAAACAGCGGATCGAAGATCAAGATACCATGTAGTACGGACGTATTGTCTCGACCGAGAAACGTCTCTGCAGGGTAGAAACTGATAAACGCGAACGGAATTACAAAAGTCAATACGACCTGAACCCACCGTTGATAGATAACAATCGGATAGTCCACAAATTTCGCCGTGTATTGCATTGCCCCGTCTACCGCAGATGTCGACCGAACAAACCAGAAGCTAATGGTACCAGTCGCAATCATTGCCGCGGCCTGAATCAACGCGCCACCTATCAAGACTATACAAAAAAGCAGGACATCCAGCGGTCCAAGCTTGATGTCCAATTCTTCGAAACACACTACGAAGATTACGATACAGAGGATCGAATGAGCGACATAGCTATTTGAGAAATGTTTCAATGCGAGGTGTACCAACGGATTCAAGGGAAAGATTAACAGGCTATCAAAGGTTCCTTGTTGGACAAGCCTATCCATATTGCGCATGGACCCAAACCCGAAGAAGAAACTGCTAATTGAATACGCGAAGAGGTTGAGGCTGAAAAGCAGTAATACTTCATAGAATGTCCAGCCAGCGATAGTCTGAAATTTCTCAAGAACAATCCAGAGACCCAAATATGAAATGCAGTAGTACAACATTAAGACGATATGTTGTACGAAAAACCCGAATCGATATTCCATCTGCGCCTTCATATGGGCGGTAATAAACCCACGATACAATGGAAGGTTGCCCACTTCTAACCTCCCTGAATTACGAGCTTTCTAATTCCTCTGGACCAAACAGTTTTTTCTATGAAGATAAAAAATCCGATCCACAGAAATTGCTGAAGAATCAAACTTAACGAATCTATCAACGATGTCTTTTCAAGAAATATTGACAAAGGTGCAAAATAGACTAGCCTAAAGGGGAGATATGCAGAGGCATCGACAAGATAATCTGGAAAAAACCAGAGCGGTATCTGTTGCCCGCCCAAAATCATGATTAGAATCCCTACAATCATCCTGAACTGCCACACCGAAAGATACCAGAATCCCAGAAGCCCGAGCACATAATTGAGCATGAAAAGTAAAATCAAGGCATTGACAAGACAAAACAATGATAAGAGCTGATACTTAAACGATGGTATGCTTATGTCATAGAGCAGAATTGAGAAAATAAGGAGAGGTAACGCTTCTATCGATGCCTTTACGGAGTTTGTACCGATTGTCGAGCAAAACAGGGATCCCTTAAAGTTGAAGGGTCTAATCAGGTCAATGCTAACCTGGCCTGACTTGATTTTCTCGTCGACTTCATTGAGGACGGTTGTCGAAATCAATATTGTCGCTACAGAACTCATCACATTGTAAGTCATCATATCTTCAAGATTTACGTACCCCATGCCCGTGGCAACCCCACCCCCTGCTGCCTTTAGCAATGCGTTCCACATTGCGACTCTCACGACAAGAATGAACAGTTGACTGGCAATCCGAAGAAAAACGCTCATTCTGTATGCTAGTTCGGTCTGCGCTCCATTTTTTATAAACTCGAAATATACTCGCATTTTGGAGTCGATTCTGAAATTAAGGTCAAAGCGAACCCATCCATAACACGGGGCGAATTCGTGTTCGCATCCTTATCGAACAGACAAATTAACCTTGTCTATGGTCAGCCATACTTAAGTACAACCGGCGAATCACTTCCTCGATTTCAGCTTGTTGGACGTCAAAATCACGTATTTGACAGTGTTCCAGTACAAATTGGATCAAAGAAGAAGAATTCACCTTTCGTTTGTCATATCGGAATATGTACCTGTTACCCTGGCGGTTGACGTCCTGGATGCCCAATTTGTATAGATCTTTATCATTTATTGAACCGCCATCGGTTTCAATCGTCAGCGTCTCTTCAGTCCCATATTTCTCCTTGAGCTGCTGTAACTGTCCATCATAGACAATGCTGCCCTTGTCAATCACCATGACTCTTGAGCAGAGCTTTTCAATATCCGACATGTCATGCGTGGTCAGGATGACGGTTGTGCCTCTTGCACGATTCACGCTCTTAATGAACTCCCTGATGCGTTCCTTGGCAACTACGTCCAATCCTATTGTCGGCTCATCAAGGTACAGAATATCGGGATTGTGCAATAATGCCGCACAAATATCCGCTCTCATTCGTTGTCCGAGACTGAGTTGGCGGACCGGCGTGTCGATAAATTCCCTGAGATCAAGGATATTCCCAAAGAGAGCGATATTTTCGTTGAAACGCTTCTCAGGAATCTTAAACATGTGACGCATTAAGTTCAATGACTCGGAAACGGGAATATCCCACCACAACTGGGTTCTTTGCCCAAATACAACCCCCATTTTTTTAGCGTTCTCAATTCTGTTCTCGTGCGGCACCAGACCACGCACTGTGATAAGCCCCGACGTTGGCACGAGAATTCCCACAAGCATTTTTATCGTGGACGACTTACCGGCACCGTTCGCGCCGATATAGCCGACAACCTCGCCCTCTTCAACGTGGAAAGAAACGTCATTTACCGCCAGTATTGTCTCATACTCGCGCGAAAACAGGCTTCGGATGGAACCCGCTAGACCAGCCGTTCGCTTCAGCCTCTGGTATTCCTTTGTCAATTTGTCAACAACGATGATTGGCATGTAAGTTTGGAAAACCCTCGTTAGTATGGAATTACGCACCAACGGATTCGTCTAGAATCGTACGGGGTTCCTTTGCCCTCCCAATTGCTCGCTGATTTACGGTCTAGGAGTCTGCGCCGCAGGAGTTTTTACAAAGGGCGAGGTGTGTCCGTGAGTCGGGTTGGTCGTTGTGTTGGGAGTGGTATGATGAGTTATGGGTGGGGTCATCGTGGCAGGCAGGCGTGTTGAGGGCGAGATATTTGGGATCGTGGCTTCCCGTATGTCGAGTCCATAAGGACAGGACGCCCGAACCCATGCTTCAACACATCGTCAACGCTGCCATCCGCTTGACGTTCAACGCCAGGCAGTC
>JAGWBX010000019.1:0-37183 GCA_021295655.1 Candidatus Latescibacterota bacterium
CCAGATAAACGGGCTCCTTGAGCCTGGGTTCGTGTTTGTAAGGCTCTTCGAAACGGACTCCCGTTAACTGCGAACAAATCACTTTCAGGTTTAACTGCGTTGGTGACATGGACTCCCCTTCAATCCGGTGACGCCGAGCCGGTCCGCCGGGTCTGCCGTATTACAATAAACGACCCGCACGTGATTTACAATGCATAATTCCACCGCAGCAACTGTCGATGGATCGCCACAGGCGTGCTACGGATTCACACGTAAGCCACGAAAGACAAAAACCCCTCGAACTATGAACGGCACGGTCGAAGGGCAAGGAGCAAATTATGAAGAAATATAAATAATTGATATTAATAAAAATATACGCATATTTGTGAATTTATTCCCGCCCCAACCCAAAAATCAAGCAACCCAAACCCTGCTGGCACGCTTGTTGTTTTCTATACCTCTGCGTGACATTCATCGTGTGGAGGGACCGTATGTATCGTGCTATCGGTTTCGTGATCATTTTCCTGCTGGCGGCCGGTACGTCAAATGCGCAGGAATTGGGTATGAGTGTCTTTGGCGGTTATTCCGTACCTGGTGACAGCCGTGTTTTTGGGGATCTGATTCCTTCGAAAGATGGTGGAGCATCGGGCCATATCAACTTTGATCGGACACAGGCGGGCGTCGTGTTCGGGGGATGCTTCTTCCTCAGAGAAGATTCCATGGTCCTTTGCCTGAGCGCCTGCAACTTTTACAGTGAACGGGTCTCTGGCGCACTATTGTCCACGAAAGCGCGAACCGCTAACGTGAAAGCGATTGAATTTGAGAGAATTCTCAGGACAACTCTGCTGTTCTTCCGATACCGCTATGTTTCCGGTTATCCGGCCGCACCATATCTTGGTGTGGGAATGGGGATTTATGGATTATGGGAGACACCCTCAGGGAAGAACGCCATTCGTGAGCTCGGACCCGTTTACCAGGGTGTGGCGGGAATTGGCGCGCAAATTGAGCGAAGACTGCCTGAAATCTTCGCGGAACTGCGTCTGAACATCGCCGAACTTAACGACGATCCAAGTCCGGGCCACATGGCCGTCGCAACCTTGACGATCGCCTTCGGTCTTAGGTTCGCACACTAGCCGCCAGTTGACGCCTATATCGGCTTCTCTTGGCGGATTTCGTCTTGAGAAACTTGCCTGGTCAATCAGAAAAATCGCTTGAAAAATGAAGCTCTGATGGGTATGATTTATTCATTGAAGGATTTCTGAGTCAGATCGAACAATAGCGTGGAAAAAGCAATCCAGGCGGGGTAGACCAGAGGAAAGCAATATGCCCTGATGTATTGCCGGGTACACCGTGGAGGCGATAGACGCAATGGGCGCAATAACTGAATGGGTAAAGGCAAGAAATTTAAAAAAGGGCGTGGAAAAGGGCCGTCTGGAGATGCAACAACAGGTTGAAAAATGGATCGCTGACGAGACGGCAAGGGGGACACGATTCCAAACGCCTCCGCCCTTCAACAAGAACGGTGAACCTCCTTCCCAATAGGATCCCGATATTTCGGCTGCCCGCCAACCATGGCGCAAACAACGATACCCATGCGGTTTTCCGCATGGGCATTGTCGTTTCGTTCATTTGGTATCGCTCTAACGCTTACCCCCGAAGTCTGCCGGATTCCCTTGCTTCTGCATCCGGGCCCAGGTATCGCGCAGCGTAATCGTACGATTGAATACGAGCTCTTCGGACGTCGAATCCGGATCCACGCAGAAATATCCCAACCGCTCGAATTGAAACTGCGCGCCCGGCTCCGCGCCCCTGACCGTGGACTCCACAAAACAGCTCCGCCGCACCTCCAGAGAGTTCGGATTCAGCGTTTCGCCGATGTCCCCGCCTTCGGCCGCCTCCATCGGATTCTCGGCGTTGAACAGCCGATCGTAGAGGCGCACCTCCGCTTCAACCGCGTGTGCGGCAGACACCCAGTGGATGGTACCCCGGACCTTTCGGCCGTCCGGCGTCGACCCGCCCCGGCTTTCCGGGTCGAACGTACACCGCAGTTCCACGATCTCTCCGTTTTCGTCCCTTATTACGTCCGTGCATGTGATATAACACGCTGCGCGCAGCCGCACCTCACGTCCCGGCGCCAGCCGGCGGAATTTCCGCGGCGGATCCTCCATGAAATCGTCCCGTTCGATGTAGACCACCCTCGAAAACGGCACGCTGCGCGTCCCGGCGGACGGATCTTCGGGATTCACCTGCGCCTGGAACACTTCCTCCCTGTCCTCCGGGTAGTTATCGATCACCACTTTCAACGGATCGATCACCCCCATCACGCGGGGCGCATGCCGATTCAGATACGCCCGGATATGAAACTCCAGCAGGTCGATCTCTGCAGTTGTATCTCGTTTGGACATTCCCACGCGGCGGATGAAATTCCGAATCGCCTCGGGGGGCACGCCCCTGCGCCGAAGTCCCGAGAGCGTGATCAGCCTGGGATCGTCCCATCCGGCCAGCAGCCCGTCTTCGATTAATGGCCGCAGATGTCGTTTTCCCACCACCGTATGCGTGACGAACAGCTTTGGAAATTCGATCTGTCGCGAAGGGAAAATCCCGAGTTCGCGGATATACCAGTCGTAGAGGGGGCGGTGGTCTTCGAATTCCTGCGAACACAGGGAATGCGAAACCCCCTCGATCGCGTCCGACTGCCCGTGGGTAAAATCGTACATCGGATAGATGCACCACGCATCTCCGCGGCGGTAGTGAGACGCCCGGAGGATGCGAAACATCACCGGATCGCGCATGTTCATGTTGGGCGACGCCATATCGATTTTCGCCCTGAGGGTTCGCGTACCATCGGGAAATTCACCGGCCCTCATCCGCGCAAACAGGTCCAGGTTCTCGTCGATGGACCGGTTTCGATACGGGCTTTCTGTTCCCGGCGAGGTCACCGTCCCGCGGTAGGTCCGGGTCGCAACCGTGTTCAAATCGCACACGTACGCTTTGCCCTTCTTGATCAGTCTGACGGCGAATTCGTAGAGTTGTTCAAAATAGTCGGAGGCAAAATAGAGGCGGTCCTCCCAGTCAAACCCCAGCCATCGGATATCCCGCCGGATACCTTCGACAAAGCTGGCCTCTTCCTTGGTGGGGTCGGTGTCATCGAAGCGGAGATTGCAGACGCCGCCGAATTCCTCGGCAACCCAGAAATTGAGACAGATCGCCTTGGCGTGGCCGATGTGAAGATGCCCGTTCGGCTCGGGAGGAAAGCGCGTCATCACGCCCTCGTAACGGCCGGTGGCGAGGTCTTCCCGGATCGCGTCGCGGATAAAATCGGAAGCGACGTCGCCTTCAACGTCAGCGCGCCTGTTGTCGGTGTTATCCATCGCAAATAACTCGTAAGGGTGATTGGGCCTGAATCCGATAAGCCGGTCTGGGCGGGCTTGTCCGCAATTGCGAAAAAACCGAAAATAACACGAGGAAACCTGCGAAGCTGCAAAACGGGTCCCGATGCGAGGACAATATATCAATCGCTGCGTATCGGGACAAGCGCTCAATCGCTAAAATGACAGTTGTATTGGCCCTCGCGCTCTTCAGTTCACGCGTACGGTGGTGGAATGGGGGCTTTTCCGCGTCATTCCGTTCAGCACTAAAGACCAGGAACGCCTGCACAGGTCACAGGGCAGCAACTCACGTTTTCTCCATGAAGGGAGTTCGCGGAAAAGCAGCCCCGCGGCGTTTGAGCGGCGCCCTTCTTTTTCGCCCTTTTTCTTGGGCGAAGCAAGGGTGGGTGGCGAATTGAAAAAAAGTTGATGAGAGATATGAAGCGTGTGTCTGCCCGGAACCCAGTTTCGGACAGCTGCAAGAAGAAAGAGAATTGAAGTTAAGGATTCCCGCCTTAACTTTCGTTCTCGCCTTCTTTGATCCACTCCGGCTCCGTGAACAGGCTGCTGATCGACTCGCCGTTGTGAATCCTGCGAATGGCTTCCGCAAGCAGGGGCGCCACGGACAATGTCGCCAGTTTCGGATGTGACTGAATCGCCGCGGGCCGGGGCACCGTATCCGTTGTCACAACTTCGCTCACTTCGTCGAACGCGCAGAATCGATCGATCGCGTTTCCCGCAAACAGGCCGTGGGTACACGCGATTATGATGTCGCAAACCCGCCGGTCCCGGAGGCGGCGGATCAACTCGACAAGGGTGCCGCCGGTGGCGATCTCGTCGTCCAGAACGATGACTCTTCTATCGTCGACGTCTCCCACGATCGCGTCAATCACCACCTCTGTGTCGGAGATGCGGCGCTTGCTGCCCGCGGCCACGGGCAAATCCAGCATCCGGGCGAACTGAGCGGCCTCTTTTGCCCTGCCAAGATCGGGCGATACCACCACCGTATTCTCAAGATTCCGTCCCCGGAAGTGGCCGGCCAATATCTGAAGCGCGTTGAGGTGGTCCACGGGCACGCTGAAGAAGCCGTGTACCTGAGCCGCGTGCAGCGTCATCGTCAGCACGCGGCTGGCGCCCGCGGTGTGGAGCAGGTCCGCCACGAGCCGCGCCGCGATGGAGATCCGGGGAGCGTCCTTCTTGTCCGAGCGCGCATAGCCGAAATAGGGGATCACGGCGGTTGTGCGGGCGGCCGACGCGCCCCGGGCCGCATCCAGCATCTGCAACAGTTCCATCAGGTGATCGTGAACCGGCATCACGAGCGGTTGGATGAGAAACACGTCGGCTTCCCGGCAGTTGGCCTCGAGCTGCACCTGAATGCAGCCGTTGCTGAAACGACTGACCGTGCTGCGGCTGGGTTCGACCCCCAGGTGGCTGCAGATGTTTGCCGTCAGGCCCGGATGCGCGTTGCCGCCGAACATCACGATGTCACGCATGGATTGAACTCCTCATTCAGGCGTAACGTCCACCACGTCGGATATCTGAATTCAACGATGAAGGGTTCGACGGCCGTGAACGCGGATTGAACCCGTCAACATACGAGGCCCGTCAAGGTTGCCCGGCGATAGATGCGATCCGCATCGCGTCCAGTTCGGCGGCGCTGAAGACACCCGCTTCGAAAAGGTTCAGGTATTCCCGCGAAACACTATGGCCGAAGATCATCGGATCGTCCGTATTGACGGTCACTTCCACGCCGTTGTCGAAGAGCGTCCGGATCGGATGCGCAGCCAGCGACGCCGCCGCGCCCAGCATCACGTTGCTGGACGGGCATACGTTCAGCCGGATTCGGTTCCGCGACAGCCAGCGCATCACGTCCACCGATTCCGCCGCCGCGATGCCGTGCTGAACCTCGTCCAGACCGAGCGCTTCCGCGGTTTCCCTCACCCGTTCCGCCCCCCCGAACTCACCCAGGTGCGCCTTCAGTTTCATCCCGGCTGACCGTGCATGCTCGTAGAGCGGAATGACCGCGTTCGAAGAACACGCGTTTTCGTCGCCATAGAGGTCGATCGACCGGAAGACGCCCGATTCGATTCCCGCGTGTGCGCGACGGACCATCTCCCCGCCGCCAACGTACTCTCGCGGGATCCCGAGTTCCGGCCTGAGCTCGATCCGTTCCCGGTGTCGTTCCGCCAGCTTCCGGATGGCCGACGAGAACCCCTCGATGCCGGTCCCGAAATGGCTGGCCGACCGGACGTCGAAGCTCATCTCCAGGCGCCGGACACCGTCTTCAATCGCTTCTTCCACCGCCGCTCGCGCTATGTATTCGCACGCTTCCCGGGATCTGAGGTACGGGTACAGCGCTCTGCCCGCGTAGTCCTCCATCTCCTTCAGGCCGCGCATCGGGAATACCGGCCGGTCCAGCGCACGCCCCAGCCATCGCTCCGCGTTCTCGATCCGCGTGCCGAAGTAATGGTGGCGGTGGTATTCGGCCTTCGGCGCCCGCCGAATGGATGGCAGATCGCCGCTCTCGAGTGCTCGAGCGAAGGGTAGGGCCATTGCCGCCTTTCGTCATGCCGGTATGCGGACGCCGCACGTTGTCCAAAGGTCGTGCGTTCGGTCCCTACTGAAGCAATGACTACACGCACGAAGGCATGAAATTTGGCTGCCCCCCAGGGATTCGAACCCCGATACTACGGTCCAGAGCCGCATGTCTTGCCATTAGACGAGGGGGCAGCCATATCCGTTTTTCCTATCGTCGGTCTATTGAGTGACGGTCTCCTTTCGTCCCAATCGCTCCAGGCCCGTTTTCATCCGGCGGATACAGGTTTCCTGTCCCAGAACATCCATCATTTCGAACAGACCCGGCCCCATGCTCGTGCCGCTGAGGGCCAGGCGGGTGGGATGGATCAGCTTGCCGGTGGAGATACCCAGTTGTCCTGAGAGCGTACGCGTGGCGCCTTCGATTTCCCGTTCGCTGAAGTCGGACAGCGCCGCCAGCCGGTCGATCAGCAACGCCAGCCGGGACGGGCTGTCGACCTTCCAGTGCTTTTTGCGGGCCTTTTCCTCGTATGATTGCGGATCGTTGAAGAAGTACTCGAAATTCAGAAAATCCCGCACCGTTCGGATGCGCGGCTGCATCAGTTTCACGGCTCTAAGCAGGCTCGTCCGTCGGGTTTCCGCATCCTCCGCCGTTATCCATCCCGCGTCAATCCACAGATTCACAGCCGCCTGAAAGAGTTGGGAAACCGGCTTCAGCCTCAGGTGTTCGCCGTTCAGCCAAACCAGCTTCCGCTCATCGAACACCGCGTTCTTCCTGAGCATGCCCTCCACGGAAAACGCCTCAACCAATTCATCCTTTGTGAAAACCTCCCGGTCGTCCCCGGGAGACCAGCCCTGAAGCGCCAGAAAGTTGAACAATGCTTCGGACAGGATGCCCTGCTGCCGGTATTCCGTGACGGTCGTGGCGCCCAGGCGTTTGCTCAGCTTTCGGCCATCGGATCCCATTAGCAAGGTTGTGTGCGCGTACGCGGGGGCGATCCATCCCAACGCCTGAAAGAGCATCACCTGCTTGGGGGTATTGGAAAGGTGCTCCGCGCCCCGGATCACCAGAGTCACGCCCAGATCGTGGTCGTCGACGACCACCGCCAGGTGGTAGATGGGCGATCCGTCCGCCCGCAGGATGATGAAGTCCTCAACTTCAACGTTGTCCCATCGCTGCGTACCCCTGACGGGATCCTGCCAGACCGTATCGCCTTCAGGTACCCTGAAGCGGACCGTCTTCGGCCGCCCCTCGGCTTCGAAAGCCGCACGTTGTTCCGGTGCCAGGCCCCTGTTGTACTGAACCCGGCGCCCCTCAGCCTGCGCCTGCTGCTGCAGGGCCCGTACTTCTTCCGGCGTTTCGTAGGCGTAATACGCGTGTCCGGTTTCCAGCAGCCGGTCAACTGCTTTGCGGTGCGCATCGGCGTTACGGGACTGGAAAATCGGCTCGCCGTCGAAAGCAATCCCAAGCCAGTCAAGTCCTTCCTGGATGGTCCTGAGGGCGGCCTCAGTGGACCGGTCGCGGTCCGTATCTTCAATGCGCAGATGCAGCCGACCGCCGTAATGCCGGACATAGAGAAAGTTGAACAGCGCCGTACGGGCATTGCCCACGTGAAATCCGCCCGTCGGCGACGGCGCGAATCGAAGAACCGGATCTGACATTGATAGTCAACGTAACGTATCAGCTTTTGGCTGACCGCTGATCGCAGGTGGGGCCGGGGGTTACGGTGGCCGCTTGTTTTATTGGCGGAGAGGGAGGGATTCGAACCCTCGGTAGAGAATTAACCCTACAACGGCTTAGCAGGCCGCCCTGTTCAGCCAGCTCCAGCACCTCTCCGAACTGTAAAATCAAAGGAAGATAATACTACCAAAACGGACCTTCAAAATCAAGGAAAACCTGAGGGAATCTGGCGGTGGGGGTGGGATTCGAACCCACGGATCCGGTCAGGATCAACGGTTTTCAAGACCGCCACGTTCGACCACTCCGTCACCCCACCGTCACGATGGACCCTGGCTTGAAACCAGCGGCGATCCCGCGGAAAAATAACAGGAAACGGGTCCTTCCTGTCAAGGCTTTTGTCTCTCGAAACGGCTGATCGAGTCCCTCGGAACGTCGCCGGTTTTGGCGTTACGGATCGTCCTTTTCGGCCGGTTTCAACAGCGCAAAATTGGGGTTGCGCCGCCTCCGGGATTCCTGTATTATTAGGCAAGTTTGAGGCGTTCTCGGGTGGTCCGGATTCTGCCGGCGTTTGCAGCCGCACGATGACCGCTGGGGGTTTTCAGACAGCATCCAACGGAGGCCCGGTGCCCCAGGTCCATGCCAGGCTCGTAACCGGCGCGCAGATGGCCCGCATCGACCGCGGAGCCATCGAGCGCGGGGTTACCGGCGTCGAACTGATGGCGTCAGCGGGGCGTGCCGGCGCCCGGGTGCTCCATGACCTCGTCGGCGGTTTTCCCGGCAAACGAATCGTCGTCCTCTGTGGCAAGGGCAACAACGGCGGCGACGGTTTCGTTATCGCGGATCTCGCCGCGTCTGCCGGCGCTTCGGTTTCCACTTTTCTGCTGGCATTGAAGGACCAGGTCGCGGGCGATGCGCGCCACCACCTGGACCGGGCCCGGAAGAATGGCCTTGAGATCGAAGAAATTCTTGAATCTAAAGACCTTGAACGAATCCGGACCGCGCTTTCCCGCGCATCCGCTGCGGTAGACGCCCTCCTTGGAACCGGGATTCGCGGCGGCCCCCGCGGGCTCGTGGCGGGCGCAATCGAGTCGCTTCGGGACACTGCCTGTCCCATACTGGCCGTGGACGTCCCGTCGGGCCTGGATGCCGACACCGGCCGTGCGGAAGGGCCCTGCGCCGCTGCAACGCGCACGGTTACCTTCGGGCTCCCCAAGATCGGCCAGTTCCGATTTCCGGGTCGGTCCCTTTGCGGAACCCTGAATTGCGCGGACATCGGATTGCCCCGTGCGACCGTCGCCGCCGAAAAGGTCAACGTCCGGCTCATCGCGGCGCACGGAGGCGCGGCGCTTCTGCCGCGAAGACCGGCAGACGCCCACAAGGGCGATTGCGGCCGGGTGGTTATCCTCGCCGGCTCAACGGGTTTCACGGGTGCCGCGGCCCTCTCGGCGCAGGGGGCGCTCAGGTCCGGCGCCGGTCTGGTCCGGGTGGGCGCGCCGGAGAGCCTGAACGATATTCTGGAGGTCAAGCTCACCGAGGCGATGACCCATCCGCTTCCCGAGGTCCGCAAACACCGCTGTCTCGCGATTCGCGCCCGGGGCGACATTCAGCGGCTGGTCGCCTCTGCCGACTGCGTCGCGCTGGGACCCGGGCTGGGGACGCATCGGGAAACCGTCGAATTGGCCCGGCGGATCGTTCACGATATCCAGGTGCCGCTCGTTCTGGACGCAGACGGCATCAACGCGCTTTCCGGAGCGCCCGAAAAGCTGAAAATGCGAACGGCGCCAACCGTTCTGACGCCCCACCCGGGGGAATTCGCGCGACTTACCGGTCTCGACGTCGAGGCCGTTCGGTCAGACCCCATCGGTTCGGCGCGGAAACTGGCCGGCGAGGCCGGCGTGATCGTCGTCCTCAAGGGCGCGCCGACCGTTGTGGCCGTACCCGCCGGCCGTGTGTACCTCAATCCCAGCGGGAATGCCGGCATGGCCTCGGGCGGATCCGGAGACGTGCTCACGGGAATTCTCGCCGCTCTGATCGGTCAGGGCCTGGACCCCGAATCGGCGGCCTGCCTTGGTGTCTACCTGCACGGGCTGGCCGCGGACCTGTGCGCGGAACGCACGGGCGAGGCCGGAATGATCGCGGGCGACGTCGCGGCGGCGCTGCCGGGCGCCCGCCGGGTTATGGAAACCGGCGCGGACAAGAACCGATACATCCGATTTCATCCGTTAAACTGAGATCCAGACCCATGCCGGATATCCGCGAAAGCATCGATGAGATGATCGAGGAGTCCTATCTCTCCGGCCTTACGGAAGGAGAAATCAGGGCCGACATGGAACGCTTTGTAAGCATCTGCGGCAGGGTGATCCGTGAGAACGTACACGACAGGAAACAAACACGCAGACTCACCGAACAACTCGCCAGAGCCAGGGCGCTCAGCCTGGTTGAAGACGCTTCCGGATCGAGGGACGACACGGACCTGCTTATTCCCGACGCGGACGCACACGCGTCTCTCAAGGGGCGGTACGCGGAGAGGGCCGCACGCAACAAACGCCTCATTCTCAGGGTCATCCGGGAGTGCGATCCGAAACTCGAGCAACTCATCGAAAAGGAAAGGTTCTCGGGTTCGATTCCGGAACCGTCCGCGCCTTCGCTGCCCCTCGGGGTCAATGCGCCCCGCAACGGGGTAAAGGATTTTTTCCTGAAAACATGCTTTGCCGTCACGCTGCTCCTCATACTCCTGCTGGTCTACCTGGTCCTGCTGCAAAATGTCTGAGACGCAGACAACCACACCGTTCCACACGACCTGCGAGCATCCTCCTTTTTCCGGGACAGCCGCAGGTTTTTTTCTAAGAACACTAGTGTCCCGTCCCAGAAATACCTCACCATTCTTCCGCCGATTCATCCCGTCTCGCTACGTTGCCTTCGCTCGGCCTTGCGAGCCGGGCGACTCGACGGCCGAATTTAGGCAACTTATTTCTGGGACAGAACACTAGCCGTATCCATTTCATAAGACGGAGGCTTTTCCTGCAATCATGCCCAGGCGCAATGACATCCAGAAAATCATGCTCATCGGATCCGGCCCGATCGTCATCGGACAGGCATGTGAGTTCGACTATTCCGGCGCGCAGGCATGCAAGGCCCTCAAGGAAGAGGGATATACGGTTGTGCTGTTGAACAGCAATCCGGCCACGATTATGACCGATCCTGAAATGGCGGACCGGACCTACGTGGAACCGGTCGCGCCGGAGGTCTGCGCGGCCATCATTAAACGGGAGCGTCCCGACGCGCTTCTTCCCACGCTTGGCGGACAGACCGGACTGAACGTGGCCATGGAGCTCTACAACAGCGGCGTTCTGGATGAATACAACGTGGAGATGATCGGCGCGAACGCCGAAGCCATCGAGAAGGCCGAAAACAGGGAACGTTTCCAGGCTGCAATGGCCGGTATCGGCATCGAGTTTCCGAAAGGCAGATTTGCGCACAGCGCGGCAGAAGCCCGCGATATAATCGACGAAATAGGCTACCCCGCCATTATTCGTCCATCCTATACGCTTGGAGGGACCGGCGGAGGCACGGCCTATAACGCGGAAGAGTACGAACATCTCGCGGTTCGGGGGCTGGAACTCTCGCCCACCACCGAAATCCTGGTCGAAGAGTCCATCATCGGGTGGAAAGAGTTCGAACTGGAGGTGATGCGCGACCTTAAGGACAATGTGGTTATCATCTGTTCCATCGAGAATTTCGATCCAATGGGAATCCACACCGGCGACTCCATTACGGTAGCGCCTGCGCAGACCCTGACCGACAAAGAGTATCAGGCCATGCGGGACGCATCCATCGCCGTTATCCGGGAAATCGGCGTGGAAACGGGCGGATCCAATATTCAATTCGCGTTGAATCCGCGGGACGGACGTATCGTCATCATCGAAATGAACCCGCGGGTGTCCCGGAGTTCCGCGCTGGCCTCGAAGGCTACCGGGTTCCCCATCGCGAAGATTGCCGCTAAACTCGCCGTTGGATACACCCTGGATGAAATCAGGAACGACATCACCCGGGAAACGCCCGCCTCATTCGAGCCGACCATCGACTACTGCGTGGTCAAGATTCCGCGGTGGACCTTCGAAAAGTTCCCCCAGACGGAAGACCTCCTCGGCACCCAGATGAAATCGGTGGGTGAAACCATGGCCATCGGCCGTACGTTCAAGGAGGCCTTCCAAAAGGGCCTGCGTTCCCTCGAAATCGGCCGCGCCGGATTCGGGGCCGACGGAAAGGACCTGGCGGTTGCCGAACTCGACCGTGCCGCAATTGAGAAACGGCTGCGAGTACCCAATTCCCAGAGGCTGTTCTACCTCAAGGCCGCGCTGCAAGCGGGTTGGCCCTTATCCGAACTTTACGACCTGACGGGTATCGACCCCTGGTTTCTCGAGAACCTGCGACAGATCACCGAATTCGAAAAGGAACTCGCGGAACTCGTCGCGTGATTTCAGGAGTCTGACAGCCGTATGCACCGGAAACAACGAACCATCGAAGACCTCCGAAACCGAATTGGCCGCTCGGATCTCGCAAAGGCCAAACAATACGGTTTCAGCGACCGGCAGCTTGCCCACCTCTGGAACACCAGTGAATGGACGGTAAGGGCCCTCCGCAGAGAACTGAGTATCCAGGCGGTATACAAAACCATCGATACATGCGCCGCCGAGTTCGAGGCGTATACGCCGTACCATTATTCGACTTACGAAGACGAAAACGAGGCCATCCGATCGGATCGGCCCAAGATCATGATCCTGGGCGGCGGCCCGAACCGCATCGGGCAGGGCATCGAGTTCGACTATTGCTGTGTGCACGCGGCTTTCGCGCTGAAGGAAGACGGTTACGAGACGATCATGGTCAACTCGAACCCCGAAACCGTGAGCACGGATTACGACACCTCCGACAAACTCTATTTCGAGCCTTTAACGGCCGAAGACGTGCTCAACATCGCGGATCTGGAAGAACCCGACGGCGTCATCGTACAACTCGGCGGGCAGACGCCGCTGAACCTGGCGCACGACCTGGAGCGCGGCGGCGTCAACATTATCGGCACGTCTCCGGACAGCATCGATCTGGCCGAAGACCGCAAGCGATTCGGCGCGCTGATCAGGCAACTCGGCATTTCCCAGCCCGAAAACGGAACGGCCACGAGCGTGGACGAGGCCGTGGCCGTGGCCGACGCCATCGGCTATCCGGTGCTTGTCCGACCCTCGTACGTCCTCGGCGGGCGGGCCATGGTGATCGTCTACGAACGGAAGGCGCTTCTCAGCTATATGGAGAAGGCGATCCAGGCATCGCCCGAACATCCCATCCTCATCGACCGTTTTCTCGAAGACGCGCATGAGTTCGACGTGGACGCCGTGGCGGACGATACAACGGTGGTAATCGGCGGCATCATGCAGCATATAGAAAGCGCCGGCGTGCATTCGGGCGACAGCGCCTGCGTGCTGCCGCCGTACGACATTTCCGGAGAACACCTCGATGAACTCCGTTCCCATACCCATGCGCTGGCCGGCGCTCTGAACGTCGTGGGGTTGATGAACGTACAGTTCGCCCTGCAGGACAATCAGGTCTATATTATCGAGGTCAACCCGCGCGCCAGCCGCACGGTGCCCTTTGTCTCAAAAACGATCGGCGTCCCCCTCGCCAAAGTGGCGGCACGCGCCATGGTGGGCCGGTCTCTCGCGGAACAGGGGCTGACCGGTGAAATCTCCTTCGATCACATCGCAGTCAAGGAGGCCGTATTGCCTTTCGCCAAGTTTCCGGGCGTGGATACCCTGCTGGGTCCCGAAATGAAGTCTACGGGCGAAGTCATGGGCATCGACACCGACTTTGGACTGAGCTTCCACAAGGCGCAGTTCGGCGCGGGCGTGCGGCTGCCCACCTCCGGGGCCGTGTTCATCTCTGTCAATGACCGGGATAAGGAAGCCGTAATACCCGTTGCCCGCCGGCTGTCGGAGCTCGGTTTTCAGATTGTCGCCACCCGCGGCACCCACGCCCGGCTCAAGGCGCACAATATTCTCGCAGAGTCCATTCTCAAAATCCAGCAGGGCCGTCCCAATATTCTGGACGCCATAAAGAACCGGACGATCGTCCTGATGCTGAATACGCCGGCGGGTGAGGCCGCGCAAGCCGACGACCACAAGATTCGCCAGGCCACGCTTCAATACGGCATCCCGTACACGACCACGCTGGCGGGGGCTTCGGCTGCGGTGGCCGGCATCGAATCCCTCAAGAGAAACGGCGAGGTCAGAATTCGTTCACTCCAGGAATTCCACGGGAAGGAGGGGCGAGACAACCCATGAACTCAAACCGGAAGACCCTGCTGTCCTGCATCGTTCTGCTTGCGGGAACGCTGGTTTCCGGGTGTGTCTATTACAACACGTTCTATAACGCCCGGAAACAGTTCCAGGAGGCCGAACGCAAGCGAGAGGAAGCCGAGAACGTCGCTGCCACCGACCAGAAGAACCGGCAGAGGGTGTTCAGGTACCGCGATTTCTATTGGCGGTCCATACGCAAGGCTTCCATCGTCCTCGACCGGCATCCCGACAGCGAATGGGTGGACGACAGCCTGCTGCTGATCGGTAAGGCCTTCTACTGGCTCCGCAGCTATCGCGACGCCCTGCTGAAGTTCCAGGAACTACAGGACAATTTTCCCGAAAGCCTGCTGCTCACCGAAGCCCTCTACTGGAAGGGGCTTTCGCTCTGGGCGGCCGGCAGGGCTGAAGAGGCGCGCCCGGCACTGGCCAACGTGGGCGAGAGCGCTGATCCCCAATTTACCGGGAAAGCCCGGCTCGCGCTGGCCGAACTGGAAGCCGAAGCAGGCGATCACGCCGCCGCCATCAATGCATATCAGAAACTGCTGGAGGCCAGGCCCAGGGGTCTCGCCACGAAGATATGGCTGGGCATCGGCAACGCCAGGTTTCACCTGGAACAGTACGAAGACGCCCTGTTGGCCTATCGCCGCGTCTTGAAGTCGAAACCGAAGAACAGGATCAACTTCGAAACCCGCCTCCAGATCGGCGGGATTCTCGAACGCCAGGGAAAACTGGATGAGGTCCTGGCAACGTACAACCGCATTCTGAAGATCAAGAGCCTGAGATCATATGAGCCCGAAGTCCACCTCAAACGGGCGAACGTGTATCAGCTCATGGGAAAACAGGAAATCGCGGATGAGATCTACAATGAAGTCATCGAGCGCAATCCGAAGACGGAACACAGCGCCGAAGCCTACTACCGGTTGGCAATGTTCGAACTGACGTCCCGTAGAAACATGGAGAGGGCGAAAGAGCTCTTTGCCAGCGCCCGCAAGGAAAAATCCGGATCCGACGCCGGCAAGGCGGCCAGAGACCGGGAAAAGGACCTTGTCAAGCTGGAGCGGTTTCAAAAGTCGGCCGCCAAGGGGAAGAAAAAAGGCCTCAAGGCATTATTCAACGTGGCGGAAATGTATTTGTTCAACCTCTCGGAACCGGATTCCGCGCTCGCCACGTATTACAGGGCATACGAAATCGCGGACAGCCTGGACACGGAACTGGCGCCGAAGGCCCTGTATGCCATGGGTCTGATCTACGCGGACAGTCTGAAAAACCAGGAAGCGGCGCAGAAGACGTTCCGGAAACTGATCGACACGTACCCCGTCAACCCCTACGCCGTGAGTGCCCGTCAGCGGTTGACGCACGCCCTCGAGGACGACGCGAGGGCGGAAGCGCGGTTTCGCGAGGCCGAAACGCGCATGGCCGGTGGGGGCAATCCGCCCGGCTATCTGGATATCCTCAAACAGTTGCCATTGGAATATCCGAACAGCCCCTTTTCGGCCAGGGCACTCTATACGATCGCGTGGACCTATGCGAACCGCATGGAGAATCCCGATTCCGCCCAGGTCTATTACCAGAAACTCGTGGACGGCTATCCGCTCACGGAATTCGCGGAACTCGCGTCGAAGAGCCTCAAAGGCGATTTCCTGAAAGTCATCGCGCAATCCGGTCCGGACGCGGAACCGGCCGACGGAGCCGACGGTGCGGCGCCTGCGGCCCCGAGGCGTGATAAACGCCAGCGGGATTCCGATAGCACGCGTGAGAATTAGTCGCGGGAACGACCCTGCAGTCCTTCAAAACGTTTCGGTTTGCCCGGGTGACGCTTTCGTCCAATGATTCCTCAATTCCTGCAGGAAAACGCCGAAGTCCTCGTCAACGAGCAGATCGCGCGAAACGTCTACCTGATGCGCCTGCTTGCGCCGGGAATTGCCCGGGCCTGCCGACCCGCCCAATTTGTGCAGATCCGCACCGACGCGGGGCAGTCCCCCTATCTCAGACGTCCATTCAGCGCACTTCGCACGGACCCTGAAGCGGGAACCATAGAGCTGGTCTACGACGCCTTTGGAGAGGGCACCCGCCGGATGGCTGGCGCCGCGGCCGGTCATCGCCTCGACCTGCTCGGCCCGCTCGGACGGCCCTTTGTCCCATCGCTTACCGGCCGCGTGCTGCTGGTCGCCGGAGGGGTCGGTCTGGTCCCACTCGCCTTCATGGCCTGGTACTATAAAGAACGCCGGGATGACATGGTATTATTGATGGGGGCGGCGAGCAAAGCCCGCATGCCCGAAATGGATCGTGTGATTCCCTCCGATCTGTGTCGAAGGCTGGCTACGGACGACGGCAGCCTCGGGCATAGGGGCCCCGTGACGGACCTGATTCCGGAGCATGTGCTGCCGGACGGAACCCAGGTGCTTACCTGCGGCCCGCACGCCATGATGGCGCGGGTCGCCCGGATCACGGCCGGGCGACGTGTGCCGTGCCTGGCATCCATGGAAAACCACATGGCCTGCGGATTCGGCGCGTGTGTCGGCTGCGTGGTGGAATACCGGGAGGCGGACAGGGAGGACGATCGATACCGGCGCGTCTGCATTGAGGGTCCGGTAGTGGATGCCCACGCGATCGTCTGGTAACCGACACCCGGCTGGCAAGGCGCCTGAGCGAGGCGACCTGCCCAGGGTCACCGAGCGAAGGCAACGCCGCCAGATGGGATGAATCGGCGGATGAATGGTGACATATTTCCGGGACGGGACACCATGCCTCGCCTGCAGAGCGACTTTTTCAACGAACGTCAATGGACCTTTCCACGCACATCGGCGGCGGTCTGACCATCAGGAATCCTGTAATGATGGCCTCGGGCACCATCGGGCATGGCGCCGAATACGCGGGCATGTTCGACTTTGCCAGGGTCGGCGGCGTGGTAACGAAAACCATAACCTGGCTTCCCCGCGCCGGCAACAGCGCCCCCCGCACCGCGGAAACGCCATCCGGAATGCTCAACGCCATCGGACTCACGAATCCCGGCATCGACGCCTTCATTGCCGAAAAGATCCCACCCTTACAGTCGCTTCCTACCGCGCGAATTGTCAGCATCGCCGGCACCTCGAACGATGAATTCGCCGAAATGGCGCGGCGGTTCAACGACGTACCGAACGTTGACGCTCTGGAGCTGAACATCTCGTCGCCCAACATGAAGGACGGCGGGCAGCTCTTCGGATGCCGCGAGCAGGCCGCGCACGATGTCACGGCGGCAGTGAAAGCGGTCTCCAGGCTTCCCGTCATCGTCAAGCTCACGCCCAACGTAACCGACGTTGCCGCAGTGGCCGCGGCCGTGGAAGAAGGCGGCGCGGACAGTATCGCGCTGATAAACACCCTGCTCGGACTGGCTGTGGACGTCGTCACCCGGCGCCCCGTTCTTGGGAACATTACCGGCGGCCTTTCCGGGCCCGCCATCAAGCCGGTTGCGCTGGCGATGGTGTGGAGAGTCGCCAATACGGTTTCGATACCCATTGTTGGCATGGGCGGGATTGCGACGGCTCAAGACGCAATCGAGTTTCTCATCGTTGGCGCATCGGCCGTACAGATTGGTACCACCACCTTCATCAACCCCTGGGCTGCCCTGGAGATTGTCGATGGCATCGCTGAATACTGCCGGAGCCACCGGATCGGGCGCATATCAGACCTCGTGGGTTCGTTTGAAACCGGGCCGCGGAACTGACCGCGTTGCAATTCATATTCTCCTGATTCTTGCAATCGGCCTGACTTCAGGCTGTTTTTCCCGGCCGAGGTATCGCACCTCGCCCCCCGGGAGCGATTCCGAAAAAACGACCGCCGGTGCTCCCGTTATCTCCACGAAAGGCGCCTTCCAGGTCGGCCTTGCCTCGTACTATGCGCACAAGTTTCACGGCCGTCCCACCGCCAGCGGCGAAATCTTCGATATGTACGGTCTGACCGCGGCGCACAGGGAGCTTCCGCTCGGTACCGTCATCCACGTGACCCATCTCGGAAACGGACGGAGCGTCAAAGTGAAGGTCAACGACCGGGGACCCTTTATCGAAGGCCGGATACTGGACCTTTCCCTGGGTGCGGCGCGTCGTCTGGATATGGTGGAGGAGGGAGTCGCGCGGGTCAAGATCCGAATCATCAAGCGCATCGACTGAGGCGTCGGCGAGGGAGCGCAACGCGGCATTTCGACCGCAATGGCCGGCCGTAGCCCGGATGGGCTTTTTCAAAGGACAGTTAGGGCCGGGGTCTGGGCAGGGTTAATTTTCCTGGCCGGATTGGCTCTGTGAAACGGTACGGAATGCAAACTGCGCGATGAAGTCGATGCCCAGCAGACGCCCCATGACGCGCCCGTCTTCCAGGTCGACGGCGCTCAACCCCGGGCCGCCGCCGTCCAGCACCAGCGTGCCGATGTAGATGCGCGTACCATCCGGAGCAACGCCGATTGTGGATGCGGCATCGCCCACGCGGAGGCGCCCGGATATCAGATTGCGCTGTACGTCAATGGTCACAAGGAATCCGCCGGCGCCCGTCCCCGTCGAAGCCACGTAGAGCGTCTCGCCGTCCGGTGAAAACGCCAGCCCACGAGCGGAATCGCCACTCAGTTGAATGCCCCCCGCGACCTGATCCAGGTCCAGATCCAGCACCGAAACGACACCACGGTCGACATTGGTCACGAACGCCCGCTCCCCGTCCTTCGTAATGCCGATCTCACCGGGAACGGCGCCAATGATGATGTCACCCACGTTTTCTCCGCGGTCCACGTCGATGATCGATATGTCGCGGCTGACGGCGTTCGCCACGTAGAGCCTTTTGCCATCGGGTGTAATCGCTACGTCGATCGGTCTCTCACCAACCGAGATCGTATCCACGGGAACCCGGGCGACCAGGTCCAGCACGACCAGCCGGTCGTGCCGTTCTTCCGTCACATACGCGAACCGCTCGTCCGGACTCAGAACGACGCGCCCCTGCGATTCCGTGGGTACTGAAAACAGCGCTTCGTGATTCGCATCGATGGCAAAGAGTCCGAATCCTTCCGAAACGTAAATCGCCCGCTCGCTTGCCGAGACCGCCATACCGGTCGGTCCACGGAACCTGAGATAGTCTGAGAGCAGATGCGATTCGGAATCGATGACCGCCATCCCCCCCAATAGCGGGTCGAGCGCGTAGATGACGTATCGGGAGGACGTCGCGGCGCCCGACGGGGCGCCGTAAGCCGCGCTGAAAGAGACGAAATCGGGAAAATTAACCGTGCCGTCGCCGTTCAGATCCATCCTGGCGTCGTACGCCGCGTCGCCTTGCGAGGCGTTAAAGCTGCGGGCGAACAACAGAAAATCCGAAAACCCGACAACGCCGTCACCGTCGAAATCCACCGCCTGCGAATCTGTCGACCGTTGCGAATCGGATCCCTCGGGTTGCCAGATCAGCTTCGGATTCTCCCCGTGCGCGATTTGCTGGGAAGCAAAAAAGAAAAAGAGGAATGATAGCGAACGTTTAAGGATTCCAGTCATAAAACATCCTTTTCTGGAGTCGTGGGGCCCCTTTGGTATTCAACCAACGGCCGTCAGCCGGCCAGGGCAGCACGCGCCACACGGAGCATGTTGCCGCCCAGGATCTTGCGGATATCCGCATCCGGATAGCCGCGCTGGACCATGCCTACCGTAAAGAGCGGCCAGTTGGTCCACGCGAGACTCTTCACCATGTGTTCCTGACGCCAGTGCGCGTCAAACGCATCCGGCGGCCAGAAATACGCCCAGCGCGGACGCCCGCGCGAACGCGGCGCCTTTCTCCTTTCCGCTGCGGAAGCACGCGATGCGTACGCCGTATCCGTACCGATCGTTACATGATCGGCCCCGTACGTTCTGACCATATAATCGACATGATCCAGCAGTGCATGAATATCTCCGCTTCGACCCAGGAATGCCGGAATGCAGCAGATGCCCACGTAACCGCCCGTATCCAGGATCGCCCGGATCACGTTGTCCGGTTTGCACCGCACGTGTTCGTTCACGGCACAGCAGCCCGAATGGCTTGCCACCATCGGGGCGGCGGATGCCCTGGCCGCCTCCAGGCTGGTCTGCCAGCCCGCGTGCGCCACGTCCACGATGACGCCCACACGGTTCATTTCCGCTATCACGGACCTGCCGAAGTCGCTCAGCCCCGCGTTTGCCGGCTCGGCGCATCCATCTCCCAGCATATTGCGCCGGTTGTACGTCAGATGCATCATCCGGATTCCCAATTGAAAGAAGATTCGGATGTACCTGAGTTCCTCCTCAACGGACACCCAGTCCTGTGAAAGGGGGACCCCATTACCGCTCATGTAAAAACAATGTTTGCCCTGTTTCCCGGCTGCCTCGATATCCGCGGGCGTGGTTGCCCGCAGCAGGAAATCGCGCATGACGTCCGCCACGTAGGTGAACCGCGCGAGACGCTTGATCAACCTCAATGGCGCCTGCCCCTCCTCTCCGGCGTTCTGGACGATACATGTTACGCCGCTCGACCGCCACGCTTCCTGAAACTCCGCGCGCTCGCCCGGATCGGTTGCGCACCGGGTCATTGACATCTCCTCGTTCATATCGTTGAGTTCCGCCTCGGACGCACCGGCTTCGATGGCAGACGCCACCGCGTCTCCATCGATCGCGGCGCGAGGCGCGAATCCGTACGTGTCGCACACGATGGATTCGGCGTGCAAGGCCAACCCGTGTTCCAGTTCCTTCTTGCGAGGCTTCAATATCTGAAGCGCACCCTGCCGCGCTGCTTCGATCTTTTCATTCATCTTCCGTTCCCTGCCCGTAAATGGTTTTCCTTCGACAGTACTCCGGATACCGACGAAATATACCATAACGTCGCCGCACGATCAACGATGAGATTCGAGAAACCCTTGAATCCGGAACCGGTCATGCCCGCGATCGGGCGGTCGTACTGCCGCCGTCAGGTTGAAATTTCTAAAAAAACCTTGCGTCTTTCGAATTTTCTCATACCTTTACGTGTCTTGATCCGAGGGTCTCCCGATGGAAGAAGGCCCGAAGGTACCCGCGCCGTGCGCGCCGGGCGAGCGCGCGGGGAAATGACCGTACATCGGCGGAAAAGGAGCATGAGAGAAGCCGCATGAATGACCCACAAAACGTGCATGAAATGGACGAGAAATACGTCGCAGACCGTTCGAGCGACGAATTCGCATCCTTGCTCGAAGGTGAACCGGATCGGGCGCCCGCCCCGTTGCTTTCCGTGGGCCAGCGGCTCTCGGGTCGCATTCGGTCAATGGATGAATCCTCCGTGTTTGTGGACTATGGAGGCCGGAGCGAAGCCGTTGTCGACATCCAGGAACTGAAGGACGAACAAGGCGAGGTCTCCTGCGGCGTTGGCGATACCATCGAAGCCTTTGTCGCCTCTGTGGAGAACGAAGTTCGGTTAACCCTGTCGCGGCGGACCGGCAATGTCCAGATCCTGCGCCAGGCCTACGAAAACAGTATACCGGTCGACGGACGGGTAACCGGATTCAACTCCGGCGGTCTGGTCGTCAATCTCGGCGGCCGCCGGGCTTTCTGTCCGGTTTCCCAGATCGATACGGGCTACAGCAAAGACCTGGCCTCCTATGCCGGGCAGACCCTTACGTTCAAGATTGTCGAATTCCGGGGCCGGGGCCGCAACATCGTCCTTTCGCGCCGCGCCCATCTCGAAGCCGAGGCCGCTCGCCGTGCGGCTGAGTTGCGTGAGAAACTCAACGAGGGCGCAGAACTCACCGGCAAGGTTACCAGGCTCGAACGGTTCGGCGCTTTTGTGGACCTCGGCGGCGTGGAGGGTCTGGTGCATATATCGGAGATTGCGCACAACCGCGTCGGACATCCGAAGGACGTGCTCCGGTCCGGCGACGAAGTCAACGTGAAAATCCTGGAGCTCAAGGGCCTTGGCGGAGACAAAGAGCGGATCTCACTCTCCATAAAGGCGCTCCTGCCCGACCCATGGGACGGCGCGTTAGAGAAATATCGGGAGGGGGAGGTCATCACCGGCAAAGTCGTCTCTATACAGCAATTCGGCGCTTTTGTCGAGGTTACTCCGGGTGTGGAAGGCCTCGTTCACGTCTCCCAGCTGGCCCGAAGTCGCGTTGCGCGGCCGGCGGACGTTGTTTCCGTCGGACAGGAAGTTCGCGCCCGAATCCGGAAAATCGACCGGGACAAGAAACGCATCTCACTTTCCATACGCGACCTTCAGGAAGAAGAAAAAAAGGCGGTTGAAGTCAAGGAAATCGAAGCGTTCAAGGTCAAGGAAAATTCGTCCGACAACAAATCCGAGAGCGTCATGGCCGACGCCCTCCGCCGGGCCGGATTGCTATAGAACAGGGTCGCAGGATCCCGAATCCAAACCGGTCCGACGAGACCGCGGCCGCAAGGAACGGTCAGGGATCCAGACATGCCACTCTATAACACCGATCCTGAAATCCTCCTCAGGGAAGTCCAATTCCATCCCTTTCGCGGCAAAGGACCGGGCGGCCAGCACCGCAATAAGGTTGAAAGCGCTGTCAGACTCATACACCTACCCTCCGGCATCAAGGTCGTTGCGTCCGAACACCGCCTCCAGGGACGCAACAGGGACCTTGCCCTCCATCGCCTTCGGCAAAAACTCATCGGGCTGAACCACACGGCAAAACCCCGAATACCAACCAGACCCTCGCGCGCGTCCAGAGCAAAGCGCATGGAACAGAAACGCCGCCACGCGCGAAAGAAAGCGCTGCGGCGCATCGTGGACGGGGCGTGTCCGTAGTCTTCCGGACAAACGTCCGTTCAGCCTGCGCGTTCTCTTCCCTTGCGTGCTCGTCGCCCGCCCGGAGGCTTGCGTAATTGCGGCCGAAATGAATCCTATCCGGGACTGATGCGTCTTACGATTGTGGCCTGTAACGTGTCCGGACCGATGAAGTGGCTGGGAGTTGGCCCTGCGATTGACGGAGCATTATCGCAATGATCAATCGATCGTCTCTTCTCACACGCATTTCCGTCAACAGACCGGTGACGATAACCGTGTGCCTGGTGGCCCTGCTCGTGATGGGCGCCGTGGGCTATTCCCGGATCGCCGTGAAGATGATGCCGGCGGGATTCGAACCGCCCTTTTTGTGGCTGAGCGTCAGGTATCCGGGCAGGAGCGCGACGCCTCAGGAGGTCGAACAGCAGATCACGCGCCCCCTGGAGGAACGCCTGCGGACCATCAAGGGAATCGAGCAGGTCCGGACGTATACGGACAGCCGGGGCGTCGGCGCGCCCCTCCGGTTTCAGCAGGATGCGGACATGACCCTGGCGTACAACCAGTTGCGGGATCAGCTGGACCGGCTGAAGCCGGACCTGCCGGAGGAAGTGCGAGATCGGATTTTTGTGTGGAAGTACAATGACGAGGGCTGGAATATCATGTGGATAGGCGCAGCCCTTGACTCCTCAATCGTAGACGTGTACCGTTACCTGCAAACCCACGTCCAACGGCCTCTGGAGCGCATCGAGGGTGTGGCCCGGGTGGAACTCTGGGGTGCGGACCCCAAGGAAGTGATGATCGAAATCGACCGGGAAAAACTCGTCGCAAGGGGCGTGAACGTCTACGATATGGTTCGAAGGCTGCAGAACGACAACTTCGCGCTCAAGAGCGGCTACGTGAAGGAGGGGGCAAAGAAATTCTACGTCCGGTCGCTCGCCCGGTACCGCAGTCTGGAAGAGATCGGCAATATTCCCGTCGGAACCCGGCAAGGCGGCGTCAGGCTGCGGGAAGTCGCCGACGTGGCCTACGATATTCCGGCTCGAAGCTGGTATCAGAGGCTGGACGGCCAACCGGCTTCTTCCCTGGGGATCAAGGCGGAGTCCGGGGCGGACATCGCCACGGTGTGCGCCCGGGTTTCGGAGGCGCTCATCCGGATTGTGAATGAGACTGCTGTAGCAGGAAAAGTGCAATTCAACGTGTTCTTCAACCAGGGCGAACTCATCCGGGGGTCGGTTGCGAATCTGAGAAACACCGGCCTTTGGGGCGGTTTGTTTGCCGCGCTGATCCTGCTGTTCTTCCTGCGTGCCATCCGTATGACGGCCATTATTACGCTGTCGATTCCGCTGTGCGCGATGATAACCGTAACGGTGCTCTATTTTTCCGGGTGGTCCCTGAATCTGATGACCATGATGGGTCTGATGGTCGGGGTGGGGATGGTTGTGGACAATGCGGTGGTGATTCTGGAGAACATCTACCGCCGGAGAGAGAAGGGCGAATCGCCGAAGCCGGCAGCCGTCTCGGGCGCGAGCGAAGTCGCCATGGCAATAACCATGGCAACGCTGACCACCGTAGTGGTCTTTCTGCCCCTGATGTTGATGACGGGCAACGTCGGGATGACGTTCTATCTTTCCCGGATGGGCGTCCCTGTAATCGTGATGCTGGTGGGGTCGTTGTTCGTCGCGCTGCTGATCATCCCTCTGGCCTCGGTGCGGTTCGGCGGCGGCCGCGTCAAACCGGATTCGAAATCCATCGGCTGGACCCGGATGCGCTACGGTCGCGTTCTGAACTGGGCGTTGAACCACCGCCGGGACGCCATATTGATCCTTCTCGCGTTATTCGCAACCATTTCGATACCGGCCGACAAGATAAAACGCTCGGATTCCTCCAGGGGAAACATCAACGATATTGATATCTATATCCGAACGCCCCGGGATTTTACAACCTATGAAACCTTTGAATTGATGAACGAAGTTGAGGAATTCCTGGATTCCAGGCGGGAGGCATACGGCATCAGAACCATCCGGTCGTGGTTCCGCAAGACCCGTGGCAATTTCGAGATCTTTCTGGACTCGGATCCCAACGAAGCGTGGTGGTACGTTGCGTACAAGAATTTGAGGTCGGGTCTGGGCGTTCCGGTGGACAATACGATGGAGCGCACGGATGTCATTAAGGACCTGAAACAGAACATGCCCAAGTACGTGGGGGTGCGCATCGGCGTGGAGAGCCGGGCTCGCGGGGGCGGAGACCCTTCGGTGTCGGTCTACCTCTACGGAGACGACACCGAGGCGCTGTCGGGTCTCGTAACCGAAGTCGAGCGCCGGCTCAGGGCAATACCCGCGGTGGTGAACGTGGACTCGGATCTGGAACGTTCCACGGACGAGGCGCAGGTCATCATCGACCGGGAGCGGGCGAGACGCTACGGGATTTCTCCGCAGGTGGTGGCGCGGACGCTGGCCTTTACCATGCAGGGGGTGAGCCTGCCACGGTTCCAGTCCGGCGAGCGCGAGGTGGAAACGCGCCTTTACCTGGAAGAAGCGGATCGGCAGACGCTGCATCATCTCAAGAGTTTCATGTTCAGATCCGCATCCGGCGAGGAGATCCCGCTGTCCGAACTGGCCAGCTTCAAGGTTACGCCGGGGCGCGGGAGAATACGGCGGGAGGACGGAAAGACGCGTCTGGAGGTGAAAGCGTTTACCACAAAGGACGATCTCAAGAGTCTGTACGCCGAAATCGACCGCGCGATGGCCGGTTTCGAAATGCCCAGGGGATATTCGTGGAACAAGGGAGAACGGTTCGCCCGGTTCCGCGAGTCCGACAACGAGACGATATTCGCGGTGGTGATGGCCGTTACGTGTGTCTTTCTGCTGATGGGGGTTCTGTTCGAGTCCGTGGTCCTGCCGTTCTCGGTGTTGTTTTCCATTCCGTTTTCATTTCTCGGCGTGTACTGGACACTCTATCTGACCGGCACACCCATGGACATGATGGCCAACATAGGTATGATCGTGCTGATCGGGGTGGTGGTGAACAACGCCATCGTGCTTGTGGATATGATTAACCGGATGCGCATGGAGGGCATGGGCCGCACGGAGGCGATACTGGAGGCCGGGCACAACCGGTTCCGTCCCATTCTGATGACGACATTTACCACGGTGTTCGGCCTGTTGCCAATGGCGCTGG
Organism: Candidatus Latescibacterota bacterium; assembly: GCA_021295655.1. Lineage (GTDB taxonomy): Bacteria > Latescibacterota > UBA2968 > UBA2968 > JAAXHE01. The sequence continues at coordinate 25,815 of JAGWBX010000019.1, forward strand.
GGAATACCAATCTGATTGGGATTCCCTATGCGCCGCTCGGGCGGACCATGATGGGCGGGCTGTTCGTTTCAACGTTTATGACCCTGCTGCTCGTGCCCATCTGCTATACGCTGCTGGACGACTTGCGGACGTTTCTGAAGCGAATCGTCCGGGCCGCGTTTTTCCGCCCGGCAGTCAGCGAACAGCCGGCGGACGACTGATCATACGGCCGGACCGGACCGGGTTTCTTCCGCGGCGGGCGGCTGAATATCCAGGGACGATGGCTGAGCCGGAGGTACAACCCTCCGGCGTTTTCTTGTATATCTCACGGGTGGGCCGGGGTTGAAGTGGGTGGTATTGTACGTTATATTGTGGCGGCTGATTGTCAGCCCGTGTTGTCGATTTCGGAGCGATAACGTCTTTGGCATGAGCGATTGCAGTCCCGTGTTCAGCTTGGCGAAATACCCTGATTCTCCCCCGGATATATGGAGTTTCCGTGAATTTCAGGCCGTGTATCGATCTGCGCGGCGGGCGCGTGGTGCAACTTGTGGGCGGATCCTTGCAGGGCGCCGCCGCGCCGGCGATGAACTTCGAGACGGGCCGGGCGGCAGCCGACTACGCGAGGATGTACAGGGCCGACAATCTGCCGGGAGGTCACGTCATCATGCTGGGACCGGGCAATGAGTCGGCCGCGCTGTCTGCGTTGTCCGCCTTTCCCGGCGGGCTCCGGGCGGGCGGCGGCATCCGGCCGGAAAACGCGCGCCGATACCTGGATGCCGGGGCCAGCCATGTCATCGTCACCTCGTATGTTTTTCGGGAAGGGCGGGTAGATACCGATCGGCTGGACAGGATGGTACGCACTGTCGGTCGGGACCGGCTGGTGCTGGACCTGAGTTGCCGGCGGCGCGGCGGCGCTTATCTGGTGGTGACCGATCTGTGGCAGCGGTTTACCGGCGTCCGGGTGGACGGTCCAACGTTGAACTGGCTTTCGGAATTCTGCGACGGGTTCCTCGTACACGGGGTGGACGTCGAAGGGAAACGGGCGGGGATCGAGGATTCGCTTGTGGAACTGCTGGGCGCCGAGTCGCCGATTGACGTGACGTACGCCGGCGGCGCGCGGCGGCTTGAAGATCTGGACCGCGTCGAGAAGCTGGGGAGAGGGCGCGTGGGTCTGACAATCGGCAGTGCGCTGGACATATTCGGCGGCGACGTGGCGTATGCGGAGGTCGTGGCGTGGCAACAGCGGCGGCAACGGTCGGCGTGAGTCAGGTTATGGGGTGTCCGGCTGTTCCTGCCCGGTTTTGCCGTCTCGAGCGGGCTGCCTTTTCCAGTGGAGAACCCCGTGGCGACATTTGGGGAGATAGGGGAATTCGGTTTTATCGAGCGGATTGAGGCAGGCGCATTGCCCCCGGCCGCCGGCGTGCGTTGCGGGATTGGGGATGATTGCGCCGTATTGGCTGGCGAAAACAGCCGCGTGCGGCTTATCACGTCGGACTTGATGGTGGAAGGCGTGCATTTCGTGGTCGAGGGTTCCGATCCCGGTGGGTTGGGTCATAAACTGCTTGCAGTCAACCTTTCCGATGTCGCGGCGATGGGCGGGGAGCCTCGCGAGGCGTTGATTTCATTGGCGATTCCCCCGGAATTGGACGTCGGCTATATGGAACGGGTTTATCGTGGATTGCGCGGGTTGGCGGCCCGTTTTGGCGTGAACGTCGTTGGCGGAGACACAACGCGGAGCACCGGGCCGCTGGTGATGAATCTGACGCTGACGGGCGAAATGGATCAGGACCGGGTGTGCTACCGTTCCGGCGCAAACCCCGGTGATCTGATCTACGTGTCGGGCACGCTCGGGGATTCCGCGGCAGGCTTGAAACTGGCGCTGGGGGAATCAGTGGGGCTTTCAAATGCGGACCGTGAGATTCTGCTTTGCAGGCACCACAGGCCGGAGCCCAGGGTGGCGTTGGGCCGGGCGCTGGCGGCGTCGGGCGCCGTGACGGCGATGTTGGATCTCTCGGACGGGGTGGCATCGGATCTGCGGCATATCTGCAGGCAAAGCGGGGTTTCCGCGGTGATCGATGGGACGACAATTCCCGTTTCAACCGCGTTCAGGCGATTCCGGGAACTGTCGGATACGGGGGCCCGTAACCTGGCGTTATCGGGCGGCGAGGACTATGAATTGCTGTTTACGGTGGCGCACGGGGGGAGAGACGACGTCGAAGCGCTCGCCGCCGGGCCGGGGATTTCCTGCATTGGGCGGATCGTATCGGGTGACGGACGCATTTATCTCGAGAACGCGCAGGGACCGAGGACGGAGCTGGAAGCGCGCGGTTTCGAGCATTTTTCGGGTTCTCAGGCTCATTGAATGATTATCTGAACCCGTTCGGTAGCGTCGCGCCACAGAGGAAGGAGCAGGACAGATAAGCCATGTCACGGATTCCGGAATCGAACGATACTGTCAGCCTGACCGTGCCCGTCACCGGAATGAGTTGCGCCGCCTGCGCCGCCCGCATTCGCGGTGTCGGCGAAGCATCCGTCAACTTCGCCACGGGAGATGCCACCGTGAAACTGAGGGACGGTCTGTCCGGCGCGCAGCAGGTTGTTCGCGGAATCGAGCGCCTCGGCTATGGGGTACGTACCGAAGAAACAAACCTTGCCATCCGTGACATGAACTGCGCCGCCTGCGTCTCCCGGATCGAAAACGCGTTAACCGTCGTTCCCGGTGTCGTCAACAGCACGGTGGACCTTGCGACGCGTCGGGCTGCGGTGCGTCATTTCGGAGTCCCCTCCTCCATCCTGACGCGGGCGGCGACCGATGCCGGGTACGGCGCGACAGTCGTGGAACAGGATGTCATCGCGGACAACGTCGAACTCGCGGAAGAACGGTCGGAGCGCCGCTCGGTACGCATACGATTCATCATTGCGGCCGTGCTGTCCGCGCTGATTATGAGCCTGGGCATGCTGAACGAATTGCTGGGGGCGCCGTTCACCTTCCGGCAGGTCCACTTTCTGCTCTTCCTCCTGGCAACTCCCGTACAATTCTGGTGCGGCTGGCGATTTCTCAAAGGGTTCTGGAGCGGCCTGCGTCACAAAACGGCCGATATGAACAGCCTTATTGCCGTCGGGACGCTGGCGGCCTACGGATACAGCGCTGCCGGCGTTGCCGCGCCCCATGCCGTTGCCGGTCCGGGCGAGCCCCTCAGCGTCTATTTCGACACCTCCGCCATGATTATCACCCTTATCCTCCTGGGCCGGATGCTGGAAATCCGGTCTCGCGGCCGCGCCACCGAAGCCATCCGCGCGTTGATGGATCTCCGTCCCCAGACCGCATGTGTCCTTCGAAATGACGAAGAGTCGCTGGTTCCGGTAGAGGACGTCGCCGTCGGCGATCTCATTCGCATCCGGCCGGGCGAAAGGGTCCCGGTAGACGGTCTTGTGCAGGAGGGGCAGTCGAGTATCGACGAGTCCGTGATCACGGGTGAGGGCATGCCCGTTGAAAAAGACAGGCAAAGCAGGGTTCTGGGGGCAACCCTCAACAGGACCGGAAGTTTCACCTTCAGGGCCACACAGGTTGGCGCCGAAACGGTGCACGCCCAAATCGTTCGGATGGTTCGTCAGGCCCAGGGCTCGCGCGCGCCCGTTCAGCGGGTCGCGGACCGGGTTGCCGGGGTCTTTGTGCCGGTTGTTTTCGGCGTTGCCCTGCTCACGTTCGCCCTGTGGTGGCTGGCCGGTTCCGGATCCGGTCTCTCATATGCGCTGCTCAACGCCGTTGCCGTCCTCATTATCGCCTGTCCGTGTGCGCTGGGTCTGGCCACGCCCACGGCCATTCTGGTCGGCACCGGCCGGGGGGCGGAACTCGGTGTCCTCATCAAGGGCGGTTCTATCCTGGAAACCGCCCACCGCCTTGACACGATTGTCCTGGACAAGACCGGCACGCTCACAACCGGAAAACCTGCCGTTACCGACCTCGTAACGACAGGTACCCGCTCGGAATCGGATCTGCTCAGGTTGGCAGCGTCCGTCGAGCAGGGTTCCGAGCACCCCCTCGGCGAAGCCATCCGGAACGCGGCGCGGGAACGGAAACAGCCCGTTGAAGAACCCCTCGAATTTGAAGCCCTGCCCGGGCAGGGCGTGCGCGCAAAAAAGGCCGGCCGCACCATTCTTCTGGGCAACCGGCGGTTGGTGGGAGGTCAGGCGGTATTGCCTGACGACCTGGATGCGAAAGCGGCCCGTCTGGAAGCCGCCGGCAAAACGGTCCTTTTCGTCGCCGTAGACGATCAGGTGGAAGGCCTCATCGGCGTTGCCGACGTCCTGAAGCCGGATGCCGTCCGCGCCGTCGCCGATCTCAAGTCACTTGACCTGACCGTCATCCTCCTGACGGGAGACAACGCAAGAACCGCGGCAGCGGTCGCGGAACACGCGGACATTCCCCGGGTCATTGCCGGGGTAATGCCCCAGGAGAAAGCCGCCCGCATCGCGGAATTGCAGGACGGGCGGCATTGCGTGGCCATGGTCGGCGACGGCGTGAACGACGCGCCTGCCCTGGCCACCGCCGACGTTGGCATTGCCGTTGGCACCGGAACGGCCGTGGCCATGGAAAGCGCGGACATCACCCTTATGTCCGGTAGCCTCACGGGAATAGAGACGGCAATCCGCCTGTCGGGGCGGACCATGCGCACAATTCGTCAGAACCTTTTCTGGGCGTTTGCCTACAATGTTCTGCTGATTCCGGTGGCGGCTCTCGGCCTGCTCAACCCGCTCGGCGGGCCCATGGTGGCGGCCGGCGCCATGGCGCTGAGTTCCGTCTCGGTAATCTCGAATTCACTCCGGATCAGGAGATTTCTGCGATAGGCGGGGAGTTGCCGTTTTCCAGGCCCGTCCGCCATATGCGGCCGCTCCGGAAAGCTGCTTCGACACTGTGTTGTGGAAGACCGGCGAAGGCGGAGGAATCGCTCTATGTCCGGAAAGTCATCGCTTTTTCCTGGCATATGCCAGAATGCCCTTGACGATCCTTTCGGCATTGCGCTCCCGGTTCTTATGGTACCGGATCTTCCAGGCGTCGTTCTTGTCGTGGACGTTGTGGACTTCAACGAGAATTTCGGCGTGGGCCAGATTATTTCGCAATACCGCGAGGTTCCGCCCCTGAATTCGTGCGGGCAGGTCCGGTTGGTTCAGGGCTGAACGCATGACGCGGGCGAACGATCTGGAACGGCTGTCAGTCCTGCCACGCCGTTTGTGATAGATCGCCAGCGGACCTCCGGGCCGCCCTGGATTGTAATCCGCGTGCAACGAAATGAAGAGGCTCTTTCCTCTGCGCCCTTTTTTTACGAAGCGGTTCGCCACCCGGACGCGCTGTGAAAGATTGGCGCTCCTGGGTCTCACCTTTTCCGAATTTCTCCGGTTGTACCGCTCGTCATTGTAGACTTCGTTCTGTTCGTGGACAAACGTCGTGTTGGCCGGCAGGTTGTCCCGGATCAGGTGATTGGGGCTGATCACCGTCAATTCCACCTCGGCGCCCAGAAGCCGAAGTCTTTTGTACATGCGCAGCGCGATGTCGTAGACGTATTCATCCTCGACCACGTAAACCCGTTCATCCTTGCCTGCCGTATTCGAAACGATCGCCCCCGGATCGATGCCTCCGTGTCCGGGATCGAGCACGATTCGCCAGCCCTTCAGCGGCTGCCGTCTTTTTTTCGTGGCATTGGCAAGTATCTGTGCATCAAAGACGCGCAGGAGTGTTCGGGCGCGCACATAGTCCGTCCTTGGGGACGAGCGCGAGGGTTCTCTGTAGTTCCGATGCTTTTGCCTCCCGGCCCCGGGCTTACGGTAGTAATAGGGTCCGTTTGCCGCACTATATTTGACAATCCGAGGTGTCAGACGGAGTACCTGACCCGGATAGACGTTGTTGGACCGCAGCTTGTTGATCCGCTTGATTGCCCCAGGGCTGGTCTGGTATTGCCTGGCAATCGACCACAGCGATTCGCCCTTACGGACCTTGTGGAACAATGAGAGCCCGTCGAGGGGGCATGCCAGCAGCAAGACCACGCAGAGTCCGGAACTCAGCAGGCGCAAGAATCGAAGCTTGTCCATAGTTGTTGTCTTCCGCGGAAGCATGGGTAGACCGACGGGCGCACCCGTCCGTCTTTTCGTAATGAGCACTCCAGATTTTACGCCATTTGCCCGCAAAAGACAAGTGGGCTCCGGCCGTGAACGAGCGTTTCTTGACGATCCGATTCGGTTGTTTTCGCCTTGCGTTCGGTGTATTTCACCAATAATTGCCGACAACCCTTCAGCGACTTGAATAATAAATCAATAAATTACAGTTATTTAGACAATTTGATGGCTTATTGTCATACGGGCACGGTCCTTGCAATATGTAGTGAGCAGACCAGCGAATCAGCACCTGAATCCGGAACTCTTAAACGAATCGGGCCTCGGACACCCGAAAGAGAAAGGAGTACGACCATGGCCAAAGGGATTTTTTCCAGAATGGCTGATATCATCAAGGCCAATATAAACGATCTTCTGAATCGCGCCGAAGATCCGGAAAAGATGATCCGGCAGATGATTCTCGAAATGGAGGAGGCCGTAAACAAAGCGACGGCATCCGTCGGGACGGCCGTGGCCAACGAGAAGCGCCTGGAGCGCCAACTGCTGGACAAGACGGACCAGATCGAGGCGTGGCAGAGAAAGGCCGAACTGGCCGTGGAATCCGGCGAGGACGACCTGGCCCGGCGCGCGCTGGAACGAAAGGCCACGCTGGAAAAAGCCGCCGGGGACCTGGAAGTCGCGTTCGACGAGAGCCACAAGACTTCCGATCAGCTCAAGAAACAACTGGGTCAGCTCAAGGCCAAACTGGATGAGGCACGCACCCGCCAGGGCGCGCTCATCGCGCGGCGACGCGCGGCACTGGCGCGGAAGCAGATCGCCCAGGGCCTTTCGGGCGTCGGTGACGATGCCTTTTCCAGCTTCGAACGCTTTCGCAGCCGGGTAGAGAACGAAGAAGCCGAGGCTTCCGCTCACGCCGAAATCGCGGGTGAAGATCCCTCGCTCGACGACAGTTTCGAAAAACTGGAGCGACGGAACACCGTGGAAGAGGAACTCGAGGCGCTGAAGAACAAACTGCGAAAATCCGATGCATGAATTTCGAAAAATCCTGGACGAGATCGCTTACGGAATCGAAACGGCGATGCGTGACACAAAAGCCGCCTGGCGCGACGCCCGGAAAACCCGATCCATGCGGGAGGAGCCGCAGACGGTTCGTCACCCACGATCGCGCCGGCTTTCTTTCCGATTCTCCGACCTGACCACCGACTGGAGTTGCGCCATGCGATTCGCCCTCGCGTTCGCACTGAAAGCCACAGCGATCCTGTTTGCGCTCGGAGGACTTATGGGCCCCGTGTTCTCCGGGTTCCAGCCGAACGGCTTCAGCCCGGCCCCGTTCGATTTCATCGTGGGGCTTGGCGTCGTCGGCACTGCGCTGGTCCTCTGGATGGCCGGCCGCAGGGTCCGGACGTCGGCAGAGCGCAAGCGGTACGCGCAATATCAACATCGGCTGCTCAGACTCGCCCGAGAGAAGGGCGGAAGCCTTACCGTTGTGGAGGCCGCTACCGACGGCAGGATGACCGTTGAAAAAGCCGCCGAGATACTCAGCGCGTTGGCCGTCGGCGGCAGCGCGGAAGTGCGGGTGTCCGAATCCGGACTCGTTGTGTATCACCTTCCCGAAATTGAACGCGGATCCGAAAAACACCGGGCAAAACCGGTGGACGACCTTTGATATCTTTAATATTGACGGAGGGATGTCATGTTTGAAGTTGGTATCGGCGTTGCGCTGATCGTTCTTGCGGTGGCGGTCCTCAAATACGTGGAACGGCAGACCAGGGGTACCGTCCCCGGCATAGTCGAAGAGCGCCTGAATGCCCGGCTGGACGACCTTGACAGGAGGCTGACCGATATCCAGGAAGTCATGATCGCGATCGACGAAAAGCTGAATCGCAGGGGCACGGAAGGTGCATCGTGAATTGCGGCACGGTCATCGGATTGCCTTGTGAAGGGGGATCGATCACCATCAGAATCAAACCTGCTCAGGAAACGGGGCACGAAATAATGAACTCACAGAGCAATCACGTTAGCCAGCGGATTCAGGACGGGACGGCTGTTGTCTCCATCAGCGGCGATCCGATCACCCTCACGGAGGTGGCGCCACTGGGACGCAAGATTACGAACCTGGTAAACACAGGCGCGCGCACCGTCGTGGTCGACCTTTCGCAGGTAAACCACGTGGGCGCCGCCATGCTTGGTGAACTGGCAACGGGCCTGAAAACCACCAGAAGTGCAGGCGGCGACCTGAGGTTGAGCGGCGTTTCCCGTCGGGTCCGAAAAGTTCTCGCAGCGACCGGACTCTCTCGATTCTTCAAGCAGGCCGAGATGGGAAACGGTACGACGGAAGCCGCCATCCGAAACGTTAAAAAGGTGGCTTGAAAATTCAGTTAGCGCGAAATCCGCCGCCATAAAATCCGGACGCGGGATTTCAGAGGAGGGAAGAGAATGAGCTGGATACTGGAATTGGCGTTGGCCCTTTGCCTGCTGATGGTTGCGGGTGGATACTCCGTCTATCTGATGACTCCAGGCAACAAAAAGCCGAGCGGGTCCACTGTGGGGATATTCCTGGCGGTGGCGACCGTCTGTCTGATAACCTGGGCCTTCACGTCGGAACGGTGGAACCTGCTTCCTGATGCCGATGACATCCCCGCAACTTCCCTGGCCGACAATGCCGCCGGCCTGCCGGGCGAAAGCGTAAGTCTATTGCTGGACAATCAGAGACGTCTGGAGTCAACTGCCGAAAAACTCGAGGACGTCGCAGACAGGCTCGAGCTGGCTCAATCCGGAACGGGTCTGGGCATCGCAATGGAAATCGGCATTGGCATCTGTCTGATCGTCTTCGCCGGGGGCCTTGTGAGCTATATACACCTGAGAAAAAAAAGGGAAGGCAAGGGGATGAGTCCCGAGCGGGCAAAACGAATGGAATCGCGGCTGGACGCCGTGGACCAGCGCCTGAACGACCTCCAGGAGGTGATCATCACCCTGGATGAGAGGCTCAGGCGAGAAAAAACCAGCGTCTGAACAACGTCTGCAAGCCAAAGGAGGAAGCCCGATGACCCGAGAAATTACTACAAAGGCCGCTGTCGTCTTCATCCTGGTCATGTTTGGGGCGGTAGCATTGAAATTCCTTTTCGGAGGCCCATTCGTGCCATGGAATTCCCCAACCTTCGTGGGCTTCGCCATCGCGCTTGCACTGGGGATCCTGCTGATCGGCGCGACAACCGCTGCGATCGTCTGGTTTTTTGGCTACGTGCCTATACGCCTGAAGCGGCACAACCGGGGTCAGGCCCACGGATTCGAAGCGGAACAGACAGAAGCGTACAAGATCCGGCTGAACGAAATGGATCAGCGCCTGACCGATGTTCAGGACATACTCATAACCATCGACGAGAAACTCAGCCGGTTGCAGGGAAACAGGAGCACGGGCTGATCAGCCTTGCACACGATACCAGCGGTGCAAACGAGAGATCGAGTGGCCTCCTGGTTGATTCCAGAGTCCAGAAGGTATTCTTCGTCAACTTCAACATCCGGAACGGGAAAGGAAGACACATGCTCGCGAAGATTCTCGGCATCATCCTTATCGCCATCGGCGCGTACCTCGGTATTTTCGAAGTATTCAAACTCATCGGCATGTCACTGGAAATCGTGTTCCTGCTCCTTAAACTGCTAGTGTCCTTTGTCCTGGTCTATGTGGGTTACCGGCTGCTTACCGGCGACTCCAGATAATTCATCACCCTTTCTATAGGAATTCCCATAAATGAAAAACGAACGGTATCTGGTCCGGAGGGCCGTCGAAGGTGACGCGGCTGCATTCGGCGTTCTTTACCGGGCCTTTCATGAACAGATCTACGCCACGATGGTGCGAAGGACGAGCGATCCTGAGACCGCACAGGATCTTGTGCAAACCGCATTTCTGAAGGCATATAGCGCCCTGGGCTCGTACAGGGGCGAGGCCGCATTCGCCACCTGGCTTACCCAGATCGCGCTGAACGTACATAAATCCCACTTTCGTAAACAGCAGGTGCGCCGCAGGTGGATAAAGGTGACCGACGACCCCGCAGCCCTGGCCGACGCCATGCGCGTGCCGGTTGCGGGCGAGAATCCGGAAGTCTCGGTGGAGCGAATCCAGCAGCGTGAACTGGTCAGGAAGAGTATTCGGGCATTGCCGGCCAGGTACCGCGAAGTCGTCTGGATGCGTTACGTCCGCGACTGGACCTACGAGGAGATTACCGGGGCGCTTCAGATTCCGATGGGGACGGTCAAGACCTGGCTCAATCGCGGACGCTACCAGTTGAAGGGCGAATTCAGAAGGCGCGGGCTGGTTCCCTCCTGACTCTGCGCGCCGGCGGGTCCCGGTCGCACTGCCAGCCAGCCTGGTGAATAAACCCATCCGGGCTACGTCCGGCGTCGCCGTAAATACCGCGGTGGGTGAGCGGTCCGGCGCCTGCGGCCGTCGGCTGAAACCATCACGAATTTGAGTTGACGAAGCGTATATTCTATATCAAATTTCGCGGCACAGGACGCATGCGGGACCCAACTTGCCTCTGGTCCGCTTGCCGGGACGTTTGTAAAGCTTCGACGAGACCCGAAGAAGGGAGCCGGATATGGATGCCTGGTGGATGGAACTGACCGTACTCAACCAGATTTTCTACGTTCTGGCGGTTTTCTTCAGTGCGTTTTTCGTCTGGCAACTCCTGGCGGCTTTGCTCGGTCTCGGAGGCGGTGCGGACGCGGGGGTCGCCGGAGATGCGAACTTCGGCGACTCCGGGCCGGAGTTCAACGACGGTACGGTTGCCTCTTTCAAGCTGCTTTCTATCAGGTCCCTCATTGCCTTTGGCATGCTGTTCGGGTGGGCGGGCGCTCTATATTTGCAGAGAGGGCTGGAAGTTCGCACCGCCCTTGTCTACGCGCTTGTCTGGGGCAGCGCGGGCATGGCGGTCGTGGCCTATTTTTTCCACGGCATCCGGCAGCTTACCGAGACTGGAAACGCCAGCCTGGATACGTGCGTCGGCACGTCGGGGGAAGTATATCTGGATATACCGGAAGGCGGCACGGGGCAGGTCCGGGTGATGGAAAGCGGGACGGTCGCCTACGTAACTGCCCGCGGGAGAAACGGCCTGCCGGTCTCTGCCAAAACGCCGGTCCGCATTCTCCGGGTGGTGAATGCAACCACGCTTGAGGTCGAGCCCCTGAAATCCTGAACGATTTCCGGCTCAGAGTTCCATACCGGCGGTGTTTTGCATTGCCGGTTTGCGGCAATGCGGAAAACGGCTTGAGAATTGCAGCCGGCA
>JAGWBX010000019.1:37208-74749 GCA_021295655.1 Candidatus Latescibacterota bacterium
GAGGGATTGCAATGGCAACCGAGACGATTCTGACGATTATATTGCTGCTGGTGGTGTTTCTTCTCTTCGTGACGTTTGTTTCCAGGTATAAACGGTGTCCGTCCAACAAGATACTGGTCGTCTACGGAAAAACCGGAAAAGGGGCCGCAAAATGCGTCCACGGGGGTGCGGCCTTCGTTCTTCCGCTCCTTCAGGACTATGAGTATCTGGACCTGGAACCGTTTGTCGTTCCCATAGACCTGGACAACGCGCTTTCTCAGGAAAACATCCGTGTGTCCGTCCCCACAACCGTTACGTCAGCAATCTCAAATCAGGCGGGCGTGATGCAGAATGCGGCGATCCGACTCCTGGGTCTTTCCCGCGAACAGATCGAGAGCCAGGCGCAGGACATCATCCTGGGCCAGATGCGGGCGGTGATTGCCACCATGGAAATCGAAGAAATCAACCGGGACCGGCAGGCGTTTATGTCCAAGGTCAACGAAGCCGTATCAACCGAAATGGAGAAAATCGGTCTCGCCGTGATCAATGTGAACATCAAGGATATTGAAGATGAGAGCGGTTATATAAAAGCCCTCGGGCAAAAGGCCGCGGCGGAAGCGATCAACCAGGCATCCATCGACGTGGCCGAACAGGAGAAAATGGGCAAAGTGGGCGTGGCGGAGCGGGAACGGGACCAGCGCACGGACGTGGCCGCCGCGAACGCCGCCGCGGACATCGGTGAGGCGGAGGCCGCCAGAGACCGCCGCCAGAGGGTTGCCGCCCTGGAATCCGAAGCCCAGATCGGCGAGGCCGAGGCCACAAGGAACAAACGACAGATGGTTTCTTCGCTGGACGCGGAAGCGGTCCAGGCCGAATCGGAGGCCGAATCGAAAAAGGCCGGTTACATGGCACAGCAGACCGTGGCCGAGGAGGTCGCGCGGCAAAAGGGGCAGGAGGCCGCAAAGGCAGCGGACGGCGCCATCCGGGTTGCCCAGGAAGAAGCAGAAAAAGGTGCCGAGGAGGCACGGGCGCTGCGCGAAGAAGCCCGGCTTAGAGCCGAAATCGTCGTTGAGGCCGAGGCGCAGAAACAAAAGCTGGTTGTGCAGGCCGAGGCCGAGAAAACCCGGACAACGCTTGTGGCCGAAGGCGAGGCCGCCGCGATTCTGGCCGAGCGGCGGGCCGAAGCGGAGGGTACCCAGGCCATTCTTGATGCCAAGGCCGAGGGTTATAAGGAGCTGGTTGCCGCCTGTGGCGGAAAAGATCAGGCCGCCGCTGCCTTCCTCATCGTCGAGCGGCTGACTGAGGTTGCCGGCATACAGGCCGAAGCCATTCGGAATCTCCCGCTGGAAAAGATTGTGGTCTGGGACGGCGGCAATGGAGGGGGAGGTATGTCCAACCTGGGTCAGCGTCTGATGGGCGCGATTCCTCCCATGCACGAACTGGCAAAACTGGCGGGCCTGGAACTGCCGGAGTTTCTGGGCAGAATGGCAGGCGGGGCGAATCCGGCGGACGCCAATGAAGACAAAACCGAAAAGCCCTCGGAATAGATCCGTTAGATTGCGGAGCGGCCGATTGACCAAACCTGAAATACCGGACAATGCGCCCATCCGGCCCGACCGTATCGGTATCGTTCGGACGCTGCCGGAATCCGCGAACGCCGGCGCACGGAGGCGCTGCCGGGAAGGCGACTACGCATTGGAAACCGGCGGGCTGGCCAGTGCGGAAGGCGCCTACCGGGCGGCGTTGACGGAGGATGCCGGGAACGTGCGGGCGCGTCACAACCTGGGGGTTGTCTACTACAGACAGGGTCGCTGGCGGGACGCGCTGGCATGTTTTACCGCCTGTCTGGATCTTGCCCCGGACCACGCAGCGGATATGCATTTCAAGATGGGCCTGTGCCGGGTGAAGGGCGGGTTCCAGGGGGCGCGGCAGGACTTCGAAGCCGCCACCGAAATTGATCCGGACCATCTGGAGGCGCATTTTCAACTGGCGCTCTTGCGGGCGGAGGGCGCGGAATCCGGATCGGAGGGTCGGCAACAGGCGGTCGAAGCGCTTCGTTATATTCTGGAGGCCGTGGATCGGGGCGCGCTCTTTGGCAACGTGGACGGCGTCTGCTTCCTGCTTGCCAGCTTTCTCGATGATCTTCCTGAGAACATCGATGAAGCGATTTCGGTTTACCGTCGCGGGCTGGAAGCGAATCCCCTGTTCGCGCCGGGCCACAATAACCTTGGCGTTCTCCTCATGCATACCGGTCAGACCCTTCAGGCCCTGGGCGCATTCAAGATAGCCATCCAGCTCGAGCCGGACTACGCGCTGCCCTACAGGAACCTGGCGCATCTCTTGTTCGATCACAAGAGTTCGGCGCAGATGGAGCAGGAATATACGTCCATCATCGAAGAATTCGGTGCAAAGGCAGCCTCGGTCCTGGCGCGTTTATCCCTCGAACTCATCGACCTGGGTCGTGTGCAGGTGGGCGAGAGCCTGTACACGCGGGGACACCAGATCAAGAACCTGATGGGTCTGGTGGGGAGCCGTACACGCCGGCTGATTCGAAGGGTCCCGCAGGAAGACCGGGTGCTCGATGACCTGCGGGAGGTCGCCCGGGACCAGGAACACATCTACGATCAGTGGGTCGCCTATCTGCGCAGCATGAAACAGGACCCCTTGAATCCCACGCTGGTGGATATTCCAGTGCTGGTGGGCAAAATCAAGGAGTCGGTCTCAACCCGTACGGGCGGCGCGGTGCTCCGCTTCGTATTCGAACCGCAGGTACCCCAGGTCAAGGTCGACCCCGGCATGTTGCGGGAAGCCGTCACCAACCTGATTCTGAACGCACTGGACGCTGTAGACGAGGATGGCGCCGTCACGGTACAGGCCGGCTACGACAATAAACGGGCTTCGGTTTTCATCGAAGTGGAAGACGACGGACCCGGCATATCCGAAGAGAACCAGGCCAGGATCTTCGATCCCGGGTTCTCAACCAAAGAAAAGGGCAATGGATTCGGCCTGAGCATCTGCTCGCGCATCGTATCCGCCCACAGGGGAAACCTGCGCATGATCAGCCGGCCGGGCGCCGGAGCCGTGTTTCGCATCGACGTTCCCGTGGATTTCGAGCTCGTTTCCGAAACCGGAAGCATCGGCTGGAGCGGCGATCCAATAGATGCATCCAGGCTGCCACTGGCAGAGGAATTCATCGAGTAAACGCATGAACGCGCAAATCGTCATCGCGGATGACCAGTCCGAAATCCTGGACATGCTCACGCGAAGCCTTCAGGTGGACGGCCGGATCGTGAGGACTTTCCCGACTGGAAGAAAAGCCTTAGCGTACTTGCGAAAGCATGTTTCGGACGTTGACATGGCCATTCTGGATATCGACTTTGGACCCGCCGAGCCGGACGGTCTCGATATCCTTCGGCAGATTCGCGACCTCGCACCCGATCTGCCTGTTATTATCCTCACGGGCAAGGGCACGGTGGAGAACGCCGTTGCCGCCCTGCGCATGGGCGCTTCGGACTTTATTGAGAAAGATTTCTATATCGAGGACCGGCTTGAACTCAGCATGGAAAAACTCGATCGCGTACTTGCCGTACTCAGGGAGAACGCCCGCCTTCAGGCCCGCGTAAAGGATCTGGACCGGGAGAACCGATTCTACCGGGACGAATTCGGCAAGAAATACAGGACAGTCAACGCCAGCTCACAGATGCTGCGGATTATGCGACAGGCCGAGCGCATTGCTTCCATCCCACGGCCGGTTCTGGTTCTGGGCGAACCCGGCACCGGAAAGGAACTCGTGGCCGCCGCGATCCACTACGGCGGGGTACGGCGAGATCGTCCGTTTGTTAAAGTCAACTGCGCCGCCCTTTCGGCCAACCTGCTCGAAAGCGAGCTTTTCGGACACGAAAAGGGCGCTTTTACCGGAGCCACGGAAGCCCGCCCAGGCCGGTTTGAAGCGGCGAACGGCGGCACTTTGCTGCTGGATGAGATTGGCAACACCACGCCGGAGTTCCAGCAGAACGTCCTGCGCGCCATCGAATATCAGGAGATACAGCGGGTGGGCGGCGCGGCGCCAACCAGCGTGGACGTGCGTATCATTGCCGCGACGAATGCCGACCTCGAACGCGAGATCAGCGAGGGCCGCTTCCGGCAGGATCTCTACGACCGCCTGCGCTTTGAGATTATCCGCATTCCCCCGCTTCGGGAACGGCGTGAAGACATTCCGCCGCTCGCCGGATTTTTCGTTAAGCAGATCGTCAGGGAGGTGCCGGGCCTGGAGGCGCGCCCGTTTTCGGAAAGCGCCCTGCGTCTGCTGTTGGGATACGCGTGGCCTGGAAACGTGCGTGAACTCAAATTCGCCGTTGAACGCGCCGCGTGCATGGCCACGGGGGCATGCATCGAGCCCCGGGATCTGCCGCACGAAATCTCCAGTGGTGTTGTGGCCGCGCCTGGAGACGGGTTTGACGCTCAGGTTACGGCATTTGAGCTCGGCCTGCTCAGGAGTGCCCTGAGCCGCGCAAACTGGAACCAGCGCAAGGCAGCCGAGTCGCTCAGCTTGAGCTACGATCAGTTTCGTCACTTTTACAGGAAGTACGGACTTGCCGGGGAGAAGTCCTGACACCTGTTCTTCGCACGGGGAGCCTGGGAGATGAACATTGTCGTATTCGGCGCGGCAGGCTGGCTCGGAAGGGCAGCGCTGGCCGCTCTTGACAGGAACCATCGGATCCGGGCGTTCGACTATGGTCCGCGGGCGTGGAAAGCCTGGAACGATACCGACGGTGAGTGGTCGGGGGGTGACATCGTTCACGGAGATATCGTGGATTTCGACGCCGTTGACCGTGCCGTGGCGGGCATGGACGCGGTTCTTCACATGGCAGTGTACCACTCGGACGAACCCGGCGCACACGGTGTGGACGATCGGAAACCCTTCCTCATCAACATCAAGGGACTCTGGAACGTGCTGGAATCCGCCCGGCGTCACGGCATCGGGAGGATCGTGCATATCGGCTCCTGCCAGACCGCCCATCCCCGTGGCATCTTCTTCTCGGCCGACGTCAGGCGGCCCGATGGAGGGCTCTACGGCGTCACGAAACGCCTTCAGGAAGAAATGTGCCGGCAGTTCCACGATGCGTTCGGTCTCCGCATTATTGTACTCCGGCCGGATTATATTGTCGACAGCAGACTCGGCATCGGCCGGTACCGGGAAAAACTGGGTACGGAAGAGCGCCCCTACCGACAGGGCTGGGTCTGCCGGCACGACCTTGCGGATGCCTGCCGCCTGAGCCTGGAATCCGCGACCGTCGATTTCGACGTCTTCCACGTCGTGGGTACGCCGGGGGCCGACAGGACCTGCAACGTCGCACGGTCCCGGGATGTTCTCGGCCTTGAATACAGGGGAAATCTGGAACAGTACCGAACCGGTGACAACGTGGAAAAGAGAGACGACCACGATCTGAAATAACGAAGGGAGACGCCGATGTCAGCCGAAACCAATGCGCAAATTGCCCGGGAGTCCCTCGAAGCCGCCTTTGCCTGTGACTGGAAGCGACTTCGTGAAACCTACGCCGACGACGCGACCATGGTCGGCGGCGCACTAAACATCCGGGGTGCGGATAACATGGTGGCGCTCTGGCAGGGCTGTCACGAGGAAGAGCGGGACCTGAGGCTTGAGATTCTCAATATCGTCGCAGACCACGACATGGTCGCCGTGGAGTTTTACTTCAGGGGTATCGTAAACCAGCCCCTTCCCGGGCTGCCGGAAGCAATGTACGGCAAACATCTGGATGCCACCGAAGTACATATGTGCCGGATTCAGAACGGAAAAATTACCGCCGTGACGATCTACGGCGGCGTCTTGAAATCTCCCGACGTCCCGCTCAGGCGGGTCTGGGTGGCCGAATAGGGAAACCGGCTGCATGCCCTATCCACAGATCGATCATCGCGACGTCGCCCTCAGACCGTTGGAGGAGCGACGCAGCAAATTCTCGATTGACGAGATCATGGTCGACCCCGACGCGGCCGCGCCCAACCCCGGGTCGCTCAACGACAGGCTACGGCGCGTTGCCGAAGAAATCGAACGCGCCCGGCGGCGGGATGCGTCCGTCATACTGGCTTACGGCGCGCATCTGGTCAAGAATGGCCTGGGGCCGGTGGTCGTCCGAATGATGGAAGCAGGCTGGATTACGCATCTGGCCACCAACGGGGCCGGCACGATTCACGACTGGGAATACGCTTTTCAGGGACGGTCCGAGGAAGACGTGAAAGCAAACGTCGCGACGGGGTGTTTCGGGACGTGGGAGGAAACCGGACGCTGCATCCATCTGGCCATTCTCAGTGGCGCGTTGCAGGGTATGGGGTACGGCGAATCCCTTGGAAAGTTCATTTCCGAAAATGGTTGCGAAATTCCTTCCCGCAGGGACCTGGCATCCGCCCTGCGCGCGTGGGCCGACGTCCCAACGGATTCGCCCGGCATGCCCGCTCACGCCGAACTGCTTCAGGTCCTCTCACGATTTGACATCCCTTCCGGCCGCTTCCGCGTTGAACATCCATTCGGGGAAATGTCCCTGACGGCCGGGGCTTACCGACTCGGTGTTCCGCTTACCGTCCATCCCGGCATCGGATACGACATCACTCACAACCATCACCTCGCCAACGGAGCGGCAATCGGCCGTGGCGCGGATATCGACTTTCGGGTGTTCGCACGCGGTGTCGTCAATCTGGATGGTGGCGTGTTTCTCTCAATTGGCTCGGCTGTCATGGCGCCGCAGGTTTTCGAAAAAGCCCTTTCGCTGGCCAATAATCTGCGAATCCGGAAACACATGCGCGTTGTACGCCCGTTCATCGCTGTCAACGATCTGGCGCCGATGACATGGGATTGGTCCGGCGGCGAACCTCCCAAAGACAACCCGGCGTACTACCTCAGGTTCTGCAAGTCCTTCAGCCGAATGGGGGGGGAGATGGAATACGTCGACGGCGACAACCGGGTCTTTCTGCACAATCTCTACCAGATTCTTCGCGAGATGTAGCGGCCTGCCGAAGGCCGAACCGGACCCGCACCGCCGCGCCGAAGGCCGGACCACCTGGCCGCTTCGCGGCGATCGACTCACCGGAAAGACACCATGGACGCCGCGCCAGAACGTGTTGTCCTCATTCACTACCACGAAATCGGCCTGAAGGGCAGGAACCGGGGCCGTTTCGAACGGCAGTTGCTCACCAACATCACGCACGCGTTAAAAGGCCTGACACGCGGGGCCGTCCGTCGCCTTTCCGGTCGCATCATCCTGGAACTCCCCCCGGACGCCCGGATCGGGGCCATCCGGAAGCGCCTGGCTGACGTGTTCGGGATTGCGAATTTCTCCGAAGCCGTGCGCGTCCCGAACGCCATTGAACCCATACGGGCAGCGGCCTGGGAGGTCGTTCGACAAGAGGACTTCCGTTCGTTCAAGATTGCCGCGCGTCGCGGCGACAAGAATTTCCCGCTCACGTCGGAGGAGATCAACCGCGACGTGGGCGCCCACGTTCAGACGCTCTCCGGCGCGCGGGTCAAACTGGATGATCCGGACCTGACCTGTTACATCGAAGTTGCCTATCAGGGCGTTTTCATCTATACCCGCAAAACACCCGGGCCCGGCGGTCTTCCCGTGGGCGCGAACGAGCGTGCGGTCAGCCTGCTGTCCTCGGGTATCGACTCGCCGGTTGCTTCATACAAGACGATGAAACGCGGCGTGCGGCTCTCGTTCGTACACTTCCACAGCCAGCCGTATACCAACCGAAGTTCACAGCGCAATACCGAGGAGCTTGTCCGGGTTCTGACACGGTACCAGTACAGGTCGACGCTGTATCTGGTCCCGTTCGTCGAGATCCAGCGCCGCGTGATGACCCACGCGCCGCCGGGCTACCGGGTGGTCCTCTATCGAAGAGTCATGTTGCGGATCGCCGAAGCCATTGCCGAACGGGAAGGTGCGCAGGCCCTTGTCACGGGCGAGAGCATCGGACAGGTCGCCTCGCAGACCCTGTCGAACATTCGCGCGATCGAGGAAGCGACTCCGCTTCCCCTTCTGCGCCCGCTTTCCGGGGACAACAAGGAGGAAATCATCGATCTTGCACGGCGCATCGGCACCTACGATGTCTCGATTGAGCCCTATGAGGATTGTTGCACGGTCTTTGTACCCAGACATCCGGAGACCCGCGCCAATCTGAACACGGTACGTGAGATCGAGCCGAAACTGGACCTGCCCCCGCTGATCGATCAGGCGCTGAAGGCCACAGAGGTGATGACGGTTAAATACTAATGTTCCTGAGGATCCCCTTGCATTCCGCCCGCCGGTACCCCGAACCGTTCAAAAACAGCGTCCAGCAGGTGCCGTATCGCAGGTCCGAAATACCGCCCCTGCCGCCAGGCCACGCCAATCTCGCGGCCGAATCGCACGCCCTTCACGGGTACCGTCACCAGCGCCCCCGACGTCAGGGAATCCTGAACGGTCAGATGCGGCAGGAATGAAATACCCACGCCTACCTCGACCAGCTTCCGCATGGCTTCCGGACTCCGCATTTCCATAACCACGCCCGGAGACACGCCCGCCTCCGAGAATCGCTCGTCGACGATTTTTCGCGACACGGAATCGGCGTGAAACAGAATCAGCGGCTCCCCCGCAACCTCTTCCAGGGCCACGGACGAACGCCGGGAAAACCGGTGCGCCGCCCCCGCCACCAGAGGCATGGAGTCTCGACGTATGGAAACCGTTTCCAGCTTCGGATGTGCGAACGGCAGCGAAATCACCGCGAATTCGGAGCGGTTCAGCAGCAGATCGTCCACGAGATATCGGGAAGGCGCTACCTGAACGGAGAGCGCCACGTTCGGAAAATCCCGCATGTACGCTTTCAGGATGTCCGGCAACAGATAGGTGACGGCGGCGTCGATCGCCCCGAACTGGAACCCTTCGCCCGGTAGAACGTCCCGTCGTCTGATCCGGTCTTCGGTCGATTCCACCAGGTCGTGGATCTGCATCCCGTAATTCGCGAGCGTTCTTCCCTCCATTGTCAATCCCACGTGCCGGTTGCCCCGGTTGAACAACCGCACGCCCAGCGCACGCTCCAGGTCGGCTACGCCGCTGCTGACGGTTGGCTGCGTCACGTGCAGTTCTCGCGCGGCCCGGCTGAAACTGCCCTCACGGGCAACCGCCAGGAAGTACTTCAGGTGTTGCAGATTCATAAGATCCTCTTAAGGAACCCGCCGTAGGCGGGGAATCTGGGGAGGCGTGGATGTTGAATTCGATTTTCGTCTTCAGGTTTATTCTGATCGCTGCTTTTCAACGGACTGTTAAGGGGAATGACCCGCTCCCGCTTTTAGATATTTTATATATAGAGAAATTCTATAAATAATATAGTAATTATTCATTTGTCAAATATATAAATGTACCTATCTTTTTACCCAGCTCATGTCTATATCGGCAGGTTCTTACCCGCAAAAGGAGTTTCTCAATGGCCAGGAAAGTCCGCGTTGCCATCGTCGGCGTTGGCAATTGCGCATCTTCTCTCGTACAGGGCGTCCAATATTACGGGGATGCTCCTGAAGACAGTTTCATTCCCGGGCTGATGCATCCCGAACTGGGCGGCTATCACATCCGCGACGTCGAATTTTCGGCCGCGTTCGACATTGACGCGAACAAGGTGGGCAAAGACCTCAGCGAAGCGGTCTTCACCGAGCCCAACAACACCGTCAAATTCGCGGACGTTCCCCACCTCGACGTTCCCGTTCAGCGCGGTATGACTCACGACGGTCTTGGACGTTATCTCAGCGAAGTCATTCAGAAGGCGGATGGAAACACGGTGGACGTGGCAGAGGTTCTCAAAGCCACGGGAACCGACGTGGTTGTCAACTATCTGCCCGTAGGCAGCGAAGAAGCCACAAAGTGGTACGTGGAGCAGGTTCTTCAGGCAGGCTGCGGTTTTGTGAACTGCGTGCCCGTCTTTATTGCGAGTGCGGGGCACTGGCCGGAACGATTCGAAAAACGCGGCCTGCCCATCATTGGTGACGATATCAAATCGCAGGTCGGGGCAACCATCGCCCACCGGGTTCTCACACGGCTCTTTCGTGAGCGAGGCGTCAAACTTACCCGCACCTACCAGTTGAACTTTGGCGGGAATACCGACTTTTACAACATGCTGGAACGTTCACGGCTGGAGTCCAAGAAGATCAGCAAAACCAACGCCGTGACTTCCCAGCTTGACTACGACATGGGCGAGGCGAACGTGCACGTTGGCCCCAGCGATCATGTGCCGTGGCTCGAAGACCGGAAGTGGTGCCACATCCGGATGGAGGGTGAAACCTTTGGCGGCGTGCCGCTCAACCTGGAACTGAAGCTGGAAGTCTGGGACTCACCCAACTCTGCGGGCGTGGTCATCGACGCGGTTCGTTGCTGCAAACTGGGTCTGGAACACGGCCTGAAGGGTCCGTTGCCGGGCCCGTCATCCTACTTTATGAAAACCCCGCCGGAGCAGTTCAGCGACGACGAGGCCCGGGAAATGGTGGAAGATTTCATTCTGCAATACGGGCGGAAATAGCCGGGCCTCGACGGATCAATCGGATCGACCATTTTTCCGTTTTGGGGTCGTTCCGGACAACCGGAACAAAAATGGGCCGCCGAATTCAGGGCGGCCCTTTCCGTATCCGTTTGGACCACGCTATACGTTGTCAAGAATCACCACCGCCACAATGTCCCCACCGTCCTGGTCCACAGCCAGGCCCATGTGTTTCCACTCGCGGTTCAGAATGCTCCGCCTCTGTGCTGCGCTGTGCATCATAAAGGTGAATACCTCCTCAACGGAAGGACCCCGCGTGAAACTCTCCGCGCCCCAGGCCGTCGGTTCTGTCGCGTGACCGCCCGACGATAAGGCATCCCACAGCCTCGCCCGAGCCGCATCCATCAGCTGTGGATGTGCCTCGAGGGCCGGTAGCTCCAGACGGCTGCGCGCCGCCTGGATCATTCGGGAAAGTCTGCTTCGGGCGTCTTCCGGGCCTCGATACGGCATCACCGCGAGTACCAATTTCCCGAGCGGCGGCGGATTTCCAACGACCAGGGACCGGTCCGCCACAACGGCGGACCCTTCGGCGAGTTGCGCCAGGACCTGTACGCGGTAGTTGCCCGATGCCGCCAGGACACTTTCCGGGAATACACAGGAAAACCGTCCGTCCGTCCGCTTGACGGGCAAGTCAAACACATTGCCATCGGGCAGACGGAAAACCGCCGCCATCAGGTCATCGAAATCGGGGCTTATGGCGCCCGCCACCCGCAGGCGACCCCCTGGCGGCAGTCGGCCCGGTGTTTCGTCGACGTCCGCGAGATCATCTCTCAACCGTCCCCAGTACCCGTAGGCATTCACAAAGGTCTTGATCCGCGTCCCATCCGGAAACTCCTCAACGTGGTTGCCTTCCGGGTCGCTCTGAAAACGGCGGCCGTCCGGAAACGTCTCCAGGCGATTGCCACGGGCGTCGGTCTGTACCTCCCGGCCGTCGGGGAACACCTCCAGGCGGACGCCGTCGGCGCCGGTCTGCACCTCGCGCCCGTCCGGGAACATCTCGACGGTCAACCCATCCGCATGGCGTTCGATGCGTGCGCCGTCCGGTTTTTGAATAACCGATGATCCGTCCTTCAGGAAGGTTCGCCTGGTCCCGTCTATAAATACCTCCACCCGCTCGCCGTCCGTTCCGCGCTGCACACGCCGCCCGTCTGCGAATTCTTCGAGTACCGTACCGTCCAGTGTCCGGGTAAGCCGCCGTCCGTTCGGGAACACGGTCACCCGATGCCCCTCACCGGTTACGGCAACGATTCGGCCGTCCGCGTATCGGGTCTCCGTCATTCCCTCGGGAAACGTCATTTCCACGGTACCGTTCCTGCGTTTTACACGGAGGGTGCCGTCCTCGAATCGCGTCTTCTCGCTGCCGTCGGGAAAGATCGTCCGCCTTGTTCCGGTCTTGAAGTGCTGAACAATGCGTCCGTCGGCAAAACGCTCTTCCCGGTTGCCGTCCGCGAATGAGGCGGCGATTCTACCGTTCGGATGCGTCACCCTCACGTTCCCCCTCGCATCCGTCATTTCGATTCTGCCGTCGGCGTAGCGATTTTCACGCGCGCCGCCGGGCAATTCCAGTTCCACGCGTCCGTCCGGGAACACCATTCGCTGCCTGCCGTCCGGAAACGTGGTCCACTCCCGTCCGTCTTTGTATTTTCGTCTGCGCATGCCCGGACCGGGCATTGTCTTGCTCCTGGGCTTTGGCCACACGCCTGCCAGCACCCGCAAATACCCATCGGGTGGCATCTCGGCGCGTACCCCGGACCGGTGGCGGAGCCGGGGAAAAATGCTTTGATGGACGCCCACGGCATCTTCAAGAATCAAGTCGTTCTCTGCCGGGTTTCCAGCGGGGAGGGCCAATCGGTCGTAGACGTGAGGGTGCAGATGCAGGTAAAGATACTGAAACCTGCCCAGCGTTTCGCCTTCTTCGCTTCCGACGACCGTGCCGGTACCAATGATGGATGCAACCATCGCCCCAGAGTCGGTACGGCCTTCGGCCAGCCACGCTTCCGGAGCCCGATACTCCCTGTCCTGCCACTGAATGGTCAGGTTTTCCACGGGCCGTACGGTGTCCATCTGCACCGCGTAAGCCCGGAACGGGACGAAGATCAGGTCCCCTGCGAAAACCACGGGCGACGATACCAGCGGCCACCACGATCGGTTTGTCTCCTCGTTGGTCACGCTGTCCCGCTGCACCCGGACCAGCCTTCCCTCCGATACGACCGCTTCCGCTGTATATCCGCCGGCGGCCTTTACGTAATCGGCCACAGTCCATTCCGGCTTGTGGGTATAAGGGCCCGGGCGCGCCACTGCGCCGGAAAGGGTAACCGCCGCCTCGTCCCCGGAACAGGCCGACAGAAGGAGAACCAGAACCAGCCGGATTGGCGGGTTGACGTTCATGGATCGCTCCGCGACAGGCCTTGTTGATGCCCGATAATTCCCGATGTCGTCGGGTATTCCATCGTGTTCCGCCCGATCCCTCGAAGTGAGAACCTTCCTACCTGATCGTCAATCTCGTGGTTCCGGTCGTCGTTTGTCCCGACACCTGGTCCGTTACGGTCACCCGCAGGAGTTTTTCACCAGGATCGGAAGCGGCCATGTCCAGCTCCACGTATCCCTGGTCGTCTTCACGGTTCCCGACGTGGGCGTATTCGATCGAAATCGACGCCCGATCGTGCTGCCGGACATTCAGCAGTCTGCCGATTCCTCCTCGAATGCGGGCGCCAATCGATTCGCTCAACGCCGACCTCATTTCGTAGGACACCCGGTAGCGGGTGGCTCCGAACTCGTCGCGCTTCAGGTTGTAGACTTCGTAGTAGATGAAGACAGATTGCCCTCGCACGTACGTCCGCGTGGGATTGGGAACGACCTGGACGTCCCCCTTGCGGAATCGATCGTCCTTTGCGGGTTGGATGGACGCGGCCAGCTGGATGCCGCTCAGCCTCAGATAACCGCGGGCATATGACGGCAACATGACATGCTGCTCGTAGACCTGGGATCTGCCCGTACCGGTGTCGATAACCTGGACGGACATCCGGTATCTGCCGGGCGGCGCCGAAACCCGGAACATCTCCGGAACGTACGCTTTTCGGGCAGTATCTGACGGGACATCCGAAAACAGCTCAAATTCCCCGTCCCTCCGCAGCACCCGCTCGTTCGCTTCGTTGTAAAGCGCCACGCCGTTCTTCAAGCGGGCCGTTGGCTTTCCGTCGAATCCCGGAGAGAACGAAAGCTCCCAGAGAGGTATTCCGTAGTACACTTCGAGATTCGAGGCGTCCTGCGCCCCCTTGAAGCCCGCCGAGTCGAAGAAATACGCCAGCGGACCCGTGGCGAACGTGGGCCTGTAGAGTACGGGCACCCGTCGCCCCACCTGATCCAGTTTCAGTTTGGGATTCATGCGCTGCCATGTATACAGGTGTCGGGAGTGTCCGCCCTTCCCGCTGGGCATATCTGCAAATTTGAAAGACGTCTGTCCCAGCGTGCGGGTGAAGGTAATCTCCATCCCGGGACCCACGTCCGTATAAATCCAGTATTCCCAGACTTTTCCGTAGACGGGGTACACCGGCCAGCCCAGAATGCTGGACGTCATCCGCAACTTGCCGGAAAGATCGCCCGACCCGTCGCTCAACTGCACCGCCCGGTAGCCGCCGGTTGCGGTCCGCGTGACGCCGGCTTCCTCCGATTCACGCAGCGCTTCACTGATGGGTCCCAGAACACTCGCCTCGCCGAGGCCTCCCACCCTTCCTCCGTGAGACGTCGTTTCGCTGTTTCGCACCCTGAGCATGTGGGATAATGCGTCGCCGGCATGGAGTGCGATCCTTTCCTTGATCCTGATTGCCTTCGGGTCGGTTTCGAACCGGATGTTTTCAGAACTGCTCACGTGGGCGGGACGGCCGTAGCGGACGTAGACGTCGCCGCGCACGTCCCACGGGAACCGGTCTTTTCCAAAATGCTCCAGGGAGAATGCCACCCGGCGGTAATGTTCCAGCTTCTGCTCGTTCGCGGCCGTTGCGGGGGCAGGGTCTCTCCCCGCCCAGTATGCTTCGGAAAGTGTCTTCCATTCAGCCGGGGCAGCCGCTTCAAACCGCTCCCGCTCCCCGGCTTCCGCCACCTTGCGCAGGTCGTAAAATACGGTTTGCGTGTCCGCACCCAGGTGCTCGAGATACCGGTCGAACAGGACGTCGGCGCGGTCGAATTCACGTTGCTTCAGGTATGCTTCGGCAAGTGCCACGAGCGACCGCTGCTGCAGGGGGCTGCCGGATTCCACAAGCGGCGTGAGAACCGGTACGGCCTCATCGGCCCGCTTCAGTTCCGTCAATACTTCCCCCAGATCCAGCCGCGCTTCCGCGTGATCCGGGTTCACTTCGAGTTGCCTCCGAAAAGCCGCTTCCGCCTTTTCGCGCTGGACGTACTCTCCCGCTTCTCCCTTCTTGTAAATGCGACCGATACGAAACCAGACGTCCGAATGCGCCGGAACGATTTTTGAAAGTCGCCTGTACGCCATCAGCTCTTTGGTGTCGCCAATCTCCCGGTACGCCCTGGCCAGATTGTAGTAGGCCCGGGCATAGGTTCGGTCCACCGAAATCGCATCCTGGAAGTATCTGATTGCCCACTGCAACCCCTTTTCTTTCCGCATGTACACCAGCCCCAACCCATTGTGGGCGGGACCGTATTTCCTTTTCCGGCGCCTGGCATCCATGAACGCGTCTTCCGCCGCATCCAGGTCGCCGCGCTGCAGATACACGTGACCGATGCCAACCAGTGAAGGCGCATGTTTCCTGTTGATTCCAAGCGCTTGCCTGAATTTTTCCAGCGCGGCGTCCGGGTCTCCCGCCTCGAACAGGCGCATGCCATCGCTGTAAAGCGTCTCCACCGGCGTCTGATGGGCGTCGGTGGATTCGGCACGGGTGTCGCTTGCCGTACTCAGCACGATTGACATCGTGAACGCCAGAATGTATCTCATCTTGCGACCCTCCGCACGAGAACGGCTGTGGCGCACCGGTCAGTTGAACACGCATCCATGAAAGACACGATGTTTCGGGAGAGGGTTCCGTGAAAAACCGCGGTGCGCGTCGCGTTGCGTCAACCCCCGGGTCTCAGGGCGGTTCAGCTTCTGAGCGGACCCATCTCCGAGGCGCGCGCCACGTCCCCCAGTTCGGCCGCCGTCGCCGCGCCGCTGGAAATCGTACTGACCCTCGGGTCGGCAAGGACGTACCGGAACGCATTGCGTGCAACCGTTCCGGGTTCGTCCCGGAGGCGTGAGATGATCGCCTCCGCTTCGGCGCGGTCGCCCGGGTCCTGCAGGTTCCGGAGTGCGGCCTTTCGCCGGGGTTCATCGGAAAAAAGCCCACCGGCGAGCACAGTCGCAACGACAATGCCCATGCCGCTTGCGGCTGCCGCCGGTATGACCGTTTCCGCGGCCTTCTGCGAACAGGGGTGGTAATCGTGAAAAACGAGAAGGGTCTCGAATTCGCCCGTGCGTGCGAGTTTCGCCAGAAGGGGGATGGCCCTGTCCGTAATGCCGATATGTTCGCAAAGGCCGCGCTTCTGCGCCTCCCGCAGGCCTTCCAGGGTCCCTCCCCGTTCCAGGATGCGTTGCCAGCCGGCTTCGCTCACCTGATGGATCTGCGCCGAAAAGAGCCTCGATATTCGCAGCCGCTTCAGGCTTCGTTCAAGGCTTCGCAATGCGCTGTCACGCCGATAGTCGAAGTCTTTGGGGTCGAATCCGACCTTTGTTGCGACGTGCATGCGGGTTCCCGCGGCCTCAAGCGCGGCGCCGAACAGCGCTTCGCTTCTGCCGTAAAGGGGCGCGGTGTCGATATAATTGATCCCCAGTTCGTCCGCACGGCGGACGATCTCGACCGCGTTTTCCCGCTCGCGTTCGGGATCCGGCCCTCCGATGTACGCGCCGCCCAGGCTGACCTCGCTGACGCGGATGCCCGTGTTGCCGAACGGACGGTATCGCATTTCGCTTCCCTCCGGCCAGAGGTGTGGCCGAAGTCATAAGATGTGTACTCTACTTCGACGCCCAAGCGTCGAAAATTAGAGTTCGTCTTCCGGTAGAGGAGGTCGTTCAGGCACTTGATCCAGGATACCTTTAAGGGCCCCCTCTTTTGCTCGACCTGCTCTGGCGGACAAATACGCTTCGGTTAATATAGCTGAGACTTTCTCCGACACCGCGGTCGAAATACACTGATTGATAGAAACTCCGTCGAGTTTGGCGATCTTTTTGATATGACGATGGATAGAATCGGGCAATCGCAGGTTTAATGCACCCATTACAGCTCCTCCAATAATCGCCTTGGGGTGATCGCTCGAATACCGAACGCCGTCGCTCGCTTGAAATCTCCGACATTATGGGTGACAATCGTTGAGGTGGCGGAGGCCACCGCGGTTCCGTTCCTCCCGAGTTCGTTATGACACCGCAGGATCGTTGGTCGTACCTCCCCGGCGCGGACGATCGCGGCTCAAGATAAATCAGCACTGAATGAACCGCAAGCCTCACTTCTGAACGACCAGTGGCGCGATGGTACTTCTTGACGTTCTTGATACGGGCCTAAGGGGTCTAAGAAAGCCCCTTTTTTCCACATTTCACACCGACAAAAAAACGCAAGATGGGGAATTGCCTGCGAAACCTCTTACTACCAGCACGTGCTACCAACCAGCAGACGTCACAGCGTTCCCGACAACAGATCAGAAGGTGGGTAGCGGGTAGGTCTCGCAGGTTTTGGTGGAGCTGTTTTCTTCTTCTGTCATTTGATCTCGCATACTCGGACGAAATACTCCACTGATTTTCAAAACCGATTTTCGACAAATATGGTCTTTCGTCTACCTACCACTGGTTTTTCTGGGTTCGTTGTGAATGATCGGAAAATGTCCACTCGCATTGCGGGTGGATTCTTATTTTCCATAATTGTCACCGGGTCAGCATCTGCCCGAAAAGACCAGTCCGGAAGAGCAGGTTGCCAGTGATTGATGTCCTGGCTGAAAGGAAACAAGCTGCGTTCTGGCCGTTTGGACTACTGAAACTGACGCTGGTTGGTGTACGTTCATCTTCCTGCAGTCTTTGTGAGAACATAAGGAGGTGATAAAATGACCGGTCAAGCAGCACGATCAGCGGTGCTCTTCAGGTTTGGCTGAAATAGTCACGAAGGCTGTAACAGTTTGGCAGTCATCCTTCAATTCATCCGGTTGGCTGAGGATTTTCGGTTAACGTCTGAAGGGATTCTTGTATGGGTCTGGTTGTAGCGGTTGATAAAAAGGGGTGGTCGAAATGGCTGCGCGATTTATATTATTAACGGGACGAATTCCTGTGGCCAGTCTTCGGTGGATCGCTCATGGATCCAAACCTGTAGTGGATGTTACGCCGTGTTGACAAATCAGTACTCCTCTCGAAACCCGTGACCGAAAGGGATTGGACCCTTTAGAGTCTAACAGGATACACGCGAAGCAGTGTGAGTCATATTCGTTGAACTCATTTGCCCTAAAGGAGGAAGTAATGAACAAAATTGCTCTGGACAATAGCTTGGGGATTTACTCAGAACCAGGCGGAGCATTCAGTTCCTGCGCGTCGCTGCCCATACATCAAACGATGTTGACTTACGAAGAAATGGCAGCCATCGATGGGCTGTGGGAATGGGATGAAGCGCTCGCGGTAGCTGCAATAGGCGCTGTAGGTGCCGTGGTCGCCGTTTCGGCGGCTGCAAAGGTCGTAGCAATGATACCCCCACCGACAGGGATTGTCTTAAGCACTACGATTATTGCCGGCGCAGCCGTTGGTGGCGCCGCCGGCGCTGTCGCAGTTTATACTCTTAATGAACTGAGAAAGAAACGCATAGTTCCGGAAGCAAAGACGGCCCAAAAATGCAAGTGCGATTGTGCTTGTTGTAATTAGGCGGTTTGAGGCCGTAAGCAAGAATGACCATCCGGAATGGAAAGTCGTCTAACCGCGAGATTGCTGACCTTCTAACCAAGAGTTGATTTTCGAAGTGCCCGACAGGTCGCGTTAACATTCGAATCTTCGGATAACTCGGCGACGTTTGTGTGAATACTTTACTCACGTAGAGGAGATCCTGAATGAACCGGAGAGTTTTTCTATCAGACACTTGGAAAGGCACTTTGTTCGGTTCTTTGCTTTTGGGTGTAATATGGGGGCTCTTTGTTGGGCCTCAATTGATGCTCTTGCTTGAACATGCCTTTCCAAATCTGGGAGTGGTCGTCATTAGCGGTATAAGTGGTGCTTTGGTGGGAGGTGTGATTGTCCTGTCACGTAAGATTTTAGGGTCGTATTGGGATTGGACAGACAGGATGATGGAGAGGCTATTCAGGGGGTCCGCCCGGAGTGACGAAAAAAAATAGACCGCGTAACCGAAGTTTGCTATGGGTAGCTCGGCTGCGTCATTACGTGTTGCTGCGGCTCCAGGGATGTGAAATTAAGACCTCCGTCTCACCACGGCAGGATCCGCTTACTTCCAATTCTCAGCTCCAGATTGCGCCGCCACGTTGTCAACACCGATATCGGATCGCCTGTGTGGGCGGTCCGATATTGACATGTGCTTTAACGCCTTGAAGATAATATCCCATCGAACTAGAAAAAAATCTCCTGATTCCAAGTTCAGGTCAAGCGGGTGGACCGTGAGAAAACTAACGTCCATGTGAACAGTACACGCGCGATCGTTTCAGGTAGACAACAAGCCCGTGCATACTATATATAGTATGTTTTGGAGGTGTATCGATTTGTTTCAAAGTCGGCAATTCTGGGTTTAGCGGAGCAAATGCCTGAACGATGTATTGAAGGGTTGGAAGTAATGCACGTCTTGTCTCTGTTTTCTCAAGAGTCTGTCAGGTCAGAGTCAGTTGGAATTCCCTTCGGGTCTGTCGTCATTGATGAAGGGGGTGCCGGCGATGCGTCTTACATGGTGCGATCTGGTCGGTTGCGGGTGATCAAACGGGCTGCGGACGGCCGATCGGAAACCACGGGTTTTTTGTATGCCGGCGATCACTTTGGAGAAGGGGCGCTATTGACAGGGCGTGGGCACCGGGCTACGGTGCGAGCGGTTGAGGATTCTCAGGTGCTGAAGGTGCCCAGGGATGAATTCTTCAGGGTGCTGAAAAAGGAACCGGAACTGGAAGCCTATCTCCAGGATCAGGTCGCGAATATCGCGTACCGGGATTTCACGCGTTATCTGAAGGGTTCCGTTTCTGGTGAGGCGATGAGTGAATTGTTCCGGCGATTGACGCGCGAAGAGGTCACGGAGGGAACCACGGTTTCGGAACCGGGTGGTTCGCGCGGGCGGTTCTGCCTGTTGGGAAGCGGCGAGTTGGAAATGATCTCAAAGGACGGCAGTGCGCTGGCATTGGTTGCGGGCGATTTTTTCGAAGATGCGGATACTTTGGATGGCGAGCCACGGAGGATCCGCAGTCAGCAAGACAGCGTTATATACCATTTGGATAGAGCCGACTTGGATAGTCTCATATATTCATTTCCTGAGTTGGTGCCCTTAACGGAGATAACCCGGTGATTACACACTGAACGGGTACCGGACGGATCGCGGTCTGGTGAGACGCAGCCTGGAGCGGTTCAGGCGGGCCCGGCGGACGGCAAAAGCCCAGCTGATTCGGATGGATCGCCATCCAGTACACGGAAGGCAGGTACAACATGAAGAGGAAAGAAGCGCGCCGACGTCGTTTCGTTTTCCATTCCTCAAGCAGCACGATCAGTCCGATTGCGGAGCGGCGTGTCTGGGGATGATCTGCAAGTATTACATGATGCCCATCGGATTGAACCGGCTGCGGGATATGTGCAACGTGTCGCGTCAAGGCGCGTCGATGGCGGCGCTGGCAGAGGCGGCGGAGACGCTGGGGTTCGTCACGCGGGGCGTGCGCACGGGCTACGAAGCCCTGATGCGGACCGCACTGCCGGCGATTCTGTACTGGGAAGGCAACCACTTCGTTGTATTGTACGAGATCAACAAGAAGGACGTGAAAATCGCGGATTCCGGCTTGGGCGTTCGAAGGTTAGCCCGTCCGGAGTTTGAGAAAAGCTGGACCAACATGGCGTTGCTCCTGGAATACACGGATCAGGTGGCGGAGAATGAACCCTCCAGGTCTTCCTTCAAGCGTTTCTTCCCACTGATAAAGCCCTATACGGCCATTCTGATCGAGGTTCTGCTGGCGTCCCTGGTGCTCAGTCTGTTCGGTCTGGCCTCGCCCATATTCACGCAGACGATCGTGGACCAGGTGCTGGTGCATCACGACAGGGATTTGTTGAACCTGATGCTGGCGGGCATGGTCGTCGTGGCGCTGTTCCAGATGGGCACCTCGACGTTGCGCACGTATCTGATCGGGTATATGAGCTCCCGCTTGAGCTTGACGATGTTGTCGCGGTTCTACCGGCATCTGCTGGGCCTGTCCATGCGATTCTTCGCGCTGCGCCGGACCGGCGATCTGACCACGCGATTCAAAGAAAACGCGACGATCCAGCGGCTCTTCACCGACACGACCATTTCCGCGATCCTCGATTTTGTCATGTTGTTCGTCTACCTGGGGCTGATGTTCTACTACAATTGGGAGTTGACGCTCGTGATGTTGATTTTCGTGCCGCTCTCCGTGGGGTTGACGCTGATCTATACTCCGATTCTGAAGTCCTTCAGCCAACGCGCTTTTCTTGCCCGCGCGGAACAGTCATCCATCCTTATCGATTCGCTGCATGGCATTGACGCGGTGAAAGCCGACGCCATGGAGCGCGTTACGAGATGGCAGTGGGAGGGCAAGTTTACGAAGGAGATTCAGATCGGGTTTCGGCGACTGAAAATGGAGATGCTTTTCGGTGCGGGCGGAAGTATGATCAACCTGTTGAGTTCCACGGTGATATTGTGGTATGGCGCGTCCCTGGTGATCGATGGGGAGTTGTCGGTCGGGCAGTTGATGGCTTTCAACGCCCTCATCGGCAACGTAATGGGACCCATTATGGGACTGATCGGCGTATGGCCGGAGGTACAGGAAGCCCGGGTCGCGTTGGATAGGCTGAATGACGTCTACGAATCGAAGATGGAGGATGCGCGACAACGCGGACACGGCCTTAGCCTGATTCAGGTTGAAGGTCGCCTGGTGTTTGATGAGGTGTTCTTCAGGTACGGCGCCGGCTCCGACGAACCGTACGTGCTGAACAACATCAAACTGGAAATTGAACCGGGTCGAAAGATCGCCATTGTCGGCCGCAGCAGTGCGGGTAAGACCACGCTCGTAAAGCTGGTGCCCCGCCTGTTCGATCCCTCGGAAGGGCGTGTGCTTCTGGACGGGATGGACGTGCGGGATTTCGACCCGCACTGGCTGCGGCGCCAGGTGGGTATGGTCATGCAGGACTCCTTTCTCTTCAGCGGCACCATTGCCGAAAACATCGCGGTTGGAGAACCGGACGCGGATATGGACCGGCTCCTTGAAGTCGCAAGGCTGGCCTGCGTCCACGACTTCGTAAACGAAATGCCCCTGGGATACGAGACGAAGGTAGGTGAGCAGGGAATCGGACTGTCCGGCGGACAGCGGCAGCGGGTCGCGATTGCGCGGGCGTTGTATCGCGATCCGAAAATATTGATTTTCGACGAAGCCACAAATGCGCTGGATACGGACTCAGAAGGAGCGATTCAGTCCAATATGGCGCTATTCCTGGAGAATCGCACGTCCCTCGTTATTGCCCATCGCCTGAGCACCGTGAGGGATGCGGACACGATTGTTGTATTGGAAAAGGGCCATATTGTCGAGATGGGCACGCACGAAGAACTGATGGTTCGCCAAGGTCTCTATTATCACATGTGCGGCCAGCAGTTGCCGGTGGTCTAAACACTCCGAGAACAACAGGCGTTCAATCATAGATGCGCCTTACTCGGATGAGGGTCATCGGACCCCATTATATGTGATTGGCGGAAAGGGAGGAGATTCATGGGATATCCGAATCTTAAACAATCCATCTGGCTCCTGATATTGTTCTTGCTGATTAGCGCGGCACTGGGTGTGCCGATTGCCATCCTCGGCATCATCTTCGACCGGTCCTTACACCTCAGTCCCTATGTTCTTTGGCTCCTGACATTAGCCAGTTTCGTTCTGGTGGTTGTGTACGCGAAGCGTCGAACTGATCGGACCTGGTGCAATATCTTGCTCTTCAACCCCGTATCCTGGCGACTCTGCTTGCCCCTCGCAGTTTCCATTGCTGGCCTCTGGATCTCGATATCCATTGTGGAAAGCTTGGTACGCTACCTGATTCCAGTACCTGAAATTCTCGTCAAGGCTTTCAGAGATCTGCCGGACATAGATACGCCCTTTGTTCTTGCGTGTTATTATCTTGTGGTACAGACGCCGCTAATTGAGGAAGTGTTGTTTAGAGGTGTGATTCTGATCGGGTTGTTGACCCACTATAACCGGAATCGTGCAATCATCTGGTCGGCCATCCTGTTCGCCCTGTTTCATGTGAACCCGTGGCAACTTCCGGTTGGGTTTATATTGGGAATTGTACTCGCCTCGTGGGTCGTTCAAACCGGGTCACTGCTCCCTGCGATTGCAGGTCACGCGCTGCATAATCTCCTCTTTCTCTCGGTTGCGCGCTGGGAAATATTCGGACCTGCGGAGGATTTCAATACGGTGGTATTCCTTCCGTGGTGGCTGACCGTATGCGGCATTGCTCTGGCCACAATCGGATTGCTGTGGTTTTCTCGGATGGTAACCCGCGAAAAAGCGAAGCTTGAAACGCTCGCTGACCAGGAGCCAGGCTAATGGCGGACCTACAACAAACGCCCTTGACAGGCGCACCGTCTACAATTGTCCCGCAAGTACGGGACGCCGCCGCGGAAGAGATGCAGGCTTTTATGGGGTCTCTAAGGCCGTTCTGGTGGCGTGCGATGCTGTATATCGTGCTTCTTTTTGTCGGCATTGCGGTTGTCTGGGCGTGGTGGGGCGAGGTGGACGTTGTGGCATCGGCGCCATTCCAGCTGGTACCCATGGGGAAAGTGAAAACCCTGCAGGCTCCTCGGGGAGGCGAAATCGAGCACATCGGCGTCAGAGAAGGTAATCGGATCGAAGAAGGCCAGTTACTGTTCAAGCTGAAGTCGTGGGAAACCTGGGGGGACCTTCGAGAACTGGAACAGGCGGAAATGGCGTATCAGCAGGCCGAGTACGATTTTGAACAGGTATTGTCACAGAGGACGGAATTGAACCGGGAGACGATCGCGTCACTAAAAAAAAGGCTGGCTGTGCTGCAGCGGTTTATGGTTGCGCATCAAGATGTCCTCAAGGAATACCACGCCGACATGGGTGACGCTGCAGGATCCGGAAATAACAATTCCGAGGCTGAACTGCAGGCGCAGATCGGCTTCAGGCAGGCGGAAATCGATCATTTGAAGCAGGATTATCTTCAGCAAAAGATGCTGTTCCAGCAGAAGCTGATCAGCAGGGTGGATATCAACCACGCACGCGTACGTTACCTGAGTGCCCTGGCGGCGCTTCCGGGGCGAATGTCGGAGATCTACAAGAACGAAACAGCCGTCCAGGACCTCAAGCGGCAGATACTCGATGCGCGCATCGCCCACGGGCGTGAGACCTCCCAGATGAAACACGCTTACGAGACCGCACGGTTGAGATTGGATCAGGCGCGCAAACGGGTGGATCGCCAGCTGGAAGCCGAGTCGGACCTGGTTGTTGCGCCCGAGTCGGGCATCGTAACCCAGGTGATGGTGAACACGGTCGGACAGGTCATCACCAAAGGGCAGGTACTCGTCTCGCTCGCGCCGGGCTCCGCCCCGATGGTTGCCGAACTAACGGTACTCAACAAAGACGTGGGCCTGCTCAAGCCGGGACAGATCGTCAAACTGAAATACGACGCATTTGCGTTCCAGGACTTCGGCATTAAACGCGGGTGGCTCAGACAGATCTCACCGGATGCCGCTCTCGATGAGCGCATCGGACCGATCTACAGGGCCGTCGTCGATTTGGAAGAGACGACCATGTCGGTCAAGGGCCAGCAAAAGCCGTTGCTTTTCGGTATGAAGGGCACGGCGGAGATCATGACGGATCGCCAATCGGTCTTGCTGATGCTGCTCAGTCCGTTGCGAAAGCTGTACGAGTCTGCAACGTACGACGCCGCGAAGACGCCGGTCGCGCAGCCGGGGGATACATGATGCGCCGTCCGGGCGAGGACGAAATCCCAACCTCGATTGTGGATATAACCCTGATTCAGGTCAATGGCGTCGACGTGCCACTGAATGAGGTAGTGCGTCAACTGGGGGCTGCTGACAACCTTGGCATTTTCGTTGAGTTTGCGCGCAGAGAACTCGTCCGGCAACTCGCCGTCCATGAAGGCGTATGTACGACGCTTGAAGATGTCCACGGAGAGGTGGACAGGTGGAGGTATAAACATCGGCTGGAACGGGTGGAAGACACGGAAGCATGGCTCGTCGTGCGTGGCATTACCCTTCAGGACGTTGCGGCGGATGCTGAATTTAGGCTGTTGGAACGCATGCTGTCCGACAAGGTCGTCCTGGGAAAAATCGAACCCTTTTTCGCGCAACACACGCTGGATTTTGACGAGGCGGAGGTTTGCTGGATTTTCCAGCGGAACGGAGGCGTTATCGAAGAAATTGCACTTCAGGCGCGGGAAGACGGCGCCGATTTTTGCGCGATGGCCCGTGAATTCTCACAAGATGACCGTACGCGCCCGGCCGGCGGATTTATGGGGCGCATCCGGCGCACGCAGTTGCCGAAGGGAATTGCCGCGCGACTCTTCGCCGCCCAGCCGGGTGATATCTTCGGACCCGAAAAGGCGTCCGGCGGTTTCGCGTTATATATGCTGCAGCAAAACCATCCGGCCACGCTGGACGATCGCGTCACAAGCGAGATTCGCGACACACTGTTCAATCAGTGGCTGCAAACAGAGTTGCAACGGGCGAACATTCGCTATCCGATAGTGGAGCGCAGGAAACAGGATCGGCAATAGATGTCGGTCAGAGGCAAGTGACCACGTGCTTCACTCGACTCAATCGATTTTTTTTGTAAGATAGACTCCTCCACCACCCCACCATGTCCACCCTCGAGGATAGCTACCTGCCTGCCCTCGGTTCGGAAGACCGGCCGGCTACGCCATAACACACTCGCAGCTCTGCCGACTCACTCTCTTCGCCTCACCGGTAAAGTAGCTTCCCCTGCCACCAGCGATTGACCACGCACGGACACGCGCACATTCCGCTGACTGCACGGCCGAGAGGGTCCGGCTTCACATCCGTCCTCAATCTGGTTATATTCCAATATGCCGGCGTTTGCAGGCTTCTCGACTGCCGAAGCGCATGCTCGTGCTTCGGTGTCCTCAAAAGGACTGTGTTCGTGTTCCCAAATGTGTTTGCCCTTCTCCTTCTCCTTCCTCCCGTCGTTGCGCCCCTTCACGCGAATCCCGCGTCAATCCCGCCGGTGTATGACAGCCTCAAGGACCTGCACCTGAACACCGTACTTGTGGAGAACGGGCGTGCGACCGCGACGATCGTGGTCCCCTCCAGCGGAACCTGTGACGCGGACGCGGCCCGTATCCAGGGGGCCATTCTTGCCCGTACCGGGGTGGAGGTCCCGGTGGCGCGGGACGATTCGCCCGCCGGTTCGGTACCGATTGCGGAAAATCTGATCGTGCTGGGCAACCGGTCCACGAACCGCACCATTTCCGCGCTGTACGACCGTTATTACACGCTGCTGGACCTGAAATATCCCGGTCCGGACGGTTACGTTGTGCGTTCGCTCCACAATCCCTTCGGAAACGGTCGCAACGTGATTAGCGTCGGCGGGAGCGATGCCGCCGGGGTGGGTCAGGCGGCTGATGTCTTTGTTCGTATCGTTGCCGGAAGCGCCGGCAATGGCGACCGCCTGTCGGTCGGCTGGATTATGGAAATCCGTCTTGGAAAAGGCCTGCAAATACCGGAAGCGCTCCAGGAGTTCGAGACCTGGGAGGCCTCGGCGGGTTACCGGTCCGTGGGCTATTTCGGGTGGAACAGCATCAGTAAGCATATGGCGATGTACTATATGACCGGAAAAGAACACCATGCGCGGGAGTTTCTCCGGCTGGCGTTTCCCGACGCGGCGGCGAAGACGCAGATTGCGGCGATAGACGGTGAACGGATCGAGAATAAGGATGAGCCGCTCAGCGGCCCGTACCACTATACAGCGCATATGCTGGTCCTTTACTGGGATTTGATCGAGGAAAGCCCTGTCTTCACGGACGAACAACGGCTGCGGATCACCAGCGCGTTCGCGAAGCAGTTTACACACGATCCATACGGCCAGAGCCGGACCGCCATGATCGTGCGGAACCTGGATATGGGCAGGGAGGCCTATGACACGCCGCCTTCGGGCGTGGGTACGCGGCACCACCAGTGGGCGGCCATCGCGCTTTACTGCCTCGGCCGGTATTTTCAGAAGGATTACCCGCACCCGCTGTGGAAGCACTGCATGTGGGCGGCTGAATGGCAGTTCTCTCCGCTGCGTCAACACGCGTGGGTGATGGGCGAAGCCGACAATCTGTATTGGTACAGTACCGGCATCGCCCCGATTTTCACGTATATGCTGATTTCGGGAGATCGCGCGGCGGTGCGCAACGGCGTTGTGGAGAAGCTGCTGCGCGGGCAGGAGATGCTGATTTCCGGCCGCGAGCCCGACTGGGCCCTTCGATACGCCTCGATCGGATACCTCCACAAGGCCGCGTATCTCACGGGTGACGGGCGATACCTGGAGTACGCCAGACGAACAGGAGTGAGCCTGGATAAGTTCCGGCTTGGGCAGTCCTTCTGGCCCGAGTCCGGCATGGTTCCGGTCCAGCCCACCGATCTTGTCCACCAGTGGAGCGTCCTCGAGGTGCCCGAGCCCATGTGGAAACGACGGGCGAGCGGGTTGCCGCTTTCGGACTCGTTTCAATTCGGGAGTTTTCGAAGCGCAACCGACGCGACGGGCGATTTCATCCTGATCGACGGTCTGAACGGAGCGTCCCGGAATCCGTACCATTCGTTTGCGGTTCTGGAACTCCGCCTGGATGGAGAGACGGTTCTGCAGGGGTACGAAAATCAGGTGCTGACGGGGGCCGACGGGCTTGTGGAACCGCGCAGTCCGATGGACGCGGCGCTTCGCTATCGGGACGTGGTGGGCCGGACGGCCGTGGCCGTCGCCGAGGTCCCCGATGCGTCGTTCTGCAGCTGGCGCCGTGCCCTGATACAGCGCGTGAGCAGGTACGCGCTGTTCGTGGACCGGCTGAAGTTCCGGGTGGACAGCGCAAATCTGGAAGTGAGAACGGAATGGACGGCGCCGGATCGATGGCGCTCTGTCTCAGCGGGCGGGGAGTCGCACATCGAAGCCAGCGGAAGCCGCTTCGGAATCCGCGCCTCCGACCCTGTCGAAATCACACTGAACGGGAGAACGGCAACCCTGGCCTGGACGGGCGCCGTGTCGTCCGGCGAGGAACGTACTTTTTTTTCCCTGATCGCCGAGGGCGGCGCGGCTGGAGTTCCGGTGTCCTGCCTGCGGATCGGCGCGCGGGCGGCGGTAATGGCCCTTCCCGAACCGTCTATCGCCGTCTGCGGCGAATATGCCGGTATTGCGGGCGATCTGGTACTGCTGGCCGGCGATCACCTCTTTGGGAAGGACCTGAAGACCGCAGGGTTGGACGGGGTCCTGTTCAGTGCGGACGGACCGGTCGATCTGGATTGGGACTTTCGCACGGGATCGGCGGCGCTTACCGCAAGAGAAGCGACTCGCGTCCAGGCGGCGTTCGCTGAACCGGCTGAAGTCCGGATGGACGGC
This sequence comes from Candidatus Latescibacterota bacterium, assembly GCA_021295655.1. Taxonomy (GTDB): domain Bacteria; phylum Latescibacterota; class UBA2968; order UBA2968; genus JAAXHE01. The sequence goes on from JAGWBX010000019.1 coordinate 65,565, forward strand.
GTTCCGCTCTCGATCCGAGCCGAGTCCGATAGTGGCGCCGTGTTCGATGTGCCGGAGGGCCGGCATGTATTGACCGGTGCGTTTCCGAACCCCAATCTGCTCGCCGGTACGGTCGACCGGCTCAGCGGGATGTTGTCGCAGGCCCGGTCGGAGCGCCGCCGGGACGAGGAGATTTCCGATGCCCGGGCAATGCCGGACGGGCCGCCCTCGCCTCTGTTTCTGAGAACGCAGACCGGCGCCGCCGTGACGGACATGATTTCCTTTGCGGCAGAAGGCCAGACATGGATCGGAGTCGCGGTGGAACGGGGGGTTCATCTGCTGAGGCCGGACGGTAGCGAGGGTCGGTTTTTCCGTACGGATGCGCCTGTCAGGGTGTTGGGCTGGTGGGATGCCTTCCAGCTGTTGCTTGTGGGGTGCAGGGACGAACAGGTTATCGCGTTTGACCTGGAAGGAAGGCGCCGCTGGACGTTCGTCTCCGAAATGCACCCGGAGGTCTACCGGGCCGGGAAGACGTACTGGTTCAAGACGGCGCCCGGTCACGAAGGGATCCACGGGCTGCATACGGGAATCTTCCGAAACGGGAAGAGCCAGGCATTCGTGGGTAGCGCGTGCACCCTGGAAATCTTGAACGGCAGGGGAGAGCTCGAGGAGAGGCTGCCGGTGTTCTGGGGGCCCGGAACACGGTTTGCGCTCATCGAAAGCCCCCGAGGCGGCGTCGATCTCCTGGTGGCAAGACAGCCCACGGATTCGCATGCGCTTTCGGTGGTGAACAGCCGGTCGATGCAGGTTTCCCGGGGTCGTTTCGCGGGTGTTCCGGCAGGCCACACCTATATTGGCGGATGGGCCTCGATGAGCCGGAAACACATCCTCTACGAAGATCTGGACGCCGACGGAACGAGAGAGGTGATCAGCGAGATCAACGGCACGTGGAACCGGGTGACCGTCTGGAATGAGAACGGCGCCGCTCTGTACAGCGCGAATTTCGGCCCGGGGAATCGGATTCCCGCGCAGAATATGCGCGACCTGGACGTCGGGGACCTGGACGGAGACGGGAAGAAGGAAATCCTCACGGCGACGTCCAAGGGGCTCGTGGTCGCGCTGGATGCGCGGTGCAATCGCGTGTGGACCCGCCGGCTTCACAGCCCGCCCACCGTTCTGGCGTTCCTGCGCGCCAATGACGCGTCGTGGGTCGTGACCGGCTGCGAGGACGGCAGCATCGTGGTTTTGAACGGAGACGGGGAAATCAGGGGTCTTGGAAAGGTCTCGGGGAAGCCCGCAGGCATCCTGAGAGTGGGAGACGGCGTGGTGGTGGCGACCCACGGGGGCGAGGTGACGGGATGGAAGATCGGCGGCCGCTTTCTGAGTGACGCGCCGGCCGAGCCTGGTGAATTCGCCCTTCACCCAAATTTCCCGAACCCGTTCAACAGTGAGTGCCAGATCGCCTACCAGTTGCCCGGGTCCGGCAACGTCTCGCTGGCCGTCTTCAATTTGCTGGGACAGCGGATCCGCGTGCTGGTAGAAGGAGAAAGGCAGGCCGGATATTACCAGGTGACGTGGGACGGGAGGGACGACTCGGGCAGGGAGGTGTCCAGCGGCGTCTACTGCAGCCGGCTGGAGGTGGATGGCGGCAAATTCACGGAGGTAAGGAAAATGGTGCTGTTGAAATAACGCCCGGTCCGGAAATGCGACGACTTCGCCACACGCTGAATTCGGATCCGGATCGACTGCGAACGGCGGCAATTTCGCGCAACAGCGGTCGCCCGGCGAACTACCGCTTTTTGGGAATGTACAGGTCGGTCGCGGTACCCAGATGGATCTCCGCGGCGATGCCCAGGGATTCGGAGAGGGAAGGATGGGGGTGAATCGTGTGCGCCAGGTCTTCGGCGACAGCGCCCATTTCAACGCCGAGGACGGCTTCGGCGATGAGTTCGCCGGCATTGGGGCCGGTAATCCCCGCCCCCAGAATTCGGCTGGTTTCCGGGTCGAAAACCAGTTTTGTAAGCCCTTCGGTACGGCCGAGCGTTGCCGCCCGGCCTGAGGCGGCCCATGGAAAGCGGGCGGTTTTCACGGGGCGATCCTGCGCCCGCGCTTCGGTCTCCGTCAGGCCGCACCACGCGATCTCCGGATCCGTGTAGACAACGGAAGGGACGATGCTGTCGAAGGCCGCGGGTAGCCCGGCGATGACTTCGGCGGCAACTTTCCCCTGGTGGGCGGCTTTGTGGGCAAGCCCGGGGCCGTCGACCACGTCTCCAAGGGCGAATATGCGGGTGTCGGACGTACGCATGTGTCCGTCGACGAGGATGAAGCCGGCATCCGTGAGCCCCACCTCCGTGTTTTCCAGTCCCAGGTCCCGGGTGTTGGGTACCCGCCCCGCCGAAAGCAGGATGTTGTCGAAGGCCTGTGGGCCTGCCTCGAAATCCCCTTCAAAACTCGCGGTTATTTCGTTATCGCTTTCTTCCAGGGAGGCGACGGCGGTGTTGACGTGGATGCCTTCGAAAATGCCTTCAAGGTGCTTTTGCAGGGGTTTGACCAGGTCCCGGTCCACTCCGGGCAGGAGGCCGCCGGTGATCTCGACCAGCGTCACCCGGCTTCCAAGCCGGGCGTAGACGGTACTCAGTTCAAGTCCCACGATACCCCCGCCTACGGCAAGCAGGCGATCCGGGACGCATTCCAGTTCAAGCGCCCTGTTCGAATTCAGGATCTTCGGGCTGTCGACGTCGAAAACAGGGGGCACTGCCGGTAGGGACCCCGTGGCGACAATGGCGTGCACGAAGTCGATTTGAGAAACGTCTTCACCGTTCGAGACGCGGACCCGTTGGGAAGACTCGAAGGCGGCGCGGCCCTGGATGCGCCTGACCCGGCGGCGGCGGCACAGTGCGTCCAGGCCGCGCGAGAGCTTCGCGAGAATTCCGTCCTTCCAGCCGCGCATTTTTTCAAGATCGATTTCCGGTTCGGAAAACGTCAGTCCGCACGCTGCCGCTTCACGGGATTCGGAAATCAGGCTTGCGACGTGCAGCAGGGCCTTCGACGGGATACAACCCCGGAGCAGGCATGTTCCTCCCAGCCAGTCGTCGGCTTCCACCAGTGTAACCGGGATACCGAGGTCCGCCGATCTGAATGCGGCGGCGTAGCCGCCCGGCCCGCCGCCGATGACGAGGAGATCCGTCTTGTGGGTGCCTTTCGGCATGGTCACTCCGGACAAGGGCATACAGATTGCCGCAACGCGGGCTCGGGGGGCTTCGAAATGGGGACTATCCCCCCAGGAGCATGCGTTCCGGATCCTCCAGGGACTCAGCCAGATGTCTTGTGAATCGTGCGCCGTCGGCGCCATCCACGACGCGATGGTCGTAAGACAGGCAGATGGGCATGATGAAACGGGCTTCGATGCGCCCGTCGCGCACGACAGGTTCCTGCCGGGACCGTCCCATGCCGAGAATGGCGACTTCGGGAAAGTTGACGATCGGGGTGAAGGAAGTTCCGCCGATACTACCCAGGTTGGTGACGGTAAACGTGCCGCCCTGCAGCTCTTCGAGGTCCGCCCGTCCCTCTCGCGTTCGGCGGGCGAGGTCGTCGAGTTGTATGGCCAGTTCAAAGACGCCCCGACGGTCGACGTCGCGGAGAACCGGCACGAGCAGGCCCCTTTCCGTATCAACGGCCACGCCGATGTGATAGTAGTGCTTGAGAACGAGCTGTCCGGCGGCCAGGTCCAGGCTGGCGTTGAACTGCGGGAAGGCCTTCAGCGCGCTGACAACGGCTTTCAGTACAAATGGCGTGGGCGTGAGCTTGCCGCTCCGCGCTTCGGTACCGGTCTTGTGCCGCTGCCTGAAAGCCTCCAGGTCCGTCACGTCAGCCCGGTCGAACTGCGTGACGTGGGGAACCTGTGCCCAGGCCGTGCTCACGTTCTGCGCAATGGTCCTGCGTACCCCGGGCAGGGGCTGTCGCTCGACGTGGCCCCATCGGGTGAAGTCCGGCAGGTCTGGCGCGACGACGGGACCGGACTGTCCCGCTTCGCTCAGGGATGACTGTACGTAACCCTTTACGTCCTCGCGGGTGATCCGTCCTCCCGCGCCGCTGCCCGGGACCTGACGCAGGTCGACGCCGAGTTCGCGGGCGAATCGTCGCACGGACGGGGCAGCGGGCACGGAGATGCGTGAGGTCTCCTCGGCGGCAGGCGTCGCTTCGTCCGTGTCCGCGTTCACCGGGGCCCGCGGCGCCTGCGGTTCCATCGGCGCGTCAGCCGGAAGCTGCCGGATATTCCTGTCCGCCGCGCGCGATTCCGGCTCGGTCTCCGGCGCGTCCCCGGCCTGTGCCGCGTCGACGGTGATAAGTACGGCGCCGGGCGAGATGCGTTCCGCATTCCTGACGTTGACCGAAGCGACGGTTCCGGCAATTGACGATGGGACTTCAACCAGCGCCTTGTCGGTTTCAAGTTCGATGACGGGCTGATCCACCGCGATTGAATCTCCTTCCGAGACCAGAATGCGCACCACGTCGCCCTGATCGATGCCCTCGCCAAGGTCCGGAAGTCTGACTTCCTCAGCCACGGTTCCTCCCTTTCAGATCCAGCAAGCGCCGCTGGCGTTTCAACCCGGAAACAGGCTGCCTGCCGGTTCCCTGCTTTCGGTATGTGACACGACTATCCGTAACTCAATGTTGGGCCGGCCGCGACCGGATTCGATTTCTCGGGGTCCACACCGAGGTCCTCGATGGCCCGTGCAAGCAGGTCCGAACCGATTCTTCCCTGGCTTGAGAGGGCGTGGAGCGCGGCGATGGCGATGGATTCGGCGTCGACTTCGAAGTGCCGGCGAAGCGCCTCTCTGGTATCGCTTCTTCCGAAGCCGTCGGTACCCAGCGCCACAAGGTCCAGCGGCACCCAGGGTCGGATCATGTCGGGCAGGATTTTCATGTAATCGGAAGCAGCCACGACGGGGCCCCGGGCGTCTTCGAGCACTTCTGTGACGTAGGGTTTGCGTGCCGGTTCCGATGGGTGTAATCGGTTCCAGCGCTCGGTCTCGAGGGCGTCTCTACGAAGTTCCTTGTAGCTGGTAACGCTCCAGACCTGCGCGGAGATGCCAAATCTCTCAGCCAGAATACTCCGGGCGCGAATGGCCTCCCTGAGTATGGCGCCGCTGCCGAACAGCTGAACCTGGTGCGCGGCACTTTCCAGTGAGGCCTCCTTGAGTTTGTAGATGCCTCTGATGATGCCTTTCTCGGCGCCCTCGGGCATGGCCGGCATGTCATAGGGTTCGTTTCCAAGCGTCAGATAATAGAAGATGTCTTCCTGATTGCCGTACATCCGCCGGATCCCGTCCTGAACGATGACCGCGATTTCGTAAGCATAGGCAGGATCGTAGGTAAGCAGATTGGGTACGGTATTGGCCAGAACGTGGCTGTGGCCGTCCTGGTGCTGGAGGCCCTCTCCGTTCAACGTTGTCCGGCCGGCCGTGCCCCCCAGAAGGAACCCCTTGCACCGCATGTCCGCGGCGGCCCAGATCAGGTCACCGATGCGCTGAAAGCCGAACATGGAATAGAAGATGAAAAACGGAATGGTGTTCACGCCGCAGGTCGCATAGGCGGTGCCGGCGGCGATGAACGAGCACATGGAACCGGCTTCGTTGATGCCTTCTTCCAGGATCTGACCCTCCCGGACTTCCCGGTAATACAGAAGCCTGTCGGCGTCTACGGGCTCGTAGAGCTGGCCGACGTGGGAGTAGATTCCGCATTGTCGAAAAAGCGGTTCCATGCCGAACGTGCGGGCTTCGTCCGGAATGATGGGCACAATGAATTTGCCGATATGGGGATCGCGCAGGAGCTTGGAGAACATCCGCACGAAGGCCATCGTCGTCGACGCCTCCCGCCCCCGCGTGCCCTTCAGGAATTCGTCGAAGAGGTCCAGCCCGGGAACCGCGAGTGGTTCCGTGTTGACCTGCCGGCTCGGCAGATACCCGCCCAGTTCCTCGCGGCGTCGTTTCAGGTATCTTATCTCGGGGCTGTCTTCAGGAGGCCGGTAGAACGGCGCGGCGGCGACTTTGTCGTCGGAGATCGGGATACCGAAGCGGGACCGGAATTCCCGAAGTTCGTCTTCGTTCAGTTTCTTCTGCTGGTGCGTGACGTTCCGGCCCTCGCCGGATTCGCCTACTCCGTACCCCTTGATTGTCTTCGCCAGGATGACGGTGGGCGACCCCCTGTGCTCAACAGCAGACTTGTACGCGGCGAAGACCTTTTCCGGGTCGTGCCCGCCACGGCGCATTTTCTGCAACTGTTCGTCCGAAAGGTGGTCGACCATGTCCAGCAGTTTTGGATGGGTTCCGAAGAAATCCCTGCGGATGTAGTCGCCCGATTCTACCGTATATTTCTGGTATTGTCCGTCCACCACTTCGTTCATGCGTTCAGCCAGAATACCGTCGTGGTCTCGATTCAGCAACGGGTCCCAGTCGTCCCCCCAGATTACTTTGATGACGTTCCAGCCGGCGCCACGGAACGCGGCTTCCAGTTCCTGGATCACCTTGCCGTTGCCGCGTACCGGGCCGTCCAGCCGTTGGAGATTACAGTTGATCACGAAAATAAGGTTGTCCAGCTTTTCCCTGGACGCGAGGGTGATTGCGCCAAGGGATTCGGGTTCGTCGGTTTCGCCGTCGCCCATGAAGACCCACACGTGGGAGCCGGACGTGTCCCTGAGGCCCCGATCCTCCAGGTAGCGGTTGAACCGCGCGTGATAGATGCCCATAATAGGCGCCAGGCCCATGGACACGGTTGGATATTCCCAGAAGTCGGGCATCAGCCATGGGTGCGGATAGGAGGACAGCCCGCCGGGACGCCGGAGGTCGCGACGGAAATTTTCCAGGGCTTGCTCGTCGATCCTGCCTTCGAGGAACGCCCGGGCGTAGACACCCGGCGCGGCGTGCCCCTGGAAATACACCTGGTCGCCCAGGAATCCATTGCCCCGGCCGTGAAAGAAGTGGTCGAAACCCACCTCGAGCAGCGTGGCGGCCGACGCATAGGTGGAAATGTGGCCGCCGATCCCGTCGTATTCCCGGTTGGCTCGTACCACCATTGCCATGGCGTTCCATCGAATGATGCTCTTGATTCGACGTTCGATTTCGCGGTTGCCCGGGTACGGGTGCTGCTGGTCCACGGGAATCGTGTTGACATAAGGTGTATTGGCGCTGAACGGGATGACAACGTCCGCCCGGTGCGCCCACTCCTCGATTTTCTTGAAGAGGAAGCGCACCCGGTCCGGTCCGTAGTTTTCGAGGGCGTAGTCGAGCGATTCGATCCAGTCCCGGGTTTCTGCCGGGTCCACGTCGCGGGAGGGAACTCGGACGACTTTATCTGACATTCACTGCCTCGTTATGATTTGACGTGCGCGGTCGATCGCACCCGGGTGCCGGGACCGCCAGCCCGGCGGAACGGTTTTGTCCGGGGGCGGCCGGTCCGGTCGGATTGTTCAACGTCCCGGAGGCTTCTGAATTTACCGGTAGACGCCTGAAAAGTCAAATTTGTTGCCCTTTCATGCAGTTTGACCGGGCGATAAAGAAAAAAAGCCCCCGGAGGCACGCCTCCAGAGGCTTTTCCTGCAACGATCCATTGAATTTTCTGCGGCGTGCCTTCAGATAATGCCGGCCATCTCCTGGAGCATGCGCCAGTTCTGCCGGCGGTCTTCCTGGGCGGCCATCAGGGTTTCGGAAGGGTTTCCGTCTTTGTCGAAGTGCTTGGCGAAACGCCCTTCAGTCCGGGCGAAAGTGACAAAGTCGACGGTTTCGCCGGTTTTGCGAATGGTATACCAGTCGTCCTTTACGGCGGGGTTTCCCCGGAGATCCAGCCGCTCCTTGATGCGTTCTCCCTTGCGCGGATCGTAGATGAAGATGGGGAATGCCCTGGATTCCATGGCAAGTTTGGCCTGGTGTCCGGCCAGGTGGTCTCCCACACCGTGTTCGGGCTGGCACGTGGTGAAGACGTTGATAACGGCCGGGCCGTCGAATTCGTTGGCCGCGGCGATCGCGCGGTAAAAGTGGTTCTGCAGGCTGCAGATGGTCTGGGCCACGAAGGTGTCCGGATGCATCATGCAAATCTGGCCGAGTTCCTTTCGGCGTTCCGTTTTTCCTGGAACCGCGGAACCGTGGACGGACATTTTGGTGTTCTGCCCCATGTAACTGGAGGTGGAGGCCTGTCCGCCGGTATTAGAGTAAACCTGGGTATCCAGAACCAGGACGTTGATATCCATGCCTGACATAAGCATCCGCGAGAGTGCCTGGAAACCGATATCGAGCATCGCGCCGTCTCCGCCGATAACCCAGATCTTCTTGTCCTGCCAGCCCATCTGGTCCCAGCGGGCACGCACTCCCATGGCATCGGTGGGTCCGTTTTCGAAGAGGGAGTTGGTCCAGGGCACCGTGTAGGGGTTGTATGGATAGGTGGAGGTGTAGACGGTGTTGCAGCCGGTGGATGCGACGAGGCCGATGTTTTCGGGCCCGTGCAGATAACCCGTGGATGCCAGCATCATACGAAGGGCCGTGGCTTCTCCGCAGCCCATGCAGGATCCTGCGCCGCCCACGTAGAGGAGAGACCGTTCGGCCAGCATCATGTCCTGGACTGATTTTTCGAGGATATATTCGCTCGGAGACTCGGGCAGTTCATTGTAGAAGTCCCAGGCGGCGCGAAATTCCTCCAGGTTGTCTTCGGTTTTGGTGACCATTTTCAGGGCGTCTTTATCGGCGCAGACCTCGACGCATTCGGCGCACCCCTTGCATTTGGTGGGGTCTATGAAGATACCGAAATAAGCGCCCTCTTTGCCCTTCTTCTCAAAGTTCTTGTAGTACTTCGAAGTCTCGGAAAACTGGTTGCGCAGGAATTCTCTCTGGTCGGGATCGGTGGTCTTGGCCAGCGCCGCGTCGAGTTCCTCGCGGGTGGTAATTTTTCCAAGGATGGCCGTATCCGGACATTCGGTGACGCAGTCCATGCAGCCAACGCAGTTTTCCTGGATGAATTCCGGGATCTCGGGGGCGATGTAGCTGAAGTCGCGAAAGGCGCCGGTACCCGGGCCCACCAGGCTGCGGGCAACGCCCACGTCTGCGGGCAGCCGCTCTTCGGCAATGCCTGTATTGTACCCCGCCACAACGCGACCGTAGAAATCTACGAGATCCAGCAGCGTATGCAGGTTGAGCGGCGCCGAGGAGAACGGCTCC
>JAGWBX010000079.1:0-1658 GCA_021295655.1 Candidatus Latescibacterota bacterium
TCCCCACGTGGCGCCATTACGGCGATCCCCACGTGGCGCCATTATGGCGATCCTCAAATGGCGCCATATGACCGATCACTAACAATTGCCCGGTTTTTCATTATTGAATATATTCCCGATGTGAAATGAATCTCCAATACACTCGGAAATATCGGCCAACAATTGGGGTACTTTATCAATGAAAATATCTCCACCGAAATTTAATTCCGACAAGACCTGTGTGGTGGCTGCTTATCTGGTTCAACTGGCGGGCGGCAAATTGGATATGTATACATTGATTAAGTTGCTTTACATAATGGACAGAGAAGCCTATAAAAGATGGTGTCACGCAGTGACGTTTGATTCATATGTTTCGATGCCTTTTGGTCCTGTTGTGAGTAAGACTTATGATATATTGAAAGGCGAAATAGAAGATCCACTCTGGACTGAATATTTCCACGAGCGCAAGAATAACACCATTTTTCTTAAAAAGGAAAAGCCAGATTTCAGTCTAATGTCGAGGGCAGAAGAGGAACTTGCCCAAGAGCTCTATGAGACTTACGGAAAATTGGATTTTGATCGTCTCTGCGAAATCACACATAAATTCGCAGAGTATGAAGATCCAAACGGTAGTTCTTTACCCATTTCAATCAATAGTATCCTGAATGCCGTAATGGTTGATGAAGAACAAATCAAATCAGCAGTTGAAGAACTACATACCCAAGTTTGCCATGAAAGGATATTCCTCTAATATCTCGGCATTTTCTATACCATCTTTTGCTTTTGTGCCATATGCGAGACACCTGCGCTTTACTTGAAACACCTACGTACTCCCCGACACAAAAACACCCTCCTTTCCAGGAGGGTGTTTTTATTTCACCGATTGAATTTGTTCGATTTTCGAGGTATTTTGCCACGAGCAAATAAACCTCTTGGGCGATGTCTTACGAAATCGCGTGGAACGAGACACTCGTTGCATTCGGTAAGGCGAAAAAACCCCCCCTCCGCATCAGCCAGCGCCTGCCATTCGACATTTCGACAAGCTCAGGTCGACGGCTCGAGCAAGGGCGGTTCACGAACCGCCCCTACAACAACAACCACGCGACGTCCATGGCGATGACGGTGTTCGACGGATCAGCGCGGAGAATCCACTTCTGGCTGCCTTTCCTGCGGACGCGGGAAGGCGACTCCTCCTCACGGGGGTAGTGATCGCGACGTGAGTGCGCAACAGCCGGTGTCGAATGCCTCCACCGGGTGGCGTAATCGCGAGGTGTTGCTGGACGGCTGTTCCGTGATATTCCCGCCAGTAACCCAAATCTCCGAATAGTAATAATTCATATGAGACGTGGCTGACACAGCGCTGTTCGACCCGGCTGAGCGACTCGTCACTTGATCATTGCGTCCCTTTCCTGTAGTTTGTAACGTCGCGGCCATACGACAAATGGACGCCCTTATAATCGACAATTGGACGATAATCGTTCCCTATTTCCCCGCTCGCCGGAACCGGTAACCCGGGAGGCCCTGGCCGACGGCAGTAAGCTGGAATACCGAATGACTGGACGGAACGGTAACTCCTCACGAATTCGGTAGAGGCCGATGCCTGAAGACAGCGCATGGAACGAGACACTGGTTGATGATAAAGTGACCTATCACATCGAATTGGATGGGCGGCTCTTACT
>JAGWBX010000079.1:1672-2613 GCA_021295655.1 Candidatus Latescibacterota bacterium
CGAGAAGTACTTCTCACTGGAGACCGTTGAGCGCTTGCAGCGAGTCGTGCCTGTCTGCCATCTGCACAGGCAGGTGGGAACGAAGCAATCCCGTTCACACCATTGAGACCCCGGTTTATGAGTATACCGCCCTCGCCTGAAGGTTTCGCCATCCGCCCTGACCGCTGCATGCATACAATACGGTGTTGTTGTAATCCCCCCACCGCATCAGCCGTCGCCGGGCCCTTCGACCCTTCGACAGGCTCAGGGCAACGCATGCTCAGGGACCGACTCGGCTTCTGCGACTCCCCCTCAAGGGGGGAGTGATTAGACCGTCAAACGGGCCCGCGCCTTGTTTTCTAACTGTCAAGCTGCGCCTGTCTGCTGAATGCTGGCGCACACGCGACCTGTACCGTCAACACAGGTTGGGTGAGCCGCTAATCGAAGTGTCAGACTCGTGGGTGACGACGACCTTCAAGCGTCCGATAACCGAGTCCGAGGAGGAAGCTGGGGACAGGTCGGCACCAGGTCGGCACCAAGTCACCGCACAAGTTTACAGAGGCCTGAAAGAAGATCCTAACACCCTTTCGGACAATATGTTACAGATCATTTCGGGCAGCTTGGAGGACTTGACCGCACAAGTTACCGCACAAGTTACCGCTCAGGTTGTATGGCATTGCAGGCTACCCCGCTTTGCGAATGAGATTATGGAGTTTCTTGGATTGAAACACCGGAAGACGTTCCGGGTAAACTACCTCCAGCCGCTAATGGAAGCCGGATGGCTGGAAATGACCGTCCCGGATAAGCCTACCAGCAGCAAGCAGAAATATCGGCTCACGGACAAGGGACGGCAACTCCTGGCGGAATTGCGAGAGGACGATGTCTGAAGACAGCGCATGGAACGAGACACTGGTTGATGATAAAGTGACCTATCACATCGAATTGGATGGGCGGCTCTTACT
>JAGWBX010000079.1:2624-13498 GCA_021295655.1 Candidatus Latescibacterota bacterium
CGAGAAGTACTTCTCACTGGAGACCGTTGAGCGCTTGCAGCGAGTCGTGCCTGTCTGCCATCTGCACAGGCAGGTGGGAGAGATGCCGTCCTGTTCGAACCATTGAGACCCCTGTGTATGAGTATGCCTCCCTCGCCTGAAGGTTCCGGGATCCGACGTATCCGAGACCTGTGCCGCGAACACGGAGTGGCAGAGCCGCTGATCGAAGTGTCAGAGTCGTGGGTAACGACAACGTTCCACAGGCCAACATCAGAATTGGGAACCCGCACCGGTGCAGCTCATCCCGCAAGGATCCGGAAGACGAACCTGCATCCATCCTGTTGGAGCGCATCAAAGCAGTTAAATCTGCACCGTCTCAAGTCAACAAGCGAACAAAACGCAGGCGCGAGAAGGCAACAGCATGACCGGCAAACTGCCCATCAACATAGACCACCTGCTTCGCCAGCGCCCCATCGAAAGCGACCTCGCCGAGGCCCGCTCAACCGGGGTGCCGAAGATTTTCCGGTCCATGCGGCAGAACGGCTCACCGGAACCCATCTTCGAAAGCGACGAGGATCGGACCTGGTTTTTGGTTCGATTGCCAGTGCATGAACGGGCTTCTCTTGCGGAGACCGAACAATATACCGGACAAGATAAATCATTGATAAATAAGAAGAATGGTCAGGACACCCCACAAGATACCCCACAAGACACCCCACAAGATGTCGGACAGGTCTCCGATCATGTCGAGCAACTCGTGGTTGTACTCACCGAAGCGATGAGCCGCGCCAGTATCCAGGCAGCATTGGAACTCAAAGACAGGCACCACTTCCTCGCGTCGTACCTAAAGCCCGCCCTCAAGGCGGGGCTGATTGAAATGACCCTCCCGGACAAGCCCACCAGTCGCCACCAGCGCTATCGCCGAACCGCTCAAGGCGAGGCGCTCGCTGAACAAATCAAACGGAAGAATGCCCCCACATGAACACCGCTCCCATCATCTCCAAAGTCTGGAGCTTCTGCACCACCTGCGTGAAAGCCGGTGTTTTCATTCGATCGCCTGAACGCCCGTCCCGGTAAATGTTCCGTTAAGGTTTCGTTGATGCGGTTGTCAGGAAGAGAGGGAAGCCCATGGATATCGCGGGGATTCGCGGCCAGATGCCGGGCCTGAAACACGGCGTTTACCTTAACACCGCTGGAATCGGTCAGTCGCCGGTCAGTGTGAACAAGGCGGTCGCCGAGGGCTATCAGCAGTTGCGCAGCGGCAGTGTCAGTACGAGCGACTGGTACAACGCAATGGCCGAGGCCGAGGACGAAGTGCCGGCCAAGATCGCCGGCTTCTTTGGCGCCGATGCAGGGGAAATCGCGTTGACGATGAGCACCGGCGAAGGGTACGGCATGGTGCTCGGCGGGCTGCGTTGGCAACAGGGAGACGAGGTTCTCATTACCAATCAGGAACATCCGGTACCCCTTCAGGCCGCCCAGGGTCTGGCGGACCGGGAAGGGGCGATCGTCAAGGTGGTCGAGATCGACCAGGATAAGGACCTTTTTCTGGGCCGACTGGAGCAAACGATCACCCCGCGTACCCGGCTGATCTGTTTCAGCCATGTCACGACGGATTGGGGGACCCGGTTGCCAGCCCGCGAGATCTGCGGGCTGGCGCGGGCCCGAGGCATTCTCACGCTCTGGGATGGCTGCCAGGCCATAGGGCAGTTTCCGGTGGACCTGCATGAAACAGGCTGCGACTTCTATGCCACCAATTGCTACAAATGGATGCTCTCGCCGATGGGTACCGGATTTCTCTATGTCAGGAAAGACGCGCAGCAAGTGTTGAAGCCGCTGCGGCGACCGCACGCTCCCGATGGTACGGCCCGGCAGTACGAGACGGGAACGCCGGCCATAGCGCTCTACATGGGTCTCGGCACGGGTCTCGATTTTCTGGCCGGCATCGGCGGGCCGCGGGCCATCGCCATGGAGGCGGGACGAAAGGCGGAATCGCTGCGCGAACGCTTCGACGCCATTCCCGGCGTGCGCGTCATCGGATCACGCCGCGCCGAAACCCGGACCGGCATCGTCGCTTTCGCTGTCGAGGGCATAGAAGGGAACGAAGTCTCCGACGCACTTCGGAACCGCTGGCAAATCGCCCAACGGGCTACCAACATCAACGAACCATCCGGTGTGCGGATTTCGGTGGCGTTCTACACCAGCGACTCGGAGTTGGATACGCTGGTCGAAGCGGTCACGGCCCTGGCGGGCGAGAATGGGAATCGGTAACTCGTAAAACGCTGATTCCTTTCACCTTTTCGGTAATCGAGGTAAAGTCGGCACGCAGCGTCGTGGTCAGCCGGAGGAGCACAACTACCATCAGGCCGCTCTGGCCGATCCGGCCGGTTTCGTCACCAGCCTGCCTGAGGCGGTGAACATTGAGCAGCACGGTCTGGGGGGTGTGCGCAGTCGGTCGTACCACCCGATTTCCATACCGAACCGTGTACCAATTTCGTCCCTGTTGCGCTAAGCAGCCAAGGACCAATTCCAATGACGCGTGTGCCAGTTCAACAGTTGGAAAAGGTAAGCAGACCACTTCTGTACTGCTCATCTGTAGCACCCATTGCCTAACCCCTTGCTATCTTCATCCCAACTTTGACATTTGCACTTGACACGATTAATCCTGTTGCGTAATCTTTACGGAAACGATATGTGAAAGATAACCACGGTATTTAATGGACCTCATACCTTCGGCACGAGATATAGAGTTGTTCGTTGCTGTCGCCAATCCGATCTTCTACCTCTGCACAATCTGTTATATCGCCACCCGAGAAACATCGATTCTTTCCGTTAAAGCCGCTCAAGACATTACGGCCATCGGCATCTTCTCTATCACCATTACCTTTTTCCTTTTGGAGATCAAGGACATGTTCTATGGACAAGCAATGAAACAAATCGGACGGGAAGAAAGGGACCGGGAAATAAGTCAGATACTCGATGCTGCACTTAAAGAAGACCCACCTCCCAGCGCAGAGGATCTTGTTCAAAGAGTGTATGAAAGCAGGAAAAAGTCGCCCAACAAAACCACCGAAAACTCAAATAGCGATAGTTCGCAGCATCCATAACGTTGTCAACAGCCTGCCAGAACAACAGATTGGCAGGTCTTGTCATACCTTCCCCCCCTCGCCTCCTGCTTCCCCTCGACAGAGACTTCTCCAAGCGCCATTGATCCTTGCGTCCCAATCCTTACTATATTGCCTCATCGCAGTCATTCGACAAGTGGGCGCTGGTCGTTCCCTTTTCATTCGCTCACCTGCGCCCGTTTTCCGGAAAGCGTTGGAAGACGGTGAGACAATCCACAACGCGTTCCTTGATCGCGGATTTCGAACGGAAGGGCCATGAAACTCCATTACGATCCCGAAACCGATAGCCTGTACGTTGAGTTCAAATCAGGTGCGGGCACGGAAACGCGAGAGGTCGCTAACAGTCCGTTGAAAAAGTCGCTCTGCAGGCGAGGCCGAGTCATTGTGGCCGAAGACAAGGCGCGCAACCGAGTCGAATCGGGCGATTCGGCGAGGGAGCGCAACGCAGTATTTCGACCGCAAGGTCCGGCCGTAGCCCGGATGGACTTTTTCAACGGGCTGCTAACAGGCTGAATGTCGACCTCGACGCTAACGGAGACATCGCAGGCTTCGACGTCGACGCGGCTTCCAGGCGTCTTGACCTTTCGACACTTGAAACCGAAGCGTTGCCGGTACGCGCTTACAGGATGTACGATGAACCGCATTAGAGGAACAGGGAAGTGCGGTTCGCGGCACCGGATCAAGCACCCCAGGCGCTGATCTCGAAACGTGAAGCGGTTGCAAAGCTGGATTGATGATTGATCACAAGAAAGGATGGAGCCATGTTTGGGAGGAGTGCCCCTTCAAGTCAGCCGGACCTGTTCTCCAACTTCGAGTGGCATTTCGCGAGTCGGAAGCAGGATCAGTTGAATGATCCGAAGTCGTGGCATAATCTGTTTTACGAGCACGTCACGTCAAAGGTCGATGAGGATCTGTTCCTGGTGTTGCACGATGCCGGCGAGGATGGCCCCGATGCGCCGATTCGACAACTGGTGTCGATGGTGATCCTGAAGGAGGGTTTTGGATGGAGCGATGCGCAACTGTTCGAGCATTGTCGATTCAACATCCTGGTGATGCGGGCATTGGGGATGATGAATCTATGCGATGAGGCGCCCGTTGAGTCCGCGTATTATCTGTTCAAGCATGCTTTGTATGAGTATCAACTGAAGACCGGTCGCGAACTGATTGGCGAGACGCTCTCGAGCTTAACCAGGACGCAGGCCAACGCCATTGGTGTGTTGGGTCAGCACGTCCGTATGGACAGTAAGTTGATCGGCTCGAACATTGTGCTTTGTTGTCGGCTGCAACTGGTGGCGCAATGCATTCGAGCGTTCTGGGGGTCGCTGGACAAGGACCAGAAGCGACGTTTATCAACGAAAAAACAGGTTCTGGACGGATTGCTCAAGGTGAAGCCCTATCAGGTTGTCTATGGTCTCACGCGCGTTGAAAAGGGTGAGAAGGTGCAGGAATTCGGGCAGCTTTTGCGCAGGCTTCAAGCGACCTATTCCGAGAGAGACAGCGATCTATACGGTCTGATCGTGTGTGTTATGGGGGATCAGTATACCGTGTTATCGACCTCCAAACAGGTGCTTCCGAAGCCTCCTCAAGAGATCTCCCCATTCTCCCTGCAGTATGCCGACGTTGAAACCGCGGCCTCAGTTTGATCAAGGACGTTGACGTCGATCACGCGATGGCAAACCCCGATACTCTAAATAACGGCACATCGTCAATGACCTCAAACGCAAACAGACAGAAGCCCGGGCACACCCCATCAGAAACCGACCTGCCTGAGCCGGGTTCTCTGGCTCGCCGCCACCCGTTATCCGGGAAGTTTCCTCCGTAGCGCAATCCTTCTGGAGCACTCTATGACAAAGGTCTTTGATCGCCGTCCGCACGCCATGATCGTGCTGGGCGCAGTCCTGGTTCTGTCTGCCCTGCCCTGCAATGCAAACCCCGCGGACCTGTCTGCCGCGCTTCCGGCGCAGGCAGGCGGATCACGATTGACCCTGGAGGCGTGCCTCAGGCAGGCCCTTTCCAGCAACCGCCAGTTGCAGGCCGCCAGGTTCACGGCGGAAAAGGCGAACTGGGACCGCCGGAACGCGTGGTCTCAATTCGCGCCAAGGATCAGCTTCAACACGGAGGTGACGCGGATTGACGAGCAGACGCTGGCGGAGCGGGACTTTTCCAGGTACTTCCCTCCGGAGATCCCCGTGCCGAGAGTGGCATACCGCACCTCCTATTACTCGTCGTTCAATGCGCATATTCCAATCTTCAACGCGGAGCTGATCAACGGCCTTTCCGTTGCAACCACCGGACAGGCCGCGGCCGAACGGACCCGGGAGGCCACACGGGACCGGATCCTGCTCCAGGTCACGTCCGGTTACCTGGACGTGTTGAAACGCGGTGCGATGCTCGAACTGCAGCGCGAATTCCTCGTCCTGACCGGCCTGAACGTGGAAAAGGCCGAAAGGATGCACCGCGCGGGCCGATATTCGAAGCTGGACCTGCTGCGGTGGCAGGTGGAACACCAGCAACAGAAAAGCAGCGTGGCCGTGGGCGAGTCCGCGTTGCGGGATGCAACGGTCCGCCTGCGCCGGCTGCTCAACCTCCGCGCGCTGACGGCCGATGCGCTGGTTGACCGGGTCCCGGACCGGCTCGAAGCGGAGGTGACGCGGGTGGCCGGCCTGTCCGAACCGGAAATCCGGAGGCTTGCGGGCGTGGACAGCCGGACGCTGGTGGACGGAAACGCCATGCTTGCGGCCGCCGAACAGGACCGCGAACGCAGCCGCCTTGTCTACCGGGGGCAGTATTCCAGCTATCTGCCCGACGTGTCGCTCAGCTATTCCACGGCCTGGCGGAGAAACGATACGCCGGCGCTGGACGACTACAGACCATCCGTGATCATGCTCAACCTGTCGGTGCCGCTGTTCACGGGGTTCCGCAATCTGTCGCGACTGAAATCCGCGCAGTTCAGTTACCGCGCCCAGGATACGCGCTTCTCCGACATGGTGGATGAAACGCGGCAGGCGCTCGGCGAGACGGTCAACCGGATCGTCAATCTGAAAACCCAGCGCGAACTGATCAGGACCAGCCTGACCTACAACGAGAACAACTACCGGATCGTCTCGCGGGAGAAGGCGCACGGGCGGGTATCCAACCTGGACGTTATCGACGCGAAGCTGAACCTGCAAAACGCCAGATTGCTGGAGATTACAACACAATTCGACCTCACCTCGGCGGTGATCGAACTGCGCTACCTGATGGGCAGCCTCGACGATCTGGTCGAGGAAATCGTGGAGCGAAAATGAGATACATGGATGCTGTACCCTTCGCCGTGCTCGCGCTCTGCTTCTGCGTGCTCTCGTGCGCACCGCAGGAGGACTCCGATGCGGGCGGATCTGCCGAACCGGGCGTGGATACGGTGCGGGCGGTGCCGGTCATGGCAAGCGTCGTGCGGCCCGAACCCCTGGAGGAGGCCATAGAGGTCAACGGCGTGATCGCGCCGCACCGGGCGGTGGACGTGGTTGCGGAGGCCGGCGGCCGGCTGATCCGCGTACAGGCCGACGTGGGGCATCGCGTGACGGCGGGAGATACCCTTGCGGTGATCGATGACCGCGTGGCCGCAAGCCGGCTGGTTCACGCGGAAGCGCAGGTCCTGTCCGCACGGAACAAACTGAAGATTGCGCGGCTGAATTTCGAGAGCGACCGTCAACTCCTCGACTCGGGGGACATTTCCAGGCTGGCGTTCGAGACGTCCCGTTTTGCCGTCAAATCCGCGGAAGCCGAACTGAAATCGAACCAGGCTGAACTGAGCCGCGCCCGGAAGGGCTATGAAGACACGCGGCTGACCAGCCCGATCGACGGATGGGTATCCAGGAAGCACATCGAACCGGGCGCAATGATGTCGGTCAATAAGGCCGCCTACCGCGTGGTCGATCTGACAACGATGAAGATCACGCTCGGCATCCCCCAGACGGCTATCGGCCGCGTGAGGCCGGGCGGGTCCGTACGCATAACCATCGACGCGCTGGGAGACCGGACCTACGATGGGTACGTCCGTTACATTTCCCCCCAGGCCGAGGAGACAACCGGGGCGTTTCCCGCCGAAGTCCACCTGGCAAATACGCCCGGCATGACCATTCGTGCGGGATTGACCGCCCGATGCCGCGTGATCCTGGGCGGATCGGACCTCCAGTTCGTGGTTCCCGGTAACGCGGTGGTGGCCAGGGACGGCAAAGAATACGTCTATCGGATCCGGGACGGCATCGCGCTGCTTACCGAGGTAGAAACGCGAAAGACGTTCGGGGGCCACGTTGCCGTGGAAGCGGGTCTCGAGCAGGGGGATTCAATTGTCGTGGAGGGTATGAACCGCCTGGGGGCGGCAACCCGCGTGACCATTCGCAACCCTCGTTGAATGCACGGGCGCTCGAACGGTTTTGATACGAGAGGCATTCCTGATATGTCGTTAGCGAAATTCTCGGTCCGGAACCCGGTACTTGTGAACCTGGTGATGGTTGGACTCGTCTGCCTGGGCGTCTTCTGTCTCTTCAGCATGCCTCAGGAACTGAATCCCCAGATCGACTTCAACTGGGTGACTATCTCAATTCCGTACCCGGGCGCCAGCCCGGAGGAGGTTGAGAGCCTGATCGTGGACCCGATCGAGGCGGAGATCCACGACTTGGATAAACTCGACGAGTTGCAGTCCACGGCGGGCGAAGGCCTGGCCCTGTTTCTCGTCATGTTCGAAGATATGTCGGCGTCCGAGTTCCGGGAGGTGTACACGGACCTCAAGAGTCGTATCGACCGGGTGGACCTCCCGGAGGAGTCCGAAGATCCGATCGTCGACGACTTCGACAGCGGCGATTTTCTGCCCATACTCACGGTCAACATGGCATATACGATTCCGGAAGAGAATGCGCAGATTGTCGCGGACGATCTCGAGGAAGACCTGAAGAACATATCGGGCGTCGCCCGGGTGCAGGTTGCGGGCCTGCCAGAACGCGAAATCTGGATTGAGGTGGATCCTTCCAGGCTGACGGCCCACGGTCTGACGGTCCTGGACGTGGTCCGGGCGCTGCAGGCCAGAAATCTGAACGTCCCCGGTGGCACCCTCACCTACCGGGCGAAGGAATACGCCATCCGGTCCCTGGCGGAATACCGGAGCGTGGAGGAGATTCGCGAAACAATCATCCGTGCGGCCCCGGGCGGAAAGGCCGTGAGAATCCGCGACGTCGCCAGGGTGCAGGACCGCCGCGAGGAACCCGAGGTCCTCTCCAGGCTGAACGGCGAACCGTCGATCACGTTCTCCCTGTCGAAGAAAACCGACGCGAATACAAACGACGTGATCCTGGCCGTCAAGGAAACCGTAAGCCGCTATGAGGACCGTGTTCCGGACGGGATCAGCTTCAGCTTTACAGACGACAACTCGGTGTACATCAACCGGGTGATCGCGGTGCTCCGGAACAACGCGGTTAGCGGTATGATCCTCATTTCACTCGTTCTATGGCTCTTCCTGGGGCCCTGGAACGCCTTTCTGGCAACGCTTGGGATTCCCATCTCGTTCTTCATTACGTTCATCCTGCTGAACATCTTCGGTTACACCATCAACGGGAGCACGCTGTTCGCATTGGTGATGGTGCTGGGCATCATTGTGGATGACGCCATTATCGTGATCGAGAACTGTCACCGTTACCGGCTGCGGGGACACAGCGCCGGCGAGTCCGCGGTCCTGGGGACGAACGAAGTGACAACGCCGATCCTCAGTTCCGTAGGCACCAACATCGCCGCCTTCCTTCCGTTGATTCTTCTCCCGGGCGTGATGGGCAAGTTCATGCGGATCACCCCGTTGACCTTCGCGTTGGCGCTGGCCGCCTCCGTGTTCGAGGCGTTTGTCATTCTGCCTTCCCACTATGCGGAATGGACCCGCCGATCCAGGGCCCACAAGCGCGGGGAACAGCCGTTCTTCAAGAAACTCCGGAGGATCTACGGTCGCCTGCTGATACGCACCCTGAGGCGGCGCTACTGGGTGATCGGCTGTATGGTTGGCGTCCTCATCGGCGCCGTGATGATCCTCCGCGTGCTCCCCGTCGATATATACGCGGACGATGAGCTGGACGCGTTCAAGGTGCTCATCAAGTTCCCCGAGGGAACCAGCCTGTACGAGTCGGACCGCGTCACGCGCGCCTTCGAAGCAGAAGCGCTCCGGCTTTCCGGTGAGGACGTTGCGGGCGTGGTCACCAACGTCGGCCTGCTGCAAAGCAACAACGAGTGGCTGACCCGAACGAGCGTCTCACAGGTCATTGTTCAGCTGAAGCCCAGGGAGGAGCGGGCAAGAATGTCCCACGAGCTGATCGCCGTGCTCCGGGAGCGTACGGAGCACATCGCGGGTCCCGCTTCGGTCGTCTTCGAGGTATTCGCCGGTGGACCGCCCGTTGGCAAACCAATTTCCGTAAAGGTCCAGGGCCGTTATCTCAAGCAGATGAAGGAAGCGGCGCTTGCGCTTCAGGACTCGCTGCGACGGATCCCGGGCACGCTGGAGGTGGCCGACGATTTCCCTCCCGGCAAGGACGCGATCCGGATCGAGGTGGACGAAGTCCGCGCGGCGCTGTACGGATTCTCCGCACGGGACGTCGCCCTGAGCGTGAGATACGCGTTCGACGGCGTGAAGGCGACGACATTCAGGGACGGAGACGAAGAGGTGGGCGTCATCGTGCAGTACGACCGGGCGGACCGGTCGACCGTGGAAGACGTGCTGAACGTTCAGGTGGTAAACCCGGGCGGGAAGACGGTCGCTTTGCGAGACATGGTGTCCTTTTCCATCGGTCCGGGACGCACGGATATCAAGCGTTTCGACCAGAAGCGGACCATCATGGTCACCGGGGATATTGACGAAACCGTAACGACACTGGATCGGATCAACAACAGATTGCTCGGAATCTTTCCATCGATCGAAGCGCGGTATTCCAACGTGAGCTTCGAGATCGGGGGCGAGTTCACGGATTTCATGGAGGCATTCGACGACGTCGCGTCGCTGTTCGCCATCAGCCTGATTTTAATGTTCGTGATCCTGGGAACCCAGTTCAATTCCTACGCGCAGCCGCTGGTGATCCTGACTTCCGTGCCGTTTGCGATTATCGGCGCGTTGGTGGGTCTGTTGATTTCCGGCAACCCGTTCAGCCTGATTTCGGTTTTCGGTTTCGTCGCCCTGGCGGGAATTGTCGTCAACGACGCCATTGTGATGGTGGCTTTCATCAACAGGCGGCGGCGTACGGACGGCTCCGTGACGAACATCTGGCGGAGCATTGTCAATGCGGGGCGGCTGCGGCTGCGACCGATCATCCTGACGTCGGTAACGACAATATCGGGCCTGCTGCCGATGGCGATCGGCCTCGGAGGAAAGTCGGCCCTCTGGTCGCCGCTGGCGAACGTCATCCTTTTCGGATTGCTGGTTTCCACAATCCTGACGTTATTTGTCATCCCGTGCTTCATGGCGGCCCTGGACGATATCAAACGCGAGCGCAAAAAGGCGCGCCTGCGGGAGCCCGCGAAATCTCCGGGTACAATGGCTCACCGATGACCACCGGCGCGTGATACACGCAAAGGAGGCACAAATGGCACTGACCGAAGCGGAACTGAGACAATACGAGGAACTGGGCGCCGTCACAATCGACAGCCCCTTCACAACGGAGGAGCTTGACCGGGCGGAAGCCGCCTGGGACCGGCTGACGGAAAGCGGCCGGCCGCATTACGAAGAACCGGACTACCTTGACGTCTTCCAGCACCCGTTCTTCG
>JAGWBX010000020.1 GCA_021295655.1 Candidatus Latescibacterota bacterium
TGTTCATGCCGCAGTTCCACGCGGCCCGCAATATCCATGACGCCTACTACGTAAAGAAACCCGTCCGTTCGAAAGCGGCCGAAGAACCCTTCTTTTCGAAAGTGGCCGAAGCCCACGCCAATGGCGGCGATACCGGCTCCCGCGGCTGGCGGTACGAATTCAGCCCCGCGCGCGCGCGCCGGCTCATCCTGCGCAGCCAGGGAACCGCGCTGTCGGCGCGCACGCTTGCTTCCGGCCCGAATATCCCGGGGAAATACTTCGCCGTTGCGCGCTGTTTCCGGTACGACGACGTCGACGCCACCCATGCGGCGGACTTTTTCCAGGTGGAGGGCATCGTACTGGGTGAGGATATCAACTTCCGGAGCCTGCTCGGCCTGCTCAAGCTCTTCGCGCTGGAAATCGCGCAGTCGGAGGAATGCCGCTTCGTGCCGGACTATTTCCCGTTCACGGAGCCATCGGTCGAACTACAGGCCAGGCATCCTTCGCTGGGCTGGATCGAATTCGGCGGCGCCGGCCTTTTCCGGCCCGAACTCACGCGTCCCCTCGGCGTCGACGTTCCCGTCATCGCGTGGGGTCTGGGCATCGACCGCATGGCGATGGTGGCCCTGGGGATCGACGATATCCGCGACCTTTTCAGCACGGACCTGGACCTGATTCGGAACGAGAGAGAAAACAGACGGACGGCCGAGTGACAGCTGACGCGCGTCAATCTCAGCACGTCCGGACAAAGGAACCCGTATGCCCACCATTACCGTCATCGGACAGGACCTCGAACGACTCGCGGGCCGTAAGTACGACCTGCCCGAACTCGAAAAAGCCCTGGAGGCTGTCAAAGCCGAAGTCAGGGTCGAGGACGACTCCCGGTTGAGGATTCAACTGAAGGATACCAACCGTCCGGACCTCTGGTCGTCCGAGGGGGTCGCCAGGCTGCTCAGGGGTCATCGGAACGGCCGGCACGAATCCTATTCCTTCTTCGAGGAATCCGCAACGGAACTGGAACTGCGGGTTGACCCCGCGCTGAACCGTATCCGGCCCTATATAGCCGCCTTCGCGTGCGAAGGGATTACGGTGGACGAAGCGGCGCTCGAGCAGCTCATCGAAGCCCAGGAAAAGCTGGCGGAGGGATACGGGCGCGGTCGAAGCACCGTGGCCATTGGCATTTACGACGCTTCCGACGTCGTGTTTCCCGTCAACTTCGCCGCCGCCGATCCGGATGCCGCCCGCTTTGTCCCGCTGGGGATGGAAACCGGGCTGACGCTCCGGGAAATCCTGAGCGAACACCCCACCGGCCAGACGTACGCGCACCTGCTCGAAGGCTTCGACCGCTTTCCCCTCATCTCCGACAGCAGGGGCGAGGTCCTCTCCATGCCTCCCGTGATCAACAGCCGGAATCCGGGGGCCGTGGAGGTTGGCGACACGTTTCTCTTCTGCGAGGCCACCGGCACCGAACTCGACGCCGTGCTGCTTTCCGTTTCCATAATGGCCGCCAACATGGCCGACCGCGGCGGGCGCATCCTGCCCGTGAACGTCGTCTATCCGTACGATACGCCGCGCGGACGGGAAATCCGGTGCCCTCTGGACATGACGGAACCGGTGGAAGTCGACCTGGACGACCTTCGGCGCGTCATCGGCGGCGACATCGACAGCGGGAAAATTGAAAGCGCCCTGTCCGGCATGGGGTACCGGGACATCACTCTGGACCACGCCAGCGTCCGGGCGCGGCCTGCGCCATACCGGGACGACGTCCTCCATCCCGTGGACCTCATCGAGGACGTGATCGTTGCGGTGGGCTTCGACAACTTCGATCCCGAGTTGCCGCGCGATTTCACCGTGGGCAAGTCCGCGCCCGAGGAAGACCTCGCCGATCGCATCCGCGGCCTGATGGTCGGCTGCGGGTTCCAGGAACTCTTCCTGCCCATTCTCTCCTCGCGCGTTGACCTGACCGGGCGCATGCGCGATAGGGACGCCGCGGTTGTCGAGATCGCCAACCCCATGTCCGAGAACTACAGCGCGGTACGTAACGCCCTTCTGCCCGGGCTGCTGCGCGTGGAGGGGACGAGCCGAAGGGCCCTGTATCCCCATCACATTTTCGAGGTGGGCGAGGTCTCCGTCATTGCGCCGGACGAACTGTACGGCGCCCGCACCGAAATCCGACTCGCCGCGCTTGAGGCGCACGCCGAAGCCAATCTCTCGGGGATCCAGAGCCACCTCGAAGCCATAGCCTACTACCTCGGATTCGACTACCACCTGACGCCTTCGGCACATCCCACCTTCCTCCCGGGGCGGGCCGGGGAGATCCGGATGGACGGGGGAGGCTACGGCATCATCGGCGAGATCCACCCCGAAGTCCTGGAGAACTGGAGCGTATCCGTGCCCGCGAGCGCGTTCGAATTGAACATTGATATCGCCGGAGGGCAACCCTGATCGCAGACGAACTCATCGGGGCGGGAGGCGATGATCAGAACACAGAAACGGGTTACGCCAGATTGGCGTAACCCGTTGTTTTTCTGGTGCCGAAGGGGGGACTCGAACCCCCACGAGCACAAGGCTCACTGCGCCCTGAACGCAGCGCGTCTACCAATTCCACCACTTCGGCACATGCGCCCGGGGTCCGGGGCCGGAACCCGCGGACCGGAACCAAAATATAAAAAATCGCTTTAAGGTTGTCAAGATTCCTCGGTGGCGAACAGGCTCCGGAACCCTTCCGGCATTCGTTTCGGTTTCCGGGTGGCGTAGTCGAGAAAGGCGATCCCGGTCTTGGCGCGGGCGACTTCGCGGCCCGTGTCCCTGTCGGTAATGCGGTAGAGGACGTCGCATCCGATGCGGCTGATTCCGTCGACGGCGACTTCGAATGTCAGCGTCTGTCCGTAGAAGGCTTCGGACTTGTACTGGATGACGGCGTCGACCATGATGATGCCCACCCCGTCCACGTCCAGTTCGCTGTACCCATGGCTCTCAAGAAATCGCACCCGCGCCTCGTGGACGAGCGAGAGTACGGCATTGTTGTCCATGTGTCCGCCATAGTTGATGTCGGAGACACGAAGGCGGATATCGGTGGCGTATATGAAGGTCTCGGGGAGCCCGAGCTTGACGCGCGACATGGCGGGTTTGGCGTATCCTTTCTTTCCGTCCGCAGACGGCCCATTCGTGGCGCCGGCGGCGTCGCGCCTCAGGGCAGCGTCAGGCGCCAGACGTCGTTCACGACCGGCCAGGTATTGCCCGCGACAACCCAGAGGCTGTTCCGGAACACGTAGCACGTGGATTCGTGACGCGGCGCAAAGCGGGTGTCGGGTTTGAATTCGCGCCAGTCCCGGCCGTTCTCGGTGTACCAGACGTCCCCCAGGTTCGTGGAGTTGGCGTTGTCGTACCCGCCGATGACCCAGAGCCTGCCCGCGTACACTTTCGGAATGAACCACATCCGGGGCGACCAGGGAGCGTGTTCGAGCACCCGCGTCCAGTTGACGCCGTCCTCCGAACACCAGACGTCATTGACCGTTGTGTAGTCGGCGTAGCCTTTTTCGGGCGGGTCGTTGGGATGTTCGAATCGGCCGCCCATGACCCACAGCCGGCTGTCGTACGCAGCCACGGCGGCCGCGGACCGTTCTCCGTACGGGACGTCGGTTGCCGCCCGTGTCCACGCAACGCCGTCATCGGAATGCCAGACGTCGCTGCCGCTGCCAAGTTGCCACATGCGTTCGCGGTGGACCACCAGTTCACCGTATCCCCGCGGGCCGAAGGGGGTTTCTTCCAGAATCCGGGTCCACGTAACGCCGTCCGCGGAGTTCCAGACGCTTCCCTTCACCGCCCAGATGCGGTCCCTGTAGGCTGCCATTTCGCTGTACCCGTCGTACGGCGTGGCTTCGCTGACCAGATGCCAGCTGATGCCGTCGGATGAATTCCAGAGGTCCCGGGTGAGGATGCCGGCGTGGTAATAGGCGTTGCTGATCCAGAGTTTTTCCTGGAATACCACGTCTTCGGACGTGTCCCGCGGCGTGAACGGCGCGTTACGGACCAGGTTGATCCAGTCCCCGGTTCTGTTGGCATTCACGCCGGATGTGTTGATGCGCAGGCTGGCCACGGTGGGGATTTCGGCCCGCGCGAGCCCCGTCCACGACCGCCCGGGGAAGAACAGGAGCCGTCCCCCGTCCGCGGTGATTTCGTACCCCGGATCGTCCTCCAGTTCCACCAGCGCGCCGCCGTCTTCAAGGTGCTGCAGGCCCTTGATCCTATGGCCGTACGTGAATCCGTCGCCGTCGGTGACAACGGCGGTGAGGCCCACGAGGTCCACGCCGGTTGGCAGATCCGTATCGATGCGGAGCCCGTCCACGTCGTCTCCTGCGGCCTTGCGCGTGGTCCCCAGGACGGTACCAGTGCGCGTGCCTCTGCCGCCGAGTTTGCGCCTGCCCTTTTCGAGCAGCGTGCCCCCAATCAGGATCATCTCTTCGACCTCGCCGTTTCGCTCCCTGACGAAGCCCACGCGGCCGCGGAAGCTGAGGTTCCCGGTTCTGAGCGTCCGGCCTTCGTCTGTTGCGGACAAAATGTAGTCGGTAACCTCTCCGGAGACGACCCTGAGCGCGATATCCGTATCCGCGGCGCCGTCCACGTCGAGGCGTTCCACGCCGGTGATGCCCGGCTGGTCGCCAACCGGTTCCAGAATCGTGCTGAAGAGGGTGGACAGGTCGTCGCCCTCCCTTCGATGGACGAGCATCGGCATGGTGATTTCGTCCAGCCGGACGTCATCCTCATCTGCATTCCGGATGGACGGCGCCCGCGCGGTGAAGAGGTCTCCGTCGGGGCGGGTCAGGCTGTGCACCCGGACGGATCCCGCCGGTTCTGCCGTGCTGGAGAATGTCGCGGTCCAGGGCCGGGTGACATCGGCGCGGCGCACGTCGCGAATAAACGCATATCCCAGGTTGTGTCCCCCGGCGTCGCCCCTGACGCTCTCGCCGGTGGGCAGGGTGGCGGTCACGCCCTCCGGCAGAAGCGTGTTTCCGTGGGGCGCGGCGGGCAGGTCGATCTGAACCGCGCCGTCGTGGTCCGCGTCGCCCGCGAGGATGTATTCGTGGCGCTGGCCGCCGGCGACCCTGAACAGGTCCACCACGTAGGACTGATCGGACGAAAGGCCGATCTGGACCAGCAGCCGCCGGTAGGTTGAGGTGACGCCAGGATAGGCACGGTCGCCAGAGGCTTCGATGGCCTGAAAGGCGTCGCTGTGCGGCGCGAAAAGCAGGAGGTTTCCGTCCGAGGGCGCGTTTTCGGAGCCGTATGCCTGGTCCTCGCCGTCCACGGCAACCGTATTGTGCGACAGCGTGGAGAGGGTCCAGCACCGGTGGCGCGTGTGCGTATAGCCGATATCGCTCAGGCGCTCCTGCCCGCGCGCGTAGAGGGTGAGGCTCAACAGGTCCGCGTGCTGGTGACCGTATCCCCCTGAGAAGTGGAGATAGGTCTGGGTCCGATTTTCGCCTGTTCCCATATCCAGGCGGGCGTGTCCCATGCCGGGCAGGAACATGGGACCGGACGTTTCAGGCGCTTTCCTTTTGTCCTTTGCCCAGGTGTCGTGGGTGGGCACCACCCGGCCGTTGGGATAGCGGAGAAGCTCGGGGATGCCCGCTGCCTTGACCAGGATGGGAAAACGGGCGTTCAGGTCCAGATTCTCGTAGCGTTCGCCGTCGACGGGGTGAACGTATCCTTCCGGATCGCTGTATCCGTTCAGTCTTTCCATGACCTGACGCAGCCCGCCGATGGTCTGATTGTGATAGGAAACCGCGCCTTCGCGCCATACGCCGTCCACGAAGAAGTTGGCGGCGACGAGTCTTTCGATGCGGTCGACCGCGTCGTGGATGTAATCCGGTTCCTTCAGGACCCGTCCGGCGGCGACCAGACCGCGCAGCAGCGTGGGGTCCATATTGCCCAGCGCGGGCGGAAAGCCCCGTATGAAGGCCACGCTGGCGTGGAAGAAGTCGTCTTCGATACGCCGAGCCATCGTCTCGTCCAGTACGCCGCTGTCCCGGATGAGGTCGTAGGTGTAGATCAGGTTCTCGGGAATGTCCATGTATGCCCACCAGTCCCACTTGGATGCGCGGTAGTCCTGGACCGGGTACGGAAACCCCTGGCTGCCGGGAAAGATGATTTTCTGCCGGAAGGGCAGGTCGTGGTGGACGCAGTACCCGGGATAGACCTCTGCGAATCGGTTCAGAATAAGGGCCGCGCGACGGGCGAAGGACAGGTCTCCCGTTGCCACGTAGAGCGCCGCCAGGTCGTGGGCGGCGCCGGCGAAGTAGGCCCGGGCCCGGTACCATCCCTTGGCCTGAAAGAAATGCCTGTACCCCGATTCGTCCTCCCAGTACGGATATTCCTGGGTCTCGCCAACGGGGTTGACCACGCTCAGTGTGTCGGAATCCGGGAATTTTTCGTTGGGATACTTGAGGCCGCAGTATTTGCAGAAGACGCGGTCCGGGTCTTCGATGGTCCAGTCGATCTGACCCTCCTGCGCACCGCCGTCGCAATTAGGACAGTCCACGAAGTAGATGCCCGCGCGGTGCGGAATGATGCGCAGTATTTCGCCTTCGGAGCGTGTGAGAACCGGTTCGAGGTTCCGACGAAGGCGCTCCACGTCCGATTCGTCCAGGTCCGGCGGAAAGACAGGGTCCGCCTCAGCGGGGTTCGGCCGGAGCGCGAGGAGGAACACCACGAGTGCGACGGCGACAATCAGCATGACGGGACGTCCTTTCTGCTGAAAACGTTCAGGAAGGGCTGCAACGCGCACGTGGGTAAGGGACCGTTGCCATCGGAATGCGGGTTGGGAGACGTCCGGGCCAGCAACGTCACGCCCCGCAGCGATGGTGGACGGGTCCCGGTCAGCTTGCCGGCATGGCGTTACGGCGCAAGACCCGGCCGGGGAGCGCGCCCGTGGGGACGCCGCCTTCCACCGCCGGCTTGCCATTGACCAGTACCCACGGGATACCCACCGGACCCCCGGTGGGGTTCTCGAACGTGGCGGTCGCGTTAACGGTTTTGGGATCGAAGATCACAATGTCGGCGGCTTTGCCGGCGGCGATCTCTCCGCGGTCGGCAAGGCCGAAGCGACGGGCGGGGAATCCGCTCATTTTAAAGATGGCTTCCGCGAGCGGGATCAGGCCCTTCTCGCGGACGAATACGCCAGGTACGCGCGCGAAGCACCCGAAACCCCTGGGATGGGGATGGCGCACGTTGTACACGCCGTCGCTCGCAATCATCACTCGCGGGTGGTTGATGGTGTTCCGGATTGTGTCTTCGTTGATTTCGGGCGTATCCTGCCAGGGGAAGATGTAGGTGGACTGGCCTTCCTCCTCCAGAATGAGATCGTAGGCGAAGTCCTCCGGAGCCACCCCTGCACTGGCTGCCAGGTCCGACAGGGTAGCGCCAATATAGCGTCCGGAGCGGGTGTGGCCGACCACCTGGTTGCACGCGCCCAGCCAGCCGCGGAGGTGGGGCAGGATTCGCTTCTTCGCCGCAGGATCCGCCAGGTGTTCGAGTACGACGGACGGAGCGCCGACCTGGTCCTCGACCGGGAGCATGATGGTCATGTGGGACATCCCGGCGGGATACAGGTAGGACTCGAAGCTGAGGTCGATGTCCTCCCGGGCGGCGAGATCGAGAAGCTCGGCGCCCTCCCGGTCGGCCCGTTCGTGGGAATGGTGCACGGGGATGCCGGACTGCCGGTAGATCTCGAAGGTTTCCTTCCATGCTTCCGCCCTGCCGAGAATGTGGTTGCGGATGTGCGCCGCGTAGATGCCCCCGTAGGACGCTGCTACCTTGCACAGTTCGACCAGTTCGCGAAGGTCCGAATTCGCGCTCGGCTGGTAGTCCAGGCCAAGACAGAGGCCGCCCGCGCCGGCTTCCATCCATTGCCGCACCAGGTCCGCCATCGCGTCAATCTGGGTATCTGAGGCCGGACCGGCCGACCAGCCGCAGACGTTGAGGCGCACCGCGCAGTGGGGTACCTGCGGGTACACGTTGCACGGGCTGTTGCCGGGAAAGAGGTTCAGGTAGTCTTCAATGGTTTCCCATGTGAGATCGACGTTGGCAGAGCCGGCGATGAACCGGGTGTACTCCCACATCTGTCCGCGAAGGTCCGGAGGCAACGGGGCCCATCCGAATCCGTCCGGCGCGAGGAGCATTGTGGTGATGCCCTGTACGACGCCCGCAAACCGGTGGTTTCCGGTCAGCAGGGCGGGTTCGCAATGCACGTGGACGTCGATGAATCCGGGGCAGACCACGTGGCCGCGGGCATCGATCACCCGTTCCGCACGGGCATCCGGCAGACAACCCACGGCGGCGATACGGTCGCCCTGTATTGCAACGTCGGCGGAGAACGGCTCTGTGAGGCCGGTCCCGTCAGCCACGATGCCGTTGCGGATGAGGATATCGAAAGTCATGGGTTTCGCCTTCCGGGATTCGCGATTACGGTTGTATTGATTCGCAGGACCCCGTTCAATGGGGGACAGAAGATAAGTACGTTTTGCTCCCGGTGCACCGGAATTGTGGCGGCCGCTACCAATCGTTCAGTTTGTGCCCGTCTCCGTTGAACCAGACGACGTCAGCAACCACGCCCAGGCCCACGCCCGCAAGATATCCCATGAACATACCCAGAAAAAGGGGCGCCATTCGTCTGTAGCTGTCGAGACCGCCGAATCTCAGGATCAGGGCCTTGGTGAGCCATGCGATGAATATGGATGTGACGCTGCTTCTGAGCACGTTGGACGCGGAAATGGTGAAGCCGATGGGGTGAACGGGGAATCCCGGAAAGCGGTATCTCAGGAAGACGAGGATGGCGGTAAACGCGGCGCCGATGGCGAAGAATCCAACGCGGTCCCAGCTTGTGCCGGCGGTCCCTTCCTGGATGCGGGCGGCTGTATATCGCCAGATGCCCACGGCGCCGTCGCCGGATCCGTTGAAGCTGACCACGCCGAAGTTGTAGCTGCCCACACCGTAATAACCGTGGTAGAGGATGAAGCCGATGACGGATAGAGCGCCGGCCAGTGCGCCCAGGAGGACGCCGGGCGCAAGCAGGCGCCGGCGTTCGGGCCGCATGGCCCTGCCCAGCCTGGGGACGTGGGCAAGGGCGGTGACCGCCCAGGTCTTCGCGTCGCAGAAAAACGTATAGGTCAGGCCGAGGGCAACCGCGCTGTGCGCACCCATCCCGGAAATGCCGAACAGGTGCCACGTGAACGCCTGCGCCGTAATGGGTCCCCTCAGGTACACGAGGCCGCTTTCCACGATGATGCGCGCCAGGCCCAGGTAGAGCACGAGGGTGGCGAACCAGAAGGCGAGCAGGGGGCCGGCGGCCATCCCTGCGCGGAAGAGCCAAACGAGCAGGTAGGCGCAGCCGGCCAGGAGCAGGAACACCGCCGTCCGGTAGGAAATGAGCTCGTTCGAGTCGTCGACGTGGCCGGACCCTTCAGCGTGATTTGCATCCGCGGTGCGCGCGAATGCTTTCCTGAATACGGCGGCCAGGTGGCTCCGCGCAACCCAGAGGCCCCAGCCCGCGAAGACGGTGAGACCGCCGAAGCTCTGCCAGCCGATGGCGGGATCGAAGGAGCACCACATATCCGAACCGCCGATGCTGAAACCAAGGCGATTGAAGACGCCGACCTGCAGGATGGCCAGAAGGTGGAAGAGCCAGATGCTGAACAGGACGCTGGATTCGGTGAAGTACGCGAATGCGATCGTCATCGGGTGAATGGAAAATGCAAAGTAGGGGAACCCCTGGCCGATCCGGATGACCTTGCGGCTGAGGACGGTCATGGGCACGTCAAGGACGGGAATGGCCCTGACGAACCAGGTCGCGATGTTCCAGCAGAAGATGGCGACGATCAGCCAGAAACCGAACCGGAACAGACGCGACCGGACCAGTGTGGACAGGCTGCGTTCCGAGCCTGAGACCCCCGTGAGTTCCAGCACGGCGGTGGCGATCGGGAAGTTGAGGCGTTCGTTGTCCATCCACTGTTTGCGCAGGATAACGACCAGGCAGAAACTCACGGTGAGCACCGATCCGAGAAATCCGGCCCACCAGAAAAACGGCGCCGCCCAGGCGCTCCAGGGAAATTTCTGGCCCTTGAACAGACTTTCGTAAAAGCCGGTGGTGGCCGCCGGATCCGCAACGACGGTCCACGTCGGGATCCTGGCGAGAAGGTGGTCGGCCCATTGATTCTCGGGCGTGGCGAAATAGGTGGGCGCCGTAACCACACCGAGCAGATATCCCGAGAGCCATTCTCCCTGCATCGTCGCGGCAACCATTCCAATACAGCAGATGGCCAGCAATTCAGAGGCAGAAAGTCCGCGGCCGCGTCGATGGAAAGGGAGATTCAGGCCGAGAAGGCAGATGAAGGGAATCAGCAGGGCTACCGACAGGTGCGCGTAGTCGGCGCGGGAAGAATGCGCAATGAGGCTGGAGTAGGTGGGCCAGAGGTTGACCCAGACGGCCATGGCCAGGCCAACGAGGAGCGCGCGCAGCGTCATGGCGTCCGCCGTAGGATATCGGAACGGGTTGCGCCCGTGTCTTGCCGGAGACGGGCTTACAGGCTACAGGATACCGCGATTTTGATGGCGTCCTTGCCGTCCAGACGGTAGCTGCCCGCGAGGGCATTGAAGCCTTCGGGCACGCGTTCCAGCGGGATGGTGTGGCTGACCATATCGGCGAAGGGGAATTCGTTTTTTTCCAGGATGGGAAGGCCCCGCACGAAGTGATCGGGTGAACTCGCCCAGACCGCTTCGAAGCGCAGGTTCTTGCGCATGAACATCCGGTTCGGGTTGCATTCGAAAGACCCGACGTCTACGAAGTGGCCCATTTCGACGTAGGTGCCGTCCTGGCGAAGGTAGTCCAGACCCTCGGGCAGGGCCTGCAGAAAGCCGGCGCATTCAAAGACCACGTCTGCTCCGGCCCCACGGGGCGTGCTGTCTCTAACCACTCGTTTTCGTTCTTCCGGGTCCGGGACTTCGGCGATGTCAACGGTGACGTCCGCGCCGATTTCGCGGGCGAGATCCAGGCGTCCGGGCGGTCCACCGACCATGATCAGCCGGCCGGCGCCGCTGACTTTGGCGCAGATGAGGGTTACGAGCCCGATAGCGCCCGATCCCTGAACGACGACCGTGTCTCCAAATTGAATGCCGGCCCGCATCACGCCGTGTACGCCGATTGTGAAGGGCTCCAGCAGGACGGCGACCTCGGCCGGAAGGTCTGTCTTGAAGAAAACGGTCTCCGGGTTCCAGAGATAGATGTATTCGCCGAAGCCGCCCCGAAGATAGGGCGGTTCTCCGGCGGGGATGAATCCGTATGCGCCCCGGGACGTACCCGGTACCAGGGCAATCCGGTCCCCGGTTCTGACGGGACGTCCCAGGTGGTCGTGGGTCACGCCTTCACCGAGTGTGTCCACGATTCCGACGTTTTCGTGTCCCAGGATGATCTCGTCTTCCAGTCTCTGGTATTCCCAGTTATGCAGGTCGGTGCCGCAGATGCCGGCCAGTTCCTGCCTCAACAGGACCGTGCCGGGCGCGGGTTCCGGGACGGGGTACTCCCTGATTTCAAAGCGTTCGCCAACGACAACCGAAGCACGACCGGTTCTGGGCATGGGTATGTCCCTCCCTTCGACTCTTGGTCCGATATGTCAGGATTGCGGGTAAAAACGCAATTTCGGGATGTTTCCAATACTGCCCATTTCGTGAGCGTATCTGAAAAAGAGGTTCAGGCCCTCCAGATCGGCCCGGCCAAAGTCGTAACGGATCTTTCTGCCCATGAAGTCGGCATAGAATTCAGCCGAACCCGATTGGGTCGACGCACAGGTCGCCGCAATATGGGGGATCTCACGGACCCCCAGCGCCTTTGCCCGGATCAGCTGCCGGGTCTGCCCGGGATTCAGCGCGTCGGACCGACCCGCCCAGCAGGCATAGACAAACGGAAGCCCCGTAAGCTCGTCCCAGGCTTTTCCCAGGTCGATCACGCAACAGGACGTGGTTTCCACGGCCAGCGCCGCGTCTCCGATGATGACGGCGGCATCGGCGTCATCCAGCATGCGTCCGGGGTCGGGAGGCGCGTGAAGAATGTCGGGCGTGCACCGGTATCGCTTCTGCAATACAATGCGGCTGAGCACGTTTGACGTACGCGAGTTGACGTCCAGGGCGAGCGTCCGGATATCGGGCGGTTCTGTCCGGTGCAGGAGCAGTACGCTTCTGACCGCGCCCCGGGAGGAGATACCGACTTCGGGCACGATGCTGTATGGAACGGTCCCGCGGGCGACTTCGATGGAGGGGATGAGGGCCGCGTCGGCTTTGCCGCTGTGAAGGCGTTCCGCGCAGCGGGAGGGCACGTGGTACGAAAGTTCGAATCGGTGTTCGATGCGGCCCGTCTCCAGGGCGTGCACCAGTGGACGGGTGTTCAGGAACGAGACCACAGCGAGGCGGGTTGCCATTCGCACGGCTTTCAATTCACCATTTCGTACCGGGTGTTGCGTCTCGCCGGCCGGTAGCCGGCGTCCCGGATGAGGCGTAACATCGTGGGAAGGCTCATGTCGTCTGTGTGGCTGGTGCCTGCGGCGGAGACGACGTTTTCCTCCATCATGGTGCTGCCGAAGTCATTGACGCCGTATTTGAGTCCGACCTGAGCGATCTTCGGACCCTGAGTCACCCACGAAGCCTGAAAACTTGGGATATTGTCCAAAAACAGGCGGGAGACCGCAATGGTGCGCAGGTAATCGTATCCAGTGGCCGTCTCGCCGTTCCAGCGGGCGTTGTCGGCGGCCAGATCGGTATTGTCAGGTTGGAAATTCCACGCAATGAACGCGGTCAGACCGCCGGTGTCGTCCTGAAGGTCCCGGATGTATTTCAGGTGTTCGAGGCGCTGGTCCATGGACTCGACGTGGCCGTACATCATGGTGGCGGTGGTGTGCATGCCCAGTTCATGCGCGGCGCGATGCACCGCCAGCCATTCATGCACGCGGTCCTTGCGGTAGCCGATGATGTCACGGACGTCGTCCGACAGAATCTCGGCCCCGGCCCCGGGAATGGAATCCAGGCCGGCGTCCCGGAGCCGCCGAATACAGTCCGGGATGGACAGCCGCGAGATGTGCGCGACATAGATGATCTCGGTGGCCGACAGGCAGTGCTGGTGGACGGACGGATAGCGCTCCCGTATGCAGGAGAAGAGGTCCTCGTAGTAATCGATGCGCAGTTTTGGATTCAGGCCGCCCTGCATGAGTATTTCGTTGGATTTGGGAATCTGCCCGCCCGCGGCCACCAGTTCGTCGATTTTCTGGAAGATCTGTTCCCGGGGCAGGACGTATCCTTCGCCGGACCCGGGCGGACGGTAGAAGGCGCAGAAATCGCATCGCACCCAGCAGACGTTGGTATAATTGATGTTTCGCCCGATGTTGTAGGTGACCACGTCTTCCGGCCATTTTCGCCGGCGTGCGGCGTCCGCCAGCATGCCCAGTTCGGTTACGTTGGGATGCGCCATCAGCCGCCGGGCGTCATCTACCGTGATCCGCTCGTCCGCGTCGATTCTTTCGGCAATATCGTCGATCATCGATCGGTTCTCCATGACGACTGTCTCTTCATCCCCGTTCGCGATGACGAGCCTGCCGAGCGGTCGCAGTGGCGATCCGGCGGCCGTCAACGTGCTTCACGACAATACTGGCAATTCGCCGTGAACGGACACCGTGTCCCCGTTGTCCGGGACGTCCGGTTCCGTGCTGAGTTCGTTGTAGAGATTGTCCCGTTCCGCGGGCCTCCGACCGGCCTCGATAATGCGTTCCACCAGTTGTTTCCGGGTGAGCACCTGGCGGGTCTCCTCGTACGTACGCCTCGTGATTTCGTATTCCTGGATGGTACCGTCGATGTCGTCAGCGCCGTACCACAGGGCGACCTGTGAGATTTCGATGGTGTTCATGATCCAGAACGATTTGATATGCGGGAAGTTGTCCAGCATGAGTCGGGCGACGGCGATTTCGCGCAGGTCGGCTTCGCCGGTGGGCGCGGGCAGGTGTTCCAGTTCGGTGCGTTCGGGGTGAAACGACAGCGGGATGTAGGCCAGAAAACCGCGGGTCTCGTCCTGGAGTTCCCTCAGGCTGACCAGATGCCCGACCCGTTCGTCCGGATTCTCGATATGGCCGTAAAGCATCGTGGCGTTCGTGTGCAGGCCAACCTCGTGCGCGGTCCGTGCAACCCGCATCCACTCGTCGGAGTCGGCCTTGGTCCAGAACATCTCCGCCTGAACGCGATCGCTGAAGACTTCGGCGCCACCGCCCGGGATTGACGAAACGCCTGCCGCCTTGAGTTCCAGCATGACTTCCCGGAGCGGTTTTTTTGCGGCTCTGGCGATCTGCACCCACTCAATCGCCGTATAGGCTTTTACAGCGACTTCGGGACGGACTTCCTTGACGGCGTGGACGATATCAATATAGTAGGAATAGGGCAGCCTGGGGTTGATTCCCGCGACCATGTGGATTTCGGTGATGGGTATGTGCAGATATTGTCTCACGCGTTCCTGTATGTCTTCCGGAGAGAGCACATATCCCCGACGGTCTTTCGGCGGCACGTAGAAGGAGCAGAATCTGCAGAGCTTGTTGCAGATGTTGGTGTAGTTGATGTGCTGGTTTCGCACGAACCAGGCCACGTTTCCGCAAAGACGCTCGCGGACGATATTTGCCATGTACCCCAACGCGTTCAGATTCGCCGTATCGTAAAGGCGCATACCGTCGCCGGCCGAGAGGCGTTCGCCTGCGATGACTTTCTCGTAGATGTCGAAGAGTTCGCGTGGAATCTTCGATTTCACCGGGTACTCCTTCCAGCTGCGGCAATCGGGACGACCCGACAGGTACGGGTCCGCCGGCGGGCGTTCAGTTCTGGCTCAGCAGTTCGCGGGCGTGTTCCATGGTTACGGCCGATATCTTTTCTCCGCCCAGCAGCTTTGCAAGTTCCCGGGCGCGGTCTTCGTCGCCCAGGTGGATCACCCGCGTGACGGCGCGGCCGTTCGATACGCCCTTGTGTACGGCCAGATGGGTGTCCGCCATTCTGGCGATCTGCGGCAGATGGGTAATACAGATGGTCTGACGCGCACGTGACAGGCTCTTGAGTTTCCTTCCCACCACGTCGGCGATACGGCCGGATATGCCGATATCGATCTCGTCAAAGATGAGTACCTGAACCGGATCGGATAGGGAGAGCACGGACTTCAGGGCAAGCATGATGCGTGACACTTCGCCGCCGGAAGCCACCTTGACCAGCGGCCTGAGGGCCTCGCCCGGGTTCGTGGAGATGTGGAATTCCACGCGCTCGATGCCCTTAGGGCCCGCCCGATACCGCCGCCCGTCCATGCTTACCCAACCCTCGGACGACGCTTCCCGGACCAGCTCAACGTGAAATTCGGCTCTCGGAATCCCCAGGTCGCCCAGCGCCTCCGTCGTTTCGCGGGACAGGTCTCGGGCGGCGGCTTCACGCGCTTTTGAAAGCCCGGCGCACAGGTGTGCCAGGCTCGCGCGGGCATCGTCGATTTCGCCTTCAATCTCCGCAAGCGAACGGTCCAGACGTTCCGATTGCGCCAGTTCTTATTCCGCGTTCTTCCGGTACTCGAGCATCGCCTGAAGGGTGCCTCCGTATTTCTTCTTCAGGTGCGCCAGAAGGTCCAGGCGACCGGTGACCTCGGCCAGGCGTTCCGGGTTATGCTCGACGCCGCGCGCGTAGTCCGCGAAAAAGCGGGCAAGTTCTTCAATCGCGTAGCGCTGGCCGGTCAATTCATCGGCATGAATGCCTAGCGATTCATCCATCTGGACGGCGTCTTTCAGGAGCTGTTCGGCCGCGCCCAGACGATCCACGATGGAGTCGTCCCCCTGGTAGAGCAGGGCTTCAAGGTGCATGGCGGTTTCGATCAGGCGTTCGGCATGAGTAAGCAGCGATTGTTCCTGCAGGAGGCGTTCGTCCTCGTCCGGTTCCGGGTCTGCCGCGGCGATTTCCTCAACCTGGAACTCCAGAAGCTCCCTCCGGTCGCGTGAACGCTGGGCTTCGGCTTCGGCGTTTTCCCGTCTGTCCAGAAGGTCCGACAGACGTCGGTGGGCGGCGCCGACCGACTCCCGGAGTTCTCCCAGGCCGGCGAAGCCGTCCAGGAAGTCGATATGCCGTTCGGTATAAAGAAGAGACTGGTGATCGTGTTGTCCATGCAGGTCGACCAGCGCTCTGGCCAGATCGAGCAGGCTGCGGAGGGGCACGGCCAGGCCGTTGATGAAACTGCGGCTCCGGCCATTCGCCACGACCTCCCTGCGAATGATCAGCTCACCCTGATCGGCGTCGATGCCCATGGCGTCCAGAAGCGCCAGACTCCGGTGATCGGGTTGCAACTGGATGATGGCCTCCACGAGGCACCGTTTCTCGTGGCTCCGGATCACTTCCGGGCTCGCACGCATTCCGAGAACCAGGCCCAGCGCGCCCACCAGGATGGATTTGCCCGCGCCGGTCTCGCCCGTGATAATGTTCAGCCCGGGTCCGAATTCGATTTCAACCCTGTCGATCAACGCGTAGTTGACCACGAGCAGTCGGCAAAGCACGGTCAGGACTCCTGCGGTTCCCGCCGGTCCAGGCTCCAGTCCAGCTTGCGCCTGAGCAACTGGTAGAAGGAAAGCCCCTGGAGGTTGATCAGGCGGGTGGTATGGTCGGCCTGTCGGATGTGAACGCGTTCTTCGGGCTGTATGGGTGAGACGATCTGACCGTCGGCAGTGACCATGAAATCGCTGTGTTCTGCGATCACCTGGACGGTGATCGACTGATTGCCCGGAATTACCGCGGGACGCAACGAAAGCGAATGCGCGCAAATGGGCGTGACAATAAATGCCCGCAGATCCGGATGGAGGATGGGACCTCCCGCGGAGAGGCTGTAGCTGGTTGATCCGGTTGGGGTGGATACGATGATGCCGTTCCCGAAAAAGGAACTGAACGGCGTGTCGGAAATCCAGGACTTCACCTGCACGAGGCGGGCAAGCACCCTTTTTTCAATGACGAATTCATTGAGCGCGAAGAAGGTCCTGTTTCCAATTTCCGCTTCCAGGGCCATGCGCTCTTCAAGCTGATAGTCACCCCGCTTCAACCGGCCCAGACTCTCGCGCAACTCTTCAGGCGCGGCCCCCGCCAGAAATCCCAGGCGGCCGAGATTGACGCCCAGAATGGGTTTTTGCGTGGTTTCGACCAGTCTGGCCGCCCTGAGAATGGTGCCGTCCCCACCCAGCGCGACCACTATATCCGAAAAGCGGGCGAGCTCGGCGGTCGGGCGAAAGGTGACGCGATTGAACGCGCAGATCTTCCTTAACGGTTCCTCCAGAATGAGTTCGATGCCCTGATCCTGCGCGAGACGCACGAAATTCTGGATGATGGGACCGATACCGTCCCGTTCGACGTATGCAAGAATGCCAATGCGTTTCATAGCAGTCCGTTGAAAAAGTCGCTCTGCAGGCGAGGCCGAGACATTGTGACCGAAGACGAGGCGCGCGACCGCGTCGAATCGGGGATTCGGCGAGGGAGCGCAACGCAGTATTTCGGCCACAAGGGCCGGACGCCAGTCTGCGTGCACCGCACAGGCAGGCAGCCCGGATGGGCTTTTTCAACGGGCTGATAGGGTCCGGATGCCAGTGGGGGATGTATTCTGATTCAATTGTATAAATGTACCCTGAAATCCCGGATCTCGCAACCGTCGTTACTCTGCCGGCTGTTCCTCACCGGCATCCAGATCGGTGAGCCTGAAGTCGTTCCCGCTCTCGGCGGCGAGTACTTCGACGCGCTGCTTCGCCTCTTCCAGCCGGGCGCGACAAAGGTTTGACGCTCTCAGTCCCTCTTCGAATAGACGGAGCGCTTCCGCCAGGGGCAGGTTTCCGGATTCCAGGGTTTCAACCGCGGACTCCAGTTGCTTGAGTGCATCTTCGAACGTGGGTTCGCCTTCAGCCATTTGACTCCTCAGGGGGTGAACGGACAAAGAACGCCTCTTCAACGATCTGCCGGGCTCCTGTCCGGAAAACCGTCGACCGTACAGGTTATTTCGCCTTCCGACAGGCGCACGCGGACCCGATCGTCTTCGGCAAGGGACCCGGCGCGGGTGACCAGTTCGTTGTTGTCCAACCGGTGCGTGAGGCTGTACCCGCGGCTCAGAACCGAGAACGGGCTAAGGGCTCCCAGTTCGCCGGTATGCCGGCGGTACGACGCCAGGCGCCTGTCGAATATGCGTCGCACGCCGTTCTGAAGGCCTTTCTCAAGGTCGTCGACTGCCTGAATACTCTGGAGGATGTTGTCTTCAACCTTCCGCAGTCCGTATCGGCCCAGGTAACTGTCGAGCAAGTCCTGGTTTTCCTTCAGATAACGATTGAGGGCGCCGCAGGACCGTTGTTCGAGGTTCCGAATCCGGGCACGCAACTCGGCGGCGTCGCGAACGGCCAGTTCGGCCGCCGCGGATGGCGTGGGCGCCCTGCAATCCGCGGCGAGATCCGCAAGGGTGACGTCGATTTCATGGCCTACGGCGGAAATTACCGGGATTCCGGAGTTTCGGATGGCACGGACGACGATTTCGGTATTGAACGCGGCCAGGTCTTCCGCGGAACCCCCGCCGCGCCCCACAATCAGCACGTCGACCTTGCCGTAGGCGTTCAGCTCGTCGATGGCCAGCGCGATGTCCTCGGGGGCCCCGTCGCCCTGAACCAGAGCGGGCCTGAGCACGATGCCAACCCCGCGGAACCGCCTTTCCAGTACGTGCAGAATGTCCCGGATCGCCGCTCCGGTGCGTGAGGTGACCACGCCGACGGAAAGCGGAAACGCCGGCAGCGGGCGTTTTCGCGCCTGGTCGAACAGACCCTCCTCGCGAAGTTTGAGTTTCAACGCTTCCAGGGCGAGTTGCTGCTGTCCGCTGCCCGCCGGGAAGAGCTGGTTGACGTTCAACTGGTACTCACCGCTGCGTTCGTAGACCGTAATCCGTCCCCGCGCGAGCACCTTCACGCCGGTTTCGGGTCTGAAGGCAGGCGTGGCGGACCGCCACATCACACAGCGAAGCTGACAGTTCTGATCTATAAGGGTGAAATAACGATGGCCAGAAGCCGCCTGGTTGTATTGCGAGATTTCACCGACGATCCAGAGAACGGGGAATTCCGCCTCCAGGTTCTGTCGAATTGCCCGCGTTATCTCGGTAACGGTGAATGGTCGTTCCGCCACGTTCAAGCCTCCAGCCAGTCGACGCGCAGTCTCTCGATTTGAGTCGCTTTTCCGGTTTCGTCATTGACTTCCACGACGACGCCGCAAAGCTTGATGTCGTCTTCAGCAGGTTCAAATCGTACAGGCATCCGGTCCAGAAACCGTTTGATCACGGCTTCCTTCCGGGCGCCGATTACGGAGTCGTGGGGGCCGGTCATCCCGGCGTCGGATACGTAGGCGGTACCGCCTGGCAGAATACGCTCATCGGCGGTCTGTACGTGGGTATGCGTGCCAAGTACGGCGCTGGTGCGGCCGTCCATAAACCATCCGTACGCGATTTTTTCGGAACTCGCTTCAGCGTGGAAATCGACGACAATCACCGGCGTCTGTTGTCTCAGGCGGTCCACGATATCCCTTCCGACGCGGAAGGGGCAATCCAGGTCCTGCATATTTACGCGGCCCTGCATGCAGACGACGCCGATCGTGGCGCCATTTGAGGCATTGAAGATGCCGTAGCCTGTGCCGCCGACACTCTCCGGGAAATTTGCGGGTCGCAGAACGCGGTTGCCGCCGAATATGTACGGGATGGCGTCTTTGCGATCCCAGACATGGTTTCCCGTGGTGACAACGTCCGCACCGTAGGCGAAGAGTTTCTTCGCGATGTTCTCGGTGATGCCGAAACCGCCGGCGGCGTTTTCTCCGTTGGCGATGCAGAAATCGATCCGGTGGCTCTCCCTGAGCCGTGGAATCAGGTCGGCGGCCGCCTTTCTGCCGGGCTTACCGTAGATATCGCCCACAAACAGGATATTCAATTGGACACCCACGAAAAACAGTCGACGATTGGCGGCGCACAGTACGCGCGACGGCGGATGGTCTGTCGCCCCCGGTAAAAGCCGGTAAGCGTTGTGTGGACGTTCGGGACGCGGATGCTGCGGGGATTCTGCCGGCCGGATCAGCGCGCGAAATCCACCGAGCGCGTTTCTCTGATAACGGTGACCTTGACCGGACCCGGGCAGGTGGCGTCTTCGGTCAGGCGCGAAACGATCTGCGTAGCCAGGCGTTCCGTGTCTGCGTCGCTCATCATATCGGAGTCCGCAACCACACGGACTTCCTGCCCTGCCTTGATGGCGAAGACCGATTCCACGCCCTGTACCATCTTGGCGATGGACTCCAGGCGTTCCAGCCGCCGGACGTAATTCTCGATCTGTTCACGTTGCGCGCCCGGCCGGGACCGGGATATGGAATCGGCGGCGTCCACAAGGACGGCAACAGGTGAAATGGGGTCCGAATCTCCATGATGGGCTTCGATCGCGTTGATCACGATTGCGTCTTCGCCGTATTTGCGCGCCAGGTCGGCGCCATTCTCTCCGTACGTGCCCTCGGCTTCGTGCGCCAGCCCTTTTCCGATGTCGTGAAGCAATCCCGCGCGTTTGGCCAACTGGGCGTCGAGGCCTAGCGAGGTGGCCATCATGCCGGTAAGGAAGGCCACTTCCTTACTGTGATTCAGTACGTTCTGACCGTAGCTCGTCCGATATTTAAGCCGGCCGAGGCAGGCAACGAGGCGATCGTGCAGGCCCGGTACGCCAGCGTCGAATGCCGCCTGAACGCCGGCATCGTGCATGACTTCCTGAATGGACTCCCGCGATTTCTGTACGATTTCCTCGATCCTGCCCGGGTGGATGCGCCCGTCCAGAATCAACTGTTCCATGGCAATCTGAGCGATGGCGCGGCGTATGGGATCGAACCCCGACAGGATGACCGCTTCGGGTGTGTCGTCGATCGTGACGTCCACGCCCGTTGCCATTTCAAAGGCGCGGATGTTTCGCCCCTCACGGCCGATGATTCGCCCCTTCATTTCGTCGGAAGGAAGCCGTACGACCGCAACGGTGGATTCTATGGTGTGGTCCGCGGCCAGTCGCTGAATTGCTCCGGCGATAATCTCCCGGGCCTCGTCATTGGCACGGACGAGCGCGTCGTCACGGATTTCCTTAAGACGCCATTCCGCATCGCGTTCCGCCTCGTCTTCCATATTGGCCATCAGGATGCGTTTTGCCTCGTCCTTTGTGAGTCCGGCGATCTGTTCCAGACGCCTGTTCTGCATCAGGCGGCTCTGCTCGAGGTCCCGTTCCCGACCGGCGAGTTGCTCCTCCAGCAGCCGGAGTTGCTCGTTTTTCTCGGTTGCCAGTTTCTCCTTGTCGTTCAATAGGTCCGCACGTTTGTCGAGCTGCCTTCTGAGACTGCTCAGCTTCATCTCCTCTCTCGAAGACCGATCGCGTTTTTCTTCGAGTTCCTGTTCGAACCGGAGCTGCTCCTGCTGGATCCTGTCTTTGGCTTCCAGGACCGCGGTCCGCTTCATCGCGTTCGCCTCGGTCTGGGCATCTTCGAGAATCTTTTCCGCAGAGAGTTCGGCGCGATGAATCTTGCTCTGCCCGATCTTGCGGCTGATCAGCCATCCCAGGATAAATCCCAGTATAAGCAGGCCGGCCGACAGCATCAGGACTGTCACGACTTCCATGGTCGTGTCTATCGGCAGGTTCATTCTGGTCTCCCCGAATAATGGGAACCACGCATAAAAAAAACCTGCGTGCATTCATCCGGTTCCGTACATCCCGTCCGGGTTGGAGAGTGTCCGCTCCGGATGGTTACAGATGAACGCAGCAGGCAACACCGGAATCGATTATCCGGCAGGGCCGCCAGCGACTGCCGGCACGCCCTTTCTGTTTGAGGTCGTCTCTACGCGATCCGGTTTGTGAAAGACGCCAGATTGTGGGTCTGTTCGGTCAGGGTATTTCCCATTTCCCGACTGGCTTCTTCCTCTTTGAGCAGTTCGTGCGCAAGATTC
Organism: Candidatus Latescibacterota bacterium; assembly: GCA_021295655.1. Taxonomy (GTDB): domain Bacteria; phylum Latescibacterota; class UBA2968; order UBA2968; genus JAAXHE01. The sequence goes on from JAGWBX010000020.1 coordinate 22,031, forward strand.
ACGGCCGCAACGACTGCGATTTTGGCAACCGAACGAAGTGAAATGTAGTTTGCGACATCACGCATTTTCCTGTCCACGTATCGTGCGACGGCCCGGGCATGGTCCGGATCGCCTTCAGCGTGGATGTTGTATTCGGTGCCGAAAATCTGGACGCGTATCGCCGATTGTTCAGACATGAGTCCTCTGGACATCCGGAGGCGATGTGAAACGATGAGGTTCCGTAAGGATGCCGACGGTGCTGTTTTACGCTGTGTTCACTGAATCCAGACGCGAGATCATGGTTTCGATCTTGCGTTGGATTTCCTCCTTGTTCTCAATGAGGGAAGCATTGTTGTCGTAAATGGACCGGAGACGTTCCCGTTCAGCCTGCAACTCCGTGATCGCCTGATCCTGGTCTTCCAGCCGCTGCTCGAGTTCCCCGTTTCTCCGCTCGAGTTCGGCGATTTCCTTTCGTAGCTGCCCGATAACGTCGACAGCGCGATCGATCTCGCCGATTAGCAGATCCAGCTGATCAGAAACGAGATTCTCCGAATCCGGCCGGTCGTCTTCCCTTTCGTCGTCTTCCGGCACTCCGTCTGGCCGGTCGCCCGGTTCAATCCCGGGATTTTCAGGACCCTCCGAGTCCTGCGGCTCGTTTGTCTCGACGGCGGACTCAAAGGGACTGTCCTGCAGATCCAGCTGCCCGTCTTCCGGACCTTCCGATTCCGCATGCCGGCCTGTCTCGCCCGGAGACTCAAAGGAACTGTCCTGCTGATCGTGCAGATTGAGTTGCCCGTCTTCCGGACCCTCCGATTCCGCCTGCTCGTCTGGTTCATTGACAGTTTCGAAGGGTGCGTCGTCACTGCCTTCCGACTCCAGCTGTTTGTTTACCGGATCTTGCGCTTCCATGTTCTCACCCTTTCCTGGCAGACACAATTCTCAGAAAGTTCGTGCAGTGAGGCGACAATATATCGTCAGTCCAACCCTACTACGCAATGTAATACGTCCATGGCGTAAAGTCAAGGACGGGATACCGTTCGCAAGGGCGGCGGGAACGCAATCGGAATCGATTCGAGACGCGTTACTGCGATGGGTTCCGATACCAGGCGGACTGTTACAGGTGTTGGCGGGCCTGTTGGGACAAAGCGGAGAACGCCACCGGATCCGTGACGGCGAGGTTGGCCAGAACCTTCCTGTCAACGGAAACGTCGGCCTTTTTCAGGCCGTTGATCAGGCTGCTGTACGAGAGCCCGTTCAGCCGGGCGGCGGCGTTGATTCGGACGATCCACAATGAGCGGAAGTTTCTCTTTTTCTGACGACGGTCCCGGTATGCATAGGAAAGTGCGCGATTGACGGCGTCGTCAGCTGTGCGATACAGCTTGCTCCGCCCTTCGCGGTACCCGCGAGCGGCCTTCAGTACCTTCTTTCGCCTGCGTCGCGAAGCGACGCTGTTCGTTGTTCTGGGCATGAGTACGGTCTCCTGGTAGCGCCTGGCAGTTTGAGGGCCGTGTCCGGTTCCGGTGCAACGCGGCCTGAAATTGAGAGCCACTGAAGGATGACGGGAACGGCACTTCAAACTTGAACCCGGTTCCGCCCGTCAGTTGGGAAGCAGTCGCTTTACCCGGTCCTGATCGGATTTATGCACCACGGCGGGTTTGCGCAGGTGCATCTTGCGTTTGCTGCTCTTGCTTGTCAGATTATGCGTAACCGTTGACTTCTTGCGGCCGATCACACCGGATTTCCGGCGTTTGAACCGTTTCGCGGCTCCTCGGTGAGTTTTCATTTTGGGCACGTTCAACTCCTTGGCAACGTTCGTTTTTTACACACACGAGCTGTGGAAACCGGCAGATGGACCGGCTGAACGGGCGACATCACGTTTTTTCCGAACGCCGTGCGCGCCGGATCAACAGGCGTACATTACTTCGGCGCGATAATGACGACGATGTTGCGACCCTCGTCCCTGATGGGCATTTCGGCCGCACCGATCTCCCGAAGGTCTTCTTCGGCGCGTTCCAGCAACGCTCTGCCCTGCATTCGATACATATTCTGGCGGCCGCGAAATTCCACGGAGATTCTGACCTTGTGGCGGTGTTTCAAAAAGTTTTCGGCGTGGCGTATCTTGAATTCGTAATCGTGGTCGCTGATTCTGGGACCGAGGCGGATCTCTTTCAGTTGCGATCCGCTCTTCTTGCCTTTTTTCTGTTTCTTGCTTTGCTCATACCTGTACTTGCCGTAGTTCATAATCCGGCAGACCGGCGGGCGGGCGTTGGGAGCGACTTCGACCAGGTCGAGGTCGACCTCCATTGCCATTTCCATCGCCTTCCGGGTTTCTACGATGCCGACCTGCTCGCCATCCTGGGCGACCAGTCGGACCTGGGGTATGCGGATCTGTTCGTTGACGCGGGGCGCCCTTTCCTGCTTTCGATCTCTGAAAACTCTTGGACCTCTGTTGATACCGATCACCTCCGAGTTTGATCCGGGCCGCATGCTGGCCTGTTTGGATAATAGAGGGACTTACGCGGCGCTTTTCGTCTCAACTTCCTTCTGCATCCGGGCAATGAGGTCAAGCGTAGACATGCTGCCGAGGTCACCGGCGCCATGCCTGCGAACCGAGATGGATTGTGCGGCAACTTCCTGCCTGCCAACAATGACCATATAAGGGATTTTCCGAACTTCAGCCTCGCGGATCTTGAAACCCAGCTTGGCGTCTTGCGTGTCCAATTCGGCGCGGAGACCCGCGCGGTTGAGCTGGCCGGCAACCTCGCCGGCATAATTGGCATACGGGTCGGATATTGGAAGTACAACAGCCTGTACCGGAGCCAGCCAGAGCGGGAAGTTACCGGCGTAATGTTCGATCAACAGGCCGAAGAACCGTTCCATGGCCCCCAGAAGGGCCCGATGAACCATATACGGGCGGTGAAATTTTCCGTCTGACCCCACAAAGCTGAGGTCGAAACGTTCCGGAAGGTTAAAGTCGAACTGGATGGTGGTGCACTGCCATTCCCTGTTCAGGGCATCGTTGATGGTCACGTCGATCTTCGGGCCGTAGAAGGCGCCGGCGCCTTCGTCGATCCGATACGGCAGCTTCTGGGAGTCAACGGCGCGCTTGAGAGCGTCGGTGGCTCGTTGCCAGTCGGCCGGATCTCCAACCGCCTTTTCGGGCCGGGTTGAGATGTATATGTTGAAGTCTTCGAAACCGAATGACTTGAGGATAAACAGCGTAAAGTCGATAACCCGGGAGACTTCGTCCTCGACCTGATCCGGACGACAGAAGATATGTGCGTCGTCCTGGGTGAATCCGCGCACCCGTAACAGGCCATGCAGCGTGCCGACCATTTCGTAGCGGTAGACGGTACCCAGTTCGGCCCACCGGAAGGGTAGCTCTCTATAGCTGCGCCTTTGGGATTTGTAGATGAGGCTGTGGAAAGGGCAATTCATCGGCTTGGCGAAATATTCCTGGCCGTCGATGTCCATCGGGGGGTACATGTTGTCGCGAAAGAAATCCAGATGTCCGCTGGTTTCCCAGAGGCGGGACCGTCCGAGATGGGGTGAACCCACCAGGTCATAGCCGCCGCCGTAATGCGCTTCGCGCCAGAAATCTTCGATCTGGTTCCTGATTCGCGCGCCGTTGGGGTGCCAGAGAACCAGACCGGGGCCCGCGGTATCGTTGATAGAGAAGAGATCGAGTTGTCTGCCGAGGGTTCGGTGGTCCCGGTTCCTGGCTTCTTCCAGGTACTCCAGATAGGCGTTAAGGTCTTTCTGTCCCGGAAAGGAGATGCCGTAGATGCGCTGGAGCATTACGTTGTTTTCGTCGCCTCGCCAGTATGCGCCCGATGAACTCAGCAGTTTGACGGCCTTTATGCGGCCGGTGTCGGGAACATGCGGCCCCCGGCAGAGGTCCAGCCACTTATCGGCATTCCGGTAAATGCTGATGGTTTCGCCGGGTTCAATTTCCTCCAGAATTTCCAGCTTGTAGGTCTCGCCGCGCTCCCTGAACAGATCGATTGCGGCCTCGCGGGAGATTTCCTGGCGCTCGAAGGTCTGGGCTTCCGCGATGAGTTCCCGCATTCTGACTTCGATTCTGTGCAATTCGTCGGGCGTGAATGGTTCTTCCCGATCGAAGTCGTAATAAAAGCCGTTTTCGATGGGTGGGCCCAGCGTGACTTTGACGTCCGGGAACAGGTCCTGCACCGCCTGCGCCATGATGTGGGCGGTGCTGTGCCAGTACACTTCTTTGCCTGCATCGCTGGAGAATGTGAGGATTTCCAGTTCGGCGTCGTCTTCCAGCGCACGGCTGAGATCCTCGGCCCGTCCGTTGACCCTGGCGGCCAGTGCAGCGCGCGCAAGGCCCGAGCCGATGGATTCGGCCACCTGCAGGATGGTGACGCCCTCGCGGAAGTCCTTTCGGGAGCCGTCCGGTAGGGTGACGGTTATGTTGCCTGTTCGGGGCATGGAGTCTGGCGGTCTCAGAACTGGCGTGAAGAATCGGCGGAGACGTCAATCACAATAAACGGTTGTTTTTCACGGACCGGGAACATGATCTGCGCATTGCGAACGCCGGTGCGGTCGAGAGCGTCGGGCCTCGCTTTTGAATAATAAAAAAACGCGCGGCCTTTCTACTTGCGCGTCGTATTCAGCAAATCACCCGGTGACATACGATCCCGTCCGTTGACACTCCTCCGCAAGCAGGTTGATGGGCATATACTTACATCATCAGATCAATTTATATTATCGTGAAAGGGTTGTCAAGCGAAAACTCCTGTTTCCGTGGCTCGAATCAGCGCGATTCTGCCGCACGGGAACGGCCTGTCACGAAATGCGGCTCGTGCGCGTTCACGCCGCTTTCTTCGCGGTACTTGCGATTTGGTTACGGGAGGTCGAGCATTTTGTGGATCCTGCACGACAGCCGCCATGCGGGGTGCCGTTTGAGGATGTCGAGGGTCTTCACGATATATTCAGGTTTGCTCGACTCGGGTTGGAGGTAGACGTACCTGGCACGGTCTTCTTCTACCATGTCTTCCACAAAGTGTTTGCCGACCACGTATTTGAGCTCCGTAATGTACCGGAGACCACCCGCGATGGATTTTCTCTTGGGAGAGACGGTCCAGTGTTCGATGAGGTCGTAGAGGTCCGGGTCCGGGTCGATCGCGCCGTTGGTCTCGATATGGATGCGGTAGTCCCCGGACCGCAGTTTCCGGCAAAGCGGTACGATGTTCTGACCGAGGGGTTCTCCGCCGGTCAGGCAGACCCAGGTGGCGGGGTGGCGGCCGACGTCGGCCAGGATTTCGCCGATATCGAGTTCCGTGTACGTATCGAATTCGGTGTCGCAGAAGAAGCAGCGCAGATTGCATCTGGCGAGGCGTACGAATGTGGTGGGTTGACCGACGCGCACGCCTTCACCTTCTATGGAGTAGAAGATCTCGTTGATCTGCAGCGTCCGGCCGTCTTCGCGCCAGAGCGGCATCCGGTCGGTGGGCGCGCGAGGGATGCCTTCCAGCATGTCGGGGTCTCTGGCGGACAAAAAGGGCTCCGGACGGTCGGCGTGACGGGAGTGTATCCAGGACGATTGAAATAATGGAAAACCGGGACATGAGACAAGGAAAATTCTTGACAACGTTCACCGGCCCCTCAATATTGTCGACCGTTCGGAGCATCCACAGGGGAACGCTCCGTTTTTTATTACTGAGAATTCGCGCGTTTCACGGACCCTCCCACGCGGGCCGGCGGACCGTTCGAGCCGGTGGCGGGCTCACGACGTTACGACATACGCCGTCTCGCGCCGATGCCTTTTGTGCTTTTTGCGGCCAAATTGACGGTTCCTTACTTCGAATTGAGGTAAACGTGTGACGGATCGCAGATTCGAAGCGGTTATATTCGACGTGGACGGCGTGATTGTGGATTCAGAGTCGGTTTACTGCGAGACGTTCAACACCACGTTGGGAAATTATGGCGCCCGGATGAGCCGCGAGGATTATGCGGTCTGCGTGGGCCATCCCGTCGAGGATAACAGCGCGTACGCCGTGGAACGATACGGGTTGGACGTGGCGCCCGCCGCATTCCGCGAGATCTGGATGGATCGATTCGAGAAGGCGATCTCGAATCCCGATCGGGTGCTGCCGATGCCGGAGATTCTGGAACTGATGGCGCACGTCCGTGCCCGCGGCTACCCGCTCGCGGTGGCGTCGTCCACGCAGCGGAACCGCATGATGAAGACGCTGAACAGCGGCCTGCTGTCCAGGTTGGACGGCGTTGACAGGTTGTCCGACGTGTTCGACGTGATGCTGTCAGGCAGCGACGTGGAACGGCTGAAACCGGCGCCGGATATCTATCTGCTTGCGGCCGGGAAATTGAACGTCGGACCGGATCGGTGTGCGGTCATCGAAGATAGCGAGGCGGGCGTCAAAGCCGGCAAGGCCGCGGGGATGACCGTGTTCGCGGCGCCCAATTTTTTCACCGCGCGTCAACGGCACGACGAGGCGGATTTCACACTGGGCGGGCTGGCGGAAGCGATACGGCATTTCTGAAACCGGCTGCGGTCCGGCAATCCGGGCCGCCCGTTTCGGTCCCAACCTTCAGACATGGGTCTCTGCGTCGTCTTCAGGGGCGTAGCCGAGTTCCTCGCGGGCGTTTCGGAGGTCCCAGTACGCGCGGGTATTGTTCGATATGCCGTAATAGATGCCGAAATGGACGTTGGTTTCGATGCTGCATCGTACGAGCTGAACGGTGTCGCGGTGGCTGAGCCAGGACGCGAGGATCCGGTCGCTCGTGCGGTTGATGACCGAGTCGGCGGGCTGAAAGGATCCGATCCGCAGGCAGATCACCGAAAGCCCGAATGCGTCCGCGTAGTACCGGCCCAGGTCCTCGCCGTAAGCCTTGCTGGCCCCGTAGAAGCTGTCCGGCCGCGCGTTCACCTCGGTCGTGGTTCCAATGCCGTTTTTTTCGTAATATCCTGTAACGTGGTTGCTGCTGGCGAACACGACGCGGCGGGCGCCTGTACGGTGGGCCGCCTCGTAAACGGTGTAGGTTCCGCGGATATTCGCCTCGAGGATATCTTCGAAGGAAGCGCTCCCGTTTGGGTTCCCGGCCATGTGGACCACGGTGTCCACACCCTTCACCGCCGCAATGACCTTTTCCATATCGGTAACGCTTGAAACGTGCACGTCTTCACCGGGGCGTGCCGGCAGGACGGTGTTGTGATACAGCAGTCTGAGGCGGTAGTCGTCCTTCAATCCCTCTTGCAGAACGCGACCGATCCTGCCGGCGGCGCCTGTGATGAGGATTTTCTTCCTTTGCACGTTGTGCCCTTCGTTTAACCTTGTTTCGTCGTTTTTCGGGGAGGTTAAATCGAATATACGCAATTGAAAAAAGGCGATTTAACTTCGGATTACCAGGATACACCAGGTCACTGGGCGTGAACGGAAAAAACGTCCTTTTGAACGACTTCAATACCCCGTTTCTGCAGATTTCCCCCGCGGTGTTGTCTTGCTGTATCTTACGAATTGAGGCTGACTGCCAAAAACCGCTATCCGGTTGCCGGGCGTATAGCCGAGAGACAACGTAATATCTGCGGGATCACGGCGTTACGAAAAACGTCGTTACGCACCGATACCTTCTGTGCCTTAGGTGGCCATTTAAGCGCTTATCTTTTTTCAAATTGGGGTTAAACAGTGAGTCTTGATCTGTTGTCTGCGCACCGTCGACGGCGCAGCGAGGTGCGCTCCTGAAGCCGGCCCTCAATGCGGCTTGACACCGGCCCATTCGGGAAGGAGCCTGGCGGCATTGTTCCAGAGAACGTCTCGCTTGGTTGCTTCGGACAGACCGGCGCCCAGGGTTTTTCCCAGGCATTGGCCGAAGAGGCGGACCGGCAGGTCGGACGCGAAGACGACGCGACGGCCGCCCAGCGCGTCCACGGCGGTTTCGACGATACCGGCCTCAGGATCCCCGCCGCCGGTGTCTACCACCAGGTTCGGGCAGTGGGCGACGTGCTCAACGCCCCGGAGCCCGCACCCGTTGAGGTGGGCCATGATGATCCTGGCGCCTGGGTGCCTGCGCGCCAGGTCGGCCACGTCCTGCGGAAAGGACTCGCCAGCCAGGTTGCCGGTGGTCTTGTCCCATGCGTGCTGCAGAACGGGCACGCCGAGTTCAACGGCGCGCTGCATTATCGGGTCCAGTCCGGCATCGGTGGCCCGGCGCGCCACCCATAGTTTGATTCCACACATACGCTCTTGAACGATGCACCGGTTTATTTCGTCGACGGATGCGTCGGGATAGGCGGGATTGACGTAACAGAAGGGAAGAAAGGCGTCAGGCGCCTGATCGCGCATCCTCAGATTGTAGTCGTTGCCGTTCCGGCAGTGTCGCATTGCGGGGTCATGAAGGCGGCTGCCGGCGCCCGATTCGGGATGCAGCAGAAAGATGCACATCTTCGTGATCCCCGCCCGTCCGGCGGCGTCCAGGATCCGCTTGGCATCGGTCATTACGGATGCCGCGCCCGTGCCGAGCGGGTGGACGTGTACGTCCAGTACGTCGCAGGGTGGCTTGAGTCTCTCTCTCAACGTGTTCAGGTTCACCGTAACCCCCCGTTACCAGTTGACGATTCGCTCGGCGTTACCCCCCAGGATGGCGGCCGCGTCGTCGTCGGAGAGGTCGGTGACGACCCGCGAAAGCGCTGAATAGGGGATGAAGAGCGGCGCATGAGAGCCGAACAGCAGTTTGTCTCTCAGTCCGTCTTCCACCAGCACCTTCACCGCATCCATGCCGTCCGAATGGGAGACATCCGCGTAGAGGTTGGGGAGTTGCAGGAGTCTGCCCCCAAGTCCCCGGATTTCACCCGTGCGTGGCCCTCCGATGATGACGAGAAGACCGGGATGGCGCTGTGCGGCATCCGCGATTTCGGATGCGGGCACGTCAGGTACCTGCGCGAGGGGATTTTGCCTTCGGGGGTCTTCGAGCCGCGTCTGCACGATGACCCCGAGGCCGGCACGGGCCAGGGCCGCGAACAGGTCGGACGCGAATTCCAGATCGTACCCGCAATAGGCGGGAAGGAGTTTGACCAGGCGGACACGGGGTTGCTCTTTCGCACGCTCGAGTTCGTCGCGCCACGTGGCGATGGTGGGATCCAGAATGGGTACCGGCCAGACGTCGTCGGTCGCGTCCGATGCGGCGTAGAGACCGTCGTTGAATCGATGCGGGTTGCGGCACCACGCGGCGTCGAGCGGCGAGACGCACATGCGTTCCACGCCGTATTCCCTGAGGGAGGCGCGAACGGCGTCAAGGGCGCCCTCAACGGGATGGGAAGGCCAGTGTCCGGTATAGGCGTTGATGTCGATGATCATGGTGTTCTCCCCGGCGCAGATTTCATTCGGATCGATGGTTGGGTTACGCCGCTCCGGCCCGCCCGACGTCCGGTCAGAGGGTCCGGACGCCGGACCATGCCGGCAGAAGGCGGGCGGTGTTGTTCCAGAGGATCTCTTTCTTGACCGCCTCCGGAAGATCGGTTCCGAGCGTCTTGCCGAGTTGCACGCCGAAGTGGCGGATCGGAGCGTCGGACCCGAAGACGATGCGCCCGGTGCCGATGGTCGATGCAGCCGCTTCGACGATGCCGCTGTCCGGGTCTCCTCCGGAGGTATCGACGTAGATGTTCGGGCAGTCCGCCACGGCTTCCATGCCCGCCAGCCCGCAGCCGTTCATGTGAGCCATGATGATATTGGCCTCCGGGTGGCGCCGCGCCAGGTGGGCCACGTCGGCAGGAAAGGATTCGCCCACAAGATTGCCGTCCGTCTTGATCCACGCGTGCTGCAGCACCGGGACTCCGAATTGTACGGCGCGTTCCAGGATGGGGTCCAGGCCCGGATCCGTGGCGCGGCGGGCGACCCACAGCTTGATTCCGCTCATGCGCTCGCTTTCGATGCAGCGGTCTATTTCCGCAACGGATTCCAGAGGGTACATCGGGTTGACGTAACAGAAGGGGATGAAGATATCGGGCGCCAGATCCCGCATCGCCAGGGCATAGTCGTTGGCCTGCCTGAACGCTTCAACCGATGGTTCTCTGGGGCACGTGGTGTACAGTGAAAACAGGCACATCTTTGCCACCCCCGCACGCGCGGCGGATTCGATAATGAGGCGTGCGTCTTCCTTGGCGCCGGCTATCCTGTAAAGCCCGAAGCAATCCAACGGATGCACGTGGACGTCCAGGGCAGGACAGGGCGGTTTCAGGCGGTCCGACAATTCGGAACGCGTCATCGCGTATCTCCCGGATGAGGCATCTCGTGTATGCTGATAGCAAGCGCTGCGGGCGTTTTTTTCCGATTATTCCCCTTGCCCCCGCAACGGGACCTATATATAATTAACTTACGGCGAATTGTCAGCAGATTTCGACCCCGCCGGCGCAGATTCAGGACGTCGATGCCGCGATATCAAGGAACCCGAACTGCCTCGACGTTCGGACGGCGGATACGGATTCGGTCGACATGCGGCGCAGGCGCGATAACCGGCGGTCGGAAGCTCGTGCGTTGAGAGGTCGGACCCGGAAACGGGAAAAACATGAAAGCAATCGTCATTGCCGCGGGATACGCCACACGTCTTTACCCTCTGACGAAGAATTTCCCTAAGGGGCTTCTCAAGGTCGGCGGGCGCGCGATCATGGACTATCTCATGGACCAGATCGCGTCCGTTCCCGGGCTGGATGGGGTCTATCTGATCACCAACAGCCGGTTCGCCGGGCATTTCGAACGGTGGTCGGCCGGGTGGAACGGCCGTTTGAAAATTGACGTGATCGACGACGGGACCACCACGAACGAAAATCGGCTTGGCGCGGTGGGGGACATCCGGTTCGCCGTTCGGGCGCGGTCCATTTCGGACGACGTTCTGGTGTGCGGTTCGGACAATCTGTTCCGGTTTCGACTGAAGGATCTGGTGGCGGATTTCCACGACAATCCGGTGGCCCATATCTGCGTATGTCGCGTGGACGACCCGAAGGACCGCAGGCGGCGCGGGATTGCAGTTCTGGATGAAGAGAACAGGGTCGTGAGGTTTAGCGAGAAGCCCGCCGAACCCGAGTCATGCTGGGGCTCGGCGGCGTTTTACGTATACCCGGCATCCACGCTGAAGCGGTTCGACGAATACGTCGACAGCGGACGGACGACGGATGCGCCCGGGCACTTCGTCGAGTGGCTCTGCCACGTGGAGCCTGTGTATGCACACAGGCTCCGGGGAACAGCGATCGATATAGGTAGTCCCGAAACCCTGGAGCAGGCGAGGCGTGAATACGAGAAGACGGCCGGCCAACTGGATTCTCCTTGGTGAATTGTTGCGGATCAAAGCAGTAGATCGGGGGTGGTCTATCATGCGCCGTCACTTCTCCCTGGGCGCGATGTTTCTCCTGTTGATTCCGGCTGCGGGGTTCGCCCACAGTCTGGGGGCGGATTTCGACGGGGACGGCGAGGTGGGGTTTTCGGATTTCCTGCTGTTCGCGGAAGCGTACGGGTCCTCCAGCGTCCGGTTTGATCTGAACGACGACGGCGAGGTGGGATTTAACGACTTTGTGCTGTTCGCGGCAGACTACGGCAAAGTCACGCACGAGGAGGGGGAGACGGACGTTGGGGGGGGCCGTTCGACGTTCGAGGCGATACAGGACCATATATTCAATGAAAGCTGCATCAGCAGTTCCTGCCACAGTTCATCATGGGCGGCTGCCGGACTTTCGCTCGAACCGGACGTGACATACGATCAACTGGTGGGGCGGGTACCGCAGAACGCAAAAGCGCGGGAAGAGGGAATGCTGCTGGTAAAAGAAGGGGATCCCCAAAAGAGTTTTCTGATGACAAAGCTGACCGGGTCGGGGGTGGGGTACGGCGACCGGATGCCGAGGTCGTATTCCAGTCTCAGCGGTGTCGCCATCGACGCGATCCGGGCATGGATCGCGGCAGGGGCGCCCCGGGACAGCGTGGTGGCGGATGCACCCGACCTGGATCGCGTCCTGCACGGGACGGAGTTTTATTTTCAACCGCCGGCGCCGCCGGCGCGGGGGATTCAGCTTCACCTGAAACCCTTTGCAATCGGGCCGCGGTCGGAACGGGAGATCTTTTCAACAACGCGGCTGGGTACGGCCGAAGACCTGATGGTGAACAAGATCGAGGTGGTGCAGCCGGAGGGCAGCCATCATTTCATTCTTTATCAGACGACGGACGAAAACCCGCCCCCGCCGGGCGTTCGAGACCTGGATCCGATCGAGGCGCTCGGGATCTTCCGCAAACAGTTCGTCGTGGGCAGCCAGTCGCCGAAGGCCGTTTTCGATTTTCCCGATGGCACTGCGATTCCGATGCCGGCCGATGCGACCTATGAGCTGAACTCCCACTTTGTAAATGCGTCAGGCGAGAACACGCTCATCGGCGAGGTGTACGTCAATTTGCATACGATTCCGGCCGACAGTGTCAATGTAGTCGCGAAACCCATCTTCGTCAGCAATTTCGGCATCCGGGTCCCACCGGGTCAGACGGCGACGACCGGCCAGGACTGGACGTTAAGGCAGGACGTTAACGTGATCATGCTGTCCTCGCACATGCATCGCCACGGCCGCCGGTTCGACATTTTTCTGGGCGAGGAACGGATCTACAGGAGCGAGGAATGGGCCGAGCCGGTGACACTCCTGTTTAATCCGGTGCTTCAGGTCAAGGCGGGTGAAAGAGTGAGATTCGAGTGTACCCACGAAAACGACGACAAGGACTTCACCATTCGATTCGGATTTACGGCCGAGAACGACGAGATGTGTATCATGCTGGGGTATTATTATTGACAAACACGGAACCGATTTCCCGTACGGGATTCTCGCCGGAGGCAGTCTCGGTAAGGCGGATCGGAATCTCTCAGGCGACGTTCCGCAGTACCTCATCCAAAAGAACACCGTTGGTGGAAATGGCTTCTCTGCCCCGAATGGTCGGTTTTCCGCGCCAGTCCGTAAACGTGCCGCCCGCTTCTTCCAGAATAGGCTGCAGCGCGGCGCAGTCCCACACCTCCATTACGGGGTCCAGCATGATTTCCGCACGCCCTGTGGCCACCAGGACGTGGCCGTAACAGTCGCCCCATCCCCGGCAGTACGCGACCCTTCCGGCGAGGTTCAGGTACGCGCCATCCTTGCCGTATTCCGCGAACGACTCGAAGTCGGTGGCGCACAACAGGGCGTCTTCCATGCGTGAGACACTTGAGACTCGTGCTGGCCGGCCGTTCCACGTGCAGCCCAGTCCCCTGGCGGCGCAGACCATCTCGTTCATTGCGGGAAGGTGCACCACGCCGACCGACGGAACGCCATCGATTTCCACGCAGATCATCACGCCGTAGAGCGGAACACCGTGGACGAAGGACTTCGTACCGTCGATCGGGTCGATGATCCATCGGCGGCCGGTCCCGCCGTCCCGGTCGCCGAATTCTTCTCCGACGATGGCATCGTCCGGGAAACGGTCCTGTATCAGCCCGGCGATCCTGCGTTCCGCGGCACGGTCGGCTTCGGTTACGGGGCTGTCGTCTGATTTTATGTCAACCTGGACGCCGGTCTGAAAGTAGCGCAACGTAATGCGCCCGGCCTGCCAGGCCGCGTGGGTGCTGAAGGCCAGAAGATCCTGGAGAGTAGGCTCTGCCATGGTCGTCTCTTTCTCTGTTCCGCAAGGTGTATTGACCGCGTGACAACGTCCGGCGTCTCACGCCGGAAATGAGCCGGGAATGCCGGGTTCGTGGCTGGAATGTATGCAGCCGATGGAAGGAAGTCAAGCCGGCCCGGGCATTGTTCAGAGTTCCGCTTGCGTTTTCGTTCCGGAATGTTTATATTTTTCCCGGAGGCTGTATCCTCTGGATTCAACCTCTAAAAGTGCCTTGAATCTACGTAAGGGTGACCCAACCGGAAGTTATTCCACAGGTTACTGTGGAACTTCGTCAATAATTTTCGGCACCTGGTAGGTTAGGCGCTTTTTTTATTTAATGCGCCGGACCTCAAAGCGTGTGTACCGCTGGCCGCGCGTGCGGATTGACGGGAGGCATTTATGCTGGACGTCGAGTTTGTCGAACCTGTGGAAGTGGAAAGAGCCGCCCGGATTTTTCATCGTGACGGGTTTGTCGTGATGCGAAATGCATTGACGCCCGGGCAATTGGCCTACACAAGGTCGGGGGCCGAGCGCGTGATCGCACAGCAGACGGCGGACATTCCGCTGGAAGACGCGAACCGCGGATACGCGCGCTACTCCTTCGGTCCTCAACACCACCACCCGGAGTGGGCTCAACTGATTGATTTGCAGACGGTTCTACCAGTCCTGGAAGCGATCTGGACAAGCAGTGAATTCCACTGTTGGGGCGCCGGAGGAGATTACTCGCTGCCCGGCGCAAGGATTCAGAAGCTGCATGCGGATATCACGGATATGCTCCGCGATCCCCAGGGTCGGGTGAATGTAATGGACCTGCCAACCCCGGTAATCGTGGTGAATTTCCCCATGGTGGATTTTACGGAGATCAATGGCGCCACACGGTTTGTGCCCGGCACCCACCGCAATCGGGATCCGGTGCCCGGGCTGGAGGAGGAGCCGGACTGGATGAAGCGGTCGATCGTATGCGGTCCCGCGGGTGGAGCGGTGATTCGTGACATCCGTTGCTGGCACGGGGGTACGGCCAACCGGTCGGGTGAGATTCGCGCGATGACCAGCGTGGGTTATTCGGCGCCGTGGTTCGTGTGGCTCAGAAGGGAACACCCCTTGCCCCGGCCCGTGTACGATTCCCTTTCGGATCGGGCGAAGGACCTGACCCGGTTTATCGTGGAGGTTTGAGCGGCGGCAACGGGGACGCGGTCCGGTGATGACAGGGCAGCGGCACTTGGCAATACGATCGGCCCCGCAGGGTTGGGGGGCCCGGGCTAGGCGGCATAGAAGCGAGCCGAACACGAGGGGCGCAACGTCAGTTGCGCCCCTGTATCCCACGTCCTGCAGCAATACCTGTATTCCGGTATTGTGCGCTTTGGCCGCCGCTGTGGAAACCGCAACGCTTTCCAGTATTTCAGGGTACGGAACCGGGGAATGGCGGGTTTCAACCATCTGTTTCATCAGTTTGATGTTCTCGTACGCGCCGTAGGGGAAGACGTAGTCGCCAAGGGGCGCTGAATGTATATCGCCCATGTTTCCATACGCGCTGGCGTAGAACGCGCAGTGATAGGTTTCTCCCGTGTCGCAATTCAGCATGGCGCCGCGTCTGGGAAAGCGGGGTTCCTCCGGGTAGACCAGGCGCATGAAGCCGCCGGTGTTTTCCCCCATGGATTCAACGGCGCGCACGCCGGATCCGAAAAAGTTCTGTGCCAGGCAGATGGCGTGGATCTGACCCGCCATGGAGGGGCCTCCCCCGCGGATGGAAACGAATTCCAGGTTACCGACTTCCGGAAAACGAGCGGCGAATTGACTGGCCTGCGGGAGCGTATTCAGAATGGAACGTGAAAGCATGGGGGCATTGTGATTCCGGGCCAGGCCGACGATGGCGTACGCGTTGTCCAGGTTGTTCGCAAGCGGCTTGTCGATGAAGGTGGGTACCCCTTTTTCCAGGCCGGGCCTGGCCAGTTCGAGATGGTCGGCGCCATCGTAATTGCAGTCGGCCACCAGGACGAGGTCCACGTCGTCCGAGACTTCGTGAAAGTGATCGCACACCCGGGGTCTGGAGGTGAAGACCTGCGCGAATACATCGCCGACGCCGGGATGTTCGTCCCAGACACGCGCGATTTCGAATTCGTGGAGGCACGGAACGGTCATGCGGGTGGGGTCGCTGTAGAATGTATAAAAGTAAAAGTGCGCCCCGCCGCTCATCCAGGTGTATGGCGCGCCCGTGCTGTCTTCCATGGGGTTCTGCAACCGCAGTGGCGCGTGTTCGGCCATCAGCGCGCCGTAATACATTCCGTGCATATCGCAGCGGATCAGTCCGACTCGTATTTTTTTCATCGCAATTCTCCCGAATAACACCGGCACAAGAACGCTCGACCAGGCATGCATGGACTTTCCGGCGGTTCCGAAAGCGAAAAGTATGAAAAAAAATACACCGGGACAAGAAGTTTCTCCTTGAATACTGAACATATGTTCAGTATATTTCCGTGTGCTGGAGTACACTGCATTTTCTCCGGAGGCGTCAATAATTCTCAATCAGTCGGGTTACTTCAGCTTACAGAGGCTGGGCGATGATTGCCGAAATGCGCGAAGGACGTGCCGTACGTGAAGACATATCGCTGGAATATTATTACAAAGAGGTCGATCGGCATCCGCAGATCGATGCGGCCGAAGAGCGGGCCCTCGCGGCCAGGATCGAAGCGGGGGACGAAACCGCAATAGCGGCGCTTGTCAACGCGAATCTTCGTTTTGTCATTCATATCGCCAGAGGATATCAGAACCAGGGCCTGCCGCTGGGAGATCTCATCAACGAGGGAAATTGCGGGCTGTTTACCGCTGCCCGGAAATTCGATCCGAGCAGGGGATGCAGGTTCATTACATACGCGGTCTGGTGGATCCGGCAGCACATTCTGAAGGCGCTGGACGTCCAGACCCGGACCGTCCGCGTGCCCGCCAGTGTATTGAACGATATCGGCCGGATGCGAAAAACCGAAATTCGCCTGATGCAGCGCCTGGAACGAAACCCCGAGCCGGACGAAGTCGCCGCACAGTCCGGTTTGCCGGTCAAGAGGCTCAACCGCTGCCTGGACGGGGGCGCAAACGCCGTCTCACTCGATTCCGCTGACGCGGACGACCACCTCAGTCCTGCGGAGACGCTGTCGGACCTGCACGTCGCCTCGGCGGAAGAGACGCTCCTCGAAAAATGCCGAACGCGCGCCGTAAAGGACACGCTCGAAGTTCTTTCGGAACGTCACAGGAAGGTCATTATGCTCTATTTCGGTATGCAAGGCGAGGAACCTACGACGTATCAGGAGATCGGACGCCGGCTGGGAATCAGCCGGGAACGGGTGAGGCAGCTGAAGGAGGACGCGTTCGGAAAGTTGAGGCAGCCGTCAATAAGGAAACGTCTGGAGGCGCATCTGTAGGTTGGCCGGGAGGATGGCCCTGGGGCAGGACACTTGGATTCAATGTTCATTGGTTTCGGGTCACGGCGATGCCGCGACCCGTTTTTTTCTTTCGGACATCTGCACTGAAATACCCCTTCGATCCTTCCGACGCCGCTGGTTTCCGGACGTTTGCTCTTGACGAAATTGAGCAAATGCTTCAACTTATACGCGTTCGCATCCCTCTATCCGGTTTCTGGAGGCCTTCTGCCCGTGCAGATTATCATTCTTGCGATTCTCGGCGCCCTGGTACTGATATGGGGCGGGGTCTTTGCGCTCATCCATTGGGCGAAACCCCTGTTGCAGAAGCACCTGTTGGGCTTTGGCGGCTATGTAAGCGTCGTGTCGGGCCTGGTGGTCTTCCTTGTGATTCAAACGGCCCTCCGGCAGCAGGACGCGGCAATGAAAGACACCCGCGAGCGCCTGGACAGGACGGTGGAGACGTTCAGGGAGAAGCTCGACGAGCAGGGCGCGAAACTGCTGGACCGGACGCTGGAAAAGGTGGATCTGACCAAGTCGGAATGGGAAGTTCGTGCAGACCTGCAGGAAGAGCGGTCGCGCCACGCGCGCACGAAGGCCGATCTCCAGGAATCGCGGGTCCGGCTCCGGCAGACACAGACAAAGTTGACAGAAGAGGCAGATGCCCGCGGCGCCTATTCGGACAGCCTGAATACGGAACGCGCGCTCAGGCGGGATTCGCAGACGCGCTTCGCGATGGCGGAGGCGCGCCACAAGACGACCCTCGAAAGTCTCGCCCGAACGCGCGAAGACCTTGCGGGCGTGGAGGCGCGAGCCAACCGGCAGAAAAGAGAAATGGCCCTGCTTCGCACGTCCCTGCAACGTGCGGAGCAGCGGGCTCAGCAGGCGCTGAAGAACGCGGCTACGGCGCAGAATGAACTCATCAATACAATGAACAGGCAGGTCAAGGCGGCTGACACCCTGCAGGCCGCCGTGGACTCCATCTACGACAAGGTGATGAAACGCCCGCGGGGTCCGTAGTCCGAAACGGGGGGAATCACCTGGATCAGGATGTTCCGGTACCGGACGCATCCTCCAGCCTCGCACATCACCGCGGTTCACCAGGCGTGAAACCGCTTCATTCGGAGGTGGCTTGTGAACAAGGGAACCGATCCATCCGGCGACAGGAAACGTATTGTCATCGTTGTGGGTTTTCTGGCGGCATTGCTGGTTGTTCTGTTGCTGACGGTCTGGAAGCCGGATACCGTTCCTGAAATCGACCCGCAGGTTGCGCAACTGGAGAGCGATATTGCGCTTTATACCGGCCAGATCGATTCGTTGAACGCGCTGGTGGATGAAATGGACTCACGCATCGATGCAATGCGCGCCCACGTAGACAGCGCAAGAGTGTCCAACCGGAAGCTCCTGACGTCGCTGCACAGGGTGACGAGCGAAATGAGAGAGTACCAGGCGTTGTACAGAAAACAACAGGCGATGAACGAAAAGCTGGTGGCGGAACTCAAACAGTTGCGGGGTGAGAAGGATCAGGCGACGGCGTCTGTCCGGGCGTTGAAGATCGAAGTCGATACGCTGAACAAGCTGCTGCACGACAAGACAACCCGCCTGATCAGGCTGGAATCCAGCCTGAAGGAGGCGGTCGAGCAGGCGCAGACCATGCAGGAAACCGCAACCTCCGTGCTGGTCTATGTTGGCACCGAGGCCACACTGAAAGAGGCGGGGTATCTGAAGACGTCGCGGGGGATAACCATCAGGAAGAAATACAGACTCATCGGCTTTCCCGACGTTACCAACGAGCAGAACCTGGATACCATCAGGAGGGCGTCTATCGGTGAAACCATCGCGGTTCCGGGCGAACTGGCGGCGCTATGCGACAGGCACGGCAAATTGAGCGAGCGAAACGAATACCGTGCCAGTAAAGGGCCCGCGGGGCAGACGATGGTCACATTCTGGGACTCAACGCTGATAGGCCAGCGCGTACTGGCGGTGTTGAAGAAAAAATAACAGGCGGATTCAGAGGAACTTTCAGCCCGGCCGTCCATAGAGGCGGCCGGTTTTCTTTGCCCGAGCTACGCGTTTTCCGTCGACGCTGCGCCCGCGGCGGGCTACCACATATGTACGAACACCGCCGGACGGACCTTTTTCCCCGTAGGGGCCGTGGAGAGCAGCGAGTCGGCGTAGGCCGCGTGTCTGACCATATAGTCCCTGCTGCCGCCGCGAAGGAAGAGGTGGAGATTGCGGTCGGGCTGGGCGATAAGCCCGGTGGTGAGGCGCTCGAACTCCCCGGGCCGGAGCAGCCTTTCGACGGATTTTCCGTCGCTGGAGAGGCCGGGTCCCTTTGCCGTGTAGATGAGGACCAGGTCCGCCGACCTGGGGTCGTGGTGGTGCACGCGCCAGACCGGCTGTGCGACGTTGAGGATCATAATGCCCAGGGTGAGCATGAGCATCATGATGCCCAGGAACAGTTCCTTGCTGACGTCGTGTTCTTCCGCCTGGGTGGCGGCGCGCTGTAAGAATCGGCTTCTCAACCTGCTTCGCTCCCCGGGTCGTCTCTCATCGCCAGCCAGGCCCGTTCGAGGGCGCCGACCCGTCCCATTAGAATGTCAATGCATTTTCTCAACGGCAGGTATGCCAGGAGGGCAATCAGGGTGGTCTTGAATGCCAGGGTCAACCCGTCGGCCATATCGCGGAGTACTTTGAACGTCTCGGTGGCTTCGTCCAGCCGAGCGAGCTCCTGCGCCATGAGCAGGATACCGCAAACCGTGCCGAGGTATCCATAAAAGGGAATGCGGCTCAGTGCGCGATGGCCGGACAGCAGCCGTTCGCCGATAACCCCGATCAGGTCTGTGATCAACTCGTCGTCCCTGGCCTTCAGGTCCGTGAATGAATCCGCTTCGGTCCTGAGGTCTCTCAAGCCGGCCTGCCGGCGCGCAAGCAGCGTGGGCGGCCCCGAGGCGGATGACGTGGAACCCAGGGCCTCCTCCTCGACGCGAATCCGCCGCCAAACATGCACGATAACGGAAAGGTGCGCGATGGAGGCCGCCAGGATGAGCGCGTACGCGGTGCGGCCCACCCATTCGATCCAGCTTTCCGACAGGGCAACGTACAGGTAGTAGTAAATACCCAGCGCGGCGACGCCGAACCCTGCGAGGCCGCCTAAAACGCCGCTCGTCAGTCTCGCGTGGTTCGCCGGGAGTCCGTACCGCAATTCTTCACGGCAGATTGAAACCATCTCCTGGATCAGTGTAAGCGCGCCTGCCATGGCGCACGCGGAGGCGAAGAAAACCACAATCAGAATCTCAAACCAGGCTAAATGCTCCACGACGCGTACTCCCCTGTGTTCCTGCCCGGAAACAGATCGCCACAGTTCGGCGGATGAATGGTGACCTATTTCCAGGTTGGGACGCCCTGAAGACGGTTAGTTCCAATTCGAAAAAAACACCAACTCGGCGACGCGACGAAACCCCCTGAAACGGGGTGTAACGGTCGTCAAAAAGACATGCTTTCAGTTCACGTCCAGTGACCTGGTGTATCCTGGTCATCCGAAGTTAAATCGCCTTTATCTACTTGCATATATGCGGTTTTACTTCCCCGAAGCATTACGAATCAACGTCAGATTCGCAATGCATCCGTTCCTTTCGAAACGACGTACCAGATATAGGCGGCGAGGATGATGCTGGGAAACAGCAGCCCGGCGCGAGACCCGCGCCCGCCGCTTGCTCCGAATCCTCCGCGTTCACCGGATTCGGTTGCAGCGGATTTGCCTTCCCTGCCGCGCCTTTCAGAAACCGTTTGTTCGCCGGGCGAACGTTCGTCGGGCGGGCGATAGGCGTCTGTACGTTCGCCGCTCTTCGTACCGAACGCCGCCGGTCCCGCGGCCGCAATGGCGGCGTCTTCTCCCTTCAGCGTCCGTTTATCGGGGTAGACGAGGCGCTTTTCCGTCTCGGCCAGTTTCTCCGCCCACAACTCGACTTCCTTTGCGAAGGTGAGCGACGTTGCTTCCTTGAGCGGTCCGGCCTTGCCCAGGGTGAAGCTGACTTCCGGATTCCGATGTCCCGTATAAGCGGTCTGAAGGACGGGATCCGTGGTTTCCTGCAGCTGGCCCTTGAGTCTGGCGCGTGTTTCCTGCAGGGAAATCAGATTCTGCAGGAAACTGTGGTAGTCCATACGTTTCTGCCGGGTCTTCGGCGCCTGAGCCCGGGACGGTTTCGCCAGGGCCTGTTCGATTTCCCGCCGGGTGAATCCCTTTGAGAATTCCGCCTGGCCGAAGATCATGGAATGCCAGATGACTTTGGCCGACGGGATGTCGGGAACGGGATGCGCGTAGACGATTTCGAGTGCCGGGCCACTCTCCGTCTGCCAGGTGTCGTCGGAAACCAGAATCGGGTGCAGCGCGCCGTTTGCTTCCTTGAGGAAGAGACCGAAGAGGAATCCGCTTTCCACGTGGTCGGTGTCCCAGCACCGGGCGCGGATCCGATTCCTGTTTTTGAGGTAGAGGTGCGGGATCTCGACCTCCACCGGTGTGAGGCGGGTTTCCCCGACGGAGAAGTCATTGATCCACACGCGCGCCTCGTCATCTGCCCAGAAGATGCAGACAACCGAGGTCCCTTTCGGAAGACGCAGGGCGTCGGCGGTTCCGGGCAGGCGTTTTTTGTCGATGGCTCCCGGGTCGGCCGCGCTCATCACGCGAATCAGACTGTCGATCTGCGCCGAGACCGCGTTAAACTCCTGGCGAATGGAAAGCGGGCCGCGGTCGGCCTGAATGGTCCGGTCAGCCGCACTGCCTGACGCGTCAGCAGGTAACAATGTCGAGACGGACAGTGCCAGTGCGGCGAGCCATCGGTTTCGCGAGCGATACCTGTAGGTTGTCTCCGGCATGTCGGGAGTCGGCAGTGGAGAAGCGGAAAAAACAGCTTTCAGCGCTTGGCCGTCAGTTTGAATCCAAACCCAATCAGTTGAAGTCAGCGCAATGCAGTCTTTCGACCGCAAGGGCCGGCCGTAGCCCGGATGGGCATTTTCAACGGGAAGCTAGAAGTCCGCGAAGGACCCATCTTCTTCCGAGCGCCACATGCCGCGGAAGCGAAAGCGTTCGTCCCGCATGGCATCCAGGGCGTCGTCGTCGATTTCGAACCCGAGACCGGGCCCCGTGGGAAGTTCGATAAATCCGCCGTTGAACGTGAGCGGCGGCGTCAGAAGGCCGTCGCCGCGTACGGTGCCGCCCTCGCAGATGAGAAAATTGGGGACCGTCGCCATGGTATGGATGGAAGCGACGACGCCGATGGGACCGGCGGCGTTGTGCGGCGCCAGCGCAATGTCCCTGATTTCCGCCAGGGTGGCGATTTTCTTCATTTCCGAAATGCCTCCGACGTGCCGGATATCAGGCTGCAGAACGGCGCAGGCCTGCTTTTCCACGATTTCCCAGAAACTCCAGCGAGTGAGGTGGCGCTCGCCGGTCGCAATGGGTGTGGCGGTCGAGCGTGAAAGGGTCAGCAGGGCGTCGTTGTTCTCGGGATGGCAGGGTTCTTCCGCAAACAGCAGATGATAGGGTTCGAGCGCCTTGACGGTGATGACGGCCATCTGCGGGCTGAGGCGGCGGTGCAGATCGACCGCAATATCCACGTCGTCGCCCACGGCTTCGCGGACAGCGGCCACCCGGGCGACCATTTCGTCCACCGCCCGCGCCGTATCCACAAAACGGACCGGCTTGACGGCGCCGCCCATCTTGATGGCCGTGAACCCGTCTGCGACCCGCTTGCGCGCCTGTTCCGCACAGGATTCCGGCGTGTTCCCCCCGGCGTGGGCGTAGACCCGGACCCGGTCCCGGACCGAGCCCCCGAGAAGTCGCCAGACGGGAACATCCAGGACTTTGCCCATGATGTCCCACATGGCCATATCCACGCCGCTGAGCGCGCCAATGATGACCGGCATGCTGCGGCTGTACGTGGAGCGAAAGAACGTCTGCCAGTGGTCTTCGATCTGGAGCGGATCCTTGCCGATGAGGTATTCGGCCAGGTCGTCGATGGCCCGCGCCACGATACGCCAGTGCGTATAGTCCAGGGGTTCGCCGTAGCCGACCACGCCCTCGTCGGTGTGCATTTTCAGCACGAGGAACCGCTGTGCAACGGGGACGGTTTCAAGGCGGGTGATCTTCATGAGATTGACCTCTCAGAGGAATCCGTCGACCCCGCGTTTCCGGGTATCCGGAAGTTCGGATCCGCTTCGGGCGATGCACAGGGTTCACCCGGCCACGCGGATCAATAAGGAGACCCGAGCGACTCACGGGTTTGAGTTTATGCCCCTGTCGTTGTCCCGCTTCGCGGCGGCAAGAACGGGTGCGATCCTGTCGGCAAACCGGATCAGGCTGTTGTCTTCCGGGTCGTAGCCGATGACCCTGCGGGCGTTGGCGATGCTCCAGAAATTGTGGCTGTTTCCGCTGATGCCGTAGAAAATCTGAAAGGGGATGCCGTTCTCGTCTTCGATGTTCTCCGTCTCGATGCTCTTGATCAGAAGCTGGGTCTGGTCACGCGCGCTCAGATAGGCGCCCAGGCTGCGGTGCATGCCTTTCAGGTTGTCCGCCCTGAGATTGTCGGCCACGGTGTCTCGGGGACCGCCGATCCGCAACTGGATATTCTGAAGCTTCGTTCCGTTTCCGACTCTCCCCGCGGCGAAGGCGAACCCCAGCAGTTCGTACGCGGCCTTCGCCCATCCGTAGAAGTTGTCTGAAAGCGGGCGCATGTCCGGCGTGACAAATTCCATGCGGCCGGACCAGATGAGCGTCTCGTAGAAGTCGGTCGCATGGTTGGAACTGATGACGACCACCCTGCGGACGTTCTCCTCCAGACAGGTCTGGTACACATTATAGGCCATGGCAATGTTGTCGGATTCCGCCCAGTACTGGTCTTCAGGCGCGTTCGCACGCGTGAAGCCGCAGTGTATCACCGCGTCAGTATCCGCAAAATGCCGTCGATACACGTTACGGTCCCGTTTGAGAAGGTCGGCCTGCACGATTCCCTCCACCTCGTTGCCGTCGCTGTCTGTCTTTCGGACGTCCAGCAGGCCGAGGTCATAGCGCTCTCTGAGGGCCGGCAGACTCCGCCCGGCGATATAACCGGCGGCGCCCGTGATGACAACCCTGCGTTTCGCCATCGCAACTCTCGTTATGGTAGTGGAAAGGGCATGGGAACAAGGAAATGGTGCGTGAACCGGTTTGCGCCGCGCAGCAGGATGGGCCGCCAGTCCTGGCCGATCGAGTTGGATTCGACCTGCCTGGCTTCGGGCGGGATAAAGCGGACGGTAAGGCCGCAACGCCGCCGGTTCGAGGCATTGGGCATGCTTGCGTGGAAAAGCCGGCCGTGGTGGACCGAAATCTGGCCTGCGTTGAGTTCCAGGTCGATCGCGCTGCTGGTGTCGACGAGATCGTCCGGGATTTCCTGGTTGATGCTCAACAGATTTCCGTCCCGTTCCGACGTGCCGTGGGTGACGATCCCGCGCTTGTGGGAGCCCGGAATGACGCGCATGCAGCCGTTTTGCGCGTCGCTGTCGTCGATGGCGATCCAGGCCGTATGCGCCAGCGGCGGCTTAAGGCCCCAGTAGGTAACGTCCTGGTGCCACGCGACAAAGTGCTTTTCGGCTCTGGCGGGGTATTTGCAGAAAAAATGCGTGGCCAGCAGAAGGATATCTTTACCCATGGCCTGTTCCATGACGTCCAGAAGACGTGCGTCTGTGGATAGCCGCCAGATGAATTCCTCTTCGAAGTGCCGGGACTGGAGGCCCACCTGACAGACGTCTCTGCCTTCTCTGGCTTCGAGTTCGTCGAACTGTGCCCTGAATGCGCCGATCTCTGTTTCGGAGAAGACGTCGATTCGAGGCAGCACGCCATCGGCTTCGTAGGTATCACTCAGGTTTTCGACGGCAGGCATGGCGGGATCCCCGGTTCAAGACAGCATTTAGCCCCAATTCGAAGAAACAGCAATTCGGCGACGCGACGAAACCCCCTGAAACGGGGCGCAACGGTCGTCCAAAAAAGGACGTCTCTTCAGTTCACGTCCAGTGACCTGGTGTATCCTGGTAGTCAGCCGTCAAATCA
>JAGWBX010000102.1 GCA_021295655.1 Candidatus Latescibacterota bacterium
TTTCGGCCAGACTCTTTCTGGGTTTTCGGCTCCTCCGGCGGCTCAAACGGAGCGCAAAACCCCTTCCCGCCCGCTACCAGGACAGATTACGCCGTCTGATCCGCTCCTGCGAGACGCGGCGCTGGGTGCGCCTGTGCAGTTCGGCACAAGTGGACGCTCCTGCGGCAACGGGTCTCTTCAGACCGGTGATTCTGATCCCCGAGTCCATGCTGGAGCGGCTGACGGAGGCGGAATTCGATCAGGTGGTCCTGCACGAACTGGCGCACCTGCACCGGCTGGACGACTGGTCCAGGCTGTTCCAGGCGATTGTTGGCTGCGTTCTGTTCTTCAATCCGGCCGTCTGGTGGATTGCTCGAAAGATGGACCTGGAACGGGAGGTCGCTTGTGACGACGTGGTGGTGGGCGTTACTGGTGGAGCCAGAGGGTATGCGGCCTGCCTCACGCGCCTGACGGAGATGATGGTGTCACCGGTCTCATCGACGATAGGCATCGGCGCCGCAGGAGACCGGAAACAGGTCGTTCGTCGGGTCTCACAGTTGCTCAACGGCAGACGCGGCGCCGAACATCGCCTTTCCCGCTCGGGTCTGTTGCTGGCTTCGGGCTTGATTCTGGCGGTTCTGATGCAGTGCGGACGCGTGGGACCCGCGGTCGAGGTCCCGGGCCGTTCCGAAGCGTTCGTTAAGCTGGCGACGTTCAGGGACCGGCTGCTGTCCTTCCTGCGGCTGGACAGACTGCCTCCCGGTTCCGGACGGGTCGATCTGGTCACGGTCATTGCGGATTCCCTGGACGCCGGGACGTTCCGGAAACCATTCCTCGAGGCTATGGAGAGGGAAATCCTGACGCCGAGGAAGGAGCGCCTCTACCATGTCTCGTTCGTTCACCCCGGAGAATTCGGAAAACTGCGGCGCAAGAATATCGTGATCGCGGCGCCGCTGGACGGTGTCCACGAAGCGGCCGGGCTGGTACGCTCCCTCGTGCCTCAGGCACACAGAGATGCCATGCGGAACGGAGCAGCGCCTCTCGTCATCCGGCGAGACGTGTGGGCCGACGACCAGGTGGTGGTTCTGGTTACGGGCGAGGACCGCAATGCGCTGAGGGACAATATGATGACGGAGGCCGATCGGATTTACAGCGCAATCGACGGGAAGCGCGATGAGCGGGTCGCCGAGATCCTCTATCGTTTTGGTGAAAGGGAGACGCTTGCATCGGAACTGGCGGACCGGTTCGGATGGCGTATGCGAATACCTTTCGGGTTCAATCTAATCGATACCCATGCCGATAGCGGTTTTGTCGTGTTCACGCGAACCCACGCGCGCGTGACACAATGGCTGTTTGTCTATCGAGAGGACGGCGTCAGCCCGGATCGTCTGACAGAGGCGTGGTGCATCCGAAAGCGGAACGAGATCGCCGCCCGGTTCTTTGAAAACGACGTCGTGGATCAGACGGGCCTGAAGGTGAGTCAGCGGGTGTTGGGAGACCGGCTGGTGGTGAACCTGGAAGGCGTGTGGCAGAACACTGTCGCGTGGAAGGGCGGGCCCTTCAGAAGCTACGTGCTGGTGGATGAAAAGACGGATCGGCTCTATTTTCTGGACTTCGGAGTCTACGGCCCGAATCGAAAGAAGGAAACGTATCTGCGTCAGCTGGACGTTGTGGCCAGGACGTTTGAAACGGGGCCGTTCCACGAAGACCGGCTCGCGGCGAAAGGGCGCCCATGAACCCTTCCGGCATCGCTGACTGAGATTCCGGCGCAGAGGACAATCGACCGTTTTTTTGATCTGAATTATTAATCAATTAATTCTCCAGGTGCGCGGTACCCGGACCGAACGTGATTCCAGAGCGTAGTGACTTGCAACGTATCGCAAACCGGCAGTTTGCGATACTGCGGAATAACCGACAAGCGGAACCGGAAAGGAGGCCGACGATGATACGTCATAAGAATCCCGATGCAGACCTGAAGCTGGCATACCCGAAGGTGATGGCGCAAAGTGTTGGTATCGCCGCCGTTTTTCTCGTCGTTCTCGCGGTGCTGTTTCCCTCTTTCGAGATGGATACACCTGCGCGGGTGCGCCGCACTGAGATGATCGTTGTCGAGCGGATTCCGGTTACCCGGCATCCGCGCCGTCCTGAGTCCGAACGGCCCGCCGTGCCGATTGCAACGGATGACGAGGAGGTGCCCGAAGATGTGACTATCGAGTTGACCGAACTGGACCTGTACCGTGTTCCCGTGAACCTGTCGCCGCCGGCACGCCACGAGACCGCGCCCGTCGAGGAGGAAGTCCTGGAATTCTGGCGGGTTGAGCAGAAACCCTCGCTGGTCCGTTTTACAATGCCGGTCTACCCTGAAATGGCGAAGAGAGCCGGGCTGGAGGGCGTCGTATTCGTGGCATTTACCGTTGGCGCCGACGGCAGCGTCAGAAGGGTCCGCGCCGTGCGAGGACCGGAGATATTCAGGAAGGCGGCGATCGAGGCGGTTTCGCAGTTCGTATTCGAACCGGCCGTGCAGAATGACCGAAGGGTTGCGGTGAAGATGTCAATGCCCATCCGGTTTCGCCTGAGCGATTGAGCATTACCGCGGCTTTACAGATCGCTCGGATCCGCGGTGAGGACTTCCATGTGTTCCTTGTTGACCGAGTCGGCCACGATCAACCGGTCCTGCTCGAGCGGCGCACAGGGATACTGGTGGCCGTGCGCCTTGAGCGCGCCCGGAAACGCATGGGATTGAACGCTAATCCGGCCAGCATGGTATTGGAAGTTGACTTTCTTCCATAACACGCTTATAGTCAATGTGTTATTTGCGTTTTTGGGTGCCGGTGCGGTTGGCGGGATGGGCCTCAGACAGTCACGGATTATGCCCGGGTCGGTATGCATGGGACGTAGCGTTCCCCTTTGCCTGAACCAGTTGCAACTGCGTTTTTCCGATACGGTGCAGGTATCGGAAGCGCTGTCGATCCCGGTCCGATGCGAACGGTGCGGAGTCCTGTTGAAAGTCCCCCGGTGGATTGTGCGTCGAAGGGTGCGGCTCCACTTCTGCGGCAGCGCTTGCCGCGAGGCGTGGGCAACCGTACTTCCGGACGACGGGGAGCGCCTGCTCTTGAGGGGCCGCCCGCAATTCAGGGGTGGGAACTGGAAGGTGCAGACCGCGCTGGCGAGAGAACGTGACGGCTTCCGTTGCCGCAATTGCAAGGTTACG
>JAGWBX010000080.1:0-10476 GCA_021295655.1 Candidatus Latescibacterota bacterium
CGAGAAGAAACCTCACAAGGCAGGTAATCTCTACCCTCTCCCGTCTCACGTCTTCCCGCTTTTGAGGGGCCGGGGGGAAATGTCTGCGGGGCTGGGAGGAGAGGTTGGACTTTGATCTTGCCTTTCGTTTTTGGCTGACAGCTGACGGCTGATAGCTGCATTCTGCCGCAGCTGATAGCTTCATCTGAGCGGCCAGCCTTACAGGCGAGGCATTTCTTGTCGCTTTCATACTTAACGGAGGATACGATATGAGTCTGGATATCGAAAGATGGCTCCGCCGGCCCAAGATCGACGTGCATTGTCACGTCTGGAATCTGGGGAACGAGGCGGACGAGGCGACGTCCGCCGAGCGGCTGATCTCGACGGGCGACATGCTTGGCATCACCGAGTACTGGTGTTCGTCGCCCATTACGGGCGGGCGGCTTGCCAGTATTGAGGAAGTACGCGCGGAAAACGATGCCGTGCTGAGGGCCATGAAACGGTTTCCCGACCATATCCGGGGGCTGTGTTTCGTCATCCCGGGACATTTTCAGCGCGCGGTGGACGAGATTGACAGGTGCCTGGACGCGGGAATGATCGGACTGAAACTCTACAACCAGTACCGCATCGACGATCCGGCGGTGTATCCGGTTCTCGAACGAATCATCGACCGCAGGGTCCCGCTGCTGGAGCACGCGGGCCTCCCAACCGCCCGGGAATTCCTCGATGCGCAGCCGCTGATTTCCAACGGACAACACTTTGCCGAGATGAACCGGCGGTATCCGGAGGCGATGGTCATCCACGCCCACATCGGCGGCGGCGGCGACTGGGAAAACACCATTCGGGCCATGCGGAATACGTCCCCCAACCTGGTCTGCGACGTCAGCGGCAGCAATCTGGACGACGGGCAGGTTGAACTCGCCGTGGCCGAAATGGGCGCGGACCGGGTGCTGTTCGGCACGGACGGCACCATGACCGGCAGCGTGGGGAAGGTCATCGACGCTACGCTCACGGACGAGGAAAAGGACATGATCTTCTGGGGCAACGCGGAACGCATTCTGGCCGCTCAGGGCGCGGCGCCAATCCGGACGGGGAAGGAGGCTTCGGCATGAAATACATCGATCTCAATGCATGGCTGGGTTCGTGGCCTTTTCGGGCATTGCGGGACAATACGCCCGACACACTCATCCGAAGGCTGGACCGCGCCGGTATCGGGATGGCCGCCGTGTCCCGAATCGAGGCGATATTGCACCGCAGCGTTCAGCCGGCTAACGAACGGCTGGCGGAGGACCTGGAGGGGTTTGCCGATCGATTGGTTCCAATGGCGACGATCAATGCGGCCGATCGGAACTGGGAAGGCGATCTGCGCCGCTGCCACGAAGACCTGGGCATGAGGGGCGCGCGGCTCTTCCCGCAGTATCACGAATTCGCCGTTGACGGACCCGAGGCCCGGAAGGTTGTGGCGGCATGCGGAGAACGGGGGCTTCCGGTGTTCATTCCGCACCGGATCGAGGACGTCAGACAGAAGCACTGGATGGACCCCGGACGGATGTTGGACCTCACCGGCGTGGCCAATCTGATCGCCGCGGTCTCCGGAGCGACGATCGTGATACCGAATGCGCGGGGGATTACGGGTTCCCCCGTGTGGCAACGCAGGGAGATCCGCGACAGTGATTGGTACTTCGATCTGTCCCTAGCGGAAGTCCACTACTCATTGAGCCTAAACGTGAATCAGTTGGGCGATCTTTCGGACTTCATCGACCAGGGCGGCGCGGGCCACCTCGTATTCGGCACGCACGCGCCGTTCTCCTATCCTTCCGCCGCACGGGTGAAATGCGCGGTCCTGCCGGTGGATGAGGAAACGCTGGAAGAAATCTGTTTCAAGCGGGCCGAACGAATGTTGAGTTGAGCACTCTGGGGGAAGTCGAATATGGTCACAGCCGACATGATCACCGGACTGGATGGCGCGTGCATACCCGCCGTCGAGACGCCGATGAGCCGGCGATACCTTTGGATGGCGCAGAAGTGGTTTCCAACCGCGCTGAGTTATTTCGAGGACTGGGGGGAGCGCCCCCGTTGCGGGCATTTCTTCGGCGGGGTCCATTGGTACGGTATCGAGACGGCGGTCCCGTTGCATGCCCTGGCAGCGGTGAGTACGTCGCCGGAATACGACGAGAATACCACGGGATTGTCAATTGACAGCCTCCGGGAGGTTGTGATCAAGGCCATTCGATACCTGTGTTTCACGCACGATACGGGCCCCGAGGAATGCCTTCGGCCAGACACGGGGCTGGGAATGCCGAGGTCCTGGGGCACGAAGTGGGGGGAACGGGGCCGGGGGTTCTTCCCGGAAAGCCAGTGCGGCGGGACCGTTGCGAACATGACCTCTGCCGCCCTGATGCTGCAGCCGTACGTGGATGACGAAACGCGGTTGATGCTGGCGGAAATCTGCCTGGACTATCTCGAACGGTTCGGAGACATGGCGCCGAAGAGCGGGGTCTATGCCGATACGCAGATGGAGGAGAACGCGTGGACGGCGCACGGCCTGGCGGCATGCTATCTGTTTCTGTCCGGACACGAGCGGGCGGAAGCGTGGGAAGCCTGCGCCCGGCGATGGATGTTTTCGGCCTGCTCGGCCCCGCAGGACCGGTTCAATGAAGGGGCGCTGGAATCGGGGTCGACAGCCGCGGCGTTGACAGGGAAGACGTTCACCACGCTGCCGGACTACATGGCCGAGAATCACGGAATGGTCCACCCTGGTTACACCGCCTCCGGGGTGCAGTCGGTGGCCAGCCTGGGGCTGCTCTACCGGATGTACGGAAGGATCGAACCGCCTGAGGCCTACTGGAACCGCCAGCGGGTCTACGATGCGATCAAGCTGCTGACGGATTCGACTGGATCGGCCATGCCCACACAGGGGATGGACCGCCTGTATCTGGGGGAACAGCACGTGCTGCACGCATCGGCATACCTGTTTCTGAAGGACCCGGATGCGGGGTATTTCGAAGAGGTCTCGCTTGCGCTGCGGGAAAAGAAACAGGAAGGGAGCGGAGGACGGCTGATCGATCCCGAAATCGCGGCAACGTGCCACGAGGTGGAAGATCCCATGGAAATCAAGGAATCGGAGATGATTGAGGGGATCGTCAAACCCTATCTCCTGCACCGGATCATGGATGGAGAAGCGCCTGCGCACACGTCCGATGCGGAGATTTCAGCAAAGTTCAACGGCGTCCGCTTGTTCCCGCATTCCGGGTTCGTACATCATCGACACGCGAAGGGCCAGAATTCCCTCTCCTGGCGCAACTACGTGATGGCGCTGCCGTTCACGCGCGACGGCGTACACACGGTGGGGCCCAGCCGATGGAGCCTGCTGGCCAACGTGACGGTAAAGGACCGGCCCAAAAGCCATGATCTGCGCGCCCATTGGATCAATCGCAGGGACGACGGATTCGCGGCGCTCATGGAAATCAACCGGGCCCAGTATACGATTCGCCAGCGCGTGCTGTGTTGCTCGCTTCCGGACGGACGGATGGTGTGCAACGAACGACTCCACGCGCTGCGGGATTGTACGGTGGAGAGGTTGGACCAGGGATTCATCAGGGTCGTCAACGAAAACTTCCCCCTAGTTGGCGGCGCGTGCGACGGAAAGCGTGTTCTCTATCATCCGAACGGGGCGGAGACGTTTCCCGGGTTTCCCGGCAGTGATCCCGCCGGGGATGTCGTATTCAACCTGCGCGACCCCGGCTGGTTGAACGTGGACGATCAGCTGGGGATCGTGTACAAGGGTACCGGAGGGACCCGCTATCTGAATCGACACTATTTCCCGCCTTTCAGCTTCCGGGCGGTCGCGGACGATTTGTTCCTCAGCCTGGAAGAAACCGAGAAGGAATACGGCGCCGGTGAGCAGGTTGGCGCGCTCGCCATGCTGATCTGTCCCGAGCAGCCGCACGAGGAAACGCCAGCCCAGTTTCTCACGGCAGCCGATTCGTCCGATGATACCGTATGTTTGCTCGTGGACGGCTACATTTGCGCCGGTAACTTCGGATCGCATCGGAAAGTATGCGCATTTGAGACGGAAATCGATAATCCGGTACCGGTTTTTGGAAGCACCACGCGCGTTTCGGCAAAGCGCGTAGAATATGCCATGCCAATCGAAGGCGGCGAGGCTGTCTACGCGAAGGAAGCCATGAGGGTCCGGAGCGACGGGGATATTCTGATCGAGGCGGTTCCCGGCGGGGACGCCTATATCAACAATGAAGCCGGTCGAAGGGTGGAAGTGACTATTCTGAAAGACGGGAAAGTACGGGACCTGCGGATGGAGGCGGCACAGGTGGCGCGCATTTGACTTCCAGGATCGAATTCAGGCAGGGTTGTAAACGGACCGTAGACGCGGGCTAACAGTCAGGAATATTCGAAATGCGTCTTGCAATCTGCGGGATCAGGCATGAAACGAACACCTTCTCCCCGTTGCGCGCGGGAATCGAGGATTTTCACGTCCTGCGTGGGGAGGAAATACTGGCCGACGGACCCTGGCAGGCATTCCCCAACGTTGAGTGGGCGCCCACGCTGGTCTCAAAGGCGCAGCCGCACGGGCTGGTCCTCCAGGACGCCTACGAGACAATGGTTGAGGAGCTGGTTGAACGTCTGCGCCAGGCATCCCCGGTGGACGGCGTGTACATGGATCTGCACGGCGCGATGGAGGTGGAAGGCGTGGGCGACGGGGAACGTGACCTGGTCTGCCGTGTGCGTGAGACGGTCGGCAACGACGTTCCGATCGTCGCCAGTCTGGACCTGCACGCCAATCTTGCGCTCGAGGTTGTGGAGAAAACCAATGTGCTCACTGCGCTGAGGACAGCGCCTCACATCGACAGGCGGGAGACGCAGATGCGGGCGATGGGGCATCTGGTCCGCTGCGTGAAGGAAGATATCCGTCCGGCGAACGCCATTGTAAGGCTGCCCATGCTGCTTCCGGGCGAACACGCGGCCACGGGGGTGGAGCCCGCCCGATCCCTGTACGCCGGGCTTCAGGAGGTGGAAGCGCAACCCCACGTTATGGACGCGTCGCTCATGATCGGGTGCGCGTGGACGGATTCTCCCTTTACGTCCGCGGCCGCCATTGTGGTATCGGAGAATCGAAAGGCCGCCGGGGAACACGCGGAACGCCTGGCGAAGGAAATCTGGCGGCGGCGGGATGAATTCGCGCCGGACGTGGTGACGCTGCCCGTGGAAGACGTCGTCCGACGCGCGGTCCGTGAGACCCGGCATCCGGTGTTCATTTCCGATTCCGGCGACAATGTGACCGCGGGCGCTGCCGGCGATATCCCCCTGGTCCTGAAAACGCTGCTCGAAGCCGGCGTCAGGGATGCGGTTGTCGCAGGGATTGCCGATGCCGAAGCCGTGGCGCGATGTATCGAAGCGGGAACAGGCGCCGAACTGACCCTGAATGTGGGCGGCAAACTCGACAGGGTGAACGGATCGCCGCTCGAAGTAACCGGCCATGTGGTCTCGATGAATCCGCCGCGGATTGTCGTGTTCCAGGTGGACGGCGTCAAGGTGGTCCTGACGGCCGACCGCATGCCTTTCCTGGAGTTGCGGGCCTTTGAAGAGGCTGACGTGAAACCCGCGGAACACGAGATCGTGGTTGTGAAACACGGATATCTCGCACCGGAGTTGCGTGAGATCGCCGGCGCGGCGTTGATGGCGGTCAGCCCCGGCTGTACGACCCTGGCGCTGGAGACGCTGCCCTACGAGCGGATCCGGCGGCCCATATTTTCACTGGACGAGGACGTGGTGTTTTCTGTGTGACGGACCTTGAGATGATGCTGATCTGTATCGCATTGGCGCTGGCAATTCTACTGTTTCTGATACCCGAACGGCTGAACGCGGAACCGGTGTTTCGGCCTGAGGTCGACCATGGTCACGTTGCGGGTATTGAGAAAAACCTCGCGCCCGTAATGGCGCTGTCCGAAGACGAATTGGCGCATTTGATTCCGGACCGGTCCGGATTCCGGTTTGTGGACTGTTCGAATTGCGAGGGAGGCGCCGAAGAGAATCAGCTGTCATGGTCGATCGAGGACCCCGACCATGTCTTCTGCCTGTTCTGCAAGATGCGGTTTCCAAA
This sequence comes from Candidatus Latescibacterota bacterium, assembly GCA_021295655.1. Lineage (GTDB taxonomy): Bacteria > Latescibacterota > UBA2968 > UBA2968 > JAAXHE01. The sequence goes on from JAGWBX010000080.1 coordinate 6,101, forward strand.
TGAGGTTTACCCCGAAAACGGGGTGCTGCGGGTGACCAATGCGCGGGGCGAGATCCAGGAGTATCCATACTGGGAGGCGCCGTTTCCGCCGCCGGCAGAGTTGCCCGGGTCGCTCTCGCACATCCAGCCGGACAGGAAGTACCGGCACTATTTCCGGGCCAAGGGATGGTATGTGGCCCGGATGTATTTTTCCGATACGGCCCATCAACTCGGACGGCTGTATTATCGGACGGGAGATCCGGCATTCGCCCGGAGGGCGGCATTGATCCTGGACCGGTTCGCCCAGGTTTATCCGGGGTATTGCGCCCGGTACGACGCGCCGTTCCGGCCGAAAGTCATTTTCGAGGGAGACAGCACATTTCCGTTTCCGGTGTCTCCGTATCTGGCGGCAAAGTGGGATTACTGGGCGTATGGGGATATCCCGTCCAACCTCGTCTTCGCTTACGATCTCGTTCGCGGCAGCGGCCAGGTGGACGACGCAATGCGCCGGAGAATCGAAGACGATCTGTTTCACGGCAGTGTCAGATTCGTACGGTCCTATCCGATTACGCTGAGCAACATGGACCCGGCGATCCTGCGCGGGCTGATTTCCGCGGGCAGGGTCCTTAACGAGCCGGCGTACGTACACGACGCGGTACAATGGATTGGCGACCTGATCCGGAAACAGTTTTTCGTGGATGGCATGTGGCGGGAAGCGGCGGTGTCGTACCACAATCAGACGGTGCAAGGGCTGGCCGATGTAATGGACCTGCTGAAAGGGTATAGCGATCCGAAGGGTTATATTCATCGGGAGAGCGGAGCGCGTTACGAGAATCTGGATCTGTCGGACCGGTTTCCGCTCTTCGAAAAGGCGAGGCGGATTCCGGATCTCCTGCGATACCCGAATGGCCGCGTTGTTGCGTTACACGATACGTGGGCACGGGAGCATCGCGCGCCCACCGAGTGCTCCCGCCCTTATCTGCTTGGCGGCTCGGGACACGCCTGGCTGGGACGGGGCAGCGGTGCCGGTCAGATGCAGGCGCATTTGCATTTCTCGGGCGCATACGGACATGCACACGCGGATCTGCTGAGCATCACGCTCTTTGCGCACGGACAGGAACGGCTTTCCGACATCGGCTATACCTGGACCCACCAGCGGCAGTGGGCATCGAGTACCCTGTCGCACAGCACCGTGGTCGTGAATGGGGAGGACCAGGCGCGGGGCAATGAAAACAACCCCTCCGACGGCAACCTGCTGCTGTTTGTGCCGGGGGACAGCGGGTTCCAGGCGGTGGCTGCCCAGGGCAATAGAGCGTATCCGGGGGTCGTCAGGGATTACAGACGCCTGCTGGTTATGATCGGCGTCTCAAATCGGGATGCTTACGTGGTCGACGCGTTTCACGTTGACGGGGGAGCGCGGCACGACTTCGTACTGGTGGGAGATGCGAATAACGACGGGACGATTGAGACGGAACTGAATCGATCGCCATACGGTGAGACGCTGCTGCCGCCAGACGTGAAGGTCGTGTTACCCAGCGGGGAAACCGTCCCTGGGTACGCGGAGGGCCACAATTTCGTCTACGCGTACGTACGGGATGTACGCCGGGCGGAAATTGCCGCACCATGGAGCGTGGTCTTCACCAGCGAGGGCGAACCGAAGGGCGGGGTCCGCGTTCACGGGGTTTCAGGTCCGGGCGGGGAACTGCTGTTCGGGAGCATGCCGTCCGTTCGGCGCGCGGAGGAGAGCGAGGGCAGGCTGGATGACAACACGATGCCCGCGTTGATCCATCGCCGGGAAGGAAAGGACCTGTCCAGCGTATTCGTCAATGTGCTGGAACCGTTCGGCGACACGCCGTTTTTGCGCTCGGTGGAGCGACTGGGCAATGATTCTGACGGACTGGCGCTGAGAATTACAGGAGAGGGGTATACGGACTATTTGTTGCATAGCACGGACGGCAAGCGGATGGCAGTGGAAGACATCACGCTGGATGGCCGCATCGGGTTCGTGCGTGTGCGGGACGGAGACTTGGAGAGGATGACCCTGGTGGGCGGGTCTCTGCTGCAAAAGGGAAATGCGGAACTTTCGGGAGAAGGCATCTTTGAGGGCGCGATCCAGGGTGTTTTGCGCAAGGAAACCGGTTCCGATGTAAACGGATTGGTTGTGGACGGCAATGTTCCTGAGAGAGGCACGATAAGGGATTTGACTGTCCTGGTCAAAGACGGCGCGGGGTTTACGCTGGGCCTTCGTCTGACGGATGTCACCCGAAGAGATGGCCGGACGGTTCTCGTACTGGCGGACGATCCCGGATTTGAAATGAACCCGGATGGGACGAGCCGGCATGTCTATTTCCCCCGGCGATCCTGGGCCGGAGACAATCGATACGAGATCGTGGACGTGAGGCATCTTATTCTGCCCCGGAAATAGATTGCCGAAATTCGACTCACACGGAGACACAAAGACACAAAGGGAAAGACTGAGATCAGCCATAGGCGGGGAGACGGGAGCCGGTAGACGGTAGAAGAAATCCTTGCCCGATATGCTCTTACACAATGCCTCCGGCCCGAACTGAATCCTCACAGGGCAGGCAATCTCTCCCGTCTCACTTCTTCCGTCTACCCACCGGTCGGGACGGGTGGGCGGGCTGATCCCTTATGGCTGGTTTTCGTATCAAGATCCGAGGAGACTATGATATGGTCAGAATGGCAGACACAACGGAATTGAGCGCGCCATTTCTGCCGGCAGAAGAGAACGAACTCAGCCGGCGCTACCTGCGGATGATCGAGAAGTGGATTCCGACGGGCGTCGAGTATTTTCGGGAATGGCCGGACAGACCGAACTGCGGGCATTTCTTTGGCGGTTGTCACTGGTATGGAAACGAGACGACGCCGCCCGTGGAAACATTCGCGCTGGCCAGCATCTCCCCCGAGTACGACGAGAAAGGCGTCGGCGTCTCCCGGAGCGACCTTCAGCGCATGGCGATTATGGGGTTGCGGTATTTGTGTTTCACGCACGACTCCGGGCCGGAGGACTGCGTGCGGCCCAGCGTGGGCATGGGACGACCCGAGATCTGCGGCACCAAATGGGGCGAACGCGGATTGGGGTTCTTCAAGGAAAGCCAGTGCGGCCATGGGATCTCCGCGCTGGGGCGCGTCTGCCTGTTGCTGCGGGACCGGATTGACGACGAGACCTGGATGATGATGGCTCGCGTCCACGCGGACTACGCCGGCAGGTTCGGGAATATGGCCCCGAAGAGCGGCATTTACGTGGATACGCAGATGGAAGAGAACGCGTGGACCTCGAACGGATTGACGTCGTGCTTCCTGTTTTTGGAACGCCATGAACAAGCGGCAGCATGGGAAGCAACCTGCCGGCGCTGGATGTATTCCACCTGTGCAACACCCCAGGATGCGAAGGACCGCGGCAGGTTGAACGGCGCCACGGCGGGGTCTCTGGCCGGAAAGACGTTTACGGCGCTGCCGGATTACTGGGCGGAAAACCACGGGATGGTGCACCCGAACTACACCGCGTCCGGCGTTCGGCCGCTCACTTCGGCGGGAACGCAACTGAAGCTATGGGGACGGGAACTGCCGCCGGAGGTGTTCTGGAACCGCCGCAGGGTGTATGAGAACCTCAAGGCGATGACCGACGGATCCGGATATGCCCAGGCCGTGCAGGGGATGGACTGGCACTATCTGCCGTCCACGGGAAGCGAGACCCCGCATTCCGCGGCTGCCGTGTTCTTTGACGACCCGGACGCCGCCGCGCTGCTGCGCAGAGGGCTTCGGAACGCCGAACTGCGGCAGGACGGGAACGGCGGACGGATGTACGACAGGGAATTCTCCATGAAGGCGCACGACCAGCAGGACCCGATGATCATGCGTGAAGTCACCATCGGCGCGGTCGCGCACCAGTACCTGTTTCACCGGTTGTTCGGCCCCGGTGCGGCGCCCACGCCCGATGATGAACTCGAACGGCGATTGGCCGGGGTACGGGAGTACCCGCACGCGGGTTTTGTCCACCACCGTCACCCCAGGGGACAGACGTCGTTTTCCTGGCGGAACTCCGTGATGGCGATGCCGCTGACCAGGGAGGGGATCTATACGATCGCGCCATGTTCGGACAGCTGGCTGGGAAGACCGGTGGTGAAGGGACGGCCGGACAGTCATCGACTGAAGCGGGTGCGTGTGACCGACTATGACGACGGATTCGCCGCCGCGATGATCATGGACCGGTGCCAGGAGTCATTAAGGCAGGAGGTGTTGTTCGCCAGCTTGCCGGATGGACGGGCGCTGTCCTTCGAGCGCTTCACGGCCCTGGAGAACCTGTCGCTGGAATCGCTCGACCAGGGGTTCCTGCGGATCACCAACGAACATTTCCCGTTACTGGAGCCGAACTG
>JAGWBX010000080.1:10505-12029 GCA_021295655.1 Candidatus Latescibacterota bacterium
AGGCTGGCTCGGCGATCGCGAAGAGGACGACGTCGAGGACCACCTCGGCAGACCGTCGTGGCTGAATATCGACGACCGGCTGGGGGTTGTGTTCTCTGGAACGGGCGATGCAGTTTACCTCAATCGGCACTATTACAAGCCTTATCGCGCAATCGCGGATGATCTCACACTCTCGCGTCAGGCGAACGGTCAGGCAGTGCGGGCCGGCGAGGAAGCCGGATCTCTCGCGGCGTTGATTATTCCCGAGCAGGCCCACGAAGATACGCCCGCCTGTCGTCTCGACGTGCTGACGGGGCCGGTTCAGAGCGCGTGCCTGGTTACCGATGACTACCTTGCTGCGGCCAATTTCGCGAGCGACCGCCGGGTATGTGCGTTCACACGGACCCGGTGTGAGGAAGTCGTTGTCTATGCGGGCGCAACGGTTGTTGCGAATGGAGACACCGTACGGGTTGACGTGCCGCTCAACAGCGGCAGCGCCTGTTTGCTGGCGGAGACGCATTCGCTGCGCGTGGATGGGGATACACGGATCGATTCAACACCTGACGGCGGGATCTTTGTGACGAACACCGGTACCGATGGCCTGGCATTCGAGATCACCAGCGGCGAAGACGCCGCCAGGCACCGGTCAGTCGACGCTGGAGAGACGATACGAATCGGATAATGAATCACCTTGCGCGGACCCGCCACCCTCAGCCGGAACCAAAACGGGCACTGAGACCGACGATCACGCAGACTATGCTCAGAATGGAAGGCAGGTTTGCGACGCGTCCAGTGGCATCACTCCCCCCTTGAGGGGGAGTCGCCTGCCTGCGCCAAGCGGAGCGCGGCAGGCAGGCAGAAGCCGAGCCGGTCCCCTGAACTCGCGTCTTGAGCCTGCGGTCGCTGAGCTTGTTGAAGGGTTGTCGATGGGCCGGCGACGGTGGTGGGGGGATTTCTACGCCTTACCGAAACGCATTCATTGCCTGTGCTGCTTGCACTGCTTGTGCTGAGCATGTCGAAGCAAGCTTGTCGAAACGACTCGTTGGTTGTATTTCGGCTATCGATTTCAGTGTAAGTACTTGAGGGAGACATATCCGTGAACGATCAGTGTTTACTCCAAAACAGCGCCCTTTCCCTGAAGTGGGAGGACGGGAATCTCCAGGTCGAGAATCGGCTATCGGGAACGAGCCGCGTGTTTGACTTTCCGGCATTCATGCTCCGGTTGGGCGAAGTGGAGATTCACGCGGACCGTTTTGTTCAGACCGGCATGCAGGAAGGTACCGACGAGGTGGCGTTCGACTACCGGCATGAAGCAACCGACATCCGGGTGCGCGTACGGTATTGGATCGAAGGAGAAGATCCATGGTTCAGGAAGCGGTTGACGCTCGAAGCGCCGGACAGTCCGAGCGCGCCGACCCCGGACCGGCTCTGGGTGGACATTCAGGAACGTCCTCCAGGACCAATCAGAAGGGTCGGATACGGCGTCCGCGGCGGACCCGACGCGGAAGAACAGACCGGGCTGAACTCATACGCCCCGCCGGTGCC
>JAGWBX010000080.1:12196-35410 GCA_021295655.1 Candidatus Latescibacterota bacterium
ATCTGTGGCAGATCCGCCTGCCCCGGCTGTCGAAGCCGATTTTCCATCTTTCCGTGGGATGGTCGGTACGTTATCTGGGCAACCGGGAGTATATCGACTCGTTCGAAATGAACCATGCGTATGCCGAGGCGGTATCGGAGCTCGGGCTGAAGCCGGATTCGCTGTCGTTTGACGCGGGCTGGTTCGACAGGAAGACCATTTACCGGCACAAGGGCGACGATGAGGCCGATTCGCGGCTCATCGCGTTTTCGGAAGACTTGAAACAGAAGGGATTTTCGCTGGCGTTGTGGGTGACACACAACGGTCCGGTGGGTTTCGACACCGATTGGATTCAGGAACAGGGATGGCGGGTTGGCGAGGGACCCGGCTCCTACGGAAGCGGGACGTTCGTGGTCATGGCGCAGCCGTCCTTCGAAGAGGCCGTGGCGCGGCGCTGGGAGCGGCTGGTGAGAGACGTGGGGACGGTGCATCTGAAGATCGATTGGGACAACGAGTGCGCCACCCATCCGGATTTTCAGGACCGTTTCCCGTCGCCCCATCACATGCGCGAGGCCTCGATCAACGCGTTCAACCGGATCGACCGCCGGCTGCGGGCGATCAATCCCGGGCTGGTGACACGGAACGGATGGTGGCCCAGCCCGTGGTGGCTGTGCCTGGCGAACCACACGTGGCTGATTCATTCCGGAGACTGCGAATACGCGTCCTGGCCGGCTCGCACCCAGCGCGACCGGGCCCTGACGCATCGGGACACGGTTTATTATCAGATCATGCGCCGGGCGGAAACGCCCATCTATTTCGATGCGTATGACAATCACGAATTCGTGCAGGCATTGACGAATGCGTTCGGAGACCCGGACCATACGTGGCTGGACAACCTGGTGCTGGCGGCCTGCCGCGGCACCACCTATATGCCGATGCCGATCAATCCGGAGAGCCTTCGGGAGGCAAGGGCTGAACAGCTTCAGGCGATGATGGACTGGATGCGTTTCAACGCGAACGAACTGGGCACGAAGGAGACGCGGATGGTGCTGGGGAATCCGGCCTTCGGAGAGGTTTACGGTTTCCTGCATCCTTCGGACGGAAGCGCGTGGCTCCTGCTCCGAAATCCTTCCGTTGAACCTCAGGTTGTGGATCCTGGAGAGGACTTTGGATTGGGATACGCGCCCGGAACCGTCCGCCAGGTCCATCCGTTCTGGGAGGACCTGAACGGGTCGGTGACGTTGTTGGGGAATGAAGTCCGCTTGCTGAAGATTTACGCCGATGGACAGGAGGACGTCTCTCCCATACCCGGCGTTCCGTTCATGGCGCGGCTGTGCGATGGGGGATGTGAATACCTGTTTCCAGGGGACCGGCGGCTTACGGAAGACGTAGGACCCGCGGTGCATCCGGATATGCAGATCCCAGGCCTCTCCGCCGAGACGACCTGCGACGAATTGAATGACGGTTCCCGCAGGATGCAGTGGTACGTCGCGGTGCCGCACCGGTTCGAGCGACCGGAACTGCAGGTTGTCCTTCTCGGACCGGAGGAAGTGCTGGATGGCGTGGACGTCCGGGCCGGCGGGTCGCGGTACAAGGGTGTGCCGGCGCGATACGCGTATGTGACCCAGCGTATCCACCGGCAGGGCCGAAGCAGCCACGGCTCTTCGAGGTTCCTGCCCCCCGTGGGACCGAGGGAACGTGACGACTATCTTTTCAACATTCACGACAGCGGATGGGCCTCGGTAACGGTGGATATCACAGGCGACGATCTGGATGCACTGACGGTAAAGGCCTGGGTCGCCGGGTACGAGGCGCCTGCCAGGCAGACGATTGTCCGGGACGCGCCGCCGATGCCCGGCCCCCTGCTTCCGGTACATCCGTACGGATTTTCCAGATGTCTCGAGATCAGGTGACCGGGCGGTCCCGAACAAGCTGCGATCGCCTTTACTGGCGTGGCTTCGCTCTGTTCAATAACAACCCGAAGAGGTGAAAGCCAATCCGCAAGTCCGTTCGGCGCGATAATCACTCCCCCCTTGAGGGGGAGTCGCAGAAGCTGAGCCGGTCCCCTTAACTCGTGTCTTGAGCCTGTGGTCGCTGAGCTTGTCGATGGGCCGTAGGGGCCGGCGACGGCTGATGCGGTGGGGGGATTCCAACACCATACCGAACGAAGGCGGCCTGAAAAAACTCGCACACATTTTGAGTGTAAGACTCTTAAGGAGGCTTTGAGATGGCGCTGAGGCACGATGCCGAACAAAACGTCTGGCACTTTGAGACGGAGCAGATGGCGGGGTACATTCAGCCGCACGGAGACCGGCATGGGATCAAGGAATTGACGCACAAACCCACGGGTGCGCAGATTGTACACCCGAAGTACGACCTCCTGAATCTGTTCTTCATGTTTTCACAGAATCACTGCATGGGGCAGGCGCGCGAAAACGAGCGCACGATTACATCCGAAGGCAATGCAATCGACGTGCACTGGGCGCCAACGGACGATCACAAGGCGGAGATGACAGCCAGGTACGAGGTTGTGGAACCCAATGCGGTGGACCTGTCGATTACCGTGGCGTCCAACTGGCCGTATCCGGCTTATGAAGTGTTCCTGTCGAATTACTTCGATCTGTCGCTGCGGCCGTACGTGTACGTTCAGGGCAGCCCGTTCGATATTCCGGCAGACCAGGCGCGCTGGATCGCGCCGGAGGTGAACGACGTGTTTGTGGGAACGGGACTGGTCTTCTCCAGGGACCAGCACGCGGCGCGGCGGTCCACCGACGGGCGATGGGACCGGATCTGGGGCCTCTACCAGTGGAACCCCCAACGCTATTTCGAGTTGCCGGTGATAATAAGCGCCAACCTGGATGAGGGCATCGCCGGGGTACTGATGTCCAGACCCCGGGATTGTTACGCGGTGATCTGCGGATACGAGAGTGAAAACATGAAGGACCCGTTCAAGGACCAGAACCCGCTTTACCTCTCGTTGTTCGGGGATGATTTCCGCGTTGGGGATGAACGCACCGTGGAGGTGCGGTTCGCCGTCACCGAAATCGACGAGTCGATGACGCAACCGCTGGCGCTGTACGAAGCGTTCATTGCGGAGAAAGGGTAGGGGCGGGAGCGCAGCCCGGCGTCGCTTGATCCCGTAGCGCGAACTGGTCGTTCGCGGCACCATCGGTGGGCCGTTCCCACTAACGTACCAAGCGAACCTCGATGGCCGGAGGGATAGGTCGCGGAAAAGCGGGGAGACGGTAAGTAAAAAACCCGAAAGCGGGGAGAGGGTAGAGGTGAGACGGTAGATGACGTCTTTGCCTGATTGGTTCTTCCTTTTATGCCTCCGGCAAAAATGTAACCGCACGGGGCAGGCCATCTCTCCCGTCTACCCTCTCACGTCTCACCGCCTTATGGAGAGGTCCCGCCCATATCGATGATAGACTTCGCCATGCCATAACGATATCCTGTAGATGCGGTGACATCATCTCCCGTCTTACGTCTCACCGCTTCTAAGGGGCCGGGGGGAGAGGTCCGGGCACCTGTATCAAGGCATCCAGATATTCCACTTACCGTACTTTTCCCAGATGCGGCATGTGTCGCAGGCGCACATCCACCGGAGGGCGAAACGCGGTCTGTTGCTTGTATTGAGCGATCCGGCGTGTACCAGCAGATAGTGGAAAAACAGGACGTCGCCCCGGGACGGCGTCAGCTCAACCGGCTTTCCCAGATCGAACTTCTGCTGCGGGTTCTTTAGATCCGGCAGCATACGATACCTGTCAGGGTCATTCACAGCCGCCGTTTTGAGCGTCCGATGCGAGCCCGGCCAGACCGTGGTGCCGCCGCCCTGCGCAACACCCGAATCGAGATAGGTCAGCGACGAGACCCGGAAGGATCCTGGAAAGACGTTGAAGGGTCGATGAACGCCATCGGCATGCCCGCTGTGGTGATTCCAGTCTCCGGAGACCGGAAATACACTGCGTGTCCACACTGCCTCGGGCTGTGGTTTCTGACAATGAAACGCCTCTGCATTCTTCCGGACAAGCTGGCTCTGCGCATCGTAAAACGCGGGTGTGCAACAGGCCAGCAAAGCGGGGTCCTGGAGCCCGAAATGTTCAATCACCCCCTGACTGGCCACCGTCGTTACGCCGTCGGCATCGTCCGGTAAAGGAGACCAGGACGCCGGATCGTCCCGATCCATACCAAGGACAGACCACATCGCCCTCTCCGCATCGGCAATTGTCTCTTCCGGAATCAACCCGGACACCATCACGTACCCGTCCCGGTCATATTGCGCCAGTTGCTCATCTGAAAGCATAAATATCTCCTGTTTCCAGGTCGTAGCGACGGGACTTTCCATCCGCACCTCACGACGTCAACGAATCCAGGTGGTCGAGAATTTCACTCTGTTCGGGTAAATCAAACTGACTCGAACCGATATAGGTATACCTGATAACGCCGCGTCTATCGACGATAAACGTGGCCGGTCGGGCAATGCTGTTGCTCAGACCGTGATCCGCCAGGCCGGTCCACCCGTGTATGGAACGGCCGGGATTGCCGAATATCGACGTCGCGGGACGAACGATGTAATAGGCGAAGTTGTGCAACGCCAGGCCGAACCAGTGATGCACCCCGTAGCTCCTGATGGCGCTCCAGTCTCCGTCCGCCAAAAGGGGAAAGGTGATGCCGTTGCGTTCGGCGTATTCGCGCAGTTCGCAAAGCTGCTGCCGCGCACCAACAGCAATGATTGTCGCGTTACGCTCGGCGTAGGCGTCCAAGTGTTCCTGCACAGTCGCCAACTGACGACGGCTTCGCCGTCACCATGTCCCCCGAAAAAACGTCAGAACGACGTTCTCTTTTTCCCGATGCGATGCCAGTGACACGTCTCGTTGCAGGTGCGAGGGGAGGGTAAATAAAGGGGCTGCATCACCGACGTTGAGGATCTTGCTTTTTCGCGGCATAATGTGTTCTTTCTCGGTAATCAATCTGGGTTCCGCGTAACAATATACCGTTAGCTTGACTCAGGATCATCCGCAATGGACAGCGAAATGTTGCAACGGGGGTTCGTCCCCCAGCCGCTGACGCCCGCGCAATGCAGCGCCCTGGACACCAACGGCTTTCTCATTCTGGAAGATGTCATCGCGCCTGACTGGCTTGTCGAACTGCGCCACGCGTTTGACGAGATCTTCGCGCGCGAGGGCGACAAAGCCGGCGCCGAAGTCGCCCAAATGGAGGGCGTACGACGCCTCGCCGACAATGTCTACCTGCAGCCGACGCTTCTGTCGGCGGTCTTTCACGTCCTGATGCGGCCGTTCAAGCTCCACTCGCTCAACGGTCACGATCCGCTACCCGGAAGCGGGTTACAGGGCATGCACACGGACTGGGGGCAGCCCACCCCGCCCGGCGGGCCGTACCACGTCGTCAACTCCATGTGGATGCTGGACGATTTCACGCAGGCCAACGGGGCGACCCGCTGCGTCCCCGCCAGCCACCGAAAACCCGGCAGGATGGCCGACCACGTATCCGATTCCATGTCGGATCACCCGGACGGTTCGGTCGCCGTATTCAACGGCAGCCTCTGGCACGGCTCATATCGAAATCGCACGGATGCCCCTCGCCGGACCCTGCACTGCGCCTTTATCGCCCGCGAACACGCGCAGCAGACGGACCAGCGCCAGTACCTGCGGCCCGAAACCGCGCAACGGCTCTCGCCGCTGGCGCGCTATATCCTGGACGTGCCGTGAACCCCGGGGCGTAGTTCACCTTGATTCGTAATTCTTCGGGGAAGTAAAACCGAATAAATGAATGCGGATAAAAGCAATTTAACTTCTGATTACCAGGATACACCAGGTCACTGGACACGAACTGAAAGAATGTCCTTTTTGACGACCGTTGCGCCCCGTTTCAGGGGTTTTCGTCGCATTGCGGAGTTGCTGTTTTTTCGAATTGGGGTTCATGGCTGCTTTTTCTTCTGTCGAAAAAATTATAGATAAAGGGGAACCATGAAACGCAGAAACATACCGACCAGCAGTCCATTTGGCGCGGAGTTCGGTTATTCGCGCGCCGTACGTGCGGACCGTCACATTCACGTCGCCGGTACCTGCGCCGATGCCTACGAGCAGGCCAGGAGCGCATTGGGAATCATCGCCGGGGCGCTCGACGAGACCGGCGCCAGCCTCGAAGACGTGGTGCGGACGGTCGTGTACATCACGGATGTGGCCCACGCCGATGGCGTCACACGCGCTCACCGCGAAGTGTTTGGCGAGATTTTGCCGGCCTCGACCCTGGTTGTCATTGCCGCGCTGCTCAAGCCGCATCTGGTCGTCGAAATCGAAGCCTACGCCCTGGTCGACAGCGCGTGAACGGATAGAACCTTCTCCCGGCCATTGGCGTGTTGGGCCATGGCCGACATTGCCCGCCCGGTCGCAAGCGGCGATCGGCGCCGCCTTAAGACCGTCACCGGAGGTGTATAGTACCCATGTCCTCAACCGGCCCTCGCTTATGGCCTCTCTATCTGCTCGGAGGCATCGTCGTTCTGGCGCTCCTGCTGATCTGGTTGCCCGAAGCCCCGCATCGCCAGCAACAGGTCATGCGCACCATGGCCGCCTTCATTCTCGCGATTTTCTTTGCTATGCTCTGGTTGCTCTTTGCGTCGCGGCTGGCCTGGGGACGGCGTCTGCGCTATTTCGGCGGTGCCGTCCTCGTCATTGCGCTTGGTATTGGACTTATTCGCATTAAGGGTATGAGCGGCGACTTCGTACCGGTCCTTGAATGGCGTTGGAATACCGAAGACGAAGCAGGCGCTGTCGAAGGAGGGGACGCCACCACGCTCAACGCCCGCGATTGGCCGGGATTTCTCGGCCCGGAGCGAAACAACCGCCTCCAGGGCGTCCACCTCGAGCGCGACTGGACCAAACACCCCCCGCGTGAAATCTGGCGTCGCCCCGTTGGCGCAGCCTGGTCCTCCTTTGCCATTGTCGGCGGACGGGCCGTAACCCAGGAGCAACACGGCCCCGAGGAGCAGGTCGTCTGCTACGACCTGGCAACGGGCCGCAAGCTCTGGCAACACGCCGACTCGACTCGCTACGAGAGCGCCGTAGCCGGCGTCGGTCCGCGCGCTACGCCCACCATCGCTGGAGACCGGGTTTTCACCCTGGGCGCTACCGGCATTCTCAATTGCCTGGATCTGGCCAGCGGGGCGCTGATCTGGTCGCGGGACATCCTCGCCGACAACCGGGCTAAGGCCCATATATGGGGCATCAGCTGTTCGCCGCTGGTCCTCGACAGCCTGGTCGTGGTCAGTGCCGGAGGCCCTGATGAGCGCTCGCTGGTGGCCTATCACCGCCAAGACGGCGCGTTTGTCTGGGGCGGGGGCACGGACAGAGCCGGCTTCAGTTCGCCGCGTCTGGTCACTTTGGCCGGGCGCGAGCAGATCCTGATTTTCAACAGCTATAGCGTTGTTGGGCACGATCCGCACAGCGGAATTCCCCTCTGGCGTCAGCCCTGGGACCAGGTCGAATGCGTTGCCAACCCACTGCCCTTGCCCGGGAACCGGGTTCTGGTTTCCACCGGCTACGGCATTGGCGCCAGGCTGTATCAGGTGAACGCCGCGCCGGACGGCGGCTTGAGGCTCAAGGCCAAATTTGCCAACATGGCCTATCACGATGGGTTTGTCTATGGCCTCGACGATGGGGTGCTGGTCTGCCTCGACCCGCAAGACGGAAAGCGCCGCTGGAAGCGCGGGCGCTACGGCCACGGCCAGCTCATCCTGATAGACGACGTCCTGCTGATCATGAGCGAATCGGGCGACGTGGTACTGGTCCAGGCCCGGCCCGACCGCCACGTTGAACTGGGGCGCATGACGGCCTTCGCGGGCAAAACCTGGAATCCCCCGTCCATTGCCGCACCCTATCTGTTGGTGCGCACGGATAGCGAGGCCGCCTGCTACGAACTGGCGCTTGCAAACGGGCGAAAGCCGCACGCGTCACGCCTGGATTGAGTCCGTCGAGAGAAAAATACGAAATGCCCGCGCTATTTCCCCTGGATCTGTCCCTGAAGAACTGTCAGTGCATCCCACGTCGCCGGAAATCCGCCGAATGCGCTCATCTGCAACATGACCTCCTCAATCTCCGTCCTCGTGGATCCACAACCAAGGGCTCGGGCGATGTGAACGGCAAGTTGTTGCGGCCTGCCGAGAACCGTCAGGGCCGCGATCGTACATAGCAGACGGGTTTTGATATCCAGCCCGTCCCGTCCGTACAGGTCGTGCATCACGTACTCCATCACGAGTCGATCGAATTCGGGATGAAGTGCACGCATCTTCCCGGAGGAGGCCTCTGCAGCGGCCTCTCCGAGCATCGTCGAGAGAACTCTGCGCCCGGCTTCGTAGCGTTCACTTTCAGCCATAAATCCTCCCCCTCTGGGTGTCGATAGAGATTTCCACCACATCGGCGCCCGCTGCCGGCCGGGCAAAGGCGTCCGGCGGCGCGGGCTTACTCATTGCGGAACGCCTTCTCCAACTCGGCAATATCCAGCTTGTTCATTCTCAGAAATGCCGCCGTGACCCGTTCCACTGCCGCCGCATCGTCGCTGGCCATCATTTCGCCGAGTGCTGTTGGCACAATCTGCCAGGAGACGCCGAAGCGATCCGTGAGCCAGCCGCATCGGCTCTCCTCGCCGCCACCGGATGTCAATCGTTCCCACAATGCGTCCACTTCGTCCTGATCGACACAATTGACCGATAACGACATCGCCGGGCTGTGTGTGTAATGGGGACCGCCGTTGATGATGCAGAACTCCTGCCCCGCCAGTTCAAACGCGGCAGTCATGATATCGCCGGCCTCGCCCATGCCTTCTTCGGTGTAGCGTGTGATGTTCGTTACGCCCGCGTCTTCGAAGCACGACGTGTAGAGTTCGAGCGCTTCCTCCACCCGGCCGTCAAACCACAGATTGGTGACGATTTTCTGCATGGGTTATTCTCCAGTGTTCAAATGGACTGTGTACGTCATCATTGAGCAGCCGCTCCTTGCGAAGCGTCGTGACGAGATTCGAATTTTACTCCGGGTCAATGAGAATGACGTCCATATCGAGCGGGAACTCCTACATCATCTGGTGGCGATCGATCGGAAAACTGCCGCGCTGATACCGGCAATATGCAATTCGACGCAATCGCAAGCACGGGTCCGGCAGGGTCAACAATGAGTTGCTCATTCGAACAGCGCCTGCACCATCGTCCGACCCCGCTCCACCACAGTTTCGAGGCAGCCGGGGGCGAGCTTTGCCCAGTAGGTCACGTCTTCGTTGGCCTCGTGTCCGCCCCGGGCATAGGCCGCCCGCGTGGGCAGGTAGCCAACGTAGTGCGACGTGAGGTGCGCCGGAAAGAGAAAGGGCGCCGCCGAGTTCGTTTTCAGGGCGAGTTGTCCTTCCACAAAGGGTTCTCCCGGCAGGCCGATAACGCAGAGGTCGCCGATGCGGAACGCCTGGATTTCATAGGGAAACTCGTCGTCCCGCCGACGGCACAGTTCGACGCTTCGGGTCGAAGCAGCACGGAACCAGTTCGGGTTCACTTCGCCGTTTGCGCCGCGCGGCGGTTGCGGATTCCCGGTGAGAATCGCATTGACCTCGCGCGAGCGCTCAGCTGGAATCTCTCGGAAGGGCAGACCGACCATTTCGACGCTGCACGCCACCGCGGCGTTGTTGGAGAACGCCATATTGTAGACAATTCGTTCGCTCATGCGGGCCAGTTCGCGCCCCATTCGCCGGTGGTCCGGCCGGCAATCCGGGTCGAAAGGATGCCGGGGGTTGATATTGCCGCAACAACCGTTGACAACCAGCGGCACCGCGCCGAAGCCGAAAAGCTGCTGCATTTCCCGCGTCCAGGCGCCGGGCCAGTCCGCCGACACTGCCCGGTAGGTCAGGGGATTTCCGAAAACGTTGACGGGGTGACAGGTGTGGTGCAGGAGAAAGGCCACCGGCTTCATATCCATGTCCTGGACGCAGCACACGCCCACTTCCGGGTCCATCGGTCCTTCCAGATAGCAGATATCCGGGATCCCGAACGGCTGTTGTTCCCGACCCAGCGGCTTTGGCATGACGATGGTCCCGTCCCGGCGTATGCCGCGGCGATTGAACGCCAGGTCTCCAAACACGCCGCGTCCCAGACCGATGCGCACGGGTTGCAGCCTGCCCGCCGCTTCCACCACGGCCTCCACGGCGGCGGCGGCAGCCCGGTCGCCGTAAGCGTGCTCCCCTCCCCGCAGGTACTCCGTCTCCTCGCTGGTCTCCAGGGGAAAATCCGGATCCAGCATAAAGTAGCCGAGGCTCGGAGCGGAGTGCGTCTGGGTGGCCTGGACGATGATCGCCTCCGGTGCGATACCGGTTTGCTCGCCGATATCGGCGCGGATTTTGTCCGTATAGTCACGGGTGACGATGGTGAGATCCAGGATTACCATGCAGACGCGCTGCCGGCCGGATTCAAAGACGATCGCCCTGGCAAAGAGCGGGTCCATCACGGCCTTGGCAGGCCGGTGCTCGCCGGCCCCGCTTCCCGCCAGATGCGTCCCCGGCGGCGGCGTGATGTCAACCATCGCCGCGCCGGCTCTGAGCTGGTTGGTCTCGTGCATGGTATCTCCTTTTCGGCGCCAGGGGCGTTAAAGCGCAAAGGGCTTGGCGTGGGTCCGGCCGGGAATCCGCACCGAACCGGTGATCCGTTTCAATTCTTCGGCAATCCTCAACAGACAACAGGAACATACATGCATCAATTCTGGACAGATGTCACGCTGTAAATTCCCGAGGAGAAAATCTATGGATATCCAGACCCGTCTCATTCACGCAGGAGAGGAGCGTATCGAGGGCGCCGTGGTGCTGCCGATCTTCCAAAGCTCGACTTTTATCTCTCAAGACGAGCAGGACTACGACGCCATCCGCTATCTCCGCACGAACAACACACCCAATCACCATGCATTACATGCGAAACTGGCCGCTGTCTGCGGCGGCGAGGACGCGCTCGTAGCCGGCTCCGGTATGGCCGCGATCACCACGGCACTGATGACCTTGCTCAGCAGCGGTGATCATCTGCTGATCCAGGACTGTCTCTACGGGGGTACACACAGCTATGTGACGCAGGATGCGCCGCGCCTGGGGATAGACGTCGACTTTATCGCCGGCAACGCGCCGGAGTCGTGGGCGGGTAAGCTCCGTCCGGAGACACGGGCGATTTACGTGGAAACCATGACCAACCCGCTATTGGAGGTCGCCGATCTAGAGGCAGTCGTGGAATTCGCCCGTGAATACGGTCTGGTCTCTCTGATCGACAATACGTTTGCCTCCCCGTGTAACTTCCGCCCGCTGGAAATCGGGTTTGATATCGAACTGCACAGCGCAACCAAGTACCTGAGCGGTCATTCGGACCTCGTCGCGGGCGCGATCATAGCGTCCTCCGCGCAAGTCCGGGCCATCAGGCACAAGCTGAATCATCTGGGCGGAACGCTGGATACACACGTCTGCTTTCTGCTGCAGCGAGGCATGAAGACTTTGGCACTCAGGATGCGCCAACACAATGAGAATGGCCTGCGGCTGGCGCGCTTTTTGACAGGGCAGGAACAGGTGGCCGGGGTGAATTATCCGGGGCTGGAGAGCCATCCGCAATACGAAAGGGCACAGCGGTTGTTTTCCGGCACAGGTGGGGTATTGAGCTTCGAATTGCAAGGTGGCGTGGCGTCGGCCGAGCGGTTGCTGTCCAGGCTGACGCTGCCGGCAACGGCCCCGAGTCTCGGAGGCGCTGAAACCCTCATTACGCGTCCTGCCGCCACCTCGCACTGTGGCATGAGCCCGGAAGATCGAGCGGAAATGGGAATTACCGATGGCCTGGTCCGGGTGGCGTGCGGCATTGAGGCCGCCAGGGATCTGTGCGCGGACTTTGCAATCGCATTCTCCAAAGTGTAGGATCGATGCAGTAAGTATAGGAGTCACCGCTTTCCGTACTGACATCACCGATTCTGTCTCCGACAGATCCTCTGATAGCGTCTTACGTTAAGACTCCTGCTCAAAACGCGTTCCTGTTTTTTAAGGCGGTTCGTATACGGCAAAGCGTAGAAATCCCCCCCCGTCGCCGACCCTTCGACAAGCTCAGGGAACGGGCTCGGCTTCTGCGACTCCCCCTCAAGGGGGGAGTGATTGCACCGTCACACGGGCTTGACATTGACGCCGTCCTATTTGGTTGCGGCTTAGCATAGCGAAGCCGTGCCAGGGCAGGATGAACCTGTCCCATTTCCCGCCAGATTCCCCTTGCCTGTAAACCGGCGAACGTTGTATTTTCTTTCGATGCGCTAACAATAAATCAGGCTTGCAACACGTCCTGACGGTTGCGCCGTAACCAGAACACTTTACAGGAGGAACGAAATGACATCCAACCAGGACTGGTGGCCGGATCAGTTGAACCTGAAGCACCTCCGCCAGAATTCTCCCGCGTCCGATCCGATGGACGTGGATTTCGACTACACAGAGGCGGTCAAGACCCTCGACGTCGATGCACTGAAAAAGGACATCGAAGAGGTCATGACAACCTCGCAAGACTGGTGGCCGGCCGACTACGGCCATTACGGTCCTCTCTTCATCCGCATGACGTGGCACGCCGCCGGCACGTACCGCATCAGCGACGGCCGCGGCGGCGGCGGCTCCGGCCATCAGCGCTTCGCCCCCCTCAACAGCTGGCCGGACAACGGAAATCTGGACAAGGCCCGCCGCCTGCTCTGGCCCGTCAAGAAGAAGTACGGCCGGAACCTCTCGTGGGCCGACCTGATCATCTTCACCGGCGACTGCGCTCTGGAGTCGATGGGCTTCAAGACCTTTGGTTTCGCCTTCGGACGCCCGGACGTCTGGGAGGCGGACGAGACGGACTGGGGCGCAGAGACGACGTGGCTCGACGATCAACGCCACGACGCCGACGGCGAGCTTCAGGGGCCGCTCGGCGCGGACCACATGGGCCTTATTTACGTGAACCCGGAAGGGCCGAACGGCAATCCGGACCCTTGTGCCGCGGCACAGTATATTCGACAGACGTTCAAACGCATGGCAATGGATGACGAGGAGACCGTGGCGCTCATTGCTGGTGGACACACCTTCGGCAAAGCGCACGGCGCCGCTCCGGAGGATCATGTCGGTCCGGAACCGGAAGGGGCAAACATCGAGGAGCAGGGCTTCGGCTGGAAGAACAGCCACGGCAGCGGCAAAGGCAGCGATTCAATCACCAGCGGCCTGGAAGGCGCCTGGACCAGTAACCCTGTAAAGTGGGACAACGAATTCTTCGAGAACCTGCACGCACACGACTGGGAATTAACGAAGAGTCCGGCGGGCAAATGTCAATATGCGCCGAAAAACGCGGCTGAAGCGGCCACCGTGCCGGACGCGCACGATCCGTCGAAGAAGCACGCGCCCATGATGCTCACAACGGACCTCTCCCTGAGAATGGACCCGGCCTATGCGCCAATCGCAAAGCGCTTCCTCGAGAACCCGGCGGAATTTGCAGACGCCTTCGCCCGGGCGTGGTTCAAGCTGATCCACCGCGACATGGGGCCCCGAAGCCGGTATGTCGGACCCCTGGTCCCTTCGGAGCCGCTGTTGTGGCAGGATCCCGTGCCCGAGGTGAACCACGAGTTGGTCGAAGCGCAGGATATCGCGGATCTCAAAGCGAAGGTCCTGGCTTCCGGATTGTCGGTTTCCCGGCTGGTCTCGACCGCATGGGCGTCGGCGGCATCGTACCGCGGCACGGACAAACGCGGCGGCGCGAACGGAGCCCGCATCCGCCTCGCCCCGCAAAAGGACTGGGAAGTCAACGACCCGGCAGGGCTGAGCGAGGCGCTGCAGGCACTGGAGCGGATCCAGTTGGAGTTCAACGGTTCGCAGTCCGGCGGGAAGCGGGTCTCTCTCGCCGACCTGATCGTCCTGGCGGGATGCGCGGGCGTGGAACAGGCTGCCAGGAACGCGGGGCACGACGTTGAGGTCCCCTTTGCGCCGGGGCGCACGGACGCGACACCTGAGTGGACCGACGCGGAATCCTTCGCGGTGCTGGAACCCAACGCGGACGGATTTCGAAACTACCTCCAGGCAGGGCAGGAAGGCAAACCGGAGGACCTGCTGGTGGAGCGGGCATGCATGCTGACGCTCACAGCGCCCGAGATGACGGCCCTCGTTGGCGGCATGCGCGTGCTGAATGCGAACACGGGGCAGTCCGCCCACGGCGTGTTCACGGATCGGCCGGGGACGCTGACCAATGACTTCTTCGTGAATCTGCTTGATATGGACACGGAGTGGAACGCCGCCGATGGTTCGCAGGACGTATTCGAAGGACGCGATTCCGGGACCGGCGAGCGCAAGTGGACCGCCACCAGGGTGGACCTCGTCTTCGGCTCAAACTCCGAACTCCGGTCCTACGCGGAAGTCTACGGATGCGACGATGCACAGGAGACGTTCGTTAAAGACTTCGTGAACGCGTGGGACAAGGTCATGAATCTCGATCGTTTCGACCTGGCCTGATCTCACCGGGCGCCCTCGTCGGCGTCTTCAAGGTAAAAGCAGAAAGGAACGCGATGGCAATCACGCTGGGGGCAGGCGATGCGGCCCCGGATTTCTCACTCGCCGATGAGGACGGCAACATCCATTCGCTGGCCGGATACCGGGGCCGGACGGTCGTCCTTTACTTCTATCCGCGCGATGAGACCCCGGGTTGTACAATTCAGGCCTGCTCTTTTCGGGATCATCACGCCGAAATCCTGGCCGAGGGTGCAGTCGTGCTCGGCGTTTCGAGAGACGATGCCGATTCCCACCGGGTTTTCCGGGAACGCCAGCGTCTGCCGTTTCCGCTGCTGGTGGATGCCGACGCCAACGTCTCCACGCGCTATGGCGCCTGGGGCGAGAAAGTCCTCTACGGCCGCCGGTTTGAGGGCATGACGCGGTCGACGTTCATCATCGGCCCGGATGGAATCCTGATCAAAATCTGGAAGCGGGCCCGCGCCGCCGGCCACGGCGTGGCTGTCCTGAAGGCGCTGCGCGAGTCCGCTTAAGCGGGACAGAACAAGGGCGGGAGTTGGAGTTAACGAATTCTTTCGCGTTGCATTCAACCTTGAGGATTGGGTGTCAGGCGAACAGGACGACTGAATCGGCTTGCTCCCATCCCGGGTAGCAGCCGACGGAGATCAGGGTGATCGAACCGACTGTTCAGGCACAGATGCTCGTCCGGCGGCCGATCGACGACGTGTTCAACGCGTTCGTGGATCCCGCAATCACCACCCGATTCTGGTTCACCCGGAGCAGCGGCAAGCTGGAGCCGGGGGCGAAGGTTACATGGGCGTGGGAGATGTACGGCGTCTCTGCGGAGGTCCACGTCAGGGCGATCGAGCAGCCCTCCCGAATCCTCATCGAATGGGGCGAGCCCGCGACGGTCGTCGAGTGGCAGTTCATGTCTCTCCGGGCGGAAGCGACCCTCGTTCAAATCTCCAACACCGGGTTCCAGGGGACCGAAGACGAGGTCGTCGGCATGGCGCTCGACTCCATGGGCGGTTTCTCTCTCGTCCTCGCCGCGCTCAAGGCGTGGTTGGAACACGGAATCGCCCTGAACCTGGTGGCAGATCGCAATCCGGAAGCCCACGTCTCCCACTAGCCGTGCTGCTTTGCCGACCGGCGTCCTTTCCCGAGGAATTCCTCACCATTCCGACTCCGACTCATCCCGTCTGGCGGCGTAGCTTGCACTGCTTGCACTGAGTTTGCCGAAGTGGCATGTCGAAACTGCGCTCCGCCAGGCGGGAACGACCAGGGAAAGGGTGATGAAATGAGTGAGGAGGTCGAAGTCCTGGTGGAGCATCGGTTCAGGCACGCGACGACAGAAGAGGTCTTCGAAGCATGGATCAACCCTCAGAACGTCCGGAGCTGGATGAACCATGGCCTGGCCGCGTTCGGCCTTTCCGGAGCAATCGTTCGAATCGAGGTCGATCCTCGTCCCGGCGGCGCATTCATGTTCAGCGACATGCGTGGTGGCAAAGAGATGCAACATTGGGGCACGTACCTGACCCTGGAGCGCCCCTCGGTCCTTGAGTTCACCTGGTTCACGAGCGAGGCTGACGAGCGGGACGGTTCATCGGTTGTGAGGATCGAGATCGCTCCTCAAGCGGCCGGCTGCTCGGCGACGCTCACCCACAGAATGCCAGCGGCCTACGCGGAGTACCGAGAGCAATCAGAGCGGGGGTGGAAGACGATTCTGGCCTCAATCGAGGCCAGCCGCTAGCCCGGTTTCCCGGCGCCCATTGGGACGTCTGAACGAGAATTGGGATCTGCTGGTCCGGATCGACCTCCTGTATTTGGCCTGTCTGATATATAACGAGCGAATTCCCTGGCACGACATATAAGCGCCTGATACGCAACAGCAGATGCGACGCGATGTCGTGTCACGGCCAGCGAATGTCCTTGATTGGAGAGACTTGGCTTGTTTAGCTTAAAAGCTGGTTATCCTGCGGGCAGCCGTTGTCATCACAGAAAAAGACACGAATGCTAAGACCACAATCTGCCAGTGAGGAGAACGCAATGATAAAACTGGCACAGCGTCTGGTTTCTCACGTGATACCCCCCCGTGCGATGATTTCAGGGTTGCTGCTGGCAACCTCTGGCATGGCCTGTGTGGGCGGGCAGGATACCCCGGAGCCGGATGACGGCGGAAGGGCGCCGCACCTGGCAACGGCGCGGGAAGAAGGCCAAGCGGACCCCGGTTTTTCCGACGACCACGTCCTTTTTGGTCAATCCGCCGCGTTCACCGGGCCTGCCCGGGAATTGGGCAAAGCGATGCGCCTGGGAATTAAGGCGGCGTTCCACGAGGCCAATCGGGAAGGAGGCGTCCATGGCCGAGAACTGAAGCTCAAGGCGTTGGATGACGGCTATGAAACCAACTTTGCCGCTTCCAACACGCAACACTTGATTGAGAACGAAAAGGTATTCGCGCTGATCGGAGCGGTGGGCACACCCACGTCCCGCGCCGCATCACCGCTGGCCCGGACTGCCGGGGTGCCCTTCCTGGCGCCGTTCACGGGGGCCGAGTTCCTGCGCGACCGGGAGTTGGACAATGTGCTCAACGTCCGGGCATCGTACTACCAGGAAACCGAGGAGATGGTGGCGCGGCTCGCGTTGCCGTCCTCTATCAGGACGATTCCTTCGGCCTGAACGGGCTGGAGGGCACGCGATTGGCGCTGGAGCGCCGGGGCCTGGAGCCGGTAGCGGCCTCTCACTACCCACGCAATACCCGTGCTGTGAAGGGCGCCGCGCTCAAAATCACCGCGGCCAATCCGGAAGCGGTGATCATGATTGGCTCGTACATGCCTGTGGTCAAGACTATAGAGTTGGTGCGGCGGGACCTGGACCCGGTATTCATGACGGTTTCCTTCGTGGGGAGCAACGCTTTCGCGAACGAGTTGGGGCCCGACGGGGCCGGTGTATACGTCACGCAGGTCGTTCCCCTCCCCCATGATGAAAACATCCCCGTGGTGGCTCGATACCACAGCGCCCTCTGCGAGTACGACCCCCGGGCGGAACCCGGTTTCGTCTCGTTGGAAGGCTATCTGGCCGGACGCCTGGCCGTCGCCGGTCTCAAAGCCTGCGGCCCCGCCCTGAGTCGAGAGTGCCTTCTCCACGCGGTGCGAGATGCCGGCGTCATAGAAATCGACGGCATGCAGCTCAAATACGGGCCGGACGACAACCAGGGATCCGACGCGGTGTTCCTGACCGTGATTGGTCCGGACGGCAAGTACCACGGGGTCGAAAAAATGAGAGGCCCGCACTAAAGCCCCCCAAACGGCACCGACGGAGAACCTAAAGATGTCCATGGATGGTTTCTCGCTCCAAAATATAGTGGATCTGTTCAGATTCGGTGGGCACACGAATGAACTTCACCAATCGCTGTTGACTCTCGGGATGCTCATCATCGTTGCCAAGTTGGCCGAGGGCGCTTTTCGCAGGCTGCGGTTGAACGCCATCATCGCCTATGCGGCGACAGGTATGTTTCTCGGGCCGGTCTTGGAATTGACCGGCGTCTGGTGGATCGACTCTTCGCTGCACCTCCAGCTGGTTTTGGCGCTGGGGGTGTTCATATTCTTCTTCCTGATCGGCCTGGACGAAGTGGATATTTCCAGCTTCATGGCGTCCCTTAGAGGTCATTACTTCCTCGCGGCCGTTCTGTCCGTGATCGTGTCGCTAAGCATTTCGATGCTGGTCACCACCGATCTGGTTTTCGATTTCGGACTGAAACTGAATTTCACCGAGTCGCTGGCGTTGGCCGGCGTGCTGTCGATGACCAGTCTGGGTATCGTGGCCAAAGTGCTGACAGACGGCGGATACCTGAAACAGCCGGTTGGACTGCAGATTTTCACGGTGGTGATCATCGCCGAGTTAATTGCCCTGCTGCTGATCGGCTTCAGCATCGGTGAACACGCCCACCAGGTTTCGCCTGTCGGCATACTGATCCTGCTGGGCAAAGTGGCCGGTTTTTCGGTGGTGACCTGGGTATTGTCGTCACGGGTGCTGCCGCCGCTGGTGGCGCTGTTGCAGCGGGTGATCCAGGTGCCGCAACTCTCCCTTGGTTTGCTGCTTGGCATGCTCTTCCTGATCGTGTACTGTGCGGAAGCAGTGGGACTCCACGGCTCACTGGGTGCCTTACTGTTCGGGGCGTCGCTGTCGAACCTTCCCTACCAGGTGCATCGGGAGATCATCCCGGGGATTCGCAGCGTGGCCGAGGGGTTTTTCGTGCCTCTCTTCTTTGCTTCCGCCGGATTGAGCTTCAGCTTTACCTTCGTAACCTTGCCGCTGGGGGCAATGGCAGGGTTGGCGCTGATTCCGTTGCTCGGCAACTTCACCGGCGCTTTCATCGGCGCTTACGTGTCCCGCCTCGCCGTTCCCTACGCCGTGGCCACCGGGCCGCTGCTGCTGGTAATGTGGGGATCCGGAATTATTGACGAGGTGGTTTTCTCATTCCTGGTGCTCGTCATGTTCTGCTACATTCTGTTCATGCCGTCGGTGATCAACTTCGCGGTGAGCCGGGCCAGCCGCAGGACCGACCTGCCAGCGCAACTTGACGACATTCCGTCGGGAATCGTCCGCTTTGCGCTGGAAGACATCAGGATTGATGACATTCTGGACCGCTCACATCCGCATCCTTCGTCTTCGGTCACAGTGCGTGATTTCACTGAGCAGTGGATTGTTCCGCGCCAGCCCCACTACGTCGTGGCAGACAAGGAAGCGCTGGTCGGGATCGTGTCCCTGGAGATGCTCCGCTACCTGCCTAAGGAGGCCTGGGACAAGACCCGGCTCGACGCTGTGGTACGCCGCCAAACCCCATTGGCCTGGCCTGACGAGCAAGTCGAAGACGTGCTGCAGCGTATGTCAGAGAGTTCACTCTCCGTCATGCCGGTCGTGGAAAGGGAATCGGAAAAGTTTTTGGGCGCGGTCACCAACAACGACATCATCCAGCTCATGACCAGGAATTATTAGACCTTACAGTAAGCCTTCAACGCAAGATGCGTAGATGTTTGATCATGCTGCTTGCATACGGTAAGGCGTTGAAATCCCCCCACGACCGTCGGCGGCACCGTGAACATGTTGTTACCGGATCGGACTGCTGGCGGACCGGCCCGAAGACGTGCTGGTGGAGCGGGAAGTCTCGCTCAGGCTGTTGCGGCACATCGCGTCCTCGGTTCGCCACCAGCAATTCCACGACACGGAAATCGTGACCGTCCACATAGAAGTTCCGGACTCGGCCCATGGAAACCGTTAGATCTTCGACGAGGCAGGTAGCAATCCCGTCGCGTCGACCGCAGGGCGACGCGATGAAGCGCGTCACTCAACTGAACCATGAAGAAGAATTCAAACGGTCCTGGGCCGACCCTGGCAACACCCGAATCGAGCTGCCACCGGTTGACGTCAATCTGGTTCTCGCCCGGTATTACCGCACGAACGAACCGCTCAGGTTTACCCGGACCATGCTGTGGGACATGGAAGTCAAGAAGGCGTTCCGTCCCGATCTCTAGATTCCGTCTGTCGTAACGGCGGGGAGCCCCTTTTATTGGCGCCGGCAGGCGACGGCCGGCGGCGCCGAGTCCTTCGTGCGGTGCTCGCGGCAATGCCTACGACTTAAGCCGTCAGAGCGCGGTCTGGTCCTCGAACAGGTTCTCCTCAACCCTGCGCGGCAGAGTGCCACTTTCATCGGGACAGCGGAACTCCTCGACAAGGACGGGAACCTGCTTCGAGCAGGAGCAGGACAGCCTCTCTTTCACGTTGAGCATTCTGTCGAGGGAGGTGAGTTGCGACCTCTTAACCTGTGGCGCATCGTTTACCTCACGGACAAACCCGAGCAGGATCTGATCGACCGGTTCAGGCTTGCAAAGGACGTGTGGCTTCGCGAGTTCGTCGAAATTTACATCCGGCGGGACTTGAAGATCGAGTTGACCCGCAGGAGAGCCACATAGATGGAGATCCAGGACATCCGCCACGTGGGGTTGCTGTCGCCGGCGATCGCGGCCCACGCCGACTTCCACCTCAAGGTGTTGGGACTCCAATCGGCCGGAGAAGACCGGCACACACGATATCTCAGCTCCGCGTCGGCAGAGCACCACGTTCTCAGCCTGCATCCGGCCGAACGGCGCGGGCTCCACCACCTGGCCTTCAGCCTTGACGGACGCGAAGCCGTCGACGCGGCGGCAACCGAACTCGAACGCCGGGGAATGACCCTCCTGGCGCAGCCGGACGACCTGGACGAGCCCGGCGGCGGATACGGGCTGCGGTTTCTCGATCCGGAGAACCGTTGCATCGAGCTATCGGCCGGCGTGACCGAACACCCGAACGGCCGGTCTACCGGGAAAGTCAGCCCCCGCCGGTTGTGCCACGTGGGTCTCAACACGCCGCGGTTCGGGCAGATCGTGGCGTTCTACACCGATTTTCTCGGGTTTCGGGTCTCAGACCGGATTGAGAACCAGATGGCCTTCCTGCGATGCGGCCGGAGACATCACGTCATCGTCTTCAATCGCGCGGATTACCCGTCGGTCCATCATGTCGCGTACGCGATGACGAACGTGGACGACGTGATGAAAGGGGTCTCCAACCTGCGCGCCCGGGGGCACGAACCCGACTGGGGACCGGGGCGTCACGGCCCGGGCAACAACATCTTCTGCTACTACAGGGATCCGGCTGGATACGTGGTCGAATTCTCCAGCGATTTGGAGTACATCGAAGACGAAGCGACCCACAAGCCCGAGGTGTGGCGACGGGTGCCGGAAACGGCGGACCTGTGGGGTACCGCCGGGCCGCCCGGCCCCGATGTTCGGAGGGCGATGGCCGGCGACCCTGATCCGGGCTGGGCCGTGCAGGACATCACCACGGATTGACTGTCGAACGGTTTGGCTGCGCCAGACTTCCAGGGGCGTAACCTTGTCGCTAATCCCGGGGAGGCGTCCATGCAGTTGCTCTTCTACAACGATTACACCCTTGGCGTCCTGAAAGACGGCAGGGTCTTCGACGCGGGTTCAGCTGTGGAGCACGCCGACATCCTGCCGCCGGAAGCGGTAATGGAGCAGGTCATCACCGGATTCGACGAACTCCGGCCCAGGCTCGAAGCCGCCGTTACAGGGGACGGCCAGGGCCTCGACATGGTGGCGGGTGCGCGTGCCGCTGCCGAGGCCGCACAACGTGCTTTGTGCCTTCTCCAACTACCTCGACCGCGAGGGCGCGGTGCGAGGCGCATGACGCGGCCGAACTCGCGGACGCGTGGGACAGGGTGATGAAACTCGATCGCTTCCAACTTCCGTAGTCTCAGGGGGATTCGACCATGATTGAAAGGCTTGGTATCGGCCACTTCTTCGAACTTTCACAGGCGGAAGCGATTGCGGGGTTTTTTACCCCGCTGGTTGTCTTCGCCGTGTTCTTCCTGGTGCAGCTCATCCTGCCCGGAAAGTGGGTCCCCGGCTACGTCGTCAATCCGGAAACCGGCGAGCCGCGCAAATATCGGTTGAACGGAATACTGGTATTTGCAATCGCGCTGATCGTCTGGGCCTTCGAGCTTACGGGGATGCCGCGCGACTGGTTCTACCGGTCATCGATCTATGCAGTGGCAGGCGGAACGGTCTTCACCACTATCCTTACAATCGCAGCGGTGTTCACCCAGCCGCAAGGCCGGATAAAGAACCCGCTCGTGGCGCTGTGGATCGGGCGGGTCCAGGAATTGTCGTTTTTCAACGACCGCTTCGACGTGAAGATGTATTTCTATGTGGTCGGTGGGACCATGCTGTCGCTCAATGCCATGTCCGGGGCCGCCTACCACTACGAACTTTTTGGCGAAAACGCCAATCCGGGCGTATTCCTGTTTGCGTCATTCCTTACGTTCTACGTCCTGGACTATTTCGTCTTCGAGCGCGTCCAGCTGTATACGTACGACCTGATCCATGAACATCTCGGCTTCAAGATGTTCTGGGGCGGTCTGATGGTCTACGGGTGGCTCTATATCCTCCCGCTGTGGGGCATGGCCGCTTACCCGGACCCCGGATTCTCGCCCGGCTGGACGAGGGTCTGGCTCATCGGAACCCCCGCGCTGTTTCTGGTTGGCTGGGGCATCTCGCGCGGCGCCAACATGCAGAAATACACGTTCAAGCGATGGCCTGAGCGCAAGTTTCTGGGGCTCATCGAACCTGAGTACATCGAGGCCGGCGACCGCAAGATCCTTTGCAGCGGTCTATGGGGTGTCGCCCGCCACTTCAACTACCTGGGCGAGGGGTTCCTTTCCCTTTCGATTGCCCTCGTATTCGGCCATTTTACAGTCCCCTGGGCCTGGACGTACTTCGTCTTCATTGTCACGTTGTTCACCATACGTCAGGTTCAGGACGACCGGCGCTGTGCCGAGAAATACGGCCCCGAAAAGTGGGCGGAGTATCAGGCACGGGTGAAATACCGGATTATTCCCGGGATCTATTGAAACAGCGATCAGCCAGACCTCTCCCCCGGGGAGAGGGGAGACGGAAGAGGGGAGAGATTACCTGCCCCGTGCGGTTTCATTTTTTGCCGGTGGCATTAAGGACGAACCAATCGGGCAAGGACGTCTTCTCACGGCTCACGTCTCCCCGCTTTCAGGTGTTTCATCTACCGGCTCACCTCTACCCTTTCACCGCCGTTAGGCGACCTCTCCCCCCGACCCCTCAAAGGCGGGGAGAGGGGAGACGGAAGAGGGGAGAGATT